>CBDDDW010000023.1:0-131627 GCA_965226805.1 Dehalococcoidia bacterium
TGGCCCTTAATCATGGGACACAGTAGCATGTGGGTTGATCACCCAGGGATAACCCAGACGCGCCGCCCGCTTTATTGCCTTGTCGTGGTCCGCAGCTATCCATATGGGAGGATGAGGCTTCTGGGTCGTCTGACACGTCGACTTCGCTTTGGGCAGGTCATAGAACTTGCCTTGATACTCCACTTCCTCCTGTGTCCACAGCATCTTCATTACCTTCAAGGACTCGAGCATCCGGGGGACTCTCTCGCTCCTCGGTATGCTGAATGCGGCGTATTCCTCTTCCCGATAGCCGATGCCGACACCGAAAATGAAATTGCCGTCCGTAATTCCGTCCAGGGTAGCCACGGACTCGGCGATTTCCACTGGGTTGTGCAACGGAAGCAGTATAATCGTGGACGCCAGCGTCATATCCCCTGCTTCCGGGGCCAGGCGCGCCAGGTATGGAAAGCACGTGGGCATCCGATATGGATGAGAGAGATAGTGGGAACCGGCCGCTATTAGATCGAATCCCGCATCCCTCGCTGCCCTGACCACCTCCAGGCTCTCTTCGATCTTCTGGTACATCGAACCTTCAGACGAATACTGGTTGGCGACGAATATGCCAAGTTTCAAACAGACCTCCCAGAGCTACGACCGAATGCGATCCTAGCTACAGCGGATTGACCACAGGAATTGTAACATTAGCGAGTCCGCGGCTCAAGCGCTTGTCAGCCAAGATCGACTTCAGCCGGAGGAGCTCCAGGTTGTGAACCCGTATACATAGAAAAATCGGGGCCCCTCAGCCGCAACGTGTCGCCGTACCAGGTCAAATGCGCCCGCCTTGTGTTCCCGAGTAGCAAGCACTATACTCCCCGTGAAATGGATGACCAGCCGATCCGAAACGACGATGCGACTGGAGAGCTTCGTCTGTTTCCCCTGAACACAGTACTGTTCCCGGGCGTGAAGTTGCCTCTTCGCATATTCGAGGAGCGATACAAGCTCATGATCGGTGAGTGCCTTGAGGAGGAAGCCCCTTTCGGAGTGGTCTTGATCCAGGATGGACAGGAAGTGGGAGGGCCGGCAACACCCTATCGGGTTGGCACCACGGCGCGGATTACTGAGGTCGAGCGGCTGGAGGACGGGCGCATGAACCTCTCCACCATCGGGGAGCGACGTTTCCGTCTAGTCGAGACGTTACAGGAAAGCCCATACCTCAAGGGAAAGGTAGAATACATCTCTGAGGAGCTCGGGGAGGTCGGCGCAGGTGTCCTGGATAAGGCCTCGGAGCTCTTCGAAGAGTGCCTGCGGGGTCTGTCGGGACTCCAGGGTGGCTGGACCCACCAGGCGAAGGTCGATCAGGAACCACAACAACTCTCGTACTCAGTAGCTCACTACCTGGAGCTGCCCCCAAAAGCGAAGCAACGACTCCTGGAACTCCCCAACACCGGTGAGCGACTATACTATGAGATACCGCTACTCGAGGGCGCCAATAAGAGGATCAGGGAAGCATTGATCAAGCGTAGCCCTTACAAGGGACCTAAGCTAAATTGAGCCTCGCTGAGTCTAACCGGGCTGGGGGCTCACAGGCAGTGGGGTTACGAACGGCGCACGGTGTTCCTGCCAGGGACCGCGGAGCCGGGCTCTCCGGCTGAGCCAGTACCGCCGGACAGGAGTCACGACGCTCAAGGCGAAAAGGATTCCCCGTAGATGCGGATGGCAGCTCCCTCGGGCACCATCCCCGAGAAAAGCTCGGGGTGCAGCATTTCAGCCATTATCTCCAGGCCGTCCACCACCCTTGGACCAGAACGGCTGAAGTAGGAGCTGGCGTCCACGGCATATACCCTCCCCTCTCGGACCGCCGGCAGCGACTCCCACCCCTCTCGCGAGGTGAGCAGGGGAACCTCTTTCAGGGTGCGTTTCGCGTCGAACCCGCAGGGTGTGACCACTATTACGTCTGGGCGCTGCTCCAGAACCTGCTGCCACTCGACCCTGAAGGACGGACTGTCCTTTCTGCCCAAACAGTCCTCTCCCCCTGCCAGCTCCACCATCTCGGGGACCCAGTGACCGGCGCACAGCACCGGCTCCATCCACTCCAAGCAGGCCACTCTTGGTTTCGCGTCTGATAGGGCGACCTTCCCCCTCACACGGTCGATACGCCGACTTAGGGACGTAGTCAACCTGATGGCCTCCTCCCCTGATGAGGTCGCTTCTCCCACCCGCATGATGTCTCTCAGCACATCATCCAGGCAAGTGGGATCAAGGGACAGGATGACAGGCTTCTTGGGAAGGTCCTCGGTCGCGTCGGCAACCTGCCGCGCCGTAATCGCTCACTCCCCGCAGAGTTCCTGGGTGAGCAGCAGGTCCGGCTCCACCTGCCGGAGAAGCTCCTCGTCGATATCGTATATCCCCTTGCCCAACTCGAGACGGCCTTGAATAATCTCATGGATCTCCGAGCTGGAATAGTAGCGGTCTTCGAAGACAGAATTCACTATCCTGGGCAGGTCTCTCGCCTCGGGAGGATAATCACACTCATGGCTGACTCCGTATATTCGATCGCCCATGCCCAGGGAAAAGACCATCTCAGTGGCGCTGGGTAAGAAGGAACAGATACGCATCGCGCAATCCCCCGGCTGTCAAGTATCCATTATCTGGCCTTGCTTGTCCCTACGCGCTACCCAGAAACAGCGATCCGTGGGCCGTGCGTTAGGCAGCAGTCCGGCGCACCTTCAACCTGCAGGTGGTAAACGGGCCCATTATGCCATGCCGTACAGACGTTGTACACCCTGACGTGCGCCGGAAAACCGACCTACGGATTGCGCCCCCTCTTAGTTCGGTGATTGTGCTATAGTAGACCCCGGATTTTCCGAAGGGATTAAGGGAGGCCCCGCGGCGGCATGTACCCGCCAGACGAACGTGCGCCTGGTCCTGTTCATACGCCCGCACCAGTATTAGGTAGGCAAGAGTGAGCCCCAAGCGAATAATCTCCCCTGAGAATTTCCCCTGGCTGGACTACAAACGCTACACCTTCTCCATGGGCGTGGAGAAGAGTGGACTCCTCTTTCTGTCCGGCGAGTCGGGCAGCCAGTACGACCCCAACCTGGGGCGAGTGGTATGCAGAGGTGGCGTGGTGGAGCAGATCCGCCTGGCCTACGAGAAGCTGAAGGTGGTTCTGGAGGCCGCGGGCGCCGGATTCGAGAACGTGGTCAAGACCGTTGACTACATCGCCCCTCAGGCGCTGCCCGAATACAGGGACACGGCTGAGGTGCGTCGCGAATACTTCAAAGGCAGCTGGCCTGCCTCCACCGGGATAGTGGTAGAGCGCCTCCTGCGCCCAGACGGACTAATCGAAGTAGACGCGGTAGCGGTGTTGGACTCCAAGAAAGAGGCCGTCAATCCAGGGTGGCCTCGCTACGACCGCCTCACTTACCACCCCGGTGTGCGGGCGGGAGACCTACTTTGCATATCCGGGATCACCGCAGACCGCCGAGACCAGCCGGAAGGGAGCTCTCAGATATCGGCCGTGGACCAGGCAGCAGCCATATATGGGAAAGTTTCAGAGGTCCTGGAGGAGGCTGGAGCCACTCCGCGCCACCTCGCTAAGTCCCTGGAGTACCTGACTCCCGATTGCCGAAAGGAGTACCAGTCGAGCTGGGAGGTCCTCCGAGGATTCGCCAAGGAGGCGGTTCCCGCGTCGACGGAAGTCGCCATGAACCGCCTCCTTCGCCCCGAGGCCCTCATAGAGGTCGAAACCGTAGCCGTTCTGGGCGAGGGTCGGGAGACTGTTACGCCGGCGGGATGGAGCAGCTATTCCAGCGTCGCGGCGGGCCCAGCAGCCGTCAGAAGCGGCAAGTACCTATTCCTCTCGGGCCAGATGGGCATAGACCACCGCACCGCCTCTATAGTAGGGGAAATGGACATCGTCGCCCAGTCCAGGCAGGCTTACGATAATATCCGCCGGGTTGTGGAGGCCGCGGGAGGCACACTGGCCGATATCGTTAAGACCGTCGAGTTCGTCACCTCTCCGGGTCTCGCGAAATACCGGGCTCAGGCCGACGTGCGCCGGGAAGTCTTCGATGACGTATTCCCGGCGGCGACGGGGGTGGTGGTCAGCTCTTTGTCCCACCCCGACGCACTAATCCAGGTAGACGCCATCGCAATCCTGGACTGAAATCGGGCTCGCGCAAGGGAGGCAGATGCCCAGTCCCGAGTCTTCCGCTTTAACGCCGGATGTCATGGCATTGCTTGGCCAGGAGTGGGTGTTCACCGCTCCTGAGGAGGTGAGCAGCGCATCCATCCGGAAATTCGCCTCGGCCATTGGAGACCCCAACCCCGTGTATCACGATCAGGATTACGCACTCAAGACCAAGTACCAGGGGATAGTCGCTCCGCCGACATTTGTATGCGAAACGATGCAGTATCTGGGCGGCGACCTGGACGAATCCGGGACTCCAGCCAGGAGGCCCAGGATTCCCCTCGGCATGGAGATAAGGGGGGGCAACGAGTACGAGCTCTTCCAGCCCCTTCGTCCTCAGGACGTCCTGACTGTCCGGTGGAGGATTGCTGACATTCGAGAGCGGGATGGCCGCACCGGCAAGCTCCTCTTCCTGGTTTCGGAGATCACCTATACCAACCAGCGCCAGGAGAAGCTCGCGGTGAACAGGGAGACCTCAATATTTCGGGATACAGGCTCACAGAAGGACACGGTAAGGCAACCAAAAGAGCCGGCACCCGACGAGGCGGTAAGACAGCCCAGTGAGCCAGTTCCAGGCGATTCCATCATCGAGCCGGAGATGCCACCTCGAACCCTTGACCGTCCCTTGTCCTTCAAGGACGTAAGCATCGGGGACGAAATCACACCGTTATGTAAAGAGATTTCCCTACAGCGTATGGTAATCTACGCGGCGGCAACCTGGGACTTCAATCGCTACCATTACGACCAAGAGTACGCGAGAGCATTGGGGTTTGCCGGACCCTTTATTGACGGGCAGATGCTGGGCGCATTCTTGGCTCAGATGCTGGCCGACTGGGCTGGGGACCCTGGGGTGATCGCCAGGCTAAGCTTCCGGTTTCGGGATTTCTCTTTCCCAGGAGACCGACTCGTCTGCAAGGGCCGGGTGACCGGCAAGTCGGAGGGAGAGGACGACAACCTGGTCGATTGCGAGCTTTGGATAGAGGACCAGGCGAGCAGGCCCATACTGTCGCCCGGACTCGCTACCCTGGCGCTGCCGTGAGAGGATCAATCCTCACTTTTCTATCTTGTGTCCTTTGGGCGCATATGCGGCAGCATTGGGGTCCCTGGGCAGGAACCGTCCCCGTCCCGGCTGACCCACGATCTCCCCCTTCTCCATAACCACCGCTCCCCGTTGCATGGTCAACTCGGGCATACCCAATAGCTCAAGACCCTCGAAGGCGCAAAAGTCGGAGTTGCCGTGCTGCCGGTCCACTAGGTGGATCCTGGCCGGGTCCCATATGACGAGGTCGGCGTCCGAACCAGGTTGAATTACCCCCTTCTTTGGGTAGAGCCCGAATATCTTGGCTGGGTTTTCACAGAACACCTGCACAAGCCGGGGAAGCGTGATCTTTCCCCTGTTGACCCCATAGCTCCAGACGACCGGCACCATGAACTCTATCGTATTCAGGCCATAGCGGACTTCAAACACATTCTTCCCCGCGTCCGGGGGGACTGGGTCCGAAGGATCGGTGTCCAATTTCCCCGTCAGCTTCTGTAGCTTGGTGAGGCCCCCAGAGTCGCTGGCGACGACATCGATAGTCCCATCGGCCAGGGCGTCCCACAGCGCATCGCAGTCTTCCTTCTGGCGAAGGGGAGGGCCCACCTTCGCTAGGGGGCCCTTCAGCATTTCGTCGTTGGTAAGAGTGAGGTAGTGTGAGCAAGTCTCGGTGAAAAGAGGAAGGCCCTCCTGCCTGAACCCCCGCACGAGCGGAATCACTTCGTGGGTACTGAGATGCACCGGATACAGGGGACAGCCCGTTACCTGTGAGAACACATTAGCTCGGTAGACGCCCTCTGCCTCGAGGATGTTGGGCTGGGATGGGAGGAACCATTCTGAAGAAGTCTTCCCCTCGACGGTGTACCGGTCAATGAGATAATCGATGCAGCAGCCGGTCTCCGCATGTACCATGGCAAGGCCGCCATCTCTCCCCGCCAGGTCCATTATTTTCATCATGCCGTTGTCCGACATCATCATGCCCCGCCGCTGATAGGCCAGAAACATCTTGTGGGAGATGATGCCCATGCGCATTAGCTCGGGTACTGACCGCTCAAGAGTATCCTCGTCCGCCGCGGTGTACGTGGCATGAACCGAGAAATCGATATACGACAGGCGCTCGCCCTCCTCAATAAACCTCTTGATCACATCGGTCGTGTAGCCACTCAGCCCCCAGCCGGCGACGTTGCCTATGAAAGCCAGCACCGTTGTCACACCTCCGTAGGAGGCGCAAATGGAGTATTGGTCCATCTTGTCGGCGTACACTGGGTGGCAGTGAGCGTCTACGGCCCCCGGCAATACGTATTTTCCGGAGGCGTCGATTACCCGCGATGCTTCTCGTTGGGAAAGGTCGTCGCCGAGCTCCAATATCAGGCCGCCGGTGATTAGCACGTCGCGCCGGGAAATATCCCGGCCCGTGACCATGAGGCCCCCTTTGACGAGCACATCAGCTTTGTTACCGCTGGTCATGGCTACCCTACCTCGCGGGGCTATTCTTCCCTCTCTACCGGGTTGGAGAGAACTCCTATCCCTTCGATCTCTATTTCCACAATGTCACCGGCGTCTATGTGCGACGGTTTGCCAAAAGCGCCCATAAAAATCAGGTCCCCGGGTTCCAGGGTCTGCCTCCGTGATATAAAGCTGATGACAGCAGGAACGTCAAACAGGAGGTTAGCGGTGTTGTCGGCCCGTATCTCGGTACCGTTGACCCTGATCCGGATCACTGCGTCTTGAGGATCGACGTCGTCCGCGATGAACGGACCCGCAGGAGCGAACGTGTCAGAGGACTTCGCCCGCCACCACTGTCTATCCGAGCGCTGCCACTCCCGTGCACTGACATCGTTGCCGCATGTGTACCCCAACACGTACTTCAGCGCTTCGCCGCTGGAAACATGCTTGCACCGGCTCTTCATCACGACCACTAACTCGCCTTCTTCGTCAAACGTCTCCACGTCATTGGGACGGATGATGGCCTCGCCGTGGCCGATGAGCGCGGAAGGGGTTACGAGAAAAATTTCTGGCTCCGTCGGGACCGGCCGGTCGCCAGTGTGGCTGGGGAAGTTCCGCCCAACGGCCAGAATCTTTGTGGGCGCGGTCGGGGGCAACAGTTTGACCTCATCCAGCTTGTGGGAGTGGTCCGTAATCTGGAACCCTTCGAATGGGGTAGTGGTGATCTCTCGGAGAGTGTTGCCCTCCAGCACCCCATAGCTGATCTGTCCATGGGCAAGGTACCGTGCGAACTTCATGGCTCCTCCTCCTGTCCGATTCGCGCCTTCCCGCTCTCCTTTCCCACGCAGCGAGCGCAGCGCTCTCTCCTTCGAATGGGAACTTACGGTTCGGTCCCGTATAGGAGACGGGATCACGTTACTGTGCCGGCTTTCGGCAACAACGGTATATTACTCTAACGGGAATGCGCCGTCAAAAGAGTGCCAAACCCTAAGCGCTTCGGCTTACCGGCTGCCGGAGGACCACCTACCTGCGCATGATTTGGAGACCGATCGGGTCCCGCGCTGCCCGTACACGTTTAAAGCACCGTTTTAGACTAGTGTTCATCCTTGGGCCCTCTCCCTACCGACCAGTTGGCGCGCGCTGCTGGACGCTGTCAGTAAGCGATTCTTCGACGTGATCCTGGTCTGGGCGATGGACAGGGCCTTCAGGAGTGTCCTAGACGGGGTGCCCAGACCCTCGAGCGCCTGAAGACCTGGGGACAGGGGATCCGCTCCTACTCCGAGTCCTGGATGGACACGACCTCCCTCTTTTGGAGAGGCCCTTTATCACATGTCCTTGATCTGGGCCCAACTGGAGAGGGGCCGTCTGGTGGAGAGAGTCCAGGCCGGCATGGACCGGGCTAGGAGAAAAGGGGTGCATCTCTGGCGCCCAACCGCCCTAACCCCTCGACCCAAACCTATTGGAGGGGTTTTGTCGAGTTTTGCCTGGGGTATTAGAAGGAATCGTGAGCCGCCAATAGGGCTACGGAACAGCTGGGGATCTCCGCCGGAATCTTGGGGCGGTTGGTACACCGAAGTCAGGAGGAGGGCGAACGACCGTGACTATGGATGATGATCGTCTGTTACTTCGTTACTGGAGCAGGAATAACTCTGGCCTTACTACATCCAGCCGAGCTGCTTCAGACTGACTACATCGTTCCAAACCTTGGTCATGTGGCGGATCAGGTCGCCCTCGAACTCCATGATATAGACGTAGTCCGCCTCTACTTGCTTTCCCGTCGGAGGCACGGGCCCACCCTCGCCAGTATGTGTACCTCGGAATACGCTGTACGCCGCCACGTTGTTCCGATCCTCGTCCACGGCGAACGAACGCACCTCGTAGTGGCCGTCGGGCACGGGTGTGAGCAAACCCTTCATCCACTCCGTGTAGGCCTCAACGGTATCGACTCCAGCAAGCGCATCCGCCTGGGCCGAGAATGTCGCCTGCGGGTGGCAGTACAGCCGACATGTCTCCCATCCCTTTCCAGTCTCACAAGCATCGAAGAACTGCTGAGCCTTCTCTTTGATCGAACTCATGTATCTGTTCCTTTCCTAAATTTAAGTAATTATACCTGATATAACAGATTTCCTGATAGCTCCAGTCCGATTATCTTTGCCACAGGGCCAATTCCTCAAGTGGGGCAAACGGCCGCCTCTGGTTAGTAGAGAATTATTCCGCCGCTGACCACGCCGCCGTTGCTAGATTGTCGAGGATGATAGCTCGATTAAAATGGCGACGGTGAGTCGAGCCACGCACCGGTGAATCGCCCGAAATGGGTACTCCTGGCGTTGCGCGGGAGGCGGGTTGTGCGCTAGCTAGCAGAGGCGTAGCTTGGAATGAGAAGTGGAAACGATCGCGATTCGAGGGGGGAGGCTGCTGACTCTAGTCACGGACAGAGGGAGAATGCAGCGGAGATAGCTGTCATTCCTCGTCTTCTTCGAGACTGTGTTCCGATGCTGAGCCGACGTAAAGGGCTTCGGCTGGCTCCTCGCCATCGGACTGATGATCAGGATAGTTTTCCAGGCCGTCGGAGGGGAACTCGTCCTCCTCCTCGACACTGCTCTCGATGTCATACCTCAGGAGAGCGTCTCTCCAGTATACCTTGTAATCCTGTTTGCTCCTGGTCTGGAAGGAGTATACGTTGCTCAAATCGGGATGCCGGTAGGTTTCCCACATGATGACGGAGATGTCCTGGCGATGCACACTAATAAGCGCAGCATCATAGCGATTGCCGCCCTTCATCAGCCGTATCAGGCGTATACCGAGTTTAGGCTCGATGCTGCCCAAATACTCACGATGATGGGTCAGCACGGCCACGGAGCGGTCGCGACACTCGAGTTTGACGGGGTCCCCCGAAGCCACCATCGCCAGTACCTGGCGGGGCCCAGGCTCCTGAAGAAGGGTGATCACCGATTTGCCGCTTTCTTCGATAAACAAGCACGGGGTTATGACTTTCGCCTCACTCGGAGGTGGCAAGGTCTCTTCCAAATGGGCGAGGCGATCCAGGTTCTTCCTGGAAATAGGGTTGTATGGCGCGATCTCAGCAGCTCTCTCAAAGGCCGATTTCGCCTCGGAGTACCGCCCCAACTGCAGCAAGGCTTTGCCGAGGCGATTCAGGGCCTCTACATCCTCCGGGTAAAGTCGCAGGATGTCGTGGTTGACCCGGGTGGCCCTCTCCCATTTGCCTTCCAAGGTCAGGGCGATGGCCACTTTGCTTTTTTCTCGCCTGAGCTTGGCCTTCTCTTCTGTTTGAACTGGGTCTACCACGCTGGTCGCTCCACCGAAATGGTTGCTGGACTGTCGAGCATCTTACCCAAGATTATTATATTGCCATCATAAATGGCAATGATACTACGCCACACTGTTTGAATATCTCCCACTATGGAGCAATTATCTGAACGCCACTGCATCCGGGATAAGTATTGTTCGATTGAACCGATTCGGGTCAAGTTTGTCAACTCCACTATCTTACTGAATACACTAAAACCATACTCAGGTCAAGGCTCTTCGGGTCATATATGGTGACGATTTGAGCAGTTTTTGAGGACGATTGATCCTGACGCAATTGGTGGATGACGGCTGAGGTTAGACAAAATGCTCGTTGATAGAAGCCGGAGCGGTCTTGTATCTGCCCCTGAGGCTGTGCCAGCGAAGCTTCAACACGTCCCTGCTCATCACCAGAGAGTCGCTGAAAGGCCTCACCTTGCTCTGGGGCCGGAAGTACCAATCTATCGGCACTTCCTTGATACGAAGCTTTCTTTTGCGGGCCAGGAACAGGATTTCCACGTCGAAGGCGAAGCCATAGACCCGCTGAAGCGAGAAAAGCTCCTGGGCCACCGATCCACTGAAACACTTGAAGCCGCACTGCGTGTCGGCAAGTCCCGGGACTGCCAACAGCCGGACCTGGAAGTTATAGACGCGGCCCATCAAGTGGCGCAGATAGGGCTCCCCAATACGCTTGGAGCCTATCGCCTCCCTAGAGCCAATGGCGATATCGAAATCGGAGATTTCCGGCGGCAGGAACCGAGATATCTGCTCCACCGGCATCGAGAGATCGGCGTCACATATAAACCTGTATTCTCCGGTTGTCCAAACCATACCCCGGTTGACGGCCCAACCCTTGCCACCGTGGGCAACACTGATCGGGCGAACTCTCGGATCGTGCGCAGCGAAGGCTCTGACCAAGCGGGCTGTGGAGTCAGTGCTACCGTCATCGACCACAACCACCTCCCACGTGTGATCCCTGGAGTGAAGGTAGCCCACCACACTCCTCAATGTGTCCTCGATACGTGGCTCCTCGTTGTATGCTGGTATGATTACAGACAGATACGGCTGGCTCAATTGGCGCGCTAGCCCTCCTTCTCCAATTCGAAGGCCGGATGCAGGGCACGGATGGCTCTCTCTACGTCGGATTCCGCAATGATGCAGGTTATGCGGATCTCCGAGGTGGTGATCATCTCTATGTTGATATCTTTGTCGGCCAGAGACCGGAACATTCGGGAGGCGTAGCCGGGAGAGTTTTGCATGCCGGCCCCCACGATGCTCACCTTGGCCAGGGTGGCGTCGGTGGTCAACCCCTTCGCTCCCATGGAGTGTGCCACCGGTTCCATCGCGTCCACTGCTCTGCCGAGGTCCGTGCGTGCCACTGTGAAGCTCACGTCGGTCAGGTGCTCCACACTGGTGTTCTGTACAATAGTGTCCACGCTGACCCCTATCTCGGCCAGCGGTTCGAACACCGAAGCGGCTATTCCAGGGCGATCTGGAACTCCCTGCACCGTTACTTTCGCCACGTTAGTGTCGTAGGCGACCCCCGTGACCTTTACTCTCTCCTCCATGTCACCTTTCGCCTCTTTATGAATGAGGGTACCCGGCGAGTCGTTGAAACTGGAAGCCACGTATATCGGCACCTCATATACAGACCCCAGCTCGATCGAACGCGGATGCATCTTGGCGCCGTAGACGGCCAGCTCCAACATCTCTTCATAACCGATCTCCTTCAGTTTCCTGGCCCGTGGCTCTATCCGCGGATCCGCGGTATAGATGCCTTCCACATCGGTGTAGACTTCACACTGCTGGGCGCCCAAGGCTGCCGCAAGGGCGACGGCGGTGGTATCAGAGCCTCCTCGCCCCAAGGTCGTGACGTCCATCTCCTCAGTCACCCCTTGAAACCCGGCGACGATGGCTACCTTTCCTTCCTCCAGCTCCTTCTGGACGCGAGCCGTGTCCACACGAGCGATCCGCGCCCGTCCATAAGTCGTATCCGTCCAGATACCAGCTTGAAGGCCGCTGAGGCTGATCGCCTGGTATCCCAAGGAGCGTACGGCCATCGCCATCAGAGTGCATGATACCAGCTCTCCCGTCGAGAGGAGCAAGTCCAACTCCCTGGGATCGGGCTCTCCCGCGATCTGATTGGCCAGGTCGGTCAGCTCGTCCGTTGTATTGCCCATGGCCGAGATCACCGCCACCACATCTTTGCCCGAATCCTTGGCCCGTCCGATACGGCGGGCCACGTCCGTTATTTTCTTGGCGTCGGCTACGGAGCTCCCGCCGTATTTCTGCACGACTATCTCACGCAAACCATGGATCCTCGCTCCATTATTATGTAGTCCCTAAAGGAGACCCACTTTCCTGTCACCACTTCGATAAGCCCAACGCAAGCTCTGGGGCGTGCGGCGAACGGTCATTTGAGGCCCTCACCCCGGCCTGCGGACACCCCTCTCCCTGTGTGAGAGTGCCGGGGGTGAGGGAGTTGACGAAACTGAGCATCGGGAAGAGGATACCTCGGCTGTGGGCAAAGAGGGCCGGCTCTCCGGCTTTGATCCCCATACGAGGCTGGGGCGTAGTCCTGATTCCTCCATGCCGCGCCACTATTCTTCGACCTGGTGGGTGCCCAGCGGAGACGGTCTCGTTATTTTTACTTCACCGTCAAGACTTGCCTTACGGGCCGCCTCGGCCATCTCGTACGCGACCGTCATCTCCCTGCCTTGAGTCAAAGCCAGTACACTCGGTCCGCTGCCAGAGAGGAAAACCCCAAGGGCACCCGCGTCCATGGCAGCCGCAAAGATGACCTTCATGGCGGGGAACAACCGCTGGCGGTAAGGTTGGTGCAGCCGGTCGCTGGTCGCGTACCGGAGATCTTCCAGCTTTTCCGTAGCCAAGGCATTCACCAGCAACGCGACTCTACCGACATTATACACTGCGTCTGCCCTGCTGATGGTGTCGGGCAGGACAGCCCTCGCCTCTTCAGTGGCGATGGTCATCTCCGGGACGAAAAGCACTGCTCGGAGGCCCTCCGGCACGGGCACTGCGGACGAGAGCAGGGTATGCTCCTCCTGTGTCACCAGCTGGAGACCTCCAAGAAGGGCGGCAGTCACATTGTCCGGATGGCCCTCCAGGTGCACGGCCCAGCGAAGGAGGTCCCGTTCGGGGAAGGGCCCGTGGTCCGTCC
Source organism: Dehalococcoidia bacterium (assembly GCA_965226805.1). Classification (GTDB taxonomy): domain Bacteria; phylum Chloroflexota; class Dehalococcoidia; order Lucifugimonadales; family JAGWBF01; genus CBDDDW01. The sequence goes on from CBDDDW010000023.1 coordinate 13,141, forward strand.
GCGAGATCAGCAGGTTGGCCGCCGTTAGCCCCCCGACTATGGCAGCTGCGCTGCTGCCGAGCCCACGCTTAAAGGGAATTCGGTTGTGGCATTGGAGCCCCACGCCCGGCATGTTTAAAGACGCCTCGTTGAACAGATACTCCATGGCTCGATAAACAAGGTTGCTTTTATCGGCTGGTATCTCTGTCGTCTCCTGACCGTCGACAGACACGGTCGTCTCCTGGCTCAACTCGACGACCACCTCATTCCATATGTCCAGGGCCATTCCCAGACAATCGAAACAGGGTCCTAGATTCGCGGTGGTAGCAGGGACCTTTACTCGGATCTTTGTACGCTGCATCGAACTGCGATTCCTATCCAGAACGGGCGAAGAGGTTGCTGAGGGCAGAGCGAAAAAAGGTGCGATGAGTGTAGCATCACGATTCGTGCAGCGCAAGGAATTGCCAAAACTCCGAACGGGGCCTGACTGCTTGAGAATACCGATGTGTGATAGAATTGACTCCGAGACGAGCCTACTCTAGGGATGAAAAGTGAGGACAAGTTGAGAGAGTCTGTGGACTCGTTCCTGAATCACTTAGTAGTGGAAAAGGGATTTTCCAGGAATACTCTGGATGCTTACAGAAACGACCTGAACCAGTTTGCAGAGTACGTTCAAGGATCGCGTAACAGCTCAAGTTCCGGGAATTCCGATCCGGTGGCGGTGGGGCCCGACCGGAGATGGGGCGAGGTGAATCTGGGCCTCCTCACGGACTACGTCTCGAACCTACGAAGCAAGAAGAGTTATCGCGACACTACGACCGCGAGGAAAGTGGCGGCCCTAAAGTCCTTCTTTAACTTTCTTGTCCAGGAGGAACTTATCCCGGAGGACCCGACGGAGTTCCTAAGCACACCCCGCGTAGGTCGCACCCTGCCCAAGTTCGTCTCTGAAGCGGAAGTTGAGGGATTACTGGACCAGGCCTCGAAAACGGAGTCCCCCGAGGGCAAACGAGATCGGGCGATTCTGGAACTCCTGTACGCCACGGGGATCAGGGTCAGCGAGTTAGTGGCCCTCAACACCCACGACGTAAATTTGCAGGAAGGCTATATTCGTTGCTTGGGCAAGGGGTCAAAAGAGCGTCTAGCCTATATGTATCCGCGGGCTGTGCAGGCCCTCAGGACCTACATTGAGGATGCAAAGCCCAGCCTGGTCTCGTCCTCCGGTCCAAACTCCAAGAATAACGGCCGGGGGCGTACAGGGGCGACACAAGACAAGGATAGAAAGGTGAACCCGCCGATGGAGCGGGCGGTATTCGTGAACCATCGCGGTGACCGACTAACCCGCCAGTGGGTATGGGCCATTCTGAAGGCATGCGCCAAGAGAGCATCCCTAGACAAGCCAATTACTCCCCATATATTGCGGCACAGCTTCGCTACACACATGCTGCGGGGGGGAGCGTCCTTGAGGCACGTACAGGAGTTGCTCGGGCACGCGAGTATAACCACAACACAGGTCTACACCCACTTGACCACGGATCACGTACGCCAGGAGTACGATAGAACCCACCCCAGGTCGTGACTTCCTGGAAAGCAGACGGTCGGCCTCTCGCAGAGAGGGACGCATGAAGCTGTCGGTAGGCAGTGATGAACGTACACATCTCACCGACTGGACGGTCGAGGAACTCCAGGCAAGGGGCATGGAGTTTGAGCTTCATGGCGCACTGAAGGCGGGCGATGACAGCCGCTGGCCGGAGGTAGCGGCAGCCGTGGCTGAAGACGTCGCCGACGGACGTTGTGAGCAGGGGATTCTCTTCTGCTGGACCGGTACGGGAGTCAGTATGGCCGCCAACAAAGTGCCCGGGATACGAGCTGCCCTGTGCCCCGATGCCGGCACCGCTAGGGGGCACGGCTCTGGAACGACGCAAATGTGCTATGTATGAGCTTGCGTCTCGCTTCACCGGAGATTGCCCGGGAGATACTGGACGCCTGGTGGTCCACAACAGAGATCGACGAGAGCGAAAGGGAGAACATCGAGCAGGTCAACCACATGGGTAGAGATCGAGAGAGGGGAGGTGTTTAGTTAATGCCTCGCCAGGGTAGAGCCCGGCGGGTCGCCGCCCGCCAGACCCAGTTGGGCCAGAGGAAGAAGAGGCACTCCAGGGAGCCGTCCGACGCCCCCTCCATCTTTCCGTCCTCAGAGCCGCCTGAGAGCAAGCACGCTGCTACCTCGCTGGACGAAAGCAGCTCCCCCGAAGCGCCCGCACCCCAACGGATCGCAGACCGGCGCCCTGCCCCCAGCCGGCATGCTGAGCAAAGACCCACTGTGTACAACTACGTAGAGGCCGAACTCAAACGCATCGCCATCGTGATAGGGGGAGTCCTGGCGATCCTCATAACGCTCACCTTCGTTCTGAGTTAGCGCCGAGGTGGCGGAATGGATCGTAAGGAGTTTGAGCACAGGCTGAGGATCGCCCCAGAGAAGCCCGGCGTCTACATGCTTAAAGACGCCAAGGACAGCGTCCTCTACCTGGGGAAGGCCGCCGATCTAAGAAACCGTATCCGCTCATACTTTGGCTCCCCTCACAACCTGGGACCGAAGATCCGGAGGATGGTGTCCCGGGTGGCGGACTTCGAGTTCATCGTCACCGACTCCGAAGCAGAGGCGTTGATCCTCGAATGTACCCTCATCAAGAAATTCCGGCCCTTCTATAATGCCCGTCTCAAGGATGACAAGAGCTACCCCTACCTCAAGATAGACCTAACCGAAGACTTCCCCCAAGTCTATATCACTCGGAGGGTCACCCAGCAAGGGGCCCGCTACTTCGGCCCTTTCGCGACCGCAGGAAGCGTACGGAAAACGCTGGACCTTCTGAAAAAGTTGTTCCCATACCGGTCCTGCACCAAGGTCATCACCGGCACGGACCCTCGTCCTTGCCTGGAGTTCCACATTAACCGGTGCATAGGACCGTGCATCGGCGCCGCCAGCAAGGAGGAGTACCACAGGGTCATCCAGCAGGTGATCATGTTCATGGAAGGGAAGACGGAAAAGGTAGTAGACGACCTTCGAGGAAAGATGATCCAAGCTTCCGAGGCCCTGGAGTTCGAGTGGGCGGCGGCATTGAGGGACCAGATCCGCAATATCGAGAAGGTGATCGACGAACAGCGCATCAAGGTGTATTCCAACGCCAGCCACGATATGGACGCGATAGCTCTGGCTGAAGGCCAGGACGAGGCTTGGGTAGAGATTTTCTTCATCCGCAAAGGGAAGCTAATCGGGCGGGACCATTTCATGATGGAAGGAACTCAGGATGACCCTCCAGGGGAAATACTGGCGCAGTTCACCAAGCAGTTCTACCAGTCGGCCTCCCTCGTCCCGCGGCGGATCCTTATCCAACACTCCTTGGAAGAGGAGGATCTGATCCAGCACTGGCTAAGGGAGAAGCGGGGCGGGCCTGTATCGCTGGTACGGCCGCTACGCGGTGAGCGGCGCAAGCTGATCAACATGGTAGCGGAGAACGCCACCCAAGGACTTTCCCAGCGACGGGCTAAGTGGCTGTCCAACGAGGACGCGGTACAGCAGGCCATGGCCGAGCTTAATGAAGAGCTAAACCTCCCCAACCCACCTCACCGGATTGAGTGTTACGACATCTCCAACATCCAGGGCACCAACTCTGTGGGCAGCATGGTAACTTTCCAGGAGGGCTTCCCCAAGCCCGCTCACTATCGGAGATTCCGCATCCGGTCAGTGGACGGAGTCAACGACTACGCGATGATGCAGGAGGTGCTGCGCCGCAGGTTCAAACAGCTGGCGGCGCTTAAGGGCAAGGCGAAGGGGAATGACGTAACAGACCGGAACGGGAAAGAGCCGCCCGCCACCAGCGACGACAGTTGGGGGATAATACCCGACCTGGTGCTCATCGATGGTGGCAAGGGGCACCTTTCGGCGGCGCTAGAGGTGTTCCTCGAGATGGGAATCGATTTCGTTCCTTTGGCCTCCATCGCCAAGGAGAACGAATGGCTGTACGTGCCGCAGACCCCTGAGCCAATCATCTTGCAGGCCAACTCCCAGGCCATGTACCTGGTACAGCGCATCCGAGACGAGGCCCACAGGTTCGCCATCACCTACCATAGGAAGCTGCGCAGCAAGGGCAGTATCGCCTCCTCCGTTGACCTAGTGCCGGGGATCGGGCCCAAAAGGAAACGGATGCTCATCCGGCGGTTCGGCTCCATCAAAGGGATAAGAGAGGCTGGAATAGACGACATCGCCGCCGTCCCCGGCATGACACGGTCGCTGGCCGTTAGGATCAAAGAGTGTCTGTAGCTTCTTTTCGTCTCTCCAAGCAGTTACACTTCTACCAGTTTACCCTTGACTTCATCCCTTGGTCCAGTGTAGAGTTGTACCAGAATCTCTTGGGTTGCTTCACTGGGCAAAACTCGAGCGAGGTGTAAGCTAACTTATGACACTAAAAGTCTCTATCAAACTGCCTGGCGATGCCGTCATAACCTTAGAGGCCAGTGAGCCGCAGGTCTATCAGGAAGTGGTAAGCCTGGCGCTGAGGGAGCTGCCGATGGACATTATCAAGACGCAGGGTGGCGCTACAGCAGAGCCTGGAGTTGCCGTGGGTAAAAATGCAGCTCCGCTAGTCCCACGGTTGAGGGAGCTCGACTCCAAGGCGAATCGGTCCATCTCACCGGGCCCCAGCTCTACGAAGCCCGCCATAAAGGCGGAATCGGAAGCGAAGGAGGCCTTCGCCGGTTTTTGCGCGGAGAGCTCTCCCATAGGCGACATGCGACGCGTGGTGGTGGCGACCGAGGGCGCCAGACGATTCCTGGACATCCACTCTGTCTCTGCGGAAGAGCTCGGACCCCTGTTTGACATGGCGGGTTGGCGCCAACCCGCCAACTTTCTTCAGGCACTGCGTAACGCAGCCAGGAGCAAGTTCCGCTGGCTTGAAAGGGTGCCGGGCAGCGCGGGCTACTACTCCGTCACGGACACCGGCAGGGAGAAGATAGGCGCGTCCACGACAGGCTAGCGCTCAAGACCATCCGTCGACGCCCTACCCCTATTGGCAAGCTCAGTGCAGGCTCTCTGAGTCAGCCCCAGCGGACGAAGGGTATGGAGCAGGCAGGGCATCTCACCCCCCAACCCCAGATTCTTCGCCTGTGGCTCAGAATGACACTTTCGTAGCAACGACCGAACATAGTCCCGATGTGGCAGTAATGAACCTTCACTCGCGGTAGACTCCAAGCTCCTCGATTCTTAAGGCCCCAGTGACCCACAACGATCTCTAAGGGGATCTGAGACCAAGGCCGGTAAGAACCGGCGCCAAGTCGTCCTGGAGAGCCGTCATACAGTTGGCTTGATGTTCTGGTTGACCCTGAAGAAGTTGGTAGGGTCGTATTTGTTCTTCAAGGCAACCAACCTATCATATTTCTTGGCGCCGTAAGCGGCCTTGGCCCGCTCTTCCCCTTCATCGCCAAGGAAGTTTACGTACACCCCAGCCGAGAAGGGTTGTATAGCCGTCGAAAAGTTGCGTGCCCACTCGATGTGCGGCCCTGGGTCTCCATCCACCCAGGCGGCATTACAGTTGAGGGCGTGGGCAGCGTTCCGGTGGCTGTACGCAGTGGCGTCCTCGGGCACGCGGCCCACCGCCCCTCCAACGCGGAACATCGCGACGATTGTATGAGGTGAGGTTATCGCCTCCGAACGGGCCACGATGGTGTCGATGGTGTCATCGGAGAGGTCGGGGAGGTCGTCGGATTTCCAGTAGTAGTTGCGTCCAGGGGGTTGCATGGGGTCCAGCATGGCTTGGTGCGCTGTAAAAGGCTTCGGAGCAACAGCGTCGGCCACCGGCGAGCCGAACTCCCGGAGAGGCCGTAGCACACGCTCTCCTTCTTCTAACGGCCCGGCGTAACAGACGAATACGCCAGCTATGGGTTTGCCGTGGATGTCCTCCGGGAGGAACGGTGCCGGTGGGGCAAGCCGCAATGCGAAGACGGCGCCGAACTCATCCGGAGCCGACGCGACGAAGTCACGGTAGAACCGGAGAAGCTCGGGCGCCTTCGCCATAGGATGCACGACCACTCCAGCCAGGACGGTAGGCCCGACAGGGTGCAGCTCGTACTCAAAGGAGGTGACAATCCCGAAGTTGCCGCCACCTCCCCTGATGCCCCAGAACAGGTCGGCGTTCTCCTCATCACTGGCGGTCACCAATTGTCCGTCAGCGGTAACAACATCGGCTGAGATCAGATTGTCGCAGGTAAGCCCGTATTTGGGTGAGAGCCAGCCGAAGCCACCTCCAAGTGTGAGTCCCGCGATACCCGTCGTGGAGACGACGCCGGCAGGAGTGGCAAGACCAAAGGCCTGGGTCTCGTGGTCGAGATCCCCCAGGGTGACACCCGGCTGCGCGCGGGCTGTACGGCCCAGCGGGCTAACATGAACTCCCTTCATGGGAGAGAGGTCCAATACAAGGCCTCCATCGCATAAGGCCAGGCCGCCAACGCTGTGGCCTCCGCCACGGACGGCGACTAAAAGCTCCTGCTCGCGTGCGAACCTCACGGCGTTGATGACGTCAGAGACGCCAGAGCAACGGACGATAAGACCGGGATGCTTGTCTATCATTCCGTTCCACACCTTGCGGGAGGCGTCATAACCCTCATCGCCAGATCTCAGGAGCTCGCCGCGCAGGCTCGCCTTGAATTTCTGGAGAGCAGCGTCCTCTATCAATGCTCCGCTCGTGTTAACGATTGCTTGCTCGGTCACTGTAACCTACCTCTTTCTTCATCTGGGTGGCGCAGTTCATCTTTAAGCCTAGCGAAGCCGGAACATGGCAGTGTGAACCTAGCGGGTAAGGAGTCCTAAATCACGTGGTAGAGGAGAAGATGCTCTCGAAGCACGTCCTGAGCGAAATCGTTCTCCACATCCCTCCAGACGGAGTGGATGTGGTTGGCGCCGTTTTGCCGGTTGTCGTGCTCGACCATGAAGTTGCCGCCGTGAATGCGGTAGTAATGGGGCTCACTCCTCATTAGCGGGCCGCCCCAGGCCAGGTGTAGTCGCTCCATCCCCTCCCCTTTTAAGCTCTCTAGCTTCTCCAGCGCCAGATCGGAGGGTACGCGGCCTACGTACTCAGTCACCAGGGCTATCAGCAGCTCCTTCTGGGTGCCCGACATGCGGGAGGCGGGCAGCCCCTCTTCGCGAGGCAGCGAAGCTTTGGTGGAGTTAACGGTTACGATATCCGCGGGTGCGTTCTCGTAGATAATCGCCCTGCTTCTCTGTCCAGCGTCCAGGCTCTCCATCAGCTCGAAGGCAAGGTCCTGGCTGTGGCCCAGTATACGCAGACCGGTCTTGGGGCCTGTCCTGACCTCGGCCGGGTTTGCCCCGAAGAAGAACGGGGTCATGGAGATAACCTTATCGCGCCAGATGCTGTAGTTTAGCGAGATATGGTGGCCTTCGGCCCGCCATCCCCAGGGGTCCTCACCGCCCGGTTCGCCAAACACTGTGAAGTAATATAGCTCCGGGTCGCGGCGGTACGTGACGGTGCCCATCTCCCTTTCGATCTGCCCGAGGACCAGCTCGTGATCAATGATCTGTTTGGCTTGTTCGTAGGACCTCTCCGCCAGCCCACTGGCCATCAAGTCCAGGGCCAATCTTCTTTGCCGTGGGTCCATGTCTCGCAAGGGAAGGCCGTGCCGGTTCAATGGAGGATAGTACCAGAAGACCCTCTCCCCATCCACGTACTGAAACGTCGCTTTGGCCTTCTGGTCCTGGGCGAGACTATCCAGGAACCTGGCACACGTCTCGGCCATCTGGCCGGCCGCCCGAGGCTGCTCTATCCGCGTCGCCATCTCCTTTTCCTCCTCAGACGTCAATCCATATCGGGCAATCTCACATCCCGAGCCGGTTAATTCCATCGAAGGCGGCGGTCTTGTAACACTCGGCGAGGGTTGGGTAGTTAAATACGGTATTGACGAAGTAATCGACCGTTCCCCCGAAGGCAAGGACCGCCTGGCCGATGTGGATTAGCTCGCTGGCGTTCTCGCCGATGATATGGACCCCAAGCAGCTTTCGAGTTTCCAGATGAAAGATCAGCTTCAACAGGCCGGTGCTATCCCCTATGATCTGACCTCGGGCTATTTCCCGATAATGTGCTTTTCCCACCTCATAAGGCACGCCCTGTTCTGTCAGCTCCTCCTCGTTGGCCCCAACTACGGAAATCTCGGGGATGCTGTAGATGCCGTAGGGGAATAACTCGGGCATGCTGCTGGCCTCCACTCCAAAGGCGTGGCAGGCGGCGAGACGGCCCTGCTCCATAGAGGTGGCGGCCAGGCTCGGGAAGCCGATTACGTCCCCCACGGCATAAATGTGAGGCACCTCTGTCTGGTAAGAGGAGTTCACCTTGATCCGGCTGCGCTGGTCAGCAGCCAGTCCGACACCCTCCAGGTTCAGACCCTGGGTTGCCCCGGTCCGGCCGATGCTATATAGCGCCTTCTCAGTTACGATCTGTTTGCCACTGGCGAGGTTAATCCTGACCCGTTCCCCATGCTCGTCCTCGAAGGGTTCAATCCCGCTGACCTCCTCGCCAAGGCGCAGGGTCAATCGTTCCTGGCGCAGCTGATAGGCCAAGGTGTCCATGATCTCGCCATCGACAAAGGGAAGCAAACGGGGGCGTTTATCTATTAGGGTTACCCTCACGCCAATGGTTGCGAAGATACTGGCGTACTCGAGGCCTATCACGCCCGCGCCAACGACGGTCATCGTGCGGGGCAGGCGGTCTAAGCTCAATATGTCGTCACTGATGAAGACTCGCCTGCCATCGAAAGGGATGTGGGAGTCCATGGTGGAGTTGGTGCCGGTGGCGATGACGAAGTTGGCGGCTGTCACCTCTTGATGACTTCGACCGTCCACATGTTTCAGGCAGACCGTATGAGGGTCCACGAAAGAGACGTCGGCTGGAATCACCTCAACGCGGTTGCGCATCAACTGGTGGCGCGTCACGTCGATCTCGTTTCGCACTACTTGCTCAGACCGGAATAGCAGGTCCTCCATCGTGATGTTCTGCTTGACAGCGTAGGACTCGCCGTAGAGGCCCCTCTCTCTGTATCCCGACAGATACAATACTGCCTCCCGCAGGGTCTTGCTCGGGATAGTGCCGGTGTTGATACGCGCTCCTCCCACCACCCCGCTGCGCTCGGCGATCACCACTCGCTTGTTCAGTTTGGCGGCCTGAATCGCCGCCCTCTGCCCGGCCGGGCCGGTGCCGATCACCACCATGTCGTAATCGAAGTCAGGCATCTCCACCTCCGATTAGCCCGTAACGGAACCCATCGAAGCACCGCCACTGTGGGGCGCATGCTTCACGCGCGCGGGAAGCCGCCCTGCGACCTTAACGCCGAACAATTGCTTTTGCCAGTTTATCACATTCCGCCCCAGCAGAATTAGATACCCCGAAGCACCCCGGCCCGCCGGCTCTGCGATCACCCTCATGCCCCTCGATCTCTCCGGACCAAGGTAATAAATCGCGGGCTGACATTATGCCGGAGCAGGTGTAAAATAAGTGAATCTTCGGCACAGGCGTGGAAGGCTGGGTCGGGCGGGGATGGGTGCCGCAAGGAGGCGTGAAGGTGAATGCGAAGGAACGCAGTATCCGGGCCGCTCTTGCCACCATCAACGACATCAACCGGACCCTTAGGCGCAAACAGATCAGCTCGAACGCGCTCAATGAGCTGCCTCACGTACTTGGAGAAGACGAGCTGCCGGAAAACATCGTCTCCGGCGAGTACCAGGACCACCAGGGTGTTCTCGTAGCCACCAACCATCGACTCCTGTTCCTCAGGAGGCGATGGTTCTCCCTCGCCGTAGAAGAATTCGATTTCAGCGAGATTTCCTCCGTGGGATACCAGACCGGGAAGTCCTCTGGTGAGCTGGAAATTCGGGAGTCGGGAGGTGGCAGGGCCGAGTTCAAGTCAGTTCACAAGGACCATATTGGCTCTTTCGCCGAATATCTCAAGGGCCGCATTTCGGGATCGGAACCTGAGGAAAGCCCCAAGACCGAGGTAGCTGAACCGCGATACGACTGGGTCTCCCAACTGGACCGGCTGGCTGCTCTCAAGGCGAGGGGCTCTATTAGCGATGCGGAGTTCGAGGCCGAACAAAAGCGCATTCTCGGCAGCCTATGATCCCCCTGACTGGGCAAGACGCACGCGTGGATTTGACCACGCAACCAGGTAGGACGGGGCATTATCGACCTAGTTTACGCATTTCGTCAACAGGATTACTTGATTGGTATACCGGCAATCAAGCAGTGATCTGACCAGTGATACATTTCACCAACGTTGTGGAGACATTGACAAGTGACTTTCGTAAACTTATACACGGCGTCTGGACACTTATCCACGAAAAGGCGGGGGGTATCCACTTTCTCACTTCAATTGGGTGCCTAGGCCGGGCTGAGCAGGCCGTCCGCTCATTGGGCGGGTGTTTCCATGCAGGCTTGTGGCACAATGGGCTGCCCGCTAGGAATTAGGACTATATGCCCCACACGCGGGCAACCGCCGGAACTTGGCCTCCGTTTCCCTCCTCCTGTTTCGCCGTCATACCTGGTACTGGCGTAGCTGTTATGTCAAGTGGGGTATGACCTCTTCCCCGAACAGCCTGATGCACTGGACGCTCTTCTCCAAGTCCATCCCCAGATAATATAGCCTGAAGAACATATACTCCGCTCCAAACTCGTCCCGATAGCGCTGAATCTCCCGGACCACATCTTTGGGATCACCCACGATGATGCGCTCCTCCTTGAGCTCCTGAAAGCTCCGGTCATACGGCTCTCCCGGCTGGCCGGCGCGGTGATACACCTGATACAGCCGCTCAAAGGAATCTACGATCTCTCGCTCGGCCTCGTCCCGGCTAGGAGCGACGTACATCTCCCTGAAGAATACAGGCGGGGGCGCAGGCAATCCCAACGAGCGCCGACGCTCGCCATAGGCGGTCACCGCCTGCCGAATAAAGGTCTTGGAGTGGCGCGGGCTGGTCAGCCAGGCATCGCCTATGCGGGCCGCTCTGTCCACGCCGTTGATGGTGTCGCCTCCTATCCAAATGGGCGGCCCGGGCTGCTGCACCGGCTTTGGGCTGATGGTCACGCCCTTCAGGTGATAGTATTTCCCCTCGTGGTCCACGTTGTCCTCACTCCAAAGTCTACGGAGCACCCCCACCGCCTCTTCCATGCGCCGTCCCCGGGTTTCCTTGGGGATACCGAAAGAGGCGAACTCTACGTCACGGTATCCCTGCCCTGCGCCGAATACAAACTTGCCGCCTGTTATGATGTCAAGGGTGGCTGTTAGGTCGGCCACCTCCACGGGGTTGTGCATGCTCAGGAGGAACACCGCGGTTCCGAAAGTCATGCCCGGACCCTCGGCGGCCAGTCTCGCCAGCAGGGGGAGGGGCTGAAACATGCCCTCAGAGGCCCCTAGCGCATAGTGATGGGACGCAAAGATGCCGTCGAATCCGCCCTTTTGGGCGGCCTGTACCTGGCGGACCGCGTAATCGAAGGCCCTGGGCCCGCCTATATCGGAAGGGAAATGAGGATAAAGGTCCACGCCGAACTTCAAGTTGCACGCTCCTCTGCTGTGGCTGGATCGGGGAAGCGCCCAGACGGACGGGCACTCTTCAGGGCATCGCGACGAGGGTGTTCCGCCGTTGATTTTGCGACGATCGCTGTCGAAATTCTCTAGACCCATACGGAGCTCTGGCAGCGACCAGCAAGATTATAACACACCGCACGTCCACGCCGATTTACAGCCACCGTTGACCCGTGATGCCGTGTAGTTTAATCTATAGCCACTGTCGTGACACCCACATCACCCTCAACCTACACGATCGCCCTAGTTCCAGCCCTGATCCTAGTATTAGCATTGGCATTGGTATTACCGGGTTGTGGCGCCGGAGAGAGTAGGGCTGAGAAGCACCTGAAAGCTGGGACGGAACTTCACAGCCAGGGCCGATATGAGGAGGCCATAGCCGAGATCGATGAGGCCATCGGCTTGGACCCCGAGATGGCCACGGCCTACAAGAACCGGGGCGACTCCTACTACAGCCTGGGTGAGCATGAGAGCGCCATCCGCGACTTGGACGAGGCTATTCGCTTAGACCCCGAGTACGCCGAAGCCTACAAAGTCCGGGGCGACGCCTACTTTGGACTTAAGGGACGCCTGAGGGCCATCGAGGATTATGATGAGGCCATCCGCCTGAACGAAAATGACGTCCAGGCCTACCATGGCCGAGCCCTCGCCCGTTTCGGCCTTGGCCAGTTCCAGCTCGCCACGGAAAACTACGATGAGGCGATCCGCCTGGACCCGGACGACGCCGTCGCCTACTACAACCGGGGCCTCGCCTTCTTTAACCTCCGTGATTACCAAGGAGCGATCCGGGACTTCGGCGAGACCATCGGCCTCGATCCCCGGTCTACCAAGGCCTTTTACAACCGGGGCGTCGCTTACTTCAACCTGGGCCAGACCCAGAGGGCCATCCAGGACTACGACGAGGCGATCCGCCTCGATCCGCAACATTCAGTCGCTTACTACAACAGGGCCTTCGCCTCCTTCAGTCTTGGTCAACATCAGAAGGCCATTCAAGACTATGGCGAGGCCATCCGAACGAGTCCGCACTATCCAGACGCCTACAACAACCGGGGTTTCTCCTATTTCAGTCTGGGCAGGCACCGGCTGGCGATCCAGGACTATGACGAGGCCATCCGCCAGGATCCACAGATGGCCAGGGCATACAGCAACCGGGCCCTGGCCCACACCCTCCTGGGTATGGACGTCCAGGCCCAGCAAGACGTCGGGCGGGCAAGTGACCTCGGGGCAGACACCGGGAGTCTGATCGAGACGATTGAGGCCCTCCCTCTAAACCCTACAGAGGCCCTGGACTACTATATCCGCGGCCTGACCTTATTTAACTCGGGGTACCTCCTGCTGGCCATCGAGGACTGGGACGAGGCCCTCCGGATGAACCCGGAAGATCCAGGGGCCCACTACAACCGCGGCCTAGCCTTCTTTAACCTCGGCCAGCACCAACGAGCCATACAGGATTATGACGAAGCCATCCGGCTCAACCCTCAGGACGACTTGGCCTTCAACAACCGGGGGTTCGCCTACTTCACCCTGGGACAGCATCTCCGGGCCATCCAGGATTACGACGAGTCTATACGCCTTTACTCTGAGTCGAGCCTGACATACTCCAATCGGGCGTTCGCCCGCGCGGCCCTGGATATGGACATCGAAGCCCTGCAGGATGTTGAGCGCGCGGTACAGCTGGGGGCCGACCGCCTCTATCTGGAAACCGCGATCCAGGCGCAGAAGACCCAGCAACAAGCGGAACCTTGATAGCCCCCGGACGGTGGCGTCCGAGCAGCCAAAGTCAGCCCAGAGAGATTGGACTGCCTTATCTCAGTCTGGGGAGGACCTTCTCCGCCACCAGCTTTGTGTGCTCTTAAGGGACTGCTCAACTAGCATTCCGGCCACGACATGCGGAAATTGATGACGCCGACGCCCAGCGCCTTGAAGCGCTGCAGCTGGGCTACGCAGTTGTCTGGGCTGCCAACGATGAAGCGCCCCTGTGACAGCTGGTCAAAGTCGATGGTGAAGTGCTGGCCGGTGGTGATATAGTCAAACTCCAGCTCACGGGCTTCGCGGACCCAGGTCATGATATCTTCGAGCCGCCGGCCCATGCCGCCATGTTCGGACATTGGCGCGATCGCCATTCCGGATATGGAGAGACCAAACTCCATGGAGCGACCTCCTGATATGGCTTAGGCTCCCCAATGATGCCGTGGCTTCAACGCGTTGCGTAGCGGCCCCGTGAGTCCTACGGTATCAGCCCCGGCTGCTGAGAGTTGGGAAAGCGGGGACCTGGCATCTGTCCTAGCCGATACTATTGGACAAATATCGGAATGGGCGTCTCTATTTCCTGCAAACACCGACGACCATGGGATTGTGTTCGCATAAAAGCTTACTGCTCCCAAGTATTAACTGATTGACAGCCCTGGCAATGGATGGTTCTTAATGTCCTTGATAGCTTTCAAAAGCTTAATCGTGGCGTCTGCGTCCAGCTTGTCCCCATCATAGCGAACCTCATATAGACCCATGAGGTTTGAGGGCAGTTCAATTCCCGACTTCACCGAAAGGATGAACCTCCTATTAAAAAGGGCCATTGCTGCGCCTATTTCGATTAAAACGTTGGGATTGAGAACTATATGAGTGTCCCCGTCAGGATCGATCAGTTTTTGATCAGCGTCCACGTGAATGATTGCAGCGCCACAGCTTCGCATATCGTTCATTACCTTATCGGGAACCGGCTGGGACACAGATTCACGTTCAACAGAGACGACAGGCTCAAGTTCGCCAAAGCCAAGTAATTCTTTTAAAGGTTCTATAAAAGCCTTATTCTTCCCGTGGGTAATGAACACCCGACGATTATCACCCGTAGGCTTCTCTAAATTGACAGCCGTCTGGCTTGCCGCCGCCGCGTCCTGAGATGCAAGAGTAGGCTCTTCGCCGATCGAACCTTGGTCCTCGTCAGATGCCACGCTTTGAGCTTTATTATCCAGATATGTGGCCTGGAGGCTGATGTAAGTCACCCCGTTGATATCCCGGAGGAAACCGACCGCCTGTGGGTTCTCGGTAATAAGCTTCAACGTTCGCGGTACCGCCTCTCGCGGCACTCGCATCGCCACCAAAACGTTGCCTGCTATTTCTTCCCTTGGCATCTTGGCTTTGTCATATTTCGTCAAGAACTCCCTAAGAACACGTGGCTTGAGCACTGCCTCACGTTGCGCTTCTACGTCGTCGGCATCTTCAGTCGGTTCAAGAATACGCCGCGCTAACGGCTGCACTTCTATCGTCGGAGCGTTGTATCCGCCGTTCGTAAGCCCATAAGCGATAGCCGCGCCAGTCAGCGCTCGGAACGTTCCTGAAGTCGGCTGCATTTTCATGGCCGCAGCGACGTCGAGCGGAGCCGCAGGCCTGAAAGCGTAATTATCCGCGATTGCCTTTGAGGAAGTAGAGTCCCAGGAAGTGGTGTAACAAGAGTAGAGGGTCTGGATGAAGAGAGACCACCACGTCATCCTTAGCGGGCAAAGACGAGCCTGAGAAAGGAGGACAACGGTGGTCAAGGAAAGGATGGACCTGCTTGAGCTAATGCGCAAGAGGGGAGTCGACGGTGACGTGGACTTTCTACGAGAGGCACTGAGAGTGCTGGTCGAGGAGATCATGGAGGCTGATGTGTCATCGAGGACCGGTGCTGGGTATGGAGAACGCAACCCTGAGCGGGTGACCCAGCGCAACGGGTACCGGTCTCGAGCATGGGACACTCGCGTAGGGACCATGGAGTTGCAGATACCCAAGCTGAGGGAGGGGAGCTACTTTCCGAGCCTGCTGGAGCCACGGCGTCGCAGCGAGCGAGCTCTGCTGGCGGTGATCCAGCAGGCGTATGTGGAGGGTGTATCGACGAGGCGAGTGGATGATCTGGTCAAGGCTCTTGGGTGCGAGGGTATCTCAAAGAGCCAAGTGTCGCGTATCTGCCAGGAGCTGGACGGGGTGGTGGAGAGCTTCCTGGGTCGGCCGCTGGACGGCGGATCATATCCCTACCTGTGGCTGGACGCACTAACCCAGAAGGTCAGAGAGGCCGGTAGGATAGTCAACGTCAGCGTGGTGGTGGCGACGGCGGTCAATAGCGAGGGCAAGCGTGAGATCGTTGGGATGGACGTGGGTACCAGTGAAGACGGCGCCTTCTGGTTAGCCTTCCTGCGCTCACTGGTCGCCAGGGGCCTCGGCGGGGTGGAACTGGTGGTATCGGACGCTCATCAGGGACTCAGGGATGCCATCGCAACTGTCTTCGGTGGGGCCAGTTGGCAGCGGTGCCGCACCCACTTCATGACCAACCTGCTCACTCGGGTCCCCAGGAGCGCTCAGCCCTGGGTGGCCACCATGGTACGCACCATCTACCAGCAGCCGTCCCCTCAGGAAGTGCATGCCCAACTCGAGCGGGTGATTGCTCAGCTCCAGGACCCGTTCCCACAGGTCGCCTCTCGACTGGACGAGGCTGGACCCGACGTCCTGGCCTTCTCCAGCTTCCCACTCGCCCACTGGAAGAAGATCTGGTCCAACAACCCCCTGGAGCGTCTCAACAAGGAGATACGGCGCCGCACCGATGTGGTGGGCATCTTCCCTAACCGCCCAGCTGTCCGTCGCATGGTCGGCGCCGTCCTAGCTGAGCAGCACGACGAGTGGGCCGTCGGCCGTCGATACATGACACAGGAGGTAACCACCTCCAACGAAGCTCTACCCAGAGCCGAACTCGCAGAGGCAGCGGCCTAGACAATATCAACAGGATGACGTACTCTTACACCACTCTATGGGACGTGACCACCAGTGACCCGCCCGTCTCGACGGGATACGAGGTCTTGCTGGTCCTGACGGCGTGCTCCTCAGAGATGAACCCGTCGGCAATGGCAGCAAGAGGCTGTAGCGACCTGAACAGGGCACTCGGCAGCGCAGGACTCCCGTGCAAGAGCAAGAAATCTGGGCCCTGTATGACGTGGGCTGCCATCAGCGCTCCACCGGCCCGTCGTGGTCGTAGGCGACGTTCCGAATCTGGTCTTGAATCGCCTCGCCTAGCTCCTGGGCGATCCCCTTGGCGTCCGTCGCCTGGGTCTGGATCACGATGGGCTCTACGATGTTCACGGTGACCGATCTGGTG
This sequence comes from Dehalococcoidia bacterium, assembly GCA_965226805.1. Classification (GTDB taxonomy): domain Bacteria; phylum Chloroflexota; class Dehalococcoidia; order Lucifugimonadales; family JAGWBF01; genus CBDDDW01. The sequence continues at coordinate 29,870 of CBDDDW010000023.1, forward strand.
ACCACCGAGGACCTGTACATCTGACCGTAGTGGGGCGGCGCTTGCGGCAAAGCGGCGGGGCCGAGCCGGAACCCTTGGAGCATCTGAGCGAGGACGCTGGAAGCCCCTTTGGGCAGCACCATCTCGCCGCCGTGGATAATGGCGGGCACCGGCCTACCCAGGGGTCCGGGAACGACCCCTCCTTCGGCCCCCGTAAACACTTTGCCGATACCACCGAGCAAGCCCTTGGCCTTGTCCGTAGCACCACCGACGGCGTTCATCACCGTGCCCACGACAGGGATTTCTTTGACGGCTTCCGTCACCATGTTGGGAATGTCCTTCACGGCGTCCTTCACCTTGCCGGGAATCTCCTTGATGAAGGAGATAATCGCTTCTATCCAGCCCTTAACGGTGTCGTAGACGCGGCTCCAGACACCTCCGACGATCCCGACAATCTGATCCCACTCCTGGGCTATCAAGATGGGCAGGCCGACCGCCGGAAAGATTACCGCCAGAATCTTGGCCCAGTGGTCGCGGAAGATGCCCACGATGGTTCCCCATATACCCATGAAGAAGTCCCTGACCTTGGTGAACGCATCTATGAGCCTGTCCCGCAGCCCGAAGGCGTTCGTCGCTATCAGGGCGAACGGTCCGAGGATCGGCAGTAGGAGCAGGCTCGCAATCTCTCGCCACTTGTCCTTAATGAAGTTCCACACGCCTTTCAGAGCGTCCACGATCTGACGTCGGAACTTGTAGATGAGCGCCCCCACAATGCCGAATGGCCCCAGAAGTATGCCCACTAGCAACGGCCAGTTGCCCTTGATCCAGTTCCAGGCAAACTTGAGAGCGCCGAGAATCTGCCTGCGAAACTTGTAGACCACAAAGCCAAGGGCAACGAAGGCTCCGATGATGGCCATGACTATGAGCACGATTGGATTGGCCAGCAAAGCTATCGTGAACCCCACGACCGCTGCCGTCGCTGCAATCAGGGGAGGAATCAACGAGGCCCAGATAGCAGCTCCAAAGGTAATCACGGCGCTGATGCCTGCGACGATTGCACGGCCTGCGAAGCGCAGCATCGCCAGGCTTGCCATCGCCAATCGCCGGCCCAGCGCTCTCAGTGCCCCGATGGTCGATGTCCAGATGGTAGCGGCGAATCGGCTTAGAGCCGGGATAGCGTTGGTACGGACCGATGTTGCGAATCTTCCCAACGCTGCCGTTCCCCTGGTCCACAACCTCACAGCAAAGTCCCGCACCGCAAGCCCTGCCGCTTTCACTCCTTTACCAAGGGCAGTGAGGGCAGGAGATACCCTGGACCAGATCGCAGTGGCAAACCGCCGTAGCCCACGCGTCACACGACTTACCCTCATCCGGAGCAGGCGTAGCGAGGCCCGCCAGTGCGTGACAAGGCGCACCGATGTGCGAATGGCGGTCGTCAGAGGGCGGAACGCTATCGCCAGTGCCTTGAGGCCGAAAGACAGGGCCAACAGCCCAGGGCCTGCGGCGATGACCGCCACCATAAGCGTCTTTATTGGCCCCGGTGCGTTTGAGATCGCATTGATTAGGTGTCTAAGCGTAACCAGAGCATTCGTCATCAAGGCCCTGAGTCCAGAGTCAGCGAGCGAGAGTTGCAGACCCTCCAACGCCGATTTGAATTGGTCCACGGAACCAGGGAAGCCGCTCTCAAGAATCTCCCTCATCTCATCAGCAGTGCCACCGGCGGCTTCGAGTTCTGCAATGAAGTCCTCAACATCGGTAACGGAGCTTGCGAGAATAGAGGCTCCAACAGCGGCCTCTCGCCCGAATATTTGTAGCGCAGTCTTGGTGTCCAGCCCAGCGTCCCCGATCCGCTTGAACGCTCCCTCGATATCTCCGGCTGACACCATAGCGCTGATTTCCTCAAAATCGAGTTCGAGCTTACGAAAGCCCTCACGGACATTATCCGTTGGGTCCTCCTGAAGTATGGCAATGATGTTCTTAAATGCTGTACCCGTCTGTTCCGGGATCAGGCCGCCAGACCGGAGGGTGCCAATTATGGCCGCCGTCTGTTCTATACTGATACCAAGGTCGGCGACCAGGGGCGCAACCTGGCGGAACGCCGGGCCGAGCTCGGCAACGGTTGTCTTGGCACTGACGGCGGTCTTTGCCAGCACGTCCACCACCCGCTCAGTTTCACTGGTTTCCAACTTGAACCCTGCCAATTGACTGGTAACCAGACCGGCGGCCTCGGCCATGTCGAGCTCTCCAGCAATGGCCAGGTTGAGCACATCAGGAATGGCCTCCATGACCTGATTGGCATCAAGACCGGCGCGGGCAAGCTCCACCTGCGCATTGGCAGCGTCGGTGGCGCTCTTAGAGGTAGCTGCTCCCAGGTCCTTCGCCTGTTGTTCGAGGGCCTGAAGGTCCTCCACAGGCGCGTCAAGAAAGGTCGCCTTCAAGGTGTTCATGGCACGGTCGAACGACAAGATCGTCCTGCCGACGACGAAGCCAACGCCAGTCAGAGCGGCCCCAGCGATGGCGAAGTTGCGGGCCATCGTATTGATGTTGCTCTGGACCTGCTTGACCCGTTGCTGTACGCGGTCCAGCTCGCGCGTGTCGCCCCTGAATCCGATTATGGTTATGAGTTCGTCAAGTACCGTGCCTGCCATATCTCCAGTCCTTATGGGCTACTGCGCCTAGTGTTCTTCCATATGACAGCTTCATCTTTGGCGGTCAATGCCCTAATGGTGCCTATGCGTAGGAACGCCACGGCCACTTCCATCTCTAGCGGCTCTGAAGGGTCTGCCAAAAAGCGGTCCACCGCGTCTATGCCACTGCGAAAGTTTCTTTGCGCACTTTGAACTAGTCGAGCTATTTCTTCCGTTGGGGGCTCTCCATTCGGGGATTCAAAGAAGTGCCCTTCCCAGAATCCCTTCGAAAAACGAAGGGTCACAAGGTTTGGCTCCGAGCGGAGTTGCTCCCCTACAGTGGTGACTCCCGATGTGATTACTGTGCTCCAGCGAATTACCCAGGCTGCGTACTCGTCTTTTGGACTGGGAGTGGGCGTAGGGGTAGAGGTCGGTGTGGGCTCGCTACTGCACGCTGCCAGGACCACCAACGACACCAGGGCTAGGGTCGTCAAGGCCAGAATCTTCGGCTTCAACATTCGTTTCTCCTTTCTTGAGCAACTACGTTGTCCGGGACTACGATGTTGAGACCATGCGCGAGGGCTTGGAGCCGCCGGTTGAAGTCCATGAGCTTCTTCTCGGCTTCAATTGGCGCCTCAGCGTCGGCCCTGAATTCCAGCATGGTAAGCAACTGGTCAATTACGGTCTTCTGCTTGGTCATGGTGCGCCTCCTAAGATTTGTTGACTGATACTCATATTGTACGTACACTTATCCTGTGGAGTATGAGTGGGACGAAGTCAAGAACCGGGCCAACATTGCGCGGGGGCGTCCCAGCTTCGCGGTCATGGCGGACTTTGAGTGGGACACCGCGAGTGTGAACCGCAGTGATAGGTATGGTGAGGTGAGATGGGCGGCCACCGGATACGTCGGAGACCGTCTCCACAGAGCCGTCTGTACCGAAAGGGGCTTCAGGACACGAATCATAAGCCTGCGCAAGGCGAGCCTGAAGGAGATGAGAGATTATGCCGAAGCTTAAGCCTGGGACTATTTTGCCTACACCGGAGGAAGAGGCTGAGATACAACGACAGATCGCCGAGGACCCGGAGGACCCGGCCCATTGGGACGATTCGCTCCCTCTCCTTCCGGCCACAGAGGTCATCCCACACATCGTGGAGCGACACCGGCGTCCCCGTGGCAAGCAAAAAGCTCCAACCAAGGAGAAGATCACTTTACGCATTGATGCCGACATAGCCGACCACTTCCGAGACAGTGGCCCGGGTTGGCAGACGCGGCTCAACAACGCCTTGCGGAAGGCTATTTTCTCCTGAGTCATCTGCCTCTTCATGGTGCGCCTACTTCCTTCCTTTCGCAACTTCGTCCTACGGGAGGACGAAGTTAACTCCACGGGTATTTTCGTGCTCCCGGAACACGCTTCCCGCTGCTACATGATATACTGAATACCTGCATCGCACTACGGAGGGATTGCGGCATGGCAACTTCGATTCGCCTTTCGCCAGAGATGGAACAACGGCTTGATTATCTGGCCTCGCAGACTGGACGCACGAAGGCGTTCTACCTACGCGAGATGATCGAGCGCGGGCTTGAGGACATGGAAGACTACTACCTTGCTGCCGACGTGCTCGAACGGGTCCGCAAGGGCGAGGAGCCAGTCTACTCGTCCGAAGAAGTGAGGGCAGAGCTTGGCCTGGACAATTGAGTACACCGACACGGCCAGGACTCAGCTCCGTAGACTCGACAGGCAGGCGGCCCGGCGCATCGTCGATTACATGGACCAGCGGGTCTCCGTACTGGAAAACCCGCGAGGACCTGGGCCAAGCGTTGAGTGGCCCGCTTGGTGGGCTGTGGCGTTACCGTGTAGGTGACTATCGCGTTATCTGTGATATTCAAGATCGTGCCTTGCGTGTCCTGGTGGTGAGAGTCGGGAGACGGGATACGGTGTACCGCTGATGGGCCTGTCAATTCCCTGGGTTCCTGACTCATTCCCCCTCCGGCTCCACAGCAGCGCCGTCCAGCTCGAACCGGAGCTTGATCTTTGGGTCGGAGACTTTCGACAGCCGCCGGATCAGTAGCACTAGCTCGTCCATTCCGTCCCGGTCCACCATCTCTTTATCCAATGAGACCTGGCACATGGGACAAAATCCAGGCAGGTACCAGTGGAATCCGCGGAGGTGTTGCACCAGCTCTCCCTGGCACTTGGAACACTGGAACCGGACACTCACCAGGTCCTCCAGGCTAAACACGATACGGGTTTCCTTGGTCATGGCTCCTCCTAACTTAGACCCTAGAACCAAGTTCTCGGCGTAGCTAGATGACCTCGTAGTACAGTCTCTCAAACTCGAAGGTGAACGTCTTTTCAGCCGTCTCGTCCATGAGCGTTCCCATTGGCGCGCTGGTCATAACGCCGTGCATGAGCCTCAGAACCGATCCATGCTTGGCGTCCTTGACGCTCCCTTCCCAGTTCACAATTCCGCCGCCGACTATCGCCTTCATCTGCTGCTTCAAGAGCGCCAGCGATGAGGCGCCAGGTTGCAGCATGATGGAAACGGTAGCCAGCATATCCCCGGTGGCTCCCCTGCGGACGGTGGCAAGCTCAACAGTATCGGGAATCTCGAGCGCGCTGAGTCCCAGCACTACGTGACCGTTTAGGGTAACGCTCAGGGTTTCTGCCGGGATTATCATATTGCTCCTCCTGCACTTTCTTCCTACCTACCGCTTCTCCTTAGACTTTCGCTCCGCCTCGGCATAGGAGCGGTGCTCGTTCTCTATTCGGGCGACCAATATCTCATGGAGGTCGAGGGCTTCATCCAAAGTGTAACGCTCCTTTAGCTCCAGGTATTCAGCCAGCTCAGCGTCTATGAGAGCGCCGAAGAAGGGCTTTATTCCGAGGGGGATGACGGGCTCGAAACCAGGGGGGCGTCTCTCAACCTGGAGACGAGGGCGTCTAAGGACGGCGTAAAATTTACGGCTGCACTCCGCGCCAACACTTCGTAGATAGCGATGGGCTCCAGGCCGTCGAAGGCCATCTCCTCGGCCCCGGCTAGCTGCTGCGGAGTGGGGACCCGCGTGTTGGAGAAGGCTACCTTCTCGAACAGCTTCTGGCGCACCTGCCGCACAAACGCAGGGTCCAGCGACAGCACGATCTTGAGGAAGGTTGCTATCGACCTGTCGCCCTCGTTCAAGACCTCTGTGGGCAGGGACAGAGCCTGAGACTTGCCCAGCTCGTGCCTGATCGCTTCCAGGAGGTCGAAGGCCGCCATCGCCGGCAGCTTGGACACAGCGAATCGTGTGCCGCCGATCTCGAACTCGGTCTTTGTAAGGTCGCCGCCTATTCCGTTCAGGCTCACCATCTAGTTGCCTCCTTACGGTCCTAGCACCGACACGTCGGCGAAATTTACCTTGGCAAAGTCGGGGATGATCTCCTGGAACTCCCAGTTAAATGTGAGGTTGCCCGCCTCGCCCTTACCCATCGTGTACCACAAAGGGCCAGAGATGAGGATGCCCCGCTTGAGCGTAACGCTGGCACCAGTCCTGCTGTGTTTTACGCTACCGTCCCAGATCACTTCGGCCCTCTCCACCAGAATCCGCGTCACCTGATTCATCAAGAACGGTACCGAGGGGGAGTTGGGCAGTAGCTTGAGCGACACCGGGCCGCCCCTATCCCCTGTGCTGAATGCCGCCATGTCTCCGGTCGCGCCGCGCCGCACGCTGGCGAACTCGAATGCGTCCGGCAGTGTGAGGGCGTCCGTGTCCTCAGACCAGCCCCTAATGGTTTGTTCACCCTCCACGGTATGGCCGTTTAGAGTAACCGTCACGTCTTGCAACGAAAAAAGCATTGTTCTTCCTCCTACCCAGTAAATACGAGCCCGATGGTTACGTGGTGCATGGCTCCGCTGCCCTTCAGCCATACCCGAATCGTCGGGCTTCTGCGGGCGTCGCGGTCTATCTGTAGCTGATCTGCGATGGAGCCTATTACCACCAGATACCCCGTTGGCAGGAACCCATCGAAGGCCGGGTTGTTCGAGGCCAGCCGTATGTCGTTAGCGACCGCTTCGGACACTCGGCCCGGAGCGATGCCGCCGTTCCTGCGGCCCGCCTCGCACACCCGCTCGATGGCTGCCTCTATACTGGCCAATCCCTCGGCTGTCTGCGGCACCCTCGTGGGGTGTTGCCTCAGCAGGGTGTAGACCTCGTTCTGGGTGGCCTTGGTGATCCAGTCCAGCCAGTACCGAACGTCGATCCAGTCGCCGGCTTGCGTCCAGCCTTCCGCGAAGATGGCATCCGGGCCAAAGCGGGTATAGTACCCGACCCACTTCCGGTCCAGCTCCTCTTTCTGACCAGCCGTCACGATGTCCGGGGTAGTCCCCGGCAGGCTCTTGAACTTGGGCGTGATGAGCGTGTTCTGCCCTTCAAAGTTCACGCTGGAGAGCCTCCCAGCCAGTGATAGGGCCTTGCTGTCCCTGGTTCTAGACCAGACCAGGAAGGTCCTCTGCTGCTCCAGGGCGGATAGCTGCGCCGCCAGGCTGGTGGATTCGTTGGTCGTCAGGACACCCTCGTCCACAACATCCAACGCCAGCATGTGAGTCTTAGCCTGTACCCATCGCGACAGGGCGAGCAGGTCTGCACCAAGTCTGATCCCCGAATCTACCGTCACGAAGTACCAGCTATCGTCCAGACCGCTGATGACGTCCATCGCGCCCTCGATGGTCTCCTTGGCTTGACCCTGGGCAATGCCGCCCCCCGATGCGCTATCCAGCCCCAGGGCTGAAGCTGCCTCCTGAGCGGAGTCCACCATGAAGCCGGTGATGGGATAGGGATCGTCAGTGTTGGAGTCGAATCCGAGCCGCACTCGGAAGAACCCGGTGGGATCGTAATCCACCGTCGCGCTGCGCAAATCCGCTCTTGCCGCTGTCCTCACGGCTCTGAGAGTGGTCTGAAGGGTGCTGGCCACGTCGTCGTAAGAGTCAGCGCCGGTGAAGTCTACGGAGATGGAGGAGCCATGCCAGGTGAGGGAGCCCGCTCCTATACCGTCCACTCCGGCGGTGATGTCCACACTGTCTAGGCCCAGCTCGTCGGCGCTGGCTCCGGTGAAAGCAGCGGTCACCTCGGTAGCGGTCCCGTCGGCTCCTTGGGGGAGGGTAATCACGAACTGCGTGCCGTCATGGACCACCTCCACGGCGTCCAGAGAAGCCTCGGAGGTGCCCCGTAGGGCCGCCTGCAAGATGGTTGCTACGCCGTCCATGTCCGCCGCGCTGGCGAAGGTGATCCCGAACACTGTGGCCCCCAGGAACGTCACTGTGCCCGTCGTAATGGCCTTGATGTTGGCCAGCGTCTCTACCGTCCCGCTGCCCCTCACTACGGTAGCCCGGCCTGTTATCTGCTCCAAGGCTCTGGGGTTGCCCCCGGTCAGCCTAGCCGGTTCCCTGGTGTTGATCCAGCGGCCTATCACCAGGTTCCGGGGATAGGGAACCTGAGAGAAGTAGACCTGGGCGGCCTGGTAGGGACCGGAGCCCGGTGTGAACGTCCGAGCCACCTCGTCCATGCTGGCAAAGACCCCTACCCTGCCAGCACCGGCTTCTAGGGTGGGGTCGGTGGTGAGCAACAGCGTTTTCCCGAACTCTCTACCCCCAGCGCCACGGGGCGTTATCTGCGCCCTTACCTCTACGATGTCCTGTATACCAAGAGTCATTGTCTAAACCTCCACTGTAATGGTCTCGGTGCTACCACCTGCCCCGACCTCTATGGGAGCGGCTTTCAGGCGGCCAACCGTCTGGTCGATCTTCTGCGTGTAGCCCACGTCAATGTCCAGCCCGGCCCGCTCCTCCCAGGCCCCTGACACCACGTCGTCGAGCTGCCGTACGTCCGATACACGCAACACGGTCAGATCGGACTTTTGAGCCTGCGCCACCCCTTCCGGTGACCAGACCCACACCGACAGCCTCGTGGCCGCGTCGTGTGCTCCGGTGCGGAACCACTGAACCGAGTACCTCCCTCGAACCGTCGCCACCGTCGGAGCGTTCAGGTCTGCCTCGCCTGAAGCAAGGCTCATTACGGTCGCTGGCATACCCTCGATGGCCTGGTGAACCAGCACCAGCGACGCGAATAGACCGTCCGGCACAGAAGCCCCCTTGTTGCCGGACCGCACTCTGTTGTAGTCAACACCTGACCCTGCCGCTACGAGCTTCGCCACGGCATCCTCAAGGCTGGCTGCCGTTGGTGCGATCAACTACCTTCCTCCCGAATACCCAGGACTTCGACAAACCCCGGCCAAGCCTCGACGTGCTGCGCCCTGTAGGAAACGCCTCCGTACTCGATCACGTCTCCCCCAGAAGCATTCGCGCCCACACCGACCGGCTCCACCGTGACGCCTGCTATCCAAAACGTCCTCGATTCAGTGAGGCGTGTGCCTTCAGGCAACATCTCACGCATCTTGGCCGCGTTGGGCGGTGCGCTCACCACGGTGATGTCAGTTCGCTTCTCTGCGCCTGGCACCGGCCTACGATTGACGATCTCATCGGGGCCTCTCTGAATCAGGGTGGCCGGCTCCTGGAGCCTGTTGGCAAAGGGCCTTCTCACCGTTCCACCTCCCAACTCACTGAGTTGCGAAGGGTACCTGTGTCCAAGAGCGGGTTGCTGCTACCCTTTTCTTTGATCGTACTCGGCGCGTTCGGCGGCTCCTTCAGAGCTGTAATTGACTCCTGTATCTGGCCCTGGGCATAGGCTCCCACGCGGTCGGCGAGTCTGTCGTCCACCACCATCTTCTTGGTGTCAAGGCCTGACTTCACGATCTTGGAGATGCCGCCTTCCATTTCAGCGATGGCCCGCCGGAAGAAGGGCCGTTCCGGGATGGTCTCCGTCCCGAACTCGTTCCAGGCTGCGACCGCAGCCACAGGGGTGCCGTCCTCATACCTGGCCGTCGAGAAGAATCCGACCTTGACGCCTGAGACGCCGCCCTTGCCAGCCTCCCGCAGCAGTCTTTGGAGCTTCTTGCCCCCGCGCCGCTGGACTTTCACGCTTACCCTTGCCATCGTTCTGCCCCTCTCGGCTTACCGCTCCAAAAACCCGTTAGCCTGGCCCAGAATCCTGTGGGAGTCATAAGTCGGTAGGCCAGCTCCAAGGCCGCCAGGGCTTCATCCTCGGTGTCGTAGCTGGTAACTGACATGGCCACAGCCAGGCCGTGCCTGTCTCTGACGAACCAGCGATACCGTTCCCGTTGTGACTTGCGTATTACGATCATCTATCTATCTCCACCACGATGCTGCACCTTGACCTTGCTCGCTCACAGCACCCCCAGCAGCTCCAGCAAATTGGAGCCGACTACTTCGCCCAAAAGGACGAAGAGCACGACGTCCCGCACCTTCAGTCCCAGGGGTAGCTTCACGGCCCGTTCATCAACTGCCTCTCCGTTCCCGGTCAGCCGGTGCGTGTGCAACGATGTACGCAGTTCATCCACCTTGTCGTCAATCGACTCGACCTTGCCTCGCAGCTCCCGAAGGTCCTGGGCTAACTGCTTGGTGAGCTCTAGGTAAGCGTTCTCGGGCATTAGATCGGCACTCCCGTAGAGAGTTGCCTAAGAATGGCCTCCCGCTCCTTCCCGTAGTCGAGGTTCTGCGCGCTGTACGGACCCACACTCTCCGACTGTAGCCCTGAGTATTGGAGCCCCAGCTGGACCAGGCGTATGATGGCCATCCTGCGCTGAGGGTCGGTGTCTACCGGCGTGTATGTGAGCTCCACACGCTTTCCCCAATCCGCGCGGGGATGTGAACCGTTGGACAGCCGCTCCAGCATCCGGCCCCCGTACCAGGTCCGGTAGTCGTCGGGGGATAGCACAGTCACGGTATCCCAGGCGGTCTCGGTAACGCTGGTAATCCCTTCCACGGCTTGACTTGGAAACAGCCTCACGCTCCCGCCACGCAGCACGTCGGTCAGCGAACCGTCGATCTTGTGGGGACCGCAACGGCGCACCACCTCGGCGTCGGCGTCGTCTATGAGGCGCTGGAGCTCGTCTGTGTCGGTCGAGTTGGTCCCAAGGTGCTTCCGCACCTGCTCCACTGTAACCAGGCGCTGCTGCCCGTGTTGCACGGTGATATGGAGCATCTGTGCTAGGACTCCATGGCAGACCGCCGCCTGCCGCCACGCTGGGCGCGATCCACGGCCTTCTCCGTAATGTCCTCGACCATATCCGAAGGCTCATCTGTAATGTCCTCAGACACCTCTACAGGCTCCTCAGTGGGGTCTTGGGACACCTCGAGAGTAGCTTCTACAGGCTCAGGCTCCGGTGTCGGCAGGACAAGCTCCATCTTGCTAGGATGGGCCTGGCAGACCTGCTGTGCTACAGCGTGGGGTACGTCCCTGACCTCCCCAGGAGCCCAGACCAAGTACGCCTTCCGGGCATAGTCGTAGTAGCGGTGGGGAACCTCAGACCTGTTTCTGACCAGTGGCATCGCTCACCTCCTACTTGTTGAGGGGAACCAGGACGAACACGATCTCCCCGGCCAGTGTGTCGGTTCCTGCGCTCGCCTTCCACACCAGGTAGTCGTTGGTCCCACCCTTCTTGTGGAGCAGGGCGAAGGCGTTGCCGTTGGTGCCGGGGTCATCAAAGGAGTTGAATACCCCTGTGGCCGCCACAGACAGCCCGTCGATCAGGCCGTCGTCGGAGGCATCTCCATCGTCGTCCACCCCTACATCCACGGTCTCGGTGTCGTCGGCAGTGGCTACGTTGACCACGGCCCACACCAGGCAGTCGGAGTCGTAGGGGTTCTGGATGCCGTGAACGCTGGCGTCCCCCTGTAGGTCGGCTGTGAGGATTAGCGGTACAGCCACCTTTACTCCGTCGGGCTTCCCAACTCCGCCAAATATACCCGCCAGGACCTCACGTGCCGGGGATGCTGGGTCAATCGAGCCTGCTTTAGGCATGGTCTATCTCCTTCTTGGCTAGACGCCTGTGATGTTGTACTGGAGGGCCACGGCGGTGTCCGAGGCGTTGTCTATCCGGCCCTCGAAGGCCACCCTCATGCTGGCCACAAGGACGGTCTGCCTCTTCTGGATGTCCCGCTCGCTCTCGATCATCAGCTCCCGCTTGAACCCCAGGCGGTACATGTTCCGGTTCACCGCGAGCACCCGGCCCGTGTCCGTCCCGTTGCCGCCTGAGCTGACCTTCCCGTCGGTGTCCGAACGGAGCATCTGCTCCGAAATGATCACGGGTATCCCCTCGATGTCCCCAAGCTGACCCGTTAGCAGCGTGGCGTTGGGTCCCAGCTTCTCTACCGTGCGGAAGTTCTCGATGGACAGAGAACGGATGTAGGTGTTCATGTCAATGACGAAGGCGCACTCTGAGGGACGAACGCCGTATTTGCCCAGCTTGGCCCTGACCTCGTTGAACATGTCGTCGGACACAGCCCCGTTGTGGTTGTTGCCCTGGCTGGCGTTGTCCACCAGGGGTACGTGGATTAGACCGTCGAAGACCAGGTAGTGGTCCAGGCCCGCGCTTCCGGACAGCGATCCCGCCGTCGCTCCGTCGGCATTGATGTTGGTTCCGTCGTCGGAGATGTCGCCGTTGAGCACCACGTCGTCCAGGACCTCGGCTGCGTTCCGTATCAAGGTAACCCGCAGCTCAGGCAGGACCGCGATCACTGCGTCCTCGTCCAGGTCGTAGGACCACCCGATCATCGCCGCAAGCTCGGCGGCGGTGAGGGTCTGCCTGCCCGTGCCCGGCGTGGACGAGCTGACCGCAAGATTCGACGTGCCCCTGTACCAGCTCACATCCCCGAAGTCGTAGGGAATCTGAAACGGAGTGGTCGGCATCATGATGCTTCCGAAGAGGCTGACCACCGAGGTGGCCAGATGCACATCCCGCCACATCTCGCTGGTCTCTCCCGTGAAGGTGAGTTCTCCACCAGCGCCAGCCGTGTCGGAGTCCAGGGCGCGTCCTATGGACTCGTACACGTCGGCTCTCGCTCCCTCCAGGTTGGTCCGCCACTCGGCGGACATCCTGGGGTCTACCCGGCTGGCTCCGTCTACCCCTCCGCTCTCAGCGATCCGCAGCACGGCGCGGGAGAGCATCAGGTCGAACTCGTCGAAGCCCCGGTACTTGCCGGACGCGACACGGACGCCACTGGTGGTGGACTCTACCTGCCTGAGCAGGGCGGCCCGCTTGGAGGCCCGGACAGACTCCGTGATCTGCGCCGACAGGCGCTCCACCTCCTCCTTCAGGGGCGTGTGGTCCTTCTCTTTGAACGTCTCCAAGAAGGAGTGTACGGCGGCTACGTTCTCCATTAGCTTCTCGGTCTCTGTGGGCATGGTTACTTCTCCTCTATGATCTGCCGCATGGCGGCGAATTGGGTCACAACGGCTGCCAGGATAGGGTCCTGGGGTTCCTCCGGTGCAGGAGTCTCCTGTGGTTCCTCCTGGGGTTTCTCCTCAGACGTCTTGGCGGCCAGTGCCCGAAACCCCTCCTCCAGGGCGACCATACGCTCCCTGAGTGCGTCTATGAACGGGTCGGCCTCTTTGGGATCGGGTTCAGGCTCTCGTTCCTCAGTGGCCGGAGCGGTCGGCGGTTCGGGCTTCGGCTCCGGCTCAGGTTCAAGCCCTCGGAATATCTCTTCGGGAAGATTCAGGGCGCGGGCCGCTGCCCTCACCGAGTCGGGGTCGGCTGGTACGGGCACCAGGCTCCACTCCAGAAGCTCCGACTCCTCTACCCGCAGCCGCTCCACTTTCCCCTCCTCGTTCCGCACCTCAACGACTTTGGTAGGCAGGTAACGAATCGAGGCGCTCCGTATGAACCCGCCATTCCAGGCGTTCTCCACACGGGCCGCAAACTCGTCGTCGGAGTTGAACTCGAAGTCGGTCTCGATCCGCCCCTGATCGTCATGGCCGATCTTCAGGGTCTTGGCTATGGGGATTCCGCCATAGGAGTCGTGGGACCACAGAACGACCGGGTTCTTCCGGTAGTTCTTGAAGCTGACGCCACGAAGATTCAGTTCGTCTCCGTTGCGGCTCCGCTCGTTGGCGGCGACGACCATCCGGTGGGCGCGCCCGTCTTCCGCCTGACGGGCCTCCGCCACCACCATCACCCGCCGCTGCTCTTTGTAGGTTGTACTGACCATCAACACCTCCTCCTGAACGCAAAAAGCCCCGTGCAAATCCGATGCACGGGGCCATGAGGGCACTATTGTGCGAGCCACTAGGGCACTAGAACTACTTTACAACAAAGGTTGGAGCGACGTCAAGGAGCAAACTGTCCTACGTTGGAGGGGGCAATGACCCGACCCCACCGGCGTTCTCCACGGGCTCCAATCGCACCCGTAGACCCAACGCCCGGGTAATCTTGATCACCGTGGCGAAGGAGGGGTTGCCGTTATCGGAGAGAGTTCTGATGAGACCGGCCCGGTCCAGGCCAGCCTCACGTGCTAACGCGCTCATGTTCTGTGCACGGGCAACGACATTGAGTCCGTTGCGAATCACGGTTCCGTCGCCGGGGTCCTCCTCCGCACATGCCTCAAGATACAGGCGGGCTCGTTCCTCGGTGTTTATGTACTCCGCCGCGTCAAACTCAGAAAGTTTCTCGTTCATTAGTCCCTCCACTCTTTCGCCATATGTTTGGCCCGCTCGATGTCCCGCTGCTGGCTGTCCTTGTCCCCACCGCACAAGAGGATAATCACCTCGATACCTCTTCTGATGAAATAGAGGCGGTACCCCGGCCCGGAGAAGATTCGCAACTCCGAGACCCCTTCCCCTATGGAACGAGCATCCCCTATGTTCCCTTGGGCTACGCGCTCCAATCGCCTCGTGATTGCAACGACTGCGCGGTCGCCTCGCAACCTTCCCAGCCACCGCCTAAACGTCTCGGTTTGGAGCACCCTGACCATATATTAATTGTAGACGAGTATCTACAATATGTCAAGGGTTTTGGAGGGGGGATTACCTGGACTCGCGTGACTTCACCCCGGTTGTTTGGGGTTAATACGGCGGCACCGAGGGCAGCGAATGGCTAGGCCCGGCGGCCAGCCGGAAGGCGGCAACCTCTCGGCCAGCACCTTCCGGCACCTGGGGTGCCAGCATCGGGGCTTCCGATCAAAGCCTGGCGAAGAAACCGAGGTTCTTGTCGTCACGCCGCTGCCCCCAACGCCTCCGGCACCACCGGGATCGCCACGCACCGGCACTGGATATCCTGCCCTGGATGACCCACCGAAGGCGGGCTGTCCCACCGTTGGGGAGTGCCGTCAAGGACCTGGTGGGTGGGCCTCACCCGCTCGTCCTGGGCTGTGCGCCAGGTGTACCCGCTGATGCCAAGCTGCCCATGCCTGGCCTGAGTCAACTGCCCGATAGCCTTAGAGGTCTGGTCGCGGGTCAGCCGCCGCAGGTTGCTGCCCGATACCTTGAACTCCCGGTTCAGCACCTTCGATAGCGCCTGCTGGTCAAAGGGCTGCTGCGCGAACGTCTCGCTCACCCGCTGGTACAGCGCCCCGTGGAACCGCTCAGGAACCGTCCGAATGAGGGAGATATTCTCCTGACGCCACGCCGACATCAGCGGCTCAATGGCCGAGTCCAGGAGCCTAGGCCGTATGTCTATCCCCAACGCTGTCCTGAAGGTCTGAATGAGTCTCCGCTTGTGGTAGCTCGACACCCTGGTAGAGTGAGCCGCTACCTCCCCATCGACCAATCCCCCCATGCGCCAGCGACGAAACACCCCGTCGATAATCTCCAGGGCCAGGGACGTGGCTGAAGCCTCCGATAGGCCAGAGCGAAGCTGGGCCATGAGCGGAGTAAGTGCAAGCCTTCGCAGGTTCCTGTCATACACCCGCTCGTCCAGGCGGCGGGGTCCTACGCCGTTGACTGGCCGGGGCACGACTACTCCATCTCCTTAAGCTCGCCAAAGATCGGGTCTCCGCTCAGGATGACGCGGCCTTCGTTCTCGTCGATAAGGCCCCCCTGGACTACAACGTTCACCGCCTCGGCGCGCAGCTTGGCCGCCGTCGCTTGAGCGACCTCCCGATTCGAGCGGTCGGTGAGCGACTCCTGCATCTCGGCGATCTCCTTGGTGTCGAACCGCAGGATCACATCCCGGTAGGCCCTGGGCAGCATTGGGACGAACTGCTCCTGCATCTCCGAAGCCAGTAGATCCCACTCCTGGGTCACCGTGTTGGCGTAGAAGTCCTTGATAGCCGCGCCCCGGTTGGAGAAGGTGGGATGCTGCGCCCCAGCCATCAGCTCCTCCGGCACACCGTAGATATCCGCCACGTGCTCCTTGGCAAGCTGGATTCCCTGGATGAACTCCATGTCCCGGTTCGATATCCCGAGGTTCTGGACGCTGCCCTGCCCCGGAGCCACGATGGGGCGCTGTGCGTTGGCTAGGCCGCTGTAACGGTCTGACAACCGTTCATGGAACAGTTCTACGTCTGCGGGATCCGCGGCCTCGTTCATAAAGAACACGAGGTTGCTGGCCATGATGCCGTGCTTGAAGAGCTGGCTGTTGAACTCCAGCATGTCCAACTGCATCTGCACAGAGCGCAGCCCGGCCAGTAGCGGCGACTGCCCCTTGTGGTGGTCCAGCGGGTTGAAGTAGCGGTCCCAGATCACCTCGTCCGGCAGCATGGCGAACCGGGAGCCCGTCGGGTCGTGGACGTATCCGGCGATAGTGCCGTCCTTGCCCACCACGACCTTCACCTTGTCGGGACGCAAGGGCCATATCTCCCACATAGCAGGATCGGGAGAGTCAGCCCTGTTCACCCAACGGAAGGACTGCCCCCACAGGCACAGGTATGTCTCCACCGCCCGCCACATGCGGCTTCTGGTCCAGTCCTGATTCACCCGATCAAGAAGCCCCTGCACAGGGTCGTCCTCACCTACCCACTCCTGCTCCCCGTCCCTGTTGAGGCGGTAGACCTTGAGACGGGCACGGGCCACGGCGTCGGACCTGAGCTTCACCGCCCGATACACGGGCACTGAGGTGCGGTAGTAGCCGCCGGGGCCGGTGTCGGTAGTCTGGCCCAGTTTGGAGAGCCACTCCCTGATCTGCTCCGTGGTAAGCCCCGTTCCTCCGGCCTTGGCCATGGCGGCGTAGGGTTCGTTGGCACGCTGGATGCCGCCAGCCAAGGGCCACCGCATCAAACCCCCGGCGGCTCGACGCATGGCTGTCATCTCTCGCCCAAGTATCATTTGTCTCCTCCTAGAAGTAGAAGCCGCCTATGCCTCCGGCCCGTTGCATCAACTGGGTAAGGCAGCCCACGAAGGAGTCCACCTGGTCGTCGTGAACTCCGTTTGGGAAGGCCGCGAGCTCCTCACGGAAAGCCTGAAGCCACGGGGCCGTCCTCGGCAGAATCACATTGTGGGCCTCCACTGTGCCCGTCACCTTGTTCGCCCTCAGCACCTTGTCTCCGATGGGCTTCACTGGGAGCACCGGCAGCCGTGTCTCCCGCCGGAGGCTCTGGACCACAGACTGCCCGCTGGCCGCGTCCTCGACGAAGATGGCCGAGGGATTGTGCTCCTTGGCCTGGGACTGCATAGCCCTCAGCAGGTCCGGGTACTCAACCCGATCCCGCCACACGTCCAGCACCGCGTAGCCGTTGGGAGTCGTCGTCATGGTGCAGCACACCGAGTAGTCGTTCTGCTGGCCGGTCTTGAAGGCCGTGTCCCAGAACTGGAACACCCGCTCTCCTCGCTCCACCTTTTCCTCGAAGACCCACCACTGGTCCTTGAAGACGCTCCCGCCTTCATGGGAAGGTCTCTGCTGGAAAAGCCCCGGCCACTCCTGGGGGCCTACGCTGATCCGTAGCGCGGCCAGGGAAGCCGTGTCGTATCTCTCAGGCCACAATGGAGCGTCCAGGTGCCTCCCCAGGGGGTCGTCGGGTTCAGCCAGCGCGGGCAGGCGGATGTGCTCCCACCTGTCTCCCACCGCCTGCTCCTCCGTGTACTCGTCTCCTAGCAGCCGCCCCACCAGGTCGTCCTCGTGCCACCTGGTAGTTACCACGATGATCGACCCCCCAGGCTCAAGCCTGGTGCGAGCTGTGGATTGCCACCAGTCCCACAAGTGTTGTCGTTGGGTTGGGCTGTTGGCCTCCTCACGGTTCTTAACCGGGTCGTCGATTATCAGCAGATCGAACCCATAGCCGGTGAAGGGGCCTCCCACACCCACAGTCATCATCCCTCCGCCTGTGGTCAACTGCCATCGGCCAACCTTGCTCAGATCGTCCCTGACCCGGATGCCTAGCCCGCTCTCGTTCTCCACCACTGAATCCCTGGCAAGGCGTCCCCACTGCTCGGCAGGCTCGGCGGCGTAGCTCGCCAGGCCGACCCTCTTGTGGGGCCAGTTGGCCAGAAACCACACCGGCGTCCAGTGGGACAGTAGCTCCGACTTCCCGTGCCTGGGTGGAAGGGAGACGATAAGGCGCAGAGGCTTTTCAGCCAGCGAAGACACCTTGCGGGAAATCAGGTCCAGGTGGGGAGTCCTGACCCACTGGCCCCCGGACCACCTAGCCGCTGTCGCCGCTGGGCTGGCTCTCCAGGCGCCTACTAAGAGCGTCAAGCGCGTCTCTCGTGTCAGGGTCGTTGAGAGCATCCAGTATCACCTTCACATCGGTCTGTATCGGCCCGCCACCGGGCGCGCTGATCTCCTGCTTAGCTGGGGCATCCAGGCCGAGGAGTTTGGCCTTCCGTTCCTTGATTCTGAGCCTCAACGTGGCCCATCCCAACGCGCGCCTCTTGTTGTAGGAAAGGACGCAGTTTCGCTCCATATCGTCGAGCTCCGCAAGCTCCCGAGCCTTCACCACTACAGGGTCGTCAATCAGCTCCTTCCGCCACAGAGCGTGAAGGTACTTTACGTCGGACGAAATGGTCTGACGCGACGCCCCCAGCTTGCCGGCGATCTCCTGCTGGGTGGAGTGACGAAGCAGGAGAGTGGCGACCTATCGCCGCCTATCTTCTGTCTTCTGTCGCTGTTCCTTGTTTTGGGCCACGATGTAAAGCCGCTGGCTTGAAAATGTAAAGTCTCAAAATCTGTTCAAAAACAAAAGCGCCTACCCACTCTTAGGGGAAGGCGCTAACAGGTCGCGCACTGATGCGGCGCACAAGGCGCACAAACCAAGTATTATCTAGCTACATTTTACGCTCAAGGACAAGAGCCGGTCAATGAGCTGCTGGAAGCTGAGCACCGTCACATGCCGTTGGCCACCATGCCTTGATTCTATTCGGATCACCTCTTTGCCAGGGTCCATGGTCATCGCGGGGCGGCTGCACTCATCACATGTCAAAACCGTCTTGTTCGACAAACTACTCAAGTACTCGGCGGTCTTCGTTTCCACATCTCTCATTCTACCAAATCAAGTGGGTTGCATTGCAGTGGCGTTCTGTCCGTCGAGAGTCTACGGTAGTTATTGACCTCATGTATTGCTGAACATCGCTTTCCCGATGGAATCGACCCTGTCACAACCAAACAAACGCCTTCCACAGACAGTATCCGAGCTTCCCATGGAACGATTCCGGGGATTAGCGCGTATTATCTAGTAGAACCTTATTGCGGAGCTTGGGAAGGAGCGGGCTGCAGATGACTGATGACCAAGCTATCCTCGGCTGCCAAAGCGGCGATCGAAACTCCTTCCGTCACTTGGTGGACCGGTACAAAGACGTCCTCTATGGCACGGCTTTCCTGATGACCAGGGACCGGTCCCTGACCGAGGAGCACGTTCAAGAAACCCTTCTCTCGGCTTGGAAGGGCATCTCAGGGTTCAATAGGGACCGGCCCTTCAAACCATGGCTAGTGCGCATCCTAGTCAACATCGTCCTGTCTCATCAGAGGAAGCGAAGTGTGGTCACTGTGCCCCTAGGCCCTCTGGACCACTTGGACTCCTCGGCCAGCCCCACGGAGTCCTTAGAAACCAGCGAAGACCACAATATGGTGCGTCGGGCTCTCGGGTGCTTGAGCACAGAACATCGAGAAGTTGTTGTGCTGCGCTATTTTGCGGAGCTCACCGTGCCGCAGATAGCCCGGACCATGAGAGTACGAGAGGGAACGGTCAAATCCCGCCTGCACCGGGCGCTGGGGCACCTTCGTCAGGACCTGCAAGAGTTCATTCACCGGGAGGTTTAAGACCATGGCCCATAACGATACACCCGATCACGAGATAGAACGCCTTCTCCGGGGGCATTTCGCCAACGAGCGAGAGGATCTCCGCGCGCCCCAGGACACGTGGCAGCTGCTGGAAAGCCGGTTGGACGAGGAGCCCATACGGCGGGGATTTAGAGCCTGGCCGTTCCACCAAGCTGGCCCGCCTAGATGGGGTCCTCCCTTCGCAGTGGCAGGTGTGGTGGTTGTAGCGGTGGTAACCACAGTGACCATCTGGACCCTGGGTGGAGGCAGCGATGACCCAAGCCTACCGCTTTCATCGACTATGAACGAAGAAAGCGTCCCAACCCCCTTTGTCTCAGCCCCCGTGGCCACGGCGACGCCTATCGCTGCTTATGAGGGCACCCCGGAATCCATGACCACTTTCACCCTAAAGGATACCGATCCTGACGAGACCGAGATAGCTGCTCCTATTCTTGGCGAAAGCGAAATGGCACCCAGGCCCACCCGTCACCTAGCCATGTCCTCCACACGAGCCCCGAGGCCCCCAAGTCCCACCGGCACCCCAGCTCCCACCGGCACCCCAGCTCCCGCCGGCGTCCCAGGTCCCGCCGGCGCCTCAGGTCCCGCCGCCACCCCAGCTCCCCTCAGCGCCCTAGCACAAGATCCCGACGGCGCCCCAGGTGACTCGTCCTGGTCCTGGTCCGTCCCCCCCGTTACACGGGGGCCTTCCGTTGGTGAGGCCCCCTCTGCCACCACCTTCAGAGATTACGGTCATCAGCCCTTTACGGCCACGTCGGAAGATGCCGTTTCAACATTCAGCCTGGATACGGACCGTACATCCTACCACTTGGCCCTCAACTGGGCCCGGGAGGGTTACGAGGTAGCTCCAGAATCGGTGAGAGCGGAAGAGTGGATCAACTCCTTCGACTACGGCTATAGCCCGCCCTCCGACGACTGGGGCTTCGCCATTTCCAGCGATATTTTCAGGCATCCCTTGGACCCCGGCAAACATATGGTGCGCATCGCCTTCCAGGCCCCTGAGGTACCAGACGATACGCCGCTGAACGTGACCCTGGTGCTGGACGCTTCAGGGTCCATGGCCCAAGGAAATCGAGTGGCCATAGCCCGCCAAGCTGCAGAGACCATCCGACAGAGCCTCCGGCCCCGAGACCGCTTGGCCGTTGTACACTTTACCGATGACGTTATTCATGACCTCACCGTGGAGCACCGGGACCCGGACGACAGCTCCGTCCGAAAGTCTATCGATCAGCTGGCACCCCACGACAGGACCAACGTGCAAGCCGGCCTGAACCTAGGAGTGCGCTTGGCAGACAACGCCCGACGCAGCCGCCCCGACGCCTACAACTACATCGTACTAATGTCTGATGGCGTGGCCAACGTGGACGCCATGGACCCCTTCGCCATCCTAGAGTCCTCCTACGACGAGAATGCCGGAAACCCGCTGAGGATAATTACCATTGGTGTGGGCGTTGAGAACTACAACGATTACCTACTGGAGCAGTTGGCCCAGCACGGCAATGGCTGGTACCGGTACCTGGACGATGCGGACCAGGCCCGGAGGACCTTTGCTCGAGAGAACTGGCTCTCCATATCTACCCCCTTCGCCGATCAGACCCGAGCCCAGGTGACCTGGGACACCAACCTGGTCAGGTCGTGGCGCATCGTTGGCTACGAGAACAGGATCACTTCCGATGAGAGCTTCACCGAGGACCGAAAGGAGTTCGCCGAGATCCCCTCCAGCGCCGCCACTACCGTCTTCTATGAGCTTGAACTCCACGGTCAAGTGCTGAGGCGCAGCGGTCCAGTGGACCTAGGGAACGTCGAGTTGCGATGGGTGGTGCCTAATTCCGGGCTGTCCAGGGGCCAACTGGCTGAGGTGCAGGGCGGGTTGAACTCCGACTTCTCCGCCCAAGACCCTTGGCTACAGCTTGGGACAATCGTAGGGCTGTCGGCGGACCGTTACAGCAGTCTGACTAATACGGGGGGCGAGCGTTACTCCGATATCCACGATGAGCTTGCGTCTCTAGTACACCATCTACGCTCCCTTCAGCCGCACTTGGGGCAATTGGAAGCCTACCAAGACTTTCAGTTCCTCCTGGAACGAATGGCTAGGACTGTCGGCGACTCGGTGCCCCCACCCACACCATCGGGATACAGCCGGTGATCTGGAGCGGGGAGATAAGATGGTCGGTGCGGCACGCTGACCGGTACGCCACGAGGCGTAGCCAATGTCCCAAAACGATGGCTACACCCCGTTAACGGGGGTTGTGCCCATCCCTGTTAGTACAGAGCCGTTGCCCTGTCGTCTCCCCCCACGGGTATATGATAGGAAGCAGAGCCACGATTACCCCAGGTACTACAAAGCCATCAAGATAGCCTTAAGGAGCCTGATGCTGAGGGAGCCGCCCAAGGGCAGGCGATACTCAAAGAAAGCCGTGGACACCTGGGAGCGGGAGGGACGCTACAGCGAGTCCAGGGCCAAGGGAAATAGCGACGACGGCGTGGATACTACCCCTAGCTAGCCACAAACGCCGCTAGCAACACCTGAGCCACAGCCCCGACTCCCAGACCCATCACGAACCCCTGTATGTCCCGGTATGCCTGGTCGTTGATCCGCCAGTCCTCGGTCACCTCGTAGAGGATGAAACCAGCGAACAGCAGTATCGCCGTCAACCGGGCTCCCCATAGGACGCTGGCAGCCACATCTAAGGGCCAGAGGAACACGAGCCAGCTTATGACTAGGCCCACCGGGATGTGGGCCACCTGCCTGTCCAGCATCCAGGGGGCCACCTTGTACCTCAGTTGACCAGCCCGTCCGATGTACCTCTTGAGGACGTTGGCTTCGGTCAACTCACTGCCTCCTCTCGCAGCCAATACTTGTTACAACGACCAACGCGAAACCTGAGCCGACCTATCCCATAGCGACGGTGTTGGTCACAGGCGTAGCAATGCCTCCTGTTCGGGCACGCATATGCTTGGTTGTCGAACTGTCTACACTCAAACATTCTGAGCCTTAGGGTGTGCGAGAGAATTTGTCTATCGTCCCATCCTCGTTCATAGACATGGCAATGTATCCCCATTGATAAATATCTACCCCAAACAGGCCGTTGATGAGTCCTAACGGTCGGAGTCTATACCCTTGCCCATCAGTCTCCTCCTTACTCCATACTTGGATCGTAGGATGGTCAGCAAGGGTTTGGTTCACTGTCACCCCGAACTTCATGAGAGCTAGCATCGCCCCAGGGTCAGCTTCCAGCGCCTCGTTCAATACCCTAACTGCTTGATCTATAGCTTCGTAGCTCATCGCCTGTCTCCCCCTCGCTAGGCTAGGATTGCATCTTCCTCATCGTCGCCCACTGGACCTTGTAGGCTTCCACCTCCATCGGGTGCTCCCTAGGCCGCCACCAGTAGAACGGCACCAGGAGCACGTAGGCCAGATACCAGGGAACGACCCACCACTGGAGCGCCTGCCTCCAGTGGTAATACTCGTGGCGACGGAGGGGGACGCTGGTCTCGCAGCCCCTCCGGTAGACGATGAACGGCCAGAGCGTGATGGCGTCCATCCATCCGGGAAGCCAGGGCACGGTTATGTTTATCGGCTTCACTTTTTTCGCTTCCTCATTAGTTCATATGCCACTAGTCAACCCCTTCCAGATCACGAACCCCATCAAGGCCAAACAGCCACCAATTACAATCACTACAACCGGCCACGTCACAATGCCAATCCTGCGTATGTCCTGTTCCAACGGAGGGAGTTCCTCTATTGCCTCATTTGTCGCTTCCTCGTGCGCCGAGCGGACCATGTCGCCATCAATCCGCCGTTCACGCCACATCAACCAATCCCCAGCCTTGTCCATAGCCTCACGCAAGGTCTTGATATTGGACCAAGACCCGGACGGGTCTGAGGGGACGCCTGCTACACGGAAGTCAAATGAACCAATTGAGTCTTTGACGATAGAAAACCAACTATCGCCGTGTGCCGCCGTCATATCTCTAGCCCGTTCGAGGCGAGGCCCTGTTTCCAAGATAAGGAACGACCCAACTCTCGTGCCCGTTTCTGCCAGAACGCGTGCCGCTTCAACACGGGGTCAGTTTCCGCCACGATCCGGCCAGGGAACATCACTACGGCAACAAGCCCAGATATGATTGCCCCTATGCAATGTGCTACAGGCCGCATCTTCGCCTCCTCCCTTCGGCCAGATAGAGGACCCCAGTACACCCAGGATCGTAGAGGTTCCACCCACACTGGACGCAGGCCCACCCGTCCCCCTCATCCCCATTGCTGGGCCGGATACGCGATAGATGCAAATCACCATCAATGCCGCAATGTCCACATCGCTCAGGTTTGGGAGCTCGGACCCAGGGCCTCTGAGGTGGGGTATATCCCTCATCACCCGTGGCCAGGTAATGGAGAATGTAGGGACGGCCTTCTTCGCCCCGCTGCCGGTAGAATTCTGGAGATAGTCGGGCCATGTAAACCTCCGCTTGATCACAAACCGGGGAGCGACATGGGATCACCGCCCTGTCGGGCTAGCTTCCGCCGGCATATTAAGCATTGGTGCATCGTCGATAATTCGCTTCCGCGCCATCTCCACGTACTCCGGGTTCAACTCAATCCCAATGAACGACCGCCCATGCCTGAGCGCAACGACGCCCGTGGTGCCTGATCCGCAGAACGGGTCCAAGACGACAGCGGGCACCGGCTCGGCGTCGTGGTCGCAGGTGGGTTGCCAGCCGGTGGTCGTAACGTGCTGGACGTACTCCTCGCCTCGTTCACGAGCCGCTTGCCGGAGTAGGGCCAAACGGTTGGCAGTCGACCCTTTCACATACTGCGTATCTGTCTTGCCATCGTGGGGCGCGTCGTTGCGTTCAGTCACCCGCTCCCAAGGCGCGCCGCAGGTCGGCTGCCATTGCTCGGTAATAACGGCTCCCAGGTCTCCCTTTCGTGAAGTGCCGTTCCTTCCCGTGTCGCTCCGAGGGTTCGGCGGATTATCACTTCTGCGCGGCCCTTTTCCAGGATTAGTCCGTTCCCGCTCCACGACCCGCTCCCACGGGTCACCAGTCACGCCGCAGACGCCGCGCTCGCTGGTGCCAGCCAGGATGCACGGCTCGACCAGTTTCTCTGGGTACGTGGCGAAGTGGCTTCCCTTGAAACTCTGCGTGGCGATGCTCCAGACCGTGCGCTTGTTCGCGCCCATCGCCTGCTGCTCTTCTTTGCTTAGTCGGCCATGCCAATTCCCCACATGCTGCTTAGATTGACCAGGTGCTTGGTATTCCTTGTATGGCTCTTCTCGGTGCCTTTGTACTCCACTAGCCGCAGGCTCCCGAATCGCGTCTGCGTCGTAGAAATATCTGGCCGACTTGCTCAGCAGGAAAACGTACTCATGCGCCCGCGTGGGGCGGTCCCGGACTGATTCTGGCATCGGGTTCGGCTTGTGCCATATGCAGTCACTACGCAGCCACCAGCCGTCGGCCTGTAGTGCGAAGGCCACGCGCCAGGGCAGGCCGATCAGGTCTTTGGGCTTGAGGCCAGTCGTGCCAGAGGGTGGCGCAGTCAAGGTGCCGACGTTGCTCTGCTGTTTGTCGCTGCCCACCGAATGGCTGCCGTCGCCATTCAGCCCCTTACCAGAACCCGCATACGCATCCCCCAGGTTCAAAAACAGTACGCCGTCCTTGCGCAGCACCCGCCGCACCTCACGGAACACCTCGACCATGCGCTCGATGTACGCGTCCAGCGTCGGCTCCAGCCCATAGGCTCCATCCACGCCGTAGTCTCGAAGCGACCAGTAAGGAGGCGATGTCACGACGCAGTGGACAGACTCCGGCTCCATGCCGCGCATGACCTCGATGGCGTCACCCTGACGGATGTCCCAGGTGGGCATCACGATATGCTCAGCTCCCCAACCCCGGCAGCGTCGCCGCTCCCTGACGGCGCAGGACCATATCTATGGGAAGTGGCTCCGTGTATCTGCATTCCGGGTACTGGCTGCAACCCAGGAACTCTTCCTGAGTCTCGCCGTTCACGCGGACCGTCAGGTCCTTCCCGCACTTCGGGCAAGCCTTCTTGATGTCACTCATAGCGCCCCCTCCCTCCGTTTAGCCATTCTTCTAAATCACTGGCCAGGGCCGCCGGGACGCCAATTCCACACTGGCTCCCCACCAGTTAGTTCCGGTAAGTATGATCCATCCTCCTTATCTGCCCGGACCCACTTTGCCAGGAAGTCCACCTTGCCCTGCCGCTCCACTCGCCACACGGCTCCTTCAACAGGATCGACCGCGCCATGGAAGCCTTTCCCAAGTAGAGACATAGCCGTCTGCGTATCCAGGGCTGCATATGCTCCCCTATCGTCATGGATCACCATAGGAACGATGAACTCTCCACGGTAGGCCGCCTGCCGTAGCTGCTCGACTGTGGCCCGCCTATTACCCAACATCAGGTCGAAGCAGACCCAGGGTTCGTGGGGCAGCCTGTACCGGGTCCCGTGAGCCTGAGCCAGCCATTCTCCGACCAGTCTTTCTCCCTCGCGGAGTACGGCCCGAAACCGCTCTTCCTGCCCCTTGACCCACTCGGCGAATAGCTGATGCATCTCGTAAGGGGATGACACGGCGGGCCAGCCTGCCCGTCCGAGAGCGACGATCTCGCCATTGACCATCGCCACAGCGGTGCACGAGCCATCAAGCTTTTCTTGGACGATCACCCGGTCATGCTTGTCCCTGGCTTTGACCGTGCAGATACGGGCCTGCCCCTCGTGGACATGGTGATCCTTGGGCCCCACCCTGCTATTGGGCAGGTGCCCTATAGAGCCATAGGCTTTGCGTCCAAGAGGTTTAGTCGTCATCATTCTAGTGATCCCCAGGGCTGGTGTAGGGTGATAGCTTTCACAGCGCCTTCCCTCCGTGCTGCAACTCTCGTCTTTGTTAGTTTCTCCAGGTCACGTTCGGCCATGGCTACGAACTTCCTTCAGTGCCCTGATAGTCGCTCTCGCCCCGGCGATGTCCTGCGAAGCTCCCACTCTTGCCGATCTGCAGGGATTCTTTCTCTAGGTCAGCCAGATTCATTGGATTGCCTCCTTACGCGCCCATGCCAGGGCTCGGTAGACCGTTCGCTCCATCACCTCGAAAGCCCGGCACACTTCCTCCACCGTCATACCCCGGCCCAGAGCCTTGGCATACTCCATGTACCGGGCGTCCCGCCTATGACGCTTTATGCTGAAAGGCGAGTCCAGCACACAGGCGGGCAGGCGGCACTCCAGGCACGATGGCCCCCCATACTCGCAACCATCTTCCATGAGAGCGACCTTCTTCACCTTGTTCCATCACCAACCCAGTAGGTAATCCTGGACTCACGAAGGTGATTCATATGGGCCACGCCCACGGCTATCGCATCCAGGATGTTCTGGTCCAGATCGGCAGCTTCCTTACCGTAAAGCATCTGCACGCCCATCCGGATTGCGTCCTTTGCGCTGCCAGAGAGTCCCCTGGGACGAACGGCGGCCGCCACAGTGGATGGATGGTAGGAGTAGAACCCCAGACCCCGATGGGTCGCCCAGCCCCTTATCCTCCGGAGGAGGACCTGAAGCTCCGGTGCGGGCCTTTTGTTCTCATATCCCGTCACCCACTCGCAGGCCACGTCCTGGATGAGGGGATAGCCCTGGTGGGCCATCATCTCCAGCCTCTCCAGGATGATAGGAACGCGGGACTCTATGGGGAGCTTTCTATCAGCCGTCATGAGCTTGGCGTCCACCAGTTCACCTTCACTGAACAGGGCCGCTCCTGTGCAATAGGTCCCTGGGTCCAACCCCAGAAAGATGGTCATTCGGCTTCTCCAGGGGGTTTCCGTTGTCGTCTCTTCCCTCGCTGTTCCATATCTCCCGCCTCCAGCCCCTTCGGGCGGACCTTCCCGAAGGTCTTAGGTTCATTCTCTTCTTTGGGTTCCTTGTCTTCTTGTGGTTAACCTTCTATCTTCTGCCGATGGTGAGGAGGGTTCCGAATGGCATAGCGAGGGTAACCCCCGGAGAAATCCGGAGGGCCTCGTTATACCCGGCGTCTGCCGACGGAGCCGGATGGGACACTCAGGCCCCTACGGTACTCAGCGCTAGCCCGTAGGGTCGGCTGCTGCTTGCGATAGTTTCGCGCTCTACCCCGGTCTCCCCTCAGCCTTTCGCGCTGGGACGGTGGCTTCGACCGGTTCCCTTCTTGTAGCCACCTACTCTCTACTCCCCGCAACAAGTATCCAGCCAAGCCAGGGAGCGGACGGACTCTCGCGCCGCCTGCGTGAGGTTCGTATGTTGTAAGCTGACCTATTGATCGATAGGCTCCTCCCTCTGAGATTGGCTCACAGCCGGATATAAGAGCGGCATGTCATTCCTCCTCAACACTCCCCTCAAGGCATCTGCCAGCGCCTCTACCCCGTGCCTCTGGTGGAAGTCGTTGGCGTCCCCCGGCTCTGGCGGCATCCAGTACGGCAACCCGGTCTGCTTCGCGTACCGCTCTCCTGCTGGCATGGTCACCTTAATGTTGCCGCATACGGGGCAGTAGTCCCGCTTCTCCCACCCGGTCTCTCCTGCTGGCATGGTCACCTTAATGTTGCCGCATACGGGGCAGTAGTCCCGCTTCTCCCACGCACCGTCCCACCTGTGCTTGCACCTGGGGCAGCTATGAAGATCGTGGTCCGCGACCACATACCCCTCCGGCCACCAGTCGTAGGACGCCGCCTGCGGCAGAGCTTGGGCGCTGAAGCACACCACCACCTCATCACGCCGGTACAACTGTGCGAGAGCCGCTTGGATACTGAGTCCAGTCGTGTATCCCTCGCAGTACCAACGTGCGAATCCGCGTCCAAGTCGATGCACAGCGCCCTTTGCACGGCCTCCCGCCAGGTTCCTCTTGGTGCCGTCCGCCTTGATCTCCTGGAGGCTACATAGAGCACCAGTCTTTGCGTCCCGCATGGGTAAGATCAGGCTGCCCCTTTCGACCAGCGGCACATCCGGGCCGTTTCGGTAATAGTCCCGCTGGGTCACTAGCCCCTGGCCCTCTGGGAAGCCCTTGTTTGCGAGATAAGGGTGTGCCGAAAATACCGATTCGGCTATCACCTTCTCCGCAAATGAAGCCGCTTCCCTGTGCATCCGTTCTGCCTCGGCGTCTTCCCGTGCTTGATCCTCAGCACGCCGCCGCTTCTCATCCGGATTGACCGGGGGCCCTACTGGGGCCTCTCCCTTCCATCCATGGGTCTTCGCCTCGTGGTAGAGGGTCCTGATGGTGATCCCGCCAGTCGGCTTGATGGACCGCCATACAACTCTGGCGTCCGTGGCCTCATATCGGTCCGACTGCCTGGACCATATGTTCCACAGATCGAAACCTGCATCCCCCAGCTCCGACTTGATGGCCATACCGATCTGGACCCACGTCTCACGGTCGTCGGCGGGGATTGAGTAGAGGGCGGCGGTAAGAGTGTCAGTCACGCTGCTTTCCCCTTCCACCATCTGATCAGGTTCGACTGCACCTTGCGCCTCACACGCTCGTCCACCGGTCCTTCGCAGAGATCGAGGGCAAGGCTCCGGGGCGGCCACGCATCATAGATGCCCTTGTAGTAACCGCCTGCCGTTTTTCGGGCTGCCACCCAATCGCCGTCATTGCGTTCCAGCGCCAGACGGCATACCTGCTGCCATGTCCAAAGCCGGTCTTCCTTCCACCGCCGTGACCCAGGCCCCGTTGACACTGCCTCCATGCGTCCCGCCGCTACCTCCACCCCAGACCGCCGCTTCCTCTCACGTCCACAGGATGGGCAAGTCTCCATTCCAGGCAGCAGCACATACCCGCATCGGCACACCACCTCCAGCCGCTCTCGCCCTTCCCGGCGGGTCACATCCTGACGCTTTCCGTCGTCAAGCCGCTCGCACCCCTCGGCGAAGAAGTCCATCATTTCCTCGTAGAACCCGTGGACGTTCCCCGCGAAGTCCAACACCAGGGCGAACTCCTTGCCTGGGGAAGGGCGCATTACCCGCCCTATCTGCTGGATATGGGCCGCCAGGCTCTTGCGGTAGGGGCGGGCCCCAATTAGGCACAGCACATCGGGAACGTCGAATCCTTTGGCAAGCGCCTCGCAGCTCACCAGACCTTGAATCCTTCCAGAGCGGAAAGCATCAATGAGCCGCTGCCGGTGGGCATCGTCCTTGTCCCTGTAGGAAATCTGGCGGAAGTCATAGCCCGCAGCCTGAAAGGCCCGGCACATCTCCTCTCCGTGGGCCACCGTCGCGCTGAAGGCTATCGTCTTTACCGGACCTCCAAAGTGCTGCGCTGTCTTCTCCTGCCACTCCGATACTATGTCCCCAACAATCTTCGCCCCTCGCCTCTCCACCTCCCGGTCCAACCATTCTCCCGACTTGTTCCGAGCCGCTCCGTCCATGTCGATCTCGCGGGCCGCGTACACCTTCAGTGGCGCTAGCCATCCCTCCGAGATCAGCTTGTCCGTGGTGGTCACGTTGACCACGTTGGTGTAGGTCTGGCCCAGGCCCTTCGTGAAGGGCGTCGCAGTCAGCCCGATTACTGGCTTCTCCACGGACCGGATGAACTCCAGGGTCGCCTTTCTCTGGGTATGGGCTTCGTCCACAATGATCAGGTCCAGATCAGGCCAGAACCCACGCTTCTCTATCGTCTGGGCGGAGCATACCTGCACCGGAAATCCACGCCCGAAGGTGTTCCCCCCTGGGCCACCCCGTGGGGAATCCCCAGCTCGTAGAACCGCTGGCTGGTCTGGGTCACCAGGGCCACACGGTCCGCTATGAAGGCGCTCTTCGACCCCTTCTCCAGCGCCTCCTTGATAAGATGGGCAGCAGACAGGGTCTTACCCGATCCGGTGGGAGCGCACAAAATCTGCCTCAGATGCCCCTCACGGAGCCCTTGCCGCAGCCCTTCCACGCTCTCCCCTTGGTAGTCTCGAAGCTCAATGCCCGGCATTCTTATCCTCGTGGGAGACCTGCTCGGACTCCATCGCAACCAATTCCCCTAACCCGTTGCCCAGCCGAACCAGCAGCCGATCGTCTTGAATGTCCTGGATGAACCCTTGCTCTCCCTGATCGGTGACCACATACGCCCCTACCCGGAAGCCGTCCAGCCATTGGGACGCTTCGTAAGTGCCCACATCAGTCGCCAGGTAGTCTCCGATGTCCTCGCGCGATTCCGCCTCCCAACCGTCCGGATCATCCACATACTCAAAGGTGTCTACCTCTTCGGGTTCCATCTCTCGGGAATGGTGTCCGTCTGCCGGGGCCTGATACACGGGACCTGGAGCGATGGCCTCCTGCCGGGGCGTCTCCTTCACGTTGCCTCCCACGCGCTTCAGCACGGCACGTAGCCCCTTGTTCTCTGTCAACACGTCGTTGTACTTCGTCTGCCACTCCCCGACCGAGCCCTTCAGCACCCTTATCTGCTCCCGGTATCGGTTGAACATCTCCTCCCGCACTGCTTCCACCGGCGAAGACTCCCGCTCCATGAAAGCCAGCCTTTGTTCAAGCTCCTCGATCTGCGCCGCCTTCTCCTCAACTTCCGTCCTGAGCGCGTCCACCAGGGCTTCCAGCTTCTCGGTGCGGGTCGGTCCCTTCGGTTTCTCCGGCACACCAAGAACCTTTGCGGCGGCAGCCTTCGGAGACAACTCTCCGGAGCGCGTCTGTTCGCTAAGTCCACCTTCCTGTGCAACCTTCGCTTGCTGGATGGTTTTGGTGCTTGTACCAGCGGCGGCGGCCATCTCCTGCTCTGTAACAGGAGATGGAAAATAGGAACCCGGTTCCGATTTTCCAGGACGCCCACGTTCGGCCCACTCGTAGCAGGCCACAACGCACGCCGCTCGCTGTCCTGGTGTAAGGTGGCGGCGGTCTCCGTTGCGCCGAATCACGTACCCAACGGGATCGTCCCCCAGGAATTCTCTGCACACCAACTCCAGCTCAATCCCCACTTCTACAGCCGCCCGGTAGCGGTGCCATCCGTCCAGCACTTTCCCGTCCAGCAGGACGATCAGCGGGTCGGCTACCCCGTGCTCACGCACTGACTCAACGAACTCCCGGAAGTCGTTCTCCGGCATGTCTCCCCAGGCCACGCTTAGCAGATGTCGTTCTAGTTGCGCCGTCATGTCAGCCAGACTCCTTCTTTCGTATCCAAACTGAGCCATAGCCTATGTGCCGCTATGTGTATCTCGTGGGCAACGGGGGTAAAGGCTTGACGGCATTGGTACTGGAGCCCTTCACCCGACTCTTTGGGCAGGCGCACAACGTAGGCAGCCGCCACGTCCTCTCCGGTCAACGCCTCGATGGCCACGGCATAGGCCGCCACTTGATAGGCGTGTTCGTCGTACACACCCTTGGACCTCTTCCAGTCCACGACCACCAGCCGCCCGTCGGCGTCACGGGCTACCAGATCAACGGTGCCCGCGTATGCGTATATCGGATGCCAGACGGGATACTCCGTGGCTTCTATGGTTAGGCGGTAGTCGGACACCATCTCCAGCGCCCCATATACAGCAGGGACCAACTCCTCGGGGATATCAGGGTCGCCGCCCTGGAGAAGCTCTGCTATCAGCCTGTGGGCCGCCTTGCCAGCATCGGCGGCCTCGTCCTTAGTCCGATAGATGCGGTCCTTGGCGCACTCAAGAACACCGTTTACCCAGAGCGTGTAATCGACGCCGTTGAGGGGCCTTGCTGCGTAGGAATGCAGCTCCTCGCCGACCTTCTCCATGGCGTCCTTGCGGGCATAGCCCATGAACTTCCCGGATTTGCCGTCGTCGATGACCTTCTGGATTGTCGTCACCGAGGGTAGGAGCTCGTCGTAGCCGCTTACCCTATACCAGTGCTGCTTGTGCTTCTCCACGAGCTCGATCGTGACATCCCGGTATTGGGATAAGAGCTGTAGGCTGGTTCTAGTTAGCATCGGTGTGCTCCTCCTGCCAGTTCTGGAATCGCTTCCAGGCTGTCCTTGTATCGCCCCCCAGCTTCGCCCACTCTGCCCAGGCCACACCTAGCACCCTCTCCTCGAATGTTTCCCACTCCCATCCCAGGGTCTTCATATGGGCTTCCAGGGCTTCCACGCTGCCGGCCTTGGCATCGCCGTTGAGCACTGACGGCCTTGCCTCCACTATCTCGCCGGTGGTTTGATCCACGGTCACATGAGTAGACCCGGGCACACTGTCAACCTCGGTCTCGTCCAGCCAGCCCAGGCCCACTAACCGCAATACCGCCCTTCGGCTGGCCTTGGTCTCGGCCTTCATCAGTGCGTTGGCCTTGGCCTCACCCTTGAGGTTCTCAATGGGGACTGCGCCGGTGGCATCGGCGGACCGGCCTTCCTTGGCTGCCGTGGCCTTGATCACGTAGACGCCGTCAATGGTCTGCCCATCAGATAGCGCAATGCTGACGCCGTGGAGGGCTGCTAGTTGCTCAGTGGCGTCCTTGGTGGCGTAGAGGGTTAGTCGCCCAGACAGCTTGATATAGGCGAAGGGTTTGGTCAGTGGGTTGAGACCTAGGGACTCGCAGACCTTGCTGTAGTAGTGCAGGCGTTCGGCTGGGGATAGCTTCTCCAGGGCGCCCTGGATCACGACCTTCTCCAGTAGTGTTGCTTGGCTATTCGCTAACTCGGTTGTCATGCTTCCTCCTCGTGATGTACGTTACGCATAACCTGCATGCCGAAGGGGTGTACCCATGGTCATGGATGAATCCGGCACCGCCTATTTCAGAGATGCCCTGGTGGCTCTGTATCTATCGGCCGTTGGGCGAGCTCTTCGCGCATCCGCTGGAGGGACGCGGCCTGATACGGCCTTAGCCACAATTCAGGGCTTCCTGGACTTGGAGATAAACCACGCACGGCCAAGCGCAGACGATGCAGAGCAGCTTCACGCACTTCACCGGTTCCTGGTTGATTTGGTCCGGAGGATGCCCCCGGAGGATGATCTCTAGCTGACATCACTGTCTCTCCCTAGTTTCTCCTTGTCACCCACCGCTACAGCACCTCTAGGCTGCCACCAACTCACCGTCCCTAACGTGGCACTCGCACTGGCAAGGTGTTGGCGGCGTGACCGGGTGGGGAACCTCCCCGTTGCACTTGCGGTGGGAGCCCACGAAACACTCACGCGACATTTGGGTTGCAGCTCATTTGTGTGACCTTCCTGTCTTCGACTGGCCGCGTAGCCGCACAGTCCGTGCAGCAGTAGGCCAGGATAGGACTCTCCTCTCGGTGGATTGGTTCTGGGAGGACGATCCTGAGTTTCCTCCGTTAACGCCGGAAGAGATCGCAGCCAACCGCGAGTTGGTTATGAGCGAGCCGATGCTAGCACTAAGGGCAGCTAGCGCCGATTTGGACGACGAGGATATGGCGGACATCGCCGACTACATCAGATTCGTGCGAGATAGGGAGAGGAGGAGGCGTGAACGCCAGGAATGAGGCTAAGCGCCTTCGCCGAGCCATGGGGGTCCATGGCCGACTTGATGTAGAGAACATGACCCACCTCTTAGGCATGGATTTTGACGGGCGTCGATTCAAGGGGGTGAAACTGGACGAAATCTCATATGGAGGCAATATCGGCCTGAGCGACCGCCTGAGTGAACCGGAGCGGCGATGGGCAATGGTCCATGCGCTTGGCCATGCAGTTCTTCACGCTAAGGGTAATCAAGTCTGGCTCAGGACTTGCACTCAACTCCCTGACAAGTTGGAACGCCAGGCAGAGGAATTCGCCTACGTGCTGCTGGTAGACGAGGATGAAGCCCGGAACATTGGACTCAAGACTGTGGAAGAACTCGCCGGTCACTTCGAGGTACCGCCGGAGAGAGTGGAGATGCAGGGTAAACTGCTTTAAAGATAGAGAGGAGAGCCCATATGGATTTTATAGACGACGTTCGCGCTCGATCTGGCCGGTTCGCCAAGCGCATAGAACATCTGGAAACCGAAGAGGCCACCAAGAGTGCTCTTGTGCTCCCGTTCATCCAGATGCTCGGATATGAGATATTCGACCCCACTGAAGTGGTGCCTGAGTTTACCGCAGACATAGGAACAAAGAAGGGCGAGAAGGTTGACTACGCACTAATCCAGGATAGTAAGATCATCGGCGAGGTGCGGTGGTACGGGGTGACGGTGTGAGGACATGCCAGAAGGAGTGGTCCGGGTGCATGGGGCTGGGACGAGGAACGTAACGAAAGTTATCCATTGTTAGCCTTCGTAGATGAGTCAGGAGATCCAGGGCGTAAGGTCGGTCAAGGTTCTAGCCTGTATTTCGTTGTGGCCATTGTAACTTTTACGGAACAGGAAGATGCCGACGCCTGTGATCAGAGAATCAACCTTCTAAGGAGGGAGTTGGGGCTGAGTGATCGATTTGAGTTCCATTTCTCCCAGAACTCGAATAGGGTCCGCGAGGCATATCCTTAACGCAGTGGCCCCGTACCCATTCTTCTATCACGTTTTCGCACTGAACAAGGACCCGAAGAAGCTGTATGGTCCCGGCCTCGAAATTAAGGAGTCGCTCTATAAATGGTGTGCCAGGGCAACCTTCGAGAATGCCCAGCCTTACCTCAACAGCGCCACTGTAGTAATCGACCAATCAGGGGGCAAGGACTTTCGTGACGGACTTGCTGTGTACTTGAGAAAGCGGATTCGGGATCGCGACGGCACCCGAACCGTCAGGAAAGTGAAGATTCAACGATCCTCTGGGAATAACCTGCTACAACTGGCTGACTATGTTGCGAGCCTATCGAATAGGGTACTGCGTGAACGTTCGGAGGATGTCGAATTGCGGCGTCGATACCTAGCGACTCATGAGGTATCTATGAGGTTATGGCCATAAATAAAGACTGGCTCCTAGCCACTTCGGGCACGCACCCCATGAAGGGGACAATTCGGAGCCAGCCTATATCCAACCTCATGTTACTCTGGGGGGCGAGAATGTGTCAAGTGATTTGACAAACGGGTTGACAAATGAGACACCATAGCTCAAACACACACATGGAAAGACTTGCTCGATGACTGACAGCGCCGCCGTCTACGCCAGGGTCAGCACAGCCCAACAGGAAGATGGGACTTCCTTAGACACTCAGGTAGCCGCCTGCCTAGCGCTGGCGGAAGAACGTGGATGGCAAGTTGAGCAGCCCCATATCTTCCGGGAGCAATCCTCCGGGGCTGACCAGGAAAGGCTTCTCCTGACCCAGGTGCGCCGTCTAGCACGGCTTGGAGTCGTCAAGGCGGTCATCGTCCATTCTCCAGACCGGCTCTCGCGGGACCCGCTTCACCTCATGGTGATGACGGAGGAATTCACCGAGGCCGGGGTCAAGCTCCTGTTCGTTCAGGGTCCATCGGGCACCACTGCGGAGGACAAGCTCGTCCGCTACATTCTGGGCTACGTGGGAGAGAAGGAGCGCGAGTTCATCACCGAACGAACCATGCGGGGTAAGAAATCAACGGCGCAGAATGGACATATGCCCGTAGGCACCGGGAAAGGGCTGTACGGTTACCAGTACGACCCTGCGACCAAGCAACGCACGATCCTGCACACCGAAGCAGAGGTTGCCAAGAACGTCTTCGCCTGGGCGAGCCAGGGGACTAGCCTCTACCAGATTGCAATACGCCTCAACGACCAAGACATCCCAACCAAGAGCGGGAGCGCATGGCATCCCTTGACAGTGAAGCGGATGCTGACCAACACGTCATACATGGGCTTGGACTATTACGGCAAGACCAGGACACGGAGGACACGGGGCGGCGGTAGGACGGTCAAGGTACTGCCAGAGGAAGAGTGGGTGCGGATCGAGGGGTTTACCCCGCCGATCATCGAGGAGGCCGTCTTCACCTTAGTTCAAGAAAGACTCAAGGAGCCCAGCAACAGGAGAAGCAAAGCTTCCAGCCCATACTTGCTGACGGGATATACGGTCTGCGGGGAATGTGGAAGTCCGGTCGTAGGTGCCCAGCTAAACCGCCGATACCGATACTACCGCTGCCGAGCGACCGTGCCGACGACCCTTCGACCAGCAACCTGCCGAGCTCGATACATCCCAGCCGATGCACTGGAAGAGATTGTTTGGAGCGAGGTGCGGAAGGTTCTGGAGAATCCCGAACTGGTGCTCAACAAGCTGCGCCAGCAACTAGCCGGTATGGGCGGCGGGCTTGACGAAGAGATCACGCGCCTAGGGCGAGAGATACGGCACTGCCGAGACCAGGAGCGGCGTCTGGTCACCCTCTACATGTACGGCGAGATCGACGACGATTACATCCGCTCGCACAGTGGTCCGTTGAAGAGTCAACGAGAGGGCTACGAAGCCGAGCTACGGAGGCTTGAGCAACAGAAGGCCGAGCAGTTCGACCTAGAACAGGCTGAGGCCCAACTTACCGTGTTCTGCCACAGGGTCAAGAACGGCATGGCCAGTGAGGACCACGATGGGAAGCGAGCTGTATTCTCAGCGTTTCGGGTGAAGGTTGAGGCTACCCGCGACCAGGTTGTAATCAAGGGAGTCGTCGGATTCCCTGAAGGCGATAGCTATAACTACCATTGCACGAACATTGGCATCACTACGTGTATGTAGTTATCGGTGCCCATCGGTTTAAAGACCCCGGGGCTCGATGGCGTGGTCGTCTCCAGGGCCACTTCTCCCCGATCCATCACCGACAGCACGTCCAGCAAGTACTTGCTGTTGAATGCTATCTTGGACTCCTCTCCCTCGACCACGGTGTCCACCTCGTCCACGTTGTCGCCCATCTCCTCGGCCCTGGCCGAAACCACCACCTTGCCGGGACGAGTTGCTTCGCCAGAAGGCGCGGCTTCGTCGGCGTTAGGAGTCACCTGGAGCCTTATGATCCCCGACCCGTCCCGGGCGAAGATAGCAGCACTCTTAGCGGCCCTGGTCAGGTCCTGGAGATCGAAGACGGTGCGTGTCTGGTAGCTGGGAGGTATTAGCTGCGAATAGTTGGGGAAGGTGCCCTGGATCAGCTGGGATACCATCTCGATGCCCTTTAACCTAAAGAGCACCTGACTCTTGGAGGGGGTCATGGTCATTTCCACCGGTTCATCATGCTCACCAAGGAAACGATTGAGCTCGCTTAGCGTCTTGGAGGGAAGGATGATGCTAATCGCCTCTGCCACGGGCTCCAGAAGCTCGCCTCGGTGCACCGCCAGGCGGAAGCCGTCGGCCGCCGCCAACGTGAACTTGGCGTCCTCCATCTCCAGCTTCACGCCCGTCAATACAGGCCTGGATTCTTCGGTAGCGGCGGCAAAAGCTACCTGAGCTATGGCTGACCTGAACACCTGGGGGTCGATCTTGGCGCTCAATCCCTCATCCACCGTAGGAATCGGCGGAAATTCCCCGGCATCGGTCCCGTTGATGCGGGCTTCGGCACGGGCGCAGGTCAACTGAAGATTATTGGGCTGGGGTGTCATGACGACGTCAATGCGCTCTGCCGGTAAGGACGCTACAAACTCGGTGAGGAGACGCGCAGGGACGGTAATGGACCCCTCCTCCTCCACCATCGCTCCGATCCACGTCGTAATCGCTATCTCCAGGTTGGTCGCTGATAGCTTGAGCATGGCCTGGTCTGTGGCTATGAGCACGTTCTGGGTTATCGGCAAAGTGGTCCTTGTAGCCACTGCCCTCCCAACTATCCCAAGGCCACGGCTAAGGTTTTCTTGTAGGCAAGATAGTTTCATTTCCCACTCCCTCACTCGCAGTGCCGTAGTATAAAGGCATTTTCTCTCCGGCGTCAACGCGGGGTCAGCTTTGGGGATTATCCAATTATGCGGCGAAAAAACTGGAGGGCTGGTCTAACGACAATTGGTCAGACCAGCCCCCATGCGTCAGTCTATTTTGGATGAAGGAACCCTGCGTCAAATCGTCACTGGCGTCCGGCAGTGACTCACTCCATGTAGATTCACCCCACCCCCCTCGACCTGACGACGCTGTGGAGGAGCTGCCGTTCTCCTACTTGACCTCGAAGGTTCCGAACTTGGTGGCATTATGCCCCGGGAAAGTGCAAACGAACTCGTAGGTCCCTGCGGCCGGGGCCTGGAACCGGACCTCTCCAACCTCGCCCGGCTCCACGAGTGGGATGATAGCCGCAATTACCCTGTCATCCCCGGGCGGTACATAGCCATTATCCGGAAATTTGCCCCCATCGCGGGTCACTTCGTCTTTGGTCCCGGCTTCGACGAGGATCCAGCTGTGCTGGAAAACCGTTGAATCGTTTATGTACCTGACGAGCACCGTGGAGCCTGCAGCAGCGGACATGAAATCAAGATCGAACTTTAACTGATTATCGGGCGTGACGATCTCGAGAGTAACAACACCGCCTCCATCGGAGGTGGGAGCAGAGGTGAAGGTAGGAGTAGGGGTGAAAGTAGCCGCAGGAGGAGGCGTGGTAGGCGCCGGGGGCGCCGTCGTGGGGGTTGCATCTTCTCCACCCCCGCCACAAGCCGTCATAATCAACAGAAAGAGGGTACTAGCACCCAGGACCGATATCGCCCCTCGTCTCATATGACCTCCTTACAACGTAACAACATCTAAAGCCATTTCCGCTCCGAAGTCAACTTACTCCTGCCGGAGGATTGTCATCTGACGATGATCATCAAGATCAAGCATGGTTAAGGGCTGGTCTGGAAAAACTGCCAGACCAGCCCTTCAATGCGTCCCGTATCCGGATGAAGCCACTCTGCCTTAGCCCGAATCCACCGAAGGACGGCCTTGGGGACAGTCCTTGAAGAAGCCATCGGGTGCTCCTCTGAATCTGGGATAATGGTTTTGGAACAGAAACCAGCCCGGAAACAAGGAGCACCCAATAGATGCTGCCACAGAACAAACCCGACCGTATCCGCATCCTCTTTGACGACCATCGCCTGGTGGCCAATGCCGGCCTGCTCCTGCCGGCCACCCTAGCCCGGCACCTGGGCCTGCGGGAACTCGTCGACCATCACCTTGACCTCGGCGGAGCGCCGGGACGGGCGAACACTGGGGACAAGATGCTGACGCTGGTCGCTTCCGCGCTGGCAGGCGGCGACTGCATCGACGACGCCGATGCGCTGCGCGCTGGTGGGACGGTCGGTGTTCTAGGCTGCGTGGTCAAGGCGCCATCCACCCTGGGGACCTTCCTGCGCAGCTTCCGGTGGGGGCATGTCCGTCAACTCGACCGCGTGAGCCGCCAGTTGTTGGCCCGGGCCTGGGCCGCTGGGGCCGGACCCGGCGACTCGCCCCTGACCATCGACCTGGACTCGACCATCTGCGAGACCTATGGACTGGCCAAGGAGGGAGCGCGCCACCACGGCTATACCGGCGCCCGCGGCTATCACCCGCTGCTGGCCATTGCCGCCGGCACCGGCGAGGTGCTGATGTCCCGGCTGCGCGAGGGCCGGGCCAACACCGCCCGTGGCGCCGCCCACTTCCTGCGTGAGACGGTGGGGCGGGTGCGCTACGGCGGGGCCAGGGGACAACTCACGGTGCGGGCCGACAGCGGCTTCTACGCCCACACTGTCGTTGCCGCCTGCCGGGAAATGGATGTCCGCTTCTCTATCACCATCCGCCAGCGCGCCAGCCTGCGGGACCTGATTGAGGCGATACCAGAGGAGGACTGGACTCCCATTCCCTACTGGATGGACGGCGCCGCCGATGTCGCCGAGACGACTTACACCCCGTTCCAGACCAAGCCGGACGCCGCGCCGGTGCGGCTCATTGTCCGGCGGGTGAAGCCGACGCCCGGTTCCCAGCTCGCCCTCTTCGCCAGATACAGCTATCACGCCTTCATCACCGACCGCGATGGGGAGACGCTGGAACTGGAGGCCGATCATCGCCGCCACGCCGAGGTCGAGAACGCCATACGCGACCTCAAGTACGGCGTCGGGCTGAACCACATGCCGTCGGGGCGCTTCGCCGCCAACGGCGCCTGGCTGGCGGTCCAGGTGATGGCGCATAACCTGGCCCGCTGGACAGCCCGCATCGGCCTGGGTCAGCAGATCGTGACCACCAAGACCCTCAGGCGGCGGGTCTTCGCTCTGGTGGGACGGATCACCCGCTCGGCGCGCCGCCTCACTTTGCATCTCCCCCGGCGCTGGCCTTGGGAAACCCAGTTCAGTCGCGCCTTGGCCCGGCTGCAAGCCATTCCATTCCCGGCCTGACGGCCAGCCTGCAACTGACCCAACGTCCCCGCAATCTCGCGCCACCCCGGTCGCGAGAGTCCCCTGCTGCGTATCCTCTCGCCATCCCGCGCATCGCAACTCCCGCATAGGGCCTTAGGGGCCCTGTGCGGCGCCTGAAGACCCTCCGCCGGCCTCCCATCTACCCCAAGACCCCAGGCCATCTCCCCTGTAGCTCCCTCACCCACCCCCTTCCGCTGTCCTCACGCCGTCCATCCGTGTCCTTCGGTGGATTCGGGCTAAGACCCTAATCAGGTGCTTGGCCGCGCCTCCGCACCACGTAACCCGACTGCCCTGCTGGACGACCTGCCCGCGACTTACTTTACCTCGAAGGTTCCGAACTTGGTGGCGTTGTGCCCAGGGAAGGTACATACGAACTCGTATCTTCCTACGGCCGGGGCCTCGAACTGAACCTGTCCGACCTCACCCGCCTCCACCAACGGGTTGATGGCTGCAAGTACCCGGTCATCGCCGGGGGGTATGTAGCCATTATCGGGATAATTGCCTCCATCGCGCGCCACCTCGTCTTTCGTGTCAGCCTCCACAAGGACCCAGTTGTGCTGGAACACGCTGGAACCATTCGTGTACTTCACTAGCACAGTGGAGCCGGCAGGGGCGGACATGGAATTCGTACTGTACTTCAGCTGGTCATCCGGCGTGTTGATCTCCAGAGTGACTTCACCTCCACCACCGCCAGAGGCCTGTGTCGTACCCGACGTTGTATCCGGCGGAGTGGTGGCCGTCGGAGTAGGGGTGGCTGGGACGAATGAGGGGGAGGTGGGGGTTGGGGTAGGAGTCGGCTGTCTGGTAGGAGTGGGGGTTGCCGTACCTCCACCGCAAGCCGAGGCGAGTAACAGAAGGAGGGCAAAAATACCCAGGATTAATAGCGGGCCCTGTTTCACGTGACCTCCTGACATAGATAACAAGTGGCCCATCGAGAGGCCACTTGTTAATTTTAACCACGGCTTATTCAGGCTGTCAACGAAGCACAGCCTGTGTGGACCGGCTCGGAAACTTTAGCTTACCCGCTTTACCTCGAGGGTTTCACCGGGGGCCAAGGCAACTCGACGCACGTTAATGCCCAGCTTGAGGAGCCAGTAGCCCAGTGTAGCCTTGCTAACCTCTAGCTCGTAAGCGGTCATAGAAAGCCCCTTCTCGTTTACCATCTCAGGGAGAAGTCGCTCAAGCGGCCGCTGGTGCTTTTCCTCTACGCTCTGCATCAACTTGGTCTTCCTGGCCATAATTTCGCCTCCTTGCCGGTATCTTGACGCCGTTTCATACCGTATCACACCATCTGCCGTTCGTCAATACTTATATATGATAATTCTTAAACAAATTTTATATTATTCCAGAACACCCTCCGCAACAGGTCTATTCAGATACGAAAATGCCCAATCCGGTTAGCGCGGTCACGATACAACCAGCCGCCAAGGCCCCCAATCCTATAAGTGGGAGCGCTTTCCTGAAGGGTATCTCGAAGGCCCAAGCCGCGAGGGACCCCGTCCAAACTCCAGTCATGGGCAGCGGCACGGCCACCAGTAGAACCAGCGCCAGCGCACCGTGCTTTTGGAACCTCTGAGAGTTATGCTGACGTAGCTTTTCGGTGCGCCAGATAAGGACACGGCCCACCGGATTGGGGAATCTCGTAACCAGCCTACCTAAAGACGGCAAGGCCAAGAGCCAGAATAACGCCGGCACAAGATTCCCGACAACGGCTACAGGAAGGACTCCATACCAGGGCAAATCGTACCGTCCCATACCGATCGGGATCGCGAGACGCAGCTCTCCGATTGGCGTCATGCTCCAGAGAAACGTAAAAATGTAATCCATTCACTCGCTCGGATGGGATTGGCGACCGGCCCCTCGTAATATACCCTTCGAGGCTGTCCTATGCAACGCCGCCCATCGAGTGGACACACTCTGGGAACCATAGTACCCTCGTGTTGGAGCATCGATCGAAGGAACGAGTTTCCTTTCAGCAGGTCCGGGACTGCCCTCAGGCGGCTACGGAGCCGGGACTAGAGACCCTATCCGAAGTCCCTCCGGCAACACCGCAGGACTACCAAGACGACACCTGAACGACAGGCTGACAGAGCTGAACAGGGGAGCAGTTCAACAAACCGCATCAGCCAAGCGCGTGGAGACCAGGTGAGAGAGTAATGCAAATAGGGAAGTTTCCTCAAGAGCTCCTGGAGCGCCTCCTCGACAAAGCGAAGATAAAGGACCCTCGGGTGCTCATGGGCCCCAGAATAGGGGAAGACGCGGCGCTGATCGACTACGGGGACATGGTCCTCGTGGCCAAAACAGACCCCATAACCTTCGCTTCGGAGCTCATAGGCTGGTACGCGGTGCAGGTAAACGCCAATGATGTAGCCTGCGCCGGGGCTATTCCCCGCTGGTTCCTTGCCACGCTCCTTGTACCCAAAGGGATGGCAGAGGAAGACGCAGAGAGGATGTTCGATCAGATTTTAGAGGCGTGCGACGCGCTGGGCGTTACGCTGGTTGGCGGCCACAGCGAGGCAACTGGGAGCGTCACCCAGCCAATCGTGGTGGGGTGCATGCTTGGAGAAGTAGAGAAGGGTAAATTAGTAATCACCGGCGGAGCCAGGGAGGGGGATCGTGTGGTACTTACCAAGGGTATCGCCCTCGAGGGGACCGCTCTCTTGGCCCGTGAGGCCAGCGTAGTATTGGAGAAGGCCGGCGTGGGTACCGACACACTCTCCAGAGCAAAAGAGTTACTTTTTTCACCTGGTATAAGTGTAGTAAAGGATGCCCTAGCATCCTGCACCGCCGCGGATATCACCAGCCTTCACGACCCGACCGAGGGAGGTCTCGCCACCGCCCTGAGGGAGGTGGCCGGAGCTGCCGGGGTGGGGATAGACATCGAGGAGGACAGTATCCCCATCCTCCCGGAGTGCGCCAAGATATGTGCCACCATCGGACTGAGTCCTATGGGTCTGCTGGCATCGGGTGCGTTGCTCATCACCCTGTCACCCGAGGAGGTGCCGCAACTCTTGGACGCATTGCAAGAAGACGGGGTGTCGGCATTCGAGATCGGCAGAGTCACCGCCGCCAGCGAAGGGGTCCACCTCATCAGAGCCGGTGAGCGTGTCCCTATGCCTAGGTTCGACAGGGACGAGCTGGCCCGCTACCTCAGTGGTTAAGGCTCACGCGGATACACGCTAGTCGTGTGTCTGCCAAATGGGTTTACAATACGTCAGCGCTCGACGTGGCCCCCCGGTCTGCCTCCTCTCCTATGGGAGAGGATTGAGGTGAGGGTGAGACCGGGGTTCGCGGGGAGGACCTCCTCATATCAGCATTGTAATGCTATATACGAGACACTAGACTAGGCAGGTTCATATGTCTCCAGTGCTTCCCTCAGCTGTGGAAGCGTTATGTTACCTCCGCTGACGATGACGGCAACCTTACTACCTCTGATCGCCTCTCTGGTCTTGATGGCGCCCCCCAGAGCCGCGGCGCCGGCGCCTTCGGCGAGGGTGTGGGCCTTCTCGATGAGAATCGCTATGGATTGGAGAATCTCGGTATCGCTGACCAGAACGAAGTCGTCTAGCAGGTCCCAGAGTATGC
Source organism: Dehalococcoidia bacterium (assembly GCA_965226805.1). Classification (GTDB taxonomy): domain Bacteria; phylum Chloroflexota; class Dehalococcoidia; order Lucifugimonadales; family JAGWBF01; genus CBDDDW01. The sequence goes on from CBDDDW010000023.1 coordinate 74,278, forward strand.
TCTGAGTGAGCTCGTACGCCGCGGCAGTGGCAAGCCCCTCCGCGACGGTCTCCATCGGAGCTTCTGTCAGGCGCCGGTTTTTCCATGACAAGTATCCTGCGGGCGCCTGGGCCGACTGAACCGCCACCACCCTTATCCTCGGATTAACGGCTTTGGCCACTATGCACGCTCCGGCAGCCCCACTGCCCCCACCGAGCGGAACATAGATGACCTCCACGTCGGGGAAGTCCTCCAAGATCTCCAGCGTCTGGGTAGCCACTCCCGCGATCAGCAACGGATTATTGGCCGCATGGACGTAGTAGAGACCCTCTTCCCGAGCCAGGCTCTCGGCATGCTCTTTTGCCTCGTCGAAGTGCTTGCCGTGGAATATTACCTCGGCGCCCAGGTTCCGCACGGACTCGACCTTGAGAGGGTTGGCGTCCTCAGGCAGGCAAATTATCGCTCGCGCGGCGAACAGCTTGCAGGCGTAAGCTATGGACTGGCCGTGATTACCCGAGGAAGCCGTAACAAGTCCACTTTCCCGTTCCTCGGGGGTCATTTGGGCGAGGAGATTCACACCACCCCGGGCCTTGAACGAAGCGAGCGCCTGGTGGTTCTCGTGCTTGAGACGCACCTCCGCACCCATATAGTTGCTAAGGGCCGGGTGGTCGTACAAGGGCGTACGGGTCACATATGGAGCTATCGTCGCGCGCGCCTCCAGAACGTCGCGAAAAGTGGGCCTCTCCATCTGCTTCTCCATCCTCTCCGGCGTCAAGGCCTGTTCCAAGCCATGCGGAGTCCCGGCGGCCGGTGCACCCAGTACACAGTCAACGAGATTTTCGACAGCATGTCATTCTGAGGGAGCCCAGCGACCGAAGAATCTGGGGAGGGGCTACCCACTGCCACCCCAGATTCTTCGCTTCGCTCAGAATGACATTTATGTCCGAATTAAGTTGACCGGGTGCTGGCTTGTTCGCCTGCGAGTAGATTAGAGCACCCGCCGCGTGGGGTCAACCGGGCATAGGACCTCGCATGACCGTATAGATAAGCTAAAACTCCCAACAAGCCCGTCTGGACAATTTGACACTACATACGGAACTGGGTATTCTCAGAGTCAGCCACGGACCACAGGCAGACAGCTAACGAGGTCCTTCCCGATGAACGAGCACCCATCGCCTGCTACATTGGCGGAGCTATTGGAACGCGGCGCGCCGTCGCACCCCGCCGTCTGTGTTCCCGACGGGCCAACCATCACCTACGACACCCTCCGGGACCACGTACATTCCCTCGCCGCCGATATAGAGGCCCTAGGGATCGGACGGGGTGACCGGGTCGCCATCGTGCTGCCAAACGGGATTGAGGCCATCGTGTCTTTCCTGGCGGTCGCTATCGCCGGAACGGCTGCCCCGCTTAATCCAGCCTACAAAGCTGAGGAGTTCGAATTCTACATCGAAGACACAGACGCTCGAGCGCTGATCACCTCTCCGGAGGGCGGCGATGAAGCCAAAGGAGCCGCTCCCACCTCCACACTGAGGCTTTCCGTAGACCTTGATCCAAAGGGCAATTTGGTCTTCTCCGGCCGCGGAATCGAAACGGGATCCCGCCCCAGGGACCTCCCCGCCGCGGATGACGTCGCGCTGGTGCTCCACACGAGCGGCACGACCAGCCGGCCCAAGCGGGTGCCACTCAGCCACCACAATCTTTGCGTGTCAGTGCGCAACGTGGTCGAAACGTATCGCTTGACCCCCGAGGACGTGTCGCTGTGCGTCATGCCCTTGTTCCACGTCCACGGCCTCGTGGCCTCGACTCTAGCCACTTTCTTCTCGGGCGGAACGGTAGTTGTGCCTGAGAGGTTCAACGCGCTGAACTTCTGGTCACTGGTCCAGCGGTACGACGTCACCTGGTACTCGGCCGTGCCCTCCATCCACCAGACATTGCTGAACCGGGCGATAAGTCGCGAGGCCCGCGGTTCGGCCCAGGAGAAACCACGGAGCTTGCGATTTATACGGTCTTGCAGCGCACCGCTGCCAGCGTCGACGATGTTGGAGATCGAGGAGCGGCTGGGAGTTCCTGTGCTGGAGGCGTACGGGATGACCGAGGCCGCACATCAGATGGCGTCCAACCCCTTGCCCTCGGGGGAGCGACTTCCCGGCTCTGTCGGACTCGGAACAGGGGTCACTATCGCCATCATGGATGAGGAAGGGGACATAAAAGAGCCAGGTGCGAGGGGTGAGGTAGTCATCCAGGGCCCAAACGTGATCACGGGCTACGAGGACAACCCAGAGGCCAACGCCACCTCCTTCACCAGCGGCTGGTTCCGCACGGGAGATGAGGGAATATTGGATTCGAAGGGCTACCTGACGCTGGTGGGCCGGCTGAAGGAGCTTATCAACCGTAGCGGCGAGAAGATTTCGCCTAGAGAGATCGATGAGGTGCTGCTTGCCCATCCGGCTGTCGCCGAGGCGGTAGCCTTTGGAGTCCCCCACCCTACACACGGCGAGGAGCCGTCGGCTGCGGTGGTGCTTCGGTCGCCGGCAACCCAGTCGGAACTGGTCGCCCATTGCCGCATCCATCTGGCGGACTTCAAGTGCCCTCGGACCATCCACATCATCGAGGCGGTCCCGAGGACGGCCACCGGCAAGATCCAGCGCCGGGCCGTCGCCGAAGTCTTCGCCGGCAAAGGGTCCGGCCACGTGTCCGCCGGTGCCCCTTCCACCCCCACCGCTACGCCGGAGCAGCCTTCGTGAGATTCGCGGTCGTCGGAGCCGGCGCCATCGGTGCCTATCTGGGAGCGAAACTGGCCCGGGCGGGTCAAGAGGTACACCTGATAGCCCGCGGCCCCCACCTCAGGGCCATGCAGGCCAGCGGAGTGCGGGTAAGAAGCCCCGAGGGCGACTTCGAGGCCCACCCCTCGGCCACCGACGACTACAGTACGCCGGGCCACATGGACTTCGTTTTTCTCACCGCAAAGGCCCACAGCCTTAGTGGGATCGCTCCCAAGCTGGCCCCGCTGCTGGGGCCCGAAACGGCAGTGGTCTCCGCTCAGAATGGCCTCCCCTGGTGGTATTTCCAGCGCCTCGGCGGGCCGTGGGACGGGACGGTTCTCGAAAGTCTGGACCCGGGCGGGGCCATCGCTCAGGCCATAGAGCCTGCAAGGATCATCGGGTGCGTGGTCTACCCATCCACCGTCATCGCCGAGCCGGGGGTGGTACAGCACATAGAGGGAAACCGGCTTGCCATCGGAGAGCTGGATGGCTCCAGCAGCGACCGGTGCAAGCGTCTCTCCAACGCCCTAGCTGCGGCCGGATTTACGTGCCGGATTCGGCAGCGCATTCGCCACGACCTGTGGGTCAAGCTCTTAGGGAACGTTGTGTTCAATCCCCTGAGCGCCCTTACCGGAGCTACTCTGGTGGAGATCGCTACCCATCCGGAGGCCGGCTCCTTGGCGCGCGAGGTGATGGCGGAGGCCGATTCGGTGGCAAGGGCCCTCGGGGTCGAAATCGGGGTGAGTATCGATCAAAGGATGGCAGGGGCGGAAAAGGTGGGCCACCACAAGACATCTATGCTACAGGACATGGAGTCAGGAAGGCCCATGGAGCTGGAGAGCGTTGTGGGGGTGGTGGTGGAGATGGGGGGGAAGTTGGGCATCCCAATGCCCCACACGCGCACTCTCTACGCGTGCGCCAAGCTGCTAGCCGATAGGACGCCCCCCACGGCGTAGCGACCGAACTCCCGGAGCCATCTTACCCTGTTTGCGGGTTACGTGGCACCTCCACTTCCGTCAGGTGACGACGCATGGCCGAACGGGCTGTTCCTGCGTCCCCACTCCGAATGGCGTCCAGGACCTCCCGATGGGACAGCAGAGAGCCTCTGGCACGCCCGGGCTCCTGGAAGGTCCGACCGCGAGAGTCTCCCAACGCGTCTTCCAGGATGGATACGATGATCAATAGCCCCCAATTCTGGGTAGATTGAGCTACGGCGAAGTGGAAGGCGGTATCACCCTCGATCCCCGTCTGGCCACCGGCTATTTGCCGTTCCTGGTCCTCAATGGCTTCCCCAATGCGCTTCAGGTCTTCCTCAGAGGCCCGCTCTACTGCCAGAGCCGCGGCCTCCGGCTCCAGCAGACAACGTATCTCGTGGAGATCCTTCGATGAATGCTTTATCTTGTCGATGGAGGAGCTAATAATCGAGATAAGGGCGTCGAGGCTTTCGGCTCGTATGTAGGTTCCGGCGCCGGGCCGGCTCTCCACCAAGCCCTGGAGCTCCATGGTTCTGATAGCCTCTCGTATGGAGCTCCGGCTTACCTCGAGACGTTCCGCCATGTCTCGCTCCGATGGAAGCCTGTCTCCGGGTTTCAAGATTCCCTGCCGGATAAAACCCTGGATCTGGCCTACAACGTCCTGGTACCGCCTTCGCCGGTTGACGACCTTGAATTCTTCCACCTCTTCACAAACCTTATCGGTCCGCTGGTCTGACCAATTTCGTTCCTGCACACATTATACAGCGGGCCTCTGGAGCGTCAATACCGTGATTAATTTTTCTGCTACGCCTGTCCAAGGGTAACTGCAGCGTTCTTCCCGGCAGCCCGGAGAAAAGAGCCGGGACATCTGGGGTATAATGGACCGTTGAGAGCCCTGGCGGAGCTGAGTCGACTCGGAGGGCGCGAATTCAGGTAGGGTCCGCCGACAGTAAGTGGAAATACGGAAGGGAGCCTGGATGAGCACCAGCACCGAACCAGAAAAGGTCGAGATCACGGAGCAGGGGATCAGGATCGATTGGAAGGACGGGCATCACAGCCTCTATCCCCACAGGTTCCTGAGGCTACGCTGCCCCTGCGCCCACTGCATCGACGAATGGACCCAGGCGCCACGCCTGGATCCGGACACAGTGCCTCTGGACCTGTACGCCGCGGACTACATCGAGGTGGGAAACTACGCCATCGAGTTCCTGTGGAGCGACGCCCACTACACCGGCATATATACCCACGAGTCCCTCCGAAACCTGTGCACCTGTATTCAGTGCACTTCCGACAGGGAGTCGGAGAGTACCCAGTAGGCGCCACTTCTTGGCATACCAGGGCCTACGACCAGGATCCCCTCAACACGACAGGCTCGGCTAGCCATCGGCCTTGTCACCCGATCTGGGCTTCGGAGTGCCCGGGGAGACGGCCCTGAAGAAACGCCCGTACTTCCCGTCCCTCGAGGCGAAGGGCGACAGCTTCCTCTGCCCGGGCTCGCCGCATTTGGGGCAGGGCGAGGGCTCGTCTATTCTGGACATGGACCTGACAGCCTCGTGGGTGTGGTCGCATTCGCTGCAATGATACTCATAGATGGGCACGGACCACTCCTCTTCCTTCCCCCGTCAAGCCAGTATCCTAGTCGTGGGGATCGTAGCGCCTCTTCTCGGTGGGGGAGCCCATATAGTAGTGTCCCTCATACTTGAACCCGAAAACGGACAGCTTCCGCTTGCCCACCAGCCCGCATTCGGGACATGGCGGAGGGTCGTCTCTCTGGGACATGGGTCTGATGGAGTCATACGTGTTCTGGCAGCGGTCACAGTAATACTCGTACACCGGCATTGTTGCGTCCTCTGGTATGTGATGGGGGCGACGTGGAGTGGGAGATCACGGTCGCTGCCCGGCCCGGGTCGCTATATGATCCCCTTCTCCTGGAGGGACTCGAGCTCGGCATCGGAGCACCCCAGCAGCCCCCCAAGCACCTCCTGGTTGTGCTGGCCAAGAGTCGGCGCAGGCCCGAAGACCTCCTCCTGACCCATCTTGACGGGGTTGCCGGGCATCTTGTACTTGCCAACCAAAGGGTGGTCCACCTCGACTACCATGTTGCGGAGGTGTACCTGAGGGTCGTCCAGGGCCTCAGCGATGTTGTTGATGGGCGCGATCGGCACGTCATCCGCCAGAAGCTCCATCCACTCGGCGGACGTTTTGGTGGAGAAGGCCGACTCCAGGACCGACTTCAGCTCGTCCCAGTTCTTCCTCCTGCCGTCTATGTGTATGAACCGCTGGTCCTCGGGGAGCCACTCCAACCCCTCGACGCAGGCCCCGAGCTTGCCGGCCAGGGCTTCGTAGAACTTCTGAGTAGCGCAATGTATCTGCAAGTACCTGCCATCCTTAGTGGGAAAGGCGCCGTTGGGCAGGTTGGCCGACTGTACGGACCCGCCCGCGGTGGGTATCCTGCCGCCTCCAAAGTACAGCTCGGACAGGTGGCCTTGGAACGTGAGTTGCACATCGAGTAAGCTTATGTCAACTTCCTGTCCCTCACCTGTTCGCTCACGGGCCATCAGAGCGGCCAGGATTCCCACGGCTCCCCCCCAACCTCCGCCAACGTCCGTGACGGCGAACCCCATGACCGCAGGAGCGCCACCCGGCTCGCCTGTGACACTCATTGCGCCCGACAGCCCCTGGATCACCGAATCGAATACCGGACGGCCCTTATAAGGGCCGTCCTTCCCATACCCCGTGATGGAGCCGCAAATGATCGAAGGGTTCACCTTCTTCAACGTCTCGTAGTCTACTTTTAGACGCTCGGTTACTCCCGGCCTGAAGTTGTCCATTACCACGTCTGAAATCTCCGCAAGGCCGTAGAAGATTTTTCGTCCCTCATCCGTCCGGAGGTTCAATGTAACGCTCTTCTTGTTTCTGTTGAAGGTCATGAAGTAGTAGCTCTCACCGTTGGCGAAGGTGGCGCCCATCCGGCGGGCGGCCTCACCTACCCCCACCGCCTCTATTTTTATGACCTCCGCTCCCAGGTCGCCTAGAATCCGCGTCGTGACGGGTCCCGATATGGCCTGGGACAGGTCTAGGACACGTATGCCGTCTAACGGCATCCTCAAAAGCTATTCCTCCTCAGTGGCCGGAGCGTTATACAGCGGCCAACCATGGATGCTATAAACCGGCCATGGTCGCCAGGACCCGGACATCCTCCAGGTCCTCAAGGGACTCCACCGTGTTTATGATCTCTTCCTGTCTGCCGGCGGGTATCAGGGGCCTGGTCAGGTCCCGAAACTTGTCCTTGAGCTCACCCCAGGTCAGGGCGTTCTCCGGGTCCCCCTTGGGGAATTCCAGGTCTGCCCTGAAGCTGCCCCCGTTGACGGTGCTAAGCTCTGCCCAGGCCGGCCAGCGCCTGGGGTAGTGCTCATCGAGGGCGGGGTCGTGCACGCTCCCCACCTTTGACATGAGATCCTTGACCTCGGGCTTGGATACGATTTCCTGGGTATACCTGTCCAGCGACGCATCTCGATAGAGAATGGCCATGGCCGCGCCGTAGGGCATGCTGAACTGGGCGTCAACGACGTTCTGAGGATTCCTCTTTTGCTCCTCCGGCGCTCCCACCACTTTCATCCCGGCCTGCAACAGGCCCAGGGTCACCTTCTCCACGTCGGAAGGCTTGATGTCATGCTCGCGCACGATCTGAAGGACGCAATCAATGGGGCCCTGGGCATACCGGCAGCAGGCGTGGGGCTTGATGCCCACCCGCTCTATGAGGTACTCAGCGCCCAGACCCTCGATAGCTTCAGAGGGATCGACATCATCCGAGTAGCCATGGAAGAACCCGTCCCTTCCCTCAAAGATCGTGGTCGGGCCGACGAAGTCTTCTTTCGCCAGCAGGGCCGCGATGATGCCGCTGTGAGCGGCCCAACCTGGATGCAGCCGCTTCGTCCATGCCCCCTCTGCCAGGAACTCTAGCGAGCCCGCCGCCTGGCTTCCGGCTATGCCGAACGCCCACGCGGTGTGCTTTTCGTCCAGCCCCATCAGGCTGGTGGCTACCGCCGCGGCTCCGAAGGTGCCACAGGTGCCGGTCGGATGGAAGCCGCGGGCGTAGTGCTTACGAGGGTCGAGGGCAGTGCCCAGCCGGATCATGAGGTCGTAGCCCGCGACGATGGAGGTGATGAACCTCCGACCGGGGACCCTCTCCAGGTCAGCGCATGCAAAGGCTGCCGGGAAGGTGGCCACCGCCGGATGAAGCGAGGCCTGGTTGATCACGTCGTCGATCTCTAGACTATGGGCCGCGGTCCCGTTCGCCAAAGCGGCGTACTCGGGCGCTGCTCTCTGAGTCGTTCCCATGATGACGGACTCACCGTCATGGCTGAGGCCCCTCACAGCTCTCCGCATGGCCTCGGATGACGGGGTGGTAGCTCCTCTGATCGCTACACTAAGATAGTCCAGGCAGAAATACTTTGCCCGGTCAATTGTCGTGGGAGACAGATTTTCGTAGTCCAAAGTTGCGTAGAAATCAGCGAGTTTCTGGGTTAGGCCCTCACCCGCTTGGCGGTCCGCCATGTCATCCCCTCCTATGAAATGGGATCGCTCCCGGTTGGAATCTGCCCATATTGTATACAACCCACATCCGGGTGGCAACAAGAACGGAACGCTTAAACGTGCTCGGCGTAGCAAGCCACCCCTGCCAAGTGATAGAGGTTTGGCCATCAACGAAGACGATTGTGCGCATTCACAAAAACACCCGCCCGGGGAATACAGCCGAAACCATATCCAGCGGACGGGAGCAATTCAGCTTTAAGATAGCTTGGGTCTGCCTCACTGTCGAGCTGCTGGTTCCCCAATGATAGACTGTCCAACTTAACGAATATTTGTCACTGTGGCTAGACCGGTCCACTGGAACGAATCTATCGCGCGCTGGATGCACGACGCCACAATATCCAGCGTCGCTCTGCTGACCTCTACGTTACCTCTACGGCCGTCTGCCATGGTCATTTGGTAGTTGTTGTTACTCAGATTGCCGATCCACAATTGCGAAGTTGGCAATTTCTTCCCTTTTACGAGGCCCTGGAGGCGTTCCTCAAGGTGCTGTTGAGAGTCCCGCACGTCCCTGAGATCGGGGAGCCTTGATGCGAGTTCTGCCCTTGCTGTTTCCACATCGGAAGACCCTCCGGCAAGTTGACCTAGCACGCCAATAAACTTCTGAACATCATAAAGGGCGAGGACGAACGACCTAGCGTGGATGAAGGGCACACGTTTTTGTCGGATGGAAGAGCCGAAGTCTTCAGATGCTCTCCTAAAGGTCGCTCGCAGATCAACCGCGGCTGATTCAAACATTTCCAGTGACAACGCCGCGTCAACCAGCGACGTTTCTAGTGCGCCCAGGAATATCTGCGTGGTGAAAGCCACATCTCGGTCTGGAGAGTCAATCCAGGTCCCTGGGTACCTAAGCTGTGGAATATACACGCTCTTTCGATGAGACTGGACTGCCTTCTTGATGTGGTCTGCAGCCATAGGTATTGAGATTGGTCTCCGGTTACTTGGGTGTGCCTTAGTCTGTTTCTAAATGGTCTGACCGCAGTCTCAACATGAGCGGATGCGGCCTCCTTCTTCGCGTTAATTCTCCATCCTGGCAAAGGACGGGCAGGCCACGCGATGGATGGGCAGGTTACTTTGACTCCAGGGTCGCCAGCACCTTCTCCGCCGTTATCGGCAGGTCCAGAATTCGCGCCCCTACCGCGTCATGAACGGCATTGGCAATGGCGGCCGCCAGTGGAACGTTGCTGATCTCTCCTATCGCCTTGCCCTGATAGGGAGCGGGGCCGGAAGGGGACTCTAGGAGCACCGTTACCAGTTCCGGGATATCCATCGTATTAGGAATCTTGTACTCGCCCAGACTCAACGTGGATACGCGCCCCTCCTCGGCCTTCAGCTCTTCCATCAGGGCATAGCCCAACCCATGGACTACTCCACCCTCAATTTGTCCTTGGTGGGTTATCGGGTTCAGGACCGTCCCCACGTCGTCGACCGTAATTATCCTGATGACTCTCACCTGGCCCGTCTCGGGGTCCACCTCCACCTCCGCCACCTGAGCGCAAAAGGAGGTCACCTCAGCAGGATCGCACACATAGACCGTCTCAGCGGTTATCGGCTTCCGGGTCTAAGCTATAGCTTTGGCTGCCAAATCCCGCAGAGGTATCGCGCGAGAAGGGTCTCCATCCACCAAGAAACGGCCTTCATGCAGATGCAGGCGGTCTTCCGGGCAGTCGTACAGCTCGGCAGCCAGCACAGTGAGCTGCTTCCGGAGCTCCCTGGCTGCGCCGAGACACGCCTGCCCTGCGGCATAGGTGACCGAGCTGCCCGAGAACCCTGTATCGAAGGGGAGGGCATCGGTGTCCTGGACGACTATCCTCACCCTCTCAAGGGGCATGGACAGCTCCTCGGCTACCACCTGCCGCAGTATCGTATGGGTCCCGGTCCCCGTGTCCCACAGGACCACCGTTAGAGCAACGTCCCCATGCTCATCCATGGCGATGTTGGCGGCAGACCGCCCAGCCATAGGCGCCAGCTCCGATATCGCCATGCCCTTCCCCATGAACGGTCCGCCGGGAGGGCTGTCCCACCGGGCTGCCTCGGCGGCGGCCCTCAGGGCTTTGTCGGCGCGTATGTTCTGCCATTTCTGCCCGGTCGGTGTCTCATCTCCATCTTGGAGCACGTTTCGGAGCCGGAACTCGTAGGGGTCTATTCCCATCTCCCTGGCAACCATGTCCATGTGAGACTCCACGGCAAAGGCCACCTGGGGTTTTCCTGGGGCCCGCAGGTGGCCCCTAGGGACATTGTTCGTATATACCATGTAGCTGTCGATACGGACGTTGGGAATGCGATAGGTACCTCCACTGTGCATTGCCCCCGAGAGAGAAACACTCGGCTTGAAGGCGCCGTAGGCGCCGCTGTCGAACACCACCTCAGCCTGCCGGGCCCAGAGCCGCCCGTCTTTTTTCACCCCGCTCTTCAGTTTGATCACAGAGGGGTGCCGGGGGCTGGATGCCATCAACTCCTCAATGTAGTCCATCACCATCTTGACCGGCTTCCCGGTGCGCAGGGCAAGGTAGTAACACAGGGGTACATCCATGAAAGAGCCCTTGCCACCAAAGTCTCCGCCGATCACGCAGGGGTGTATCCTGATCCGGTCCTCGGGGATATCCCACACGGCGGCCAGCTGCATGCGCAACATGTAGGGCCCTTTGTTGTTCGCCCAGACCTGCACCCGCCTCTGGTCATCCACGCTCACCACACAGGCATGAGGCTCCAGGTATACCTGATGCATCAGCTGGGTGGTGTAGGTATGCTCGAAGACTAGGTCCGACTCCCTAAAGCCCCGCTCCAGATCTCCCTTGGACCAGGTATCGTGCGCAAAGACATTGTTGACGGAGGAGACGGGCCGGGGCAGGCCTTCATAGGACTTCATGTCCGGATGGAGCACAGGCGCGGAATCTTGTGTGGCCTCGAATGGGTCGAATACCGCCGGCAGCTCCTCATACTCAACGTCGATGAGAAGAAGAGCTTCCTCGGCCGCCTGGGAGTCCTCGGCGGCGACCGCGGCGACCTTCTCTCCCACGAACAGTACCCGGTCCCTCGCCAGCACGGGCAGGTCCCTCAGTTTCCTTCCAACCCTCCTGTCGGGCAGGTCCCGCCCGGTGAGGATGGCACGCACTCCCGGAACCCGAGCAGCCCTGGAGGTGTCCATATGGACTATCTTCGCATGAGGAAAGGGGCTCCGCAGCACCTTTCCGTGCAGCATCCCCGGCTGGACGAGGTCCGCGACGTAAAGCGTCCTCCCCGTGACTTTTTCGGGACCTTCGGCTCGTGGCACCGGCTGACCTACGACCGAATACGAAGAGGCCAAAGTTCCTCCTTATATAGCTAGCTACCAGCGGGATTATACCACTCGGCGTCATGCCATAAAGCCCGACAGCAAAGCCCTGAGGTCTCGTTGACCAGAGTAACGGACGCCCCTATAATCAGGCCTGCCGCCACAGGTCCCGGGGTAGACCTCCTGGCCATGTCTAGACTTACGGGCCATACCGCCGAGGGAGCAATGAATTACGACGTAATCGTGGTCGGGGCCGGGTCCGCGGGAGGAGTCTTGGCCGCCCGCCTGTCCGAGGACCGATCGTGCTCGGTTCTACTCCTGGAGGCTGGCCCCGACTACCCTGACCTGGAGTACCTTCCCGACGATCTGAAGTACGGGTACACCGATGCAGGCCTGGCGAGAGGAGCTCCCCACAACTGGTCTTTCACGGGGGTGGCGACCCAAGACCAGGACGAGCCCATGGCCGTGCGTCGTGGCAGGGTCGTCGGCGGCTCTAGCGCCATAAATGGGCCGGGTCCGCTTTTCATCCGGGGCATCCCAGAAGACTATGACGGCTGGGCGAAGGCGGGCAACGACGAGTGGTCCTTTGAAGAGGTCCTACCCTACTTCAGGAAACTAGAGACTGACCTGGACATCAGGGACGATTTCCACGGCTCGGATGGGCCGATTCCCGTCCGACGGCACAAACCCGAATCCTGGCTGTCCGTCCAGAGGGCTTTCTACCGGGCCTGCATCGACGCCGGCTTTCCCGAACACGCCGACATCAACAACCCGGAGTCTTCCGGAGTGAGCCCCAGGGCTGAAAATAACGTAGACGGTGTCCGGATGAGCACCGCCCTGACCTACATCAACCCCAATCGCCACCGCCTCAATCTAACCATCAAGCCCAACGCTCACGTCACTCGGATCCAGCTCGAAGGGAAGCTGGCGACGGGAGTGGAGGTCGTGAGCGGAGGGCAGAAGTTCACCGCGGAAGGAAACGAAATCGTGCTGAGCGCGGGAGCCGTCGGGTCGCCCCAACTACTGATGCTCTCGGGTCTAGGACCCTCTGAGCATTTGCGATCCTTGGAAATTCCCGTGGCCCACAGCCTGCCGGGCGTGGGCCAAAACCTGCGAGATCACAGCGGAGTTGGGATACGAATGCGCGCGAAGCCGGGGCTGCCGATGGACCTTCACGCACCAAGGCTCCAGGTCTGCCTTCGCTACACTGCGGAGGGCTCCTCCACACGCAACGACATGATGATCCTACCTTTCTCCCTGTCCACAAATGTTCAGGAGGGTGGGGACCCCACCGACGTGGAGGGTATTCGCATAAAAAGTTACCTTTACCTGGCCCTTGGGGCCGGTGAGCTTTGCCTCACATCCACAGACCCCTATGTGCAGCCCCATCTGGACTACCGGTACCTTGAGCACCCATAGGACCGGCAACGGCTGCGAGAGTCGGTACGGCTGGCGATGCGGCTTCTAGAGCACGATGAGCTGCAGGACATGGTCGCGGAGAGAATCACTCCCACCGACAGTGACCTGATGTCAGACAAAGCGTTGGATAGCTGGCTACTGAAGAACGCGTCGACCACCCACCATATCTCAGGAACCTGCAAAATGGGGCCGGCGTCGGATCCAATGGCGGTGGTAGACCAGAGGTGCCGGGTTCACGGTCTGGAGAATCTCCGGGTGGTAGACGCATCGGTGATGCCCGACTGCGTGCGGGCCAACACCAACGCGACGGTGCTTATGATAGGTGAACGGGCCGCGGATTTTATCAAAGCCAAAATCTGAAGCGAGAAAGAGGGGAGAAAGCATGACTCTCACACTGGCCGAGGCCAACCGGGCCGTTGAGGCAGCGATAGCAAAGGCAAGAGAGTTTAACGTCGAGATCACGGTTGCAGTGTGCGACGCTGGAGGCCGTCTGGTCGCTTTCAACCGCATGGAAGGCGTCCTCGGCTGGGCTGCCAGTTACGGCACCATCGGCAAGGCCATGGCTTCGGCTGCCTTCGGAAGGCCGGGCCGAGAGCTTGTGGAGCGCGCGAATACCCCCGTGATACGGGGTATCATGGCCGCAGAGGGAGGAAACATGATTATCAGTCCAGGATCCGTTCCCATTATCCGCGAGGGCATTGTAGTGGGGGCTTGCGGAATCGGGGCACCAACCCTCCAGCAAGAAGAGGATTGCGCTCAGGCCGCAGCCGACGCCGTATGATGGGTCGAGCTAGAGGCCGGTGTCGTAATGAATCCGGCCGGGCGTATTGAGCACCTTCACATACTAGGGAACCTCTGAACAACTCGGCGCAAGCGTGGATGGGCAGAGTGGTTCCGTTCTTTGGAGACGTTCAGGCATCTTTGTGACGTTCCAGGTCGTGGTTGAGGCGTTCAGACCGTGTCTGTTGTGGCCTCGAAGCGGCTTTTCGGAGCCATCGCGGCTCCCCGGCCCTGATTTGCGCACTGCGCCCCTCTCATGCCGCCAGACGGCGCTCTGCCGTCATCAAGTTGGCCAGCCCCAGTAGCAATGCCAGCCGTTGCGCGTTCTTAGCCAACCCTCGGTAGCGCACCTTGGCGTAGCCAAAGCGCCGCTTCACGTACAGGAACGGATGCTCCACTTTCGCTCTGACCGACGCTTTGCGCTTCTCCGCCAACGCCTCGTAGCTGCCAGGCTCCAGGTGACGTCGCCGGCCGGGCCTCATCGCCACTCGCCACTCCACATCCAACTCTCGATTCTCCAACCGCTTGTCCACTCCCTGATACCCCGCATCCCCCCACACTCGTTTCTCTCCACCGTGCAGCAATCGGTGCGCTTCTGTCACATCATGCACGTTAGCTGGCGTCGTAGTCATGCTGTGTACCACTCCCGTCTCAGCGTCAGCGCCTACGTGTACTTTCATCCCGAAGCGCCACTCGTTCCCCTTCTTCGTCTGGTGCATCTCAGGGTCTCGCTCACCCGCACGATTCTTCGTCGATGACGGCGCCTCTATGATGCTCGCGTCCACGATCATCCCCTCCCGAAGCCGCAGTCCCTGGGACTCCAGATGACGGTTGATCTCCTCGAACAGACTCTGCCCCAACTCATGCTCTTCCAGCAGATGGCGGAAGTTCAGAATCGTCGTCTCGTCCGGCAGCGGGCCCGACAGCTTCAACCCTACGAACCGTCTCACCGACTCGACCTCGTAGAGCATGTCCTCCATACCAGGATCGCTCAAGTTGTAGAACAACTGCACGCAGTGTATCCGCACCATCGCCGACAACTCATATGGTCGACGGCCTCGGCCCGCCTTGGGATAGAACGGACGGATGCGCTCTTCCATCTGTTCCCACGGGATCAGAGCATCCATGCGCTCCAGGAATATCTCCCGGCGGGTCTTGCGCTTCTTGCTCTCGTATTCCAAGTCCGCAAATGTTGGCTGGTCCATCAATTATCTCCCCGAACACAGTGCTATTCTCTATGCTACTATGCCCAGACTTGTTCAGAGTATCCCTAGTTATTCACGTCTCGTGAAAGGAGCCCACCGAAAGGGGTGCCGATGCATCTCTCACGCCCGTCATATATGGCAGCGCCAAGGCCTTATGCATATTCATGCCACACTTTCAAACATCGCCAGGCCGAGCAGCTCTGGCGGTGATGGACGGAGGGCGCTCGGCTGGAGTGGAATAAAGGCTCCGTCAGCACGATTAGAGGCATAAATTGGAGAAGCGTTGAGTAGAGCCGCCTCCACTGGGTTCACGGCCCGGATGGCCTCCCGGGGCCCCTTCTACGGCTGGTGGATACTCCTAACACTCTGCGTTCTTATCTTCTACGTCGCTGGGACCGTCTGGTGGGGCTCCTCGGTCTTCTTTGCAGAGATCCTGGAGGAGTTCGGCTGGAGCCGCGCCAAGGGCTCCGTGGCCTTCACTCTGCAGAGCGCCGAGTCCGCGGGCCTGGCGGCGGTGGTCGGCCTCATCATCGACCGCATAGGCGCCCGTCGACTGCTGACCGTCGGTATCGTGATCTCCTGTCTTGGCTTCCTCCTCTTGCGCAGGACCAACTCCCTCTGGTGGTTCTACGGCGCCTACTTCCTCCTTGCCATGGGCTCCAGCGGCGGCATATGGATCGTCTCCCATACTCTTCTGGTGCGCTGGTTCTACCGGCGGCGGGCTCGCGCCGTGACCGTCCTCAGCCTGGTGCCCGGTCTTGGTGCTATGCTGATCGTTCCCGTGCTCAACGTGCTGATCCAGGGCCTGGGCTGGCGGGATACCATGGTCATTGCCGCGTTCGCGATATCGGTGCTGGTACTGCCCGTGCTGATGGTCGTCCGGGACTGGCCCGAGAGTGTCGGGCTCTATCCCGACGGTGCTGCCGCTCCTCCGGGCACCGGCGTTGTCGAGGGCTCCTCAGCTGCCGGCGCGCAGGACGAGCGGAGTTTCACAGTGCGAGAGGTGTTGCGCATGCGCACATTCTGGCTTTTGGCCACCGCTTTCGCTTTCTGGAACGTCGCCCACGGGGTGCAGCCTCACCTGTTTGTCGCCCTTGTTGGCTCCATGTCCCCCCAGAAGGCGGCTTTCCTTATCGCTCTCGTCGCTGGCCTGGGCCTCGTAGGGCGATTCGGTTTCGGGTTCTTCTTCGATTTCGTGGACAAACGGCACCTGCTATCCTTCTGCGCCGCTACCACGGCAGTCGGGCTGGGCTTCCTGGCCGCGCTGGTTGTGGCCTACTCGCGTGCCCCGTGGCTGGCGATCCCGTTCGTGGGATTTTTCGCGATCGGCTTGGGTGGAACCTTTCCCTTGAGAGTGTTGATCATCAGCGGCTACTTCGGACGGCAACACTTCGGCCCAGTCTTCGCTGCCCTCATGGCCGTATCCGCTTGGGGGTCCCTCATCGGGCCGGTTTTTGTCGGGTGGGCGTTCGATGCAACGGACTCCTACTTCACCGCCTTCGCCACCTGTAGCGTCCTGTTCCTTCTTTCGGTTCCTCTTTGCCTTATGGCGACCAACCCCCAGCTGGCAAGACCCCCTTCCCCCAGCTCTAGCCCGGCAAAAGAAGGAGAGGGGTAGGCTGCTTTTCGAGATATGGCTTGCGCAAACTACGAAGTCTGCTGATCAAATCACCACGTACGAAGCCCTGAAGCCGGGAGTGCGGCCAAAGGTCGAATCGCAAGGTCCAAACCGTAATGTGGTGGGCACGCGCTGTGGATCAGCTAGTAGCTTGCTCGATTATCAAGCCCTGAGTATCATTGCTGTAGGGTCCAGAGGGGAGGGGACGGTGTGAGACCGCAGCCATACAGACCGGAGGAAAGCTTGACGATTGAAATCATTGGCATGATCGGCCCCAAGCGAGAAGGCGCCGGAGCAAAGGGTGCGGCTATCCAATATATCGGTGGTGGCATCGACCCCGACTATATCGTCGAGTTCTCAAGGGCCCACGAGGATAGCGGGTTCGACAAAGTGCTGGTGGGGCATACCTCCACTTCGTCGGACGGTTTCTCTGTGGCTATGCACGCCGCCAACCATACGTCTAGGCTCGGATACCTGATCGCCCACCGACCAGGCTTCGTCAGCCCGACGATGGCCGCCAGGAAGGTCGCCACCGTTGACCAGCTCACTAAAGGCCGTATCGCTCTGCACGTAATCAGCGGGGGAAGTGACGCGGAGCAACAACGAGACGGCGACTACCAGGACCACGACGCCCGTTACCGGCGCTCGGAGGAGTTCATGGGGCTGCTCCGGAAGGTTTGGGCTTCAGATGAGCCTTTCGACCACGTCGGTGAGTTCTACAAAGTCGCCCGAGCGTACAGCGACATCAAGTGCTACCAACAGCCCCACGTGCCCCTCTACTTCGGCGGTGCATCGGCGGCGGCCATAAAAGTCGCCGCCAGCCAGTGCGACGTGTACGCCACCTGGGGTGAGCCTGTGGCGGAAGTCGAGCAGAAGATCGGCGACATGCGGGCGGCCGTGAAAAACGCCGGGCGAGACCCCAGCTCCGTCCGCTTCTCCGTTTCCCTGCGGCTCATCCTGGGTGCAACGGAGGCGGAGGCTTGGGACAAGGCCCACGAGACATTGGACAGGGTCGTGGCATCGATCCAGCACTCCAAGGATGCCACGGCGAGAGCTCGACAGGCTGAGGGCGCCAGTCGGCTACTGGCGCTTGCGGACAGGGGAGACGTCCTCGACGAGCGGCTCTACATGCCCATCGCAAAGGCTACAGGAGCCGCTGGGAACACCACAGCACTGGTCGGCACCACTGAGCAGGTCGTTGAGTCTTTGATGAGGTATTACCGAGTTGGTTGCACTACCGTCCTGATAAGAGGGTTCGACCCGCTGAACGACGTAATTGATTTGGGCAAGGAGCTGATTCCCATGCTGCGCGACGAGGTGCATAAGTACGTCACCAGCACCCCGCAGGCAGCTCGTCTCATCTGAAATCTCAGCTTTGATTCAGGCATGACTACTGGCGAGAAAAAGAAGCGAGGGACCGCCGTGGCCCTTCTGGGCAGCCCATTGCCCGGCTCGTCTTCGGGCAGGATCGCGGACCTGATCCTCAGCGGGCTCAGGGACCGGGGCTGGGAGACTGCCGGTATAGACCTCTCGGCCTTGCCCTCTGAGGCCCTTCTCGGCCGCCAGAGAAACGACCTGGTAGACTCTGCTATCACGATGGTGACGGAGGCGTCCATCGTGATAACTGCAACACCGACCTACCGGGCGACCTACACGGGCCTGCTAAAGGTCTTCTTCGATTTGCTCCCTCCCGATTCGCTGGTCGGCTGCTTCGGAATCCCCGTGCAGACCGGCGGAAGCCCACACCACTCTCTCGCCATCGAGTATGGGCTCCGACCCCTGCTGGGGAGTCTCGGCGCCCTGGTTTCCTCAAAGGGAATCTACGCCTGGGGCGAGCACTGGTCGGATGGCAAGCCGTGCCCAGAGCTTCAGGCCTGGATAGACGACGCGGTCCAGGAGGCCGTTTCAGCAACGCGGTCCCAGCGTTGAAGAGCTATTCGATTTCCCCCTCCCCGAAGCTCTCCGCTAGCCGGCGTAACTCGTAAAAGTCAGGCACGTCTTCGTAGCTTGGTGGAGACGGGAGAGCGAACTCCCCGCCCAACAGGGCACTAGGAAAGAGGCTAATTGGACAACATGTACCGCACCAGCACAAGGGAGAACACCCCCGCCGCCACCAGGGTGAGGCAGTGGAACACTTCGTGATAGCCGAATACGTGGGGAAACGGATCGGGTCGGCGCGTCGCGTAGACGAGTGCCCCCAAAGAGTAAGTCAGTCCACCTAGAAGGAGCAGGGCAAACGCTGAGAGGGGAAGGGACTGCCACAACTCGTACCCTGGAACGAGAGCTAGCCACCCCAGTGCGAGGTACGACCACGTCCGGAGCCGTCTGGACCCATCGACTAAAACGAGCGATTGTACGGCGCCGACCCCCGCCACGCCCCAGACAACCGACAAGACCGGGATACCCCAAGCGTCGCTAAGCGCCATGAGCGTGAACGGTGTAAAGGTGCCAGCGATAGAGAGGTAGATAGCGGCGTGGTCCAGGCGTTGAAGCCCGCTCCATCTGAGTATATGGTGGCCGGCGCTCATCGCGTAGACCAGCAGAAGCGACGCCCCAAAGATGGCGCCTCCGACGACAGCCCGGGGCGAATCAGCGATGAGGACGAACCACACAATGGCAAACGGCGAAAGCACCGCTCCGAGCAGGTGAACGTAACCCCTGAAGAGCGGTCGGGTTGAAGGAACCGGCATGGCGGGTGTGACGTTCATCGTGATACAGGCCCGTGGGAAAGGCTCACTATCAGAGCCGGCCACCTCAGTCTCGTTTGGGAACATGCCCAGATGCTCACCACAAGCACCCTGAACCTTCCCTCCGCGCCTTCCGCTCCAAGTTCACCAAAGTGTCCCTGTGCTGACCATCTCGCGTCCAGGCATGCGCAAATCCTTCTCTGATCAGCTTCTCGTCTATACTCTCCCCATCCTCGGTATAGACATAGTATAACAACCGATCACCGGGGTCTCGTAGCCTAGGTCCCGTCTCCACTCTAACAGCTGCACCGGCTAGCTCTCGGAGTCGGTTCGTAGCCTCGCTGAAACATCGTTCACCTCTCTCAGGTGTATCAGCACCATAAAGCCGGACTCGCTGCCCCTGACCGGTGATAAATGTATCACCATCGACTATCCTGGATACCGAGGTGGCTGGGCAGTCCTCGCAGCAGAGTGTGGTATCACAGTACCGATTGGTAGATTTACCTATCCGAGTGGGCTCCGACTGAGCGCATCCAGCCCCAATCGTGGCTAGTAGGGCCATCAGACCCAGAATGAAGTACCAGCCGTGGCATGCCACAATGGGGTAATCGTTCGAAGGGTCCACTAGCGATCAATTTCCCGCGATCTCACAGTATTTCCGGTACGATTCCAGCCTTGCTCAGGCGACGTTTGGCCTCTTCATAGGTGTCGTACGGCAGCGGGCCTTTTTGGGCAGCCCTTAGGTTGTCACGAAGGTGATCCGTGTTCAAGGTGCCCACAATAGTTGTATTCAAGTCTGGGTGCGTGAGCGTAAAGCGCAGGATGAACTCCATGAGTGTCATGCCACCAAGGAGGTCGTCCAATCCAGCTTGTCGCCACAGCACCCACGGCATTCCTTCTTGCTTTTCTTCTGATGGCGAGCCTTTCGCCACCCCTCCTCGGATCACAGTGCCTGCGCTGGCCTGAGCCGCATGGGTGATGGCCCCTTCGTGTTTTCGCTCCATCGCCGAATATGGTATTTGGAAGACGTCGAATACCCCCATCGCTATATGGTCTGACAAATCGGGCAACGTGGACGACATCCCAATGAATCGAATCTTTCCCTGCTGCTTCAGGTCGAGCAGCGTCGCTACGGAGTCGTTCTCTTCTAGCGTTTTCTTCGAGGGCCCGGCATGGAACTGGACGACATCTATATGGTCGGTTTTCATCCGGGCCAAGCTCTGGTGGACACCGGCCACGATGTTCTCCCGGGTGAAACTGTGCGGGCCCCGCCCCGGGCCAGGTGGTGTCCAGCCTACCAGACAACCGCATTTGGTGGCCAGGAGATACTCAGAGCGCCTGTGCGAAATGAACCTTCCAATGAACTCCTCGCTCTGCCCGTAATCGATCGACGTGTCTATATAGTTGATGCCACTGTCGAGAACGGCGTTGAGGACTCTGTCCGCTTGCTCAGGTGTGATTTCGCGGCCTCGTGGAGGACCGCGGAGTTCCATGGCGCCAAAGCCCAACGCTGTGGCCTTCAATCCAGTACGGCCTAGCTCCCGGGTTGCGAGCGTGGTCATGATTTCGCCTCCTCAACGTTAGTCGATCGGTCATGAATCTCCGTGAAAGATGTCGACTCCCAGTGTACCGACTTGAGAGTAATGTTGCCAAATGTTTCCATTTCTCCATCTATCAAGGGCGAGGCCTTCCACGAAACCCGAATTTCAGATACAATTCGAGGTCCGGGCCGGCGTAGCTCAGTGGTAGAGCAGCGGTTTCGTAAATAATTTACCTAATCTAGCAACGTGTTTTTTCGTGCCGGTCGTGCTTGAGATACAGAGGCACGTCACGGTGATGCGCACCGGAGTAGGCGGGGTCTCCCGTCGCGCGCCCAGCGCAGGGACCCAGAGAGTGTGGATTATCCACTTGGGTTCCGCTGTCGTACCGGTCGGCCTCAAGCCTGGCGTCGCGTTGGGCGTAAGGGGCGAGGGAAAGGAAGAGGAACGATGCTGGACCTGATGCTGCGAGGCGGACACGTGGTAACTCCCCAGAGAGTGGCAGAGCTGGACGTCGCTATTCAGGGCGAGCATATTGTAGCTGTGACCGAACCGGGCGTCCTGGGTGCGGAGGCAGCCAGGACGATAGATGCCTCGGGACAAGTCGTCGTCCCGGGAGGCATAGAGCCCCACGCTCATGTGGCCACACCGGTTCCTCAGCTATGGACGGGGCGACCGGGAGTGGAAACCCAGTCTCCAGAAGCGGCCAGCCGCGCCGCGGCCTTTGGCGGGACTACAACGCTCATAGATTTTGCGCGGCCGCTAGACGGCGCCACTCCCCTCGAGGCGGTGGAGCAAAGAGTCCAGCGTTTCGCAGGCCACTGCTACATAGACTTCGCCTTTCACTGCGTCTTCAACGGCGTGAGTCCGCCGGAGCACATTGCCCAGATAAGGGAGCTCATCTCTTCCGGGGTGCCTTCCATGAAGGTGTGGACCATCACCCGCCCAGGTGAACCGCCCAATCCGGCAACCGATGACGGCCACATGTGGGCAGTCATGGACCAGGTGGCCCAGCATAACGGAATTATAGCCGTACACGGGGAAGACGAGGAGATCGTCGACTTCATGAGCGAGGACCTGAAGCGAAAGGGCGAGGACCAGGCATACAACGTTCACCTGGCCCACAACAACCTTTCCGAGGACATCTCCTTCCACAAGACTGTTCGCTTGGCCCAGCGGACCGGCGCCGCGGTCTACTTCGTCCATGTCACCGCGAGGGAAGGAGTTGACGCCATCGTTAACGGTCGTGCCCAGAGATTGCCTATCTACGGTGAGGTATTGCACAACGCCCTCTGCTTTACATCCGAGGACTACATGAGTCCCGAAGGAAGTGCGTACCATACCTACCCGAGTCTCAAGTTCTCCGAAGACAAGGAAGCTCTGTGGGAGGGGTTCACCGGCGGGGCTATATCCACCCTTGCCACGGACGAGTACACCACGTATAAAGCTCACAAGCTCGCTGGGAAGACAATAGACAATGTGCATGGCGGACACAACGGCATCGAGACCCGGCTTATGATCGCGTACTCTGAGGGCGTGGCTAAGGGACGGATCTCACTACAGCGATTCGTCGAACTGACCTCCACCAACGCGGCCAAAATTCTCGGCATGTACCCACGGAAAGGCGCCATCTCCGTGGGCAGCGACGCCGATATCGCCATTATCGATCCGAACGCGCACAAGACCATCGCCCTGTCGGACCTGCACGCGGACTCTGACTACAGTATCTGGGAGGGATGGGAAGTCAGCGGATGGCCCGTCACCACCATCCTGCGGGGCTCTGTCATCGTGGAGAAGGGCAAGCTGCTGGGCAATCCCCAATACGGGCAGTTCCTTAGGCGCAAGATAGCGTCGGATGTGCTGTCCAGGCCAGCCTGCTGAGACCTCGACGAATCTTCTTCCGTTTCCACGAGAGTCCCTGATAGGATGAGCCACCGAGTAGGAAGGGACTCGGGTTCACGGTTTGCCCGGCAGCGGTATCACAAGATATACTCGCTCGTCACTACCTACGCCCAGCGACGTGTGTCCGCGGCCCGTGCTATCCTCGGCCACTAACACATCTCCGGCCACCTGATGCTCCTTGCTACCGTCGGCGGTTTCGTAAACGATCTCTCCAGCCAACTGGACGACGCATAGGCGACTCGGAGCATTGTGAAAGTCAGAATAGGAGCCAGCCGGCTTGCTACTCACCTTGATTTGGCCATCGCCGACACCCGCTAGCATTTCTGCCAGTTGATCCAGGCCCAGGTTCTCAAAATGGGACTCGCCGTCCTCACCGGAAAATAGTCGTACGATCTGCACAGGTTTCCTCCTTGATGCACAGGGAATTTCGAACGGTGCCGGAACGAGGGCGCCCGCAGGTACAGCCGCCCAGGTACCTGGGCTAAAGAATTGAGCGTCAGCGGGCGTTCATCCCGATGATATCACGGCCAGACAAGGGCCACTAACCGAATATGGGGCCGGCCCTTTTGAGAAGCCAGTTGACAGGCATCAAAATCAGTATTATCGTAATCTTCTGTAGTGGGCCCCATTTGTTGGTACAACAGGTTCCCAAATGCTACGTGATTAATTGAGGCGATTGGTTTTCGTAATTACCGATGGAACATCATGTGAAGGAGGCGTGGATTGGCCAACGATGAGATTGCTCTGATGGCACATCTTTTGCGCCGAGCCGGGTTCGGGGCTGCTCGCGATGAGTTGGAAGCGTACGTTGAGAAGGGTTATGAGGCGACGGTGGAAGAGCTCCTATACCCGGAAAACCAGCCCGACATCGAACTGGACCTTATGGAGAGGTACCTCCCCGAGTACGAAGAGTTGGCAGGTGCGGACTCGAACCAGCAAAATTGGATGTTCCGAATGATCAACACCAGGCGACCGCTTCAGGAGAAGATAGCTCTCTTCTGGTCCGGGGTCCTGTGTACAGGGGCATCAAAGGTTGACCACTTCAGGATGTTGACGTTCTATTTGGATTTGTTCCGCCAGCAAGGTCTGGGTAACTTCAGGGAACTCTTGGTAGAATTGTCCAAGCATCCCGCCATGGTCTTTTACCTGGACAATTGCGAAAACCACAAGGGCTCCATCAATGAGAACTACGGTAGGGAACTGCTTGAGCTGTTTTCCCTGGGTGTCGGCATGGACGGCCACCTGAACTACTCGGAGGATGACGTAAAAGCCGCTTCTCTTGCGTTTACGGGTTGGAACATTGAGCCGACTTTGCCAGTATTCCCCTTCGGCCGGTTCCTATGGGAATTCCGCTATGACGACACGGACCACGACGACAGTGAGCGGACCTTCCTGGGCGAAACGGGACGTTGGAACGGTGAGGGCATCATCGACAGCATCGTCCGCCAGCCCGCTACAGCAAGGTTCATCTCGCGCCATCTGTATACCTTCTTCGTGGCCGACGAGCCTCAGGTACCCGCATGGAAGGATTCCGAGCCCCGGGATGTGGAGGCGATAAGGACGCTGGAGAAGGCGTTCACCGACAACAACTACGAAATCAGGGCCGTACTTAGGACTCTGTTCAACTCAGACTTCTTCAAAAACGCCCGATTCGCCAAGATAAAGAGCCCGGTAGAGGTAGTGGTTGGCACTATGAGGCTGGTGAGGGACCACACAGAGGTGAGGCCCGGCCTCCACGCCATCGC
Source organism: Dehalococcoidia bacterium (assembly GCA_965226805.1). Lineage (GTDB taxonomy): Bacteria > Chloroflexota > Dehalococcoidia > Lucifugimonadales > JAGWBF01 > CBDDDW01. Next base: position 98,757 of record CBDDDW010000023.1, read on the forward strand.
TATGGAGCCTGGCTACATGGGGCAAGAGCTGCTGAACCCACCCACCGTTGAGGGTTGGCACACAGGCAGCGAGTGGATAGACAGCGGGACTCTGGTGGAGCGTGTCAATTTCGTTGCGGACCAAGTGGGAAACCTGGATTTGCCTGGCGTCAAGCTGATCGTAGACCGGATGACCGTGGGAATCTCTATGATGTCGCCTGAAGAGTTCACGGAAGGTTGCCTTGACCTGATCGGGCCGTTGGAGGTTACTGATAAGACCCGCGCTTCATTAATCGACTACGCTGGGGGCGCCGGAGAGCTACGTAGGGGCACCGAAGAAGAGCGGATCCGGTTTGCTCAGAAGGTCGCCGAGATGCTGCAGTTGATAGTGGCTACCGCGGAGTACCAGTACGCGTAATTGCGAAGGGAGAGTTCGTTGATAGCACCGAGTCAGAAGGAGCGCGTCTTAGTAGTCTTGTCGTTGTCGGGTGGCAACGATTTCCTTAATACCATGATTCCTTTTACGAATCCCCTGTATCACGATTACAGGCCCACCCTCGGGATCCCTGCCGACCAGGTGCTGCCTTTAAATGACGATCTTGGATGGAATCCCAACGTGCCGGAACTCAAGAGCATTTACGACGAAGGCAAGGTAGCAGCGATATTGGGCGTAGGCTACCCCAACCCAAGCCGCTCCCATTTTCGCTCTATGGACATCTGGCACACCTGTGAGCCCGATAAGGTAGGCACCGAGGGCTGGCTGGGCCGGGCCATTCGCGAGTTGGATCCTCAGACCGAGAACGTGTTGACGGGTGTTAACTTCGGTCGTGGCCTACCGCGGGCCCTGATGACCCCCGGCGTACCCGTGGCTTCCGTCGGCAACCTAGAGACCTACGGCGTTTTGACCGGGATTGCGGATGAAAACCAACGGGCCCAGGCTTTGGATGTGTTCGCCCGCATGTATTCTCCCGCGCTGGGAGCGGGCCCGGTTATGGACTATATATGGGAGACCGGGCGCTCTGCTTTGAAGGGCGCTGACATCCTGCAGACGGCCCCTGCCAAGTACTCCTCCACGGTGGAATACGGTAACAACGCCATCGCCCGGGGAATGAAAGCGGTAGCTCAGGTGCACCTGGCCGACTTGGGTACGAGAATTCTCTACACCACGGCGCCTTCAAACTCCTTTGATACCCACGCATCTCAGGCGGGAAACCATGCCCGGCTGCTGCGAGAGGTGTCGACCTCTGTGGCCGACTTCTTCCAGGACATGCGGGACCACAACAGGGGCGAGGAGTTGTTGGTGCTCCTGTTCAGCGAGTTCGGCCGTCGAGCGCGGGACAACGGCGGCGGCACTGACCACGGCACCGGCGGAGTCTGTTGGATCATCGGCGACCACGTGAAGGGAGGCCTCTACGGGGAGTATCCGTCCCTGAAACAGGAGGACCTGGAAGACGGCGGAGACCTGTTACACAACGTTGATTTCCGCAGCGTCTACTCCACAATTCTGGAGCAGTGGCTCGGCCTGGATTCGAAACCTCTAGTAGGTGGGTCCTTCGAACAGCTTGGTTTTCTGAACTGAGCGGTGCGAACGGCACACCAGGACAAGAGCGGATTAGAGGTTTCCTTTGCGAATCACCGATCATTTCCTATCTCAATTAAGAGGCTTAGGCGACTATGAGTAGTGTATTCTTCGGTATAACGACCCGGGCATTCCACTACAGCCACACGATCGGCAGGATCGAGTTCGGCGGAGCGGGTTTCAGGTCCGTAATGGACCTGGCTCTGGGCGCTAACGGGGTGAATTACGTGGTCAACCGCTCGTGGGAGTACAGGCCCGACGGTGTGCGAGTCACCATGTTCACCCTTGAGGAGGAGCTCGTGGGCGAATTCTCCCGTTGTGGCGATCGGGACGGTGAGATGATTTGGCCCTCTTCCATCTCCCTCGACAGTGAGCAGAACGTATACGTCTCAGACGACTGGCTCAATCGGATCTCCATATTTGACAAGGACGGGACATTCCTGGACAAGTGGGGAGTGCCGGGGTCCGATGATGGTCAAATCAAGAAACCCTCTGCCATCAGGTTCGACAAAGATGACAACCTGTACATGGTGGATAGTGGCAACAACCGGGTCCAAAAATTCACCAAGGATGGCAAGTTTCTGGCTAAGTGGGGCGAAGCAGGTACCGGGCCGGGTCAGTTCAACCTCCCATGGGGTTTGACGATCGACAACAACGGCGATCTGTACGTAGCCGACTGGCGAAACGACCGTATACAGAAGTTCAGTCCCGACGGCGGGTTCCTGGCCGAGTTCGGCTCATCCGGGAGCGGACTGGGCCAGTTCAACCGGCCCACTGGGATGGCGGTTGACAAAGATGGCGATATCTACGTAGCTGACTGGCTAAACAACAGGGTCCAGGTTCTGACCGCCGACGGCAGATACGTTACTACCTTCGAGGGTGACGCCACGATGTCCAAGTGGGGGCAGGACAAGCTGGACTCAAACGTGGATATGATAAGACAGCGTAAGTTTGTACGGGACTTCACCGCCGAAAGGGTCTTCTGGCGACCTAAGGGAGTGGCGATAGACGACAAGGGTAGGATCGTAATCATCGACTCCAATAGGGGACGTCTCCAGGTATATCAGAAAGAGGACTACTAGGAGGGGGTTCCGCTGTGCCCTCCTGTTCCTAACCCGTTAACCTATCTGGTCCAGAACGCTTCGGGAAAGCATCATCTTTACGGGGCTGATGGGCCTAAACGTCCGGCAGACACGTATATCCCCGGCCAGGCTCAGCAAGGCATAGGCATCGTAGGGCTTCATGCCCTTTTCTCGCACAAGAAAGTCCACCATATCACTCACTGCCTGTCTCATAGCCTGGGTCAGCTCCTCCCCAGAGGAAATCGTAATAAAATGGTCGGACGTCAACGCCCTTGGTCCCCTCAGGTTCCGGTTCTTCTCCACAGTCACCCGGATGTGCATCTCGCTCTCAGCCTCCGCCCCGGTTCCCGCAACGGCGCCATCGCCCACCACCGCGTGGCAGTCGCCTAGGCACAGCAAAGCCCCCTCAACAAATACCGGCAGGTAGACAATGGTCCCTTCCACAAGCTCCTTGATGTCCAAGTCGCCGCCACAAGCGCTCGCGTGGGCGGCGCAAGGTTGGACGTGCGTGGGGGTAGTGGCTATGATGCCCACAGAGGGCCTAAGGGGAATTTTGATCCCCCCGGGAAAGAGAAGATTATCTCCGTCGATAGGGAGTACTTCGGCATGGTGCTCAGGAAATTCTTCTCTTAGAAAACCCGGCCCGACCAGGTGTACACCCTCCTTAATCGGTCTGATCCGTATCAAATCTATCTTGAGGGCGTCTCCCGGCGAAGCTCCTTCCACGTATATGGGCCCAGTGGTCGGTCCCTGGACGGTCCTCGCGTCGATCGACTTGGTGTCTCGGAGACCAAAGAAGGCATCCATCGCTTCCACCATGATCTCCTCTCCCGAGACAATAGTCACAGCGGGAGTTGCATTTGGGTCCAGACTATATACGTGTTGATCCTTTGTAAGGCGTTTCATCGTACTCGTTGTACTCCTTTTTGGATGATAGGCATCCTAAATTCTCCGCCCTGGAAATCACGCGTTCGCAATAGTATTATTCATCCCCTTTGCTGTCAACTCAGGTGGAACTTTTCGAAACGGTGCTGCGAGGTCATGATGAGGTTCCCAGCCGTTCCGTCAATCCACGTCGCGGACTCCCGGGGCCTTATCGCTCAGTGGAGATCCAGTATGAGCTCGTTCAGATAGATCCCATACACTCGAACGAGGTGTGTGAGGTCTGCCGGGCGAGTACAAGACAATGAGTTGACAGCATCAGATTAATTCTGTTAAATTACAAGCCGTTGTGTGGAGGATGTGAGGGTGAGGCTCTTTGCTCAGTGGACACAGTTTAGTGTAACGGAGGGTTGTTTAGATGTCACTCAAGCGGATGCTCATTGTCGTTGGACCACTCATATTGCTATTGGTGATAGCGGCGGCGTGTACCGGCGATACTGGACCCCGAGGGCCAGCCGGACCTGATGGGCCAGCCGGACCTCAAGGGGCAGCCGGACCTCAAGGGGCAGCGGGACCGGAAGGACCCCAAGGGGCCTCGGGAGCAGCTGGGAAGGCGGCGCCCACGCCTACTCCAAGGCCAACCGCCACACCTACACAGGTGGCGGCGATGGTGACGCCAGAGGGCACCCTCAATATCGGCATCGCGGAGCTGGGGCCTTACGAGTCCCACATTAAGCTGGCGACCTATCCTCAGCTCATCCTTGTGATGCTGTCCGCTTACGAAGGGCTTGTCAGGAAAGACGCAATTGGCGATGTCCAGGGCGTCTTGGCCAGCAAATGGAGCGTCGCCGCCGATAACGTCACGTGGACCTTCGAGCTTCAGGAGGGGGTCCAATTCCAGGGCGGCTACGGGGAGATGACCTCCGAGGATGTACTCTTCTCCATGGCCGAGGCGGCGCAGAATCCCGTTGGAGGGTTCGCCGGGCGCATAGGGCAGCTGTGGGCGGACGCGTCGGCTGTGGGCGACCACGCCGTCAAAGTCGTAACCCCTGTTCCTGCCTGGGACATACTGGTGAACCTGCAAAGCCCTCATAATAACGGCACATATATCATCAGCAAGAAGCATGTGGATGCGGTCGGCGAGGACGAGGCCAACCGCGGAGTTGCCGGGACTGGCCCGTGGGAGTTCGCGGAGGCCCGTACCGGAGAGTTCTGGAAGTTCAACGCGGTGCAGGACCACTGGCGCCAGACTCCCGCTTTTGCTGAGCTGGTCTTCCATGAGATCCCCGAGGAGTCGACACGGGTGGCCAACTTCGAGACTGGCAGGCTGGATACCTTTTACATGGATTTCGACTCCCTCCCTGCCGTTGAGAGAGTGCCAGGTGTCAAGTTTATGGTCCAGCCCGGGGCCATCCAGTCACACCTGGGCATGTATGGTTCCCACTATAGCAGGATGGACGCAGAATCTTTCGATCCCGATACTCTTCCATATGTCTCTCCCGATTCAGACCCATCCTCTGCGGCGTGGGAGAAGGCTCGCAAGGTACGCCAAGCCATGGCTATCTCCATAGACCGGGACCTGATCATAAAGGAGGTCTTACGGGGCTTTGGAGAGCCGGCCTTCCTATGGTACTGGATGGGCCACGAGCGTAGATCCCTCCCCAATTGGCAGTGGGAGTACAACCCTGACAAAGCCAAGCAGCTCCTCTCGGACGCGGGCTACCCAAACGGATTCGATTTGACTCTGACTCTCGCCGTTCGCGGTGCACCCGGTGAGTCGGGCGCGTGCGAGGCTATAGCAGACATGTGGCGGCAGTTAGGCCTAAACGTCACCTACCAAGCTCCACCATTCGGTACCTACTTCCCATCAGTCGTAGCGCGGGAATACAAAGGCGTAGCCTGCCACGCTGTTGGGCCTTTCGCAGAACCGGTCAACGGCTACTTCGCGATTAACGTCGGCTCGAACGCTGGGAGCGGCGGCGCCGACCACCCTATAATGGACGAGCTGATACTTAGGGGCAACGATACTTTTGACATCGAGGAGCGCTGGAAAATCCAGACCGAGGTCGGCAAGTTCATGTTTGATAATGCGCTTGATATTGGGCTCTACAATGTGTCGAAAATATGGCCCCTGGGCCCCAAGATCGATGACTGGTCAGACGATCTGGCGACGGGAGACCCCAGGCAGATAAGCGGGCTAGAGCACGTACCTCATCGGAGGTAGGGGCCTGGAGAGGCCAAAAGAGAGGAGCAGGAAAACTGGTCCAGCTCCAATGGTGGCGGTGAGGTGAGTAGGCGCAGGTTTTAACTCTGCGAGGAGCATTGTTCGTGGCCAGCCTAGTCGTGGCTCTCAGCGTAGAGAGCCACGACTAGGCTGGCCACGATGGCTTTTCGCGAAGAAGAGACGCCCGACCCGAGGGGGGTGGAGCGGTACGGCGGGTTAGTTACATGCTGGTAGCACTGTAATATGCAACGATTCCTGATTCGTCGTCTCGTCGTAACCTTGATCACCCTCCTGGCGGTGTCCATTATCATATTCGCGATGGCCCGGGCGGCGGGAGACCCCAGGAATCTCTTGTTACCCATCTCAGCTACCCACGAACAGTGGGATGCGATGGAGAGGCAGCTGGGCCTGGACAAGTCGTTTGTTCATCAATACGCCATCTTCTTGAGAGACATGTTCAGGGGGGATTTCGGCGAGTCCATTCTTGAGGGCCGCCCTACCGTGGACGTGATCGCGGAGCGCATACCGGCGACGTTCCAGCTTGGTGGCACTGCCTTTGTATTCTCGTTGCTGCTGGGAGTTCCACTGGGCATCCTATCTGCGGTGAAGCGGGGCAGCTTCCTCGACCAGCTCGGGAAGATAGTGGCTCTCATAGGGCAGTCGGCGCCACCGTTCTGGCTGGGCATCATGTTCATCTTTTTCTTCGGCGTGAAGTTGGGCTGGGTACCACCCTCAGGGCGCCAGGACTGGAACAGCATCTTTCTTCCGGCCATCACTCTTGGGTGGTTTTTCGCGGCAGCAAATCTGCGGCTGGTCCGTTCCGCCATGCTGGATGTGCTGGACTCGGAGTACGTCAAGCTTGCCAGGGCCAAGGGAGTGTCCGGGCAGGCGATTATTTGGAAGCACGCTCTCAGAAATGCTTTGATTCCGCCGTTAACGTTTGCGGGAATCACCCTGGGTAACCTGGTAGCTGGCGCCCTGGTTATAGAGACCGTTTTCGCCTGGCCCGGGCTGGGCCGACTGGCTGTCCTGGCCGTGCAGGCTTCCGACTACCCTCTGCTTCAGGGGGTAGTTATCACATTTACTTTGATTTATGTAGGGGCGGCTTTTCTCGTGGACGTCCTCTATGCGTACGTTGATCCCAGAATCCGTTATGGCTGAGGGGAATCCTGGAAGAAACGATGGCTAATGCTGACGTTGTAGTTTCAGCTCCACGCCTGGCCGGCTTCCGTATGGCAAAGCTTCTGCGCAATGCGAGGCGGCTGCCTATAATACCGGTGGCGCTCCTTTCGTTGGTCCTCGTCACGGGCATCATCGCCCCATGGATATCGCCCCACAACCATGAGATTGGGAGCCTGGGAGAGAGAAATCAACCCCCAGCATGGTCTGGGCCGGTGACTGCGTTGAAAACGGCGGTCGAAGAGGTGGAGCTGGGGAAATGGCACCTCCAGGTCTCGTTGGAGGAGGCCAAGGAGATAAGAGAGGATGTCGCCGAAGGCGACCAGTTGCAAGTGGTGACCAGGGAGGCAGGAACTAGCAAATACCTGCTGGGGACGGACCACCTGGGCCGGGACATTCTTTCCCGAATCTTCTTTGGGGCGCGCATCTCCCTCATAGTGGCAGGAGTGACCTTGGGGGTTGGGGGGACCGTCGGGGTGTTGCTGGGACTGCTGGCCGGCTGGTACGGCGGGTGGGTAGACGATCTGGTCATGCGCCTGGTGGACATCATACTCGCTTTGCCGCTGATTCTGGTGGCGTTAGTTTTGGTGGTTTCCCTGGGCCAGTCCTTTAACACCGTCATTCTGGTGTTGGCCCTTTGGGTCTGGCCGCGCTTTGCTCGGATGGTGCGGGGCGAGGTTTTGAAGCTCAAGACCATGGAATATGTGTCCATGGCGCGGGTGGCCGGGGCTTCTACCACTCGCATACTGTTCGTACACCTGTTCCCCGGTACCATCAATACTCTCATAGTAGTAGCGACACTACAGGTTGGGATAGTCATACTGGTGGAGGCGACTTTGAGCTTCCTCGGAGCAGGGGTTCCACCACCCACACCGGCATGGGGCTCCATGGTGGCGGACGGCAGGGACAGTATTCGGGATGCATGGTGGATTTCCACCATGCCGGGAGTAGCCATCCTGCTCACCGTAATGTCTCTGAACCTGTTCGGCGACTGGCTGAGAGATACACTTGACCCGAAGCTGCGGCAGCAGCTGTAGACAGGCTTTCCCCGGCGGAACTGGGAACCTGAGAGACTCTCCAGGGAAGCGGTCGTAGGCCTGATAGGGAGGGTCCATATGACGCGACTGAACAACAAAGTTACAGTCATTACTGGCGCCAGCAGGGGAGTCGGAAGGGCCCTCGCGGTGGGATTCGCTGAGGAGGGGGCCATCGTGGTGGCCGCTGCCCGGACCCAACGCCCCGTCCCCGGTGGACCTGAGGGCTCCCTGGAAGAGACGGTACGTCGGATCTCGGAGGCCGGCGGAAGGGCGGTCGCCATATCCTGTGATATATCGGATGAGAGCCAAGTGAGGAACCTGGTGGAGCGCGCTCTGGCGGAAGTCGGCCCCATCGACGTGCTCATTAACAATGCGGGGATGTTGCTCGCTGGGCCCATCGACAAATTCGAAGCTGCGGCCTGGGATAAAGTAATGGCCGTCAATCTGCGCGGGGCCTTTCTGATGTGTAAATACGTCTTGCCAGGCATGATGGAACGGCGAAATGGAAACATCGTCAATATCACCTCCCGCGGCGCCATCTGGGACGCACCCGAGAACCTCGCCTATGGGGCATCCAGGGCGGCCCTGAACCGTTTCACGCTGAACTTGGCGTTGGACATGAAGGCCTACAATATCGCGGTGAACGCCTTTAGTCCCGACAACCTTGAGTCGGCTCTGAACCCCGCCGATAACCCAAAGGACCTGTGGGCCGGGTCAGGAGACCAGTCGGGTAATGTACGGTTACCCCCGGAGGAGGGAGTTCCCCCTGTAGTGTGGCTTGCGCAGCAGAACGCCACGACATTTACCGGGCGTATCGTCTATCGGGCAGATTTTGGCAATACGTGGCCCTAGGAACGCGAAAGCCGGAAGTTACTCCTTGCCACCTTTCAGAAAAGGCAACACCTCGGCGACGAAGGCTTCCGGGTCTTCGGTCGGGGGGTGGTGGCCCAGACCAGGCATCACTACTTTGCGGGCATTGGGGATATTGTGGACCAGCATATCTTCCCCGTCTCTTAGGGGGTCGACCTCACCGTAGAGGACCAGGGTAGGGGCCTTGATGTGATGGAGCCTCGAGACGAGGTCGTACCACGCCAGAGCCACTGTGACTTCGTACTTTGATCTCCCTGCCTTAGTGTATAGTTCGTCGAGCTTCTCCACCCATTCTGGCCGTGGGTCGGCAAAGGAGCCTCGGCTCTTGAGGAGTTCCGCGGTATTAGGCTTCGGCATTCCTCGATCATCGTAATCATTCCCGATGGCCTGTATCCGTTGCCGGGCGCCGCGGACATCCCACACAGGACATCCCACCAAGGCCAATCTGTTCACCCGCTCCGGATACCCCGCCGCCAGCTCCACTCCGATGGCTGCTCCGATTGATACACCCACAACGTGGGCCCTCTGGATACCCGACGCCTCTATAAAATGGGCCACAGACCCTACAACATCCTGCCAGGTGCAGTTGCTGGGCGGCTTGCTGGACTCGCCACACCCCAGCATGTCGAGAGCATAGCAGGAAAACTCTCTCCCCAGGGGCTCCATGATTTCTTCAAAGCCCCATATGGACTGGCCGTTGGAATGGAGGAGGATGACCGGAGGTCCATCGCCTTGCTTGACAAAATGAATGCGTCCTTCAGGGACTGAGACGAATTCTCCAACCTCACGTATGGTAGACACGGGCCCTCCTTGCTGGCTGATGGCCTTGCGACCGGTCGGCGGTATTTTAAGAGAGCCCCTGAGTCGTGTCAAGTGCGCTCAAAGACTGGCTAAGACTCGACCGGCCGATTGACAGCGCTGGCGCATACCACTAGACTCTTGTTCGTCAAGAAAAGATCTTTTTCAAGGCGACGACTAGCCGCCTGGTCAGAGACACGAGCGCCAGCCATGCCCATATACAGAATCGTATCATCAGACGATCACGTTTTCGAGCCATCAGACCTGTGGACGACCAGAGTCGAGCATAGGTTCAGGGGCCGAGCGCCCCACATAGTCCGCATGGAAGATGGTGGAGATTGGTGGGTCTTTGACGGAATCACGGGACACGGTGCTGGATCTGGATCTCAGGTTGGTAGGAGATTCCAGGAGCCAGGAGAGCTGACTCGGACAGACACTTTAGAAAACGTTCGGCCAGGCAGCTACCTTCCCGATGAGCGTATAAAAGACATGGACGTGGACGGGGTGGACGTCAGCATCGTGTATCCGAGTGTTGGTCTCCTGCTGTACCGGCTACCCGATAGCGAGCTCCTGACAGCCCTCTTCAGGGCGTATAACGACTGGGTAGCCGATTACTGCAAACCCTTCCCGAAGCGTATTAAAGGTATCGGCATGGTGAATATTGACGACGTGCATGTCGGGATAAGAGAGCTGGAGCGCTGCTCCAAGATGGGGCTTGTAGGGGCGATGATCACTGTGTATCCCCCAGAGGAAAAATCCTACGATTCCCCCGCATACGAACCCCTCTGGGCCGCGGCCCAGGACCTGGGTTTGCCCCTGAGCCTCCACACCGGCACAAACCGTCCCACTTCAAGCCAGCCCGTTAATACGCTCCAGTCTATGAAACCCTCCTTTATTTGCAACGTGGACCAGTGGGTTCGCTTGTCCCTTGCAGACATGCTGTTCAGCGGAGTCTTCGAACGCTATCCGGGGCTACAGGTAGGGTCGGTAGAGATGGAATCAGCCTGGGTCCCCCATTTTCTCGACCGTCTGGACTATACCTACTCTCAACGTCCTCAAGGAGATTCTTGGCACCGGTTCAACGAGGATATGCTCCCTAGCGACTATTTCCACAGAAACGTGTTCATTGGATTCCAGGAAGATGCTCTGGGAATAAGAGATAGACATATCATAGGCGTAGATAATCTCCTGTGGGGCTCGGACTATCCTCATTTTGAGTCCACCTTTCCCAGGAGCCGCCAGATTCTTGAGGAGATTCTTGTGGGTTGCACCGAGGAGGAGAAGGCCAAGATCTGCGGGGGAAACGCCGAAAGAATATACCGCCTCGACTGAATGGCACGCACGTACGACGCCAGGCGGTTCCTAAAGAGTCTTGGGAGATAGCACTCCAGGAAGGAAAACTGCAGGAATGGCACCAGATCCGAACAGAATCGTCCAAAAGGCCGTCGATGTCGCAATAAGCGAACGCGGTGAGATCGGGATCCAGGTGGCAGCCTATTTGGACGGTAAGCTGGCCGTCGACGTCTGGGGCGGCCTCGCCGATAAGACGACGGGAAGGAAGGTCGTCGGTGACACCCTTTTCCCGGTGTTCTCTGTCACCAAGGCCGTAACGGCAGTCGCGCTGCATATCCAGGCTGAGCGCGGCCTGGTCGACTATTATGAGCCCGTTGCGACTTACTGGCCAGAGTTCGGGGCACACGGGAAAGACAAGGGGACGCTGTACGACCTCCTCACGCATCGCATTGGAGTCCCCCTTATGCCCCTCGGCACGACGCCGGAGTTAATGTGTGACTGGGACTGGATGGTGGGGCAAATCGCCGCCATGACGCCTCTGTTCGAGCCGGGGACCAAAAGCGCCTACATGGTTCGGACCTGGGGCTGGATAGTTGGAGAGGTGGTGCGTCGCACCGATCCGAAGGGGAGGCCCTTGGGCCAGTTCGTCCAACAGGAGATCTGCCAGCCGCTCGACATTGACAGTCTCTGGATTGGGATCCCCGAAGAGGTCGAGTCACGGGTGGCCAAGCTGACCAATATACCTCCGCCTCCTCCCGGCGCCCCGGGGATGCCGCCGGGTGTGCTGTACCCCCTTGCGGCGCCGCCTCACCTGGCGGCCGGCCAGGAGATTTTCGGCCGGCCAGACGTTCGGCGCGCGTGCATCCCAAGTTCAAACGGCATCATGAACGCGCGGAGCGAGGCCAGAGTCTGGGCGATGCTTGCCAACGGTGGTGAGCTCGATGGAGTCCGCCTGCTCTCGGAGGACCGGGTACGGCTGTTCAACGTTCGCCGTCCCCCCTGTGATTACGACCTTGTCCGAGGCGTTCCCCACGTTGGGACCATAGGAGGATTCCACCTTGCTGGTAGCGCAGGTATGGGGCCGATGGGGAACAACCCGCTCGCCTTCGGCCATAACGCCGCGGGGGGGTCGGTCGGATGGGCGGACACCAAGTCACGGCTGGGTGTCGCCATTACCCACAACCGGATGATCTCGCACGGCCCGCCTCAAGAAAACCCCTTGGTGCCCATCGGAGACGCTGTAAGAGAGGCGTTAGGACTGCCGGCGTAGTGCCCGGCCCTTCCCTTCACGGCTCCTCCCAGAACACGACCCCCCGTTCCTTCATCCCTAGAATCTCCTCCTCACCGTACCCCAGCTCCCTGAGGACAGCCTGTGTGTGCTGCCCCTTGAAGTTACCTGGGCCTACTGTGCCCGGGGTATGAGAGAATCTGATCAGGGGACTTTGGCGCCAAAACCTGCCAAGGCGGGGGTCATCAACCTCGGTGACAGAGCCGCTCTCCTGAGCATGTATATCCTTACTGAAAAACTCGTACATCCCATGCTCTTCCACCTGAACACAGGCGACGTCGGCCGCAGTGAGGAGCCGTTCCCACTCGAGAGCTTCCTTGCCGGCAAATACCCGTCCCAGCTCCTCGGCGAGGGGTGAGTCGTGGTCCAGTCGGACCTGGCGGGTAGAGAACCTGGCATCATCAGGAAGGTCCGGTCTCCCGATTGTCTGGCACAGGGCATGCCACTCGTGCTCGAACGGGCATGCGAGAAATACCCATCCCTTTTGGGCTGGGTAAAGTCGGTAGAGCGCGTTGAGCCCATAACCATCCGAGTCCGGAATGGGGCGGGGAAGCTTCCCCTCATGCCAGAAGAAGTCGTCCACATTAGCGTAGGCATTGGCCCCGAGCAAGGAGCATTCGATATACTGGCCCTTCCCGGTCCGTTCCCGTGCGTATAGGCCAAGCATTATTGCGACGGAGGCGGCCATAGAGCCGTGTTGGTCAGGACTACCATCGTTGGCGTGATTCAGCTTGCGGGAGACCTCCCTGATCTGATCCATGGTGAGGTCCTCGCCCGGGTGTGGTAGGTTGTCTCTGCCTAGCTGCGCCAGGGCTCCGCCACAAACGGCGCCAGGGATAGGGTGCATAGAGGGGCGAAGGGCGCGGGGGCCAGTCGACCCATAGCCTGCGGTGTATACGTAGACCAGTCTGGGATTGATTTTGGTAACCTGCTCGTACCCGATGCCCGTGCGCTCCCAGGCTCCAGGTCGCATAGCATGGAGCAGGACGTCGGCTTTGGTCACCAGCTTGCGCAAAATCTCCTGGCCCTCAGGAGTCTTCAGATCCACGCATGTTCCCTCAGTGCCGGCCATTGTGCGATGAGCGCCGAGGCCCATCATCACGAAGCGGTTATAGTCTCCGGCGGGCGCTTCGATGCGGATGACCCGCGCTCCCAACTCTGATACCAGAGAGCACGCCAGAGGACCATTTATGGCGTAGCCGAGATCCAATACGGTAATGCCCTCCAGAGGGTGCCTGGGCAGTGATCGGGCCGAGTCAGTGGGAGCCTTCCGCATTGGCCCGTTGAGACGGGCAAGAATCTCCTCGGTGTGCTGCCCAGGTTCAGGAGCGGGTCCCTTGGGGAACCCCGGAGTATCTCTCATTGTTGCCAGCGGACCAAGCTGGCGGGTCTTGCCCAGTCGGGGGTCCTCCACGTCGCAAATGTGGCCGTTGTGGAGGATCTGAGGATGATCCAACGCCTCCTCAGAAGTCGTATAGCGCTCCACCCCAACATCCGAGGTCTCGTTGAGGAAGGTGTTCATCCACTCTTCCATTGTCCTCTCTCGGACCCGCTCAAGCATCATCTCTTCCAGAGAATCCTGGTCTTCAGGATTGACACGGGGAGCCGTTTTGAAGCGTGGGTCTTCATAGATGTAGTCCATGTCCAGGGAGTGCACCATCGCCCGAAAGATGCGCTCCACCGCGTTTCCCATCTGGAGCCACTTTCCGTCCTTCGTGCACCCCGCCAGGAAACCTACGGGCAGTACCTGGCGCCTGAGCCATACGCTCTCCGGGTAGTTTGCGGGGTCCTTGGCCATCATCTGCCCGTACAGCCACTCCCTGTGATCGTAGGGGGTAATGGCCTGGAGGAGGCTGGTCTCCACCTTTTGGCCCTGCCCAGTTCTGTCCCGCACGAAAAGAGCGGCGATGACACCGCGTAAGAGGGCCGCGGCGGCAGAGTAGCTGGCTAGCTGCACAGCCGTGTAGTTGGGCCCAGTTTTGCGATTCTGGCCCTGCAACCAGGCCATCCTGCCGGTCTTGGCGGAGACTACTGCCTCATACCCCTTGTATCTGGCATACGGCCCTTTGGGCCCAAAGCCGGTAAGGGAGCAGTAGACCAGGTCGGGCCGCACGGGACTCAGCCGGTCGTAGTCAATACCCAGTCGTTCCGTGACTCCCGGTCGAAAATTCTCGATGACCAGGTCAGACTGCCACGCAAGCTTTTGGGCCTTTTCCTGGCCTTCCGGAGATTTAAGATCCAGGATGATACTCTTCTTTCCGCGGTTCCACTGGATTGCCCCCGGCCAGTCGCGAAAAGGATCTCCACCAGGGGGCTCAACCTTGATGACCTCCGCACCAAAGTCAGACATCACCATTGTGGCTAAGGACCCGGCCATGCCCCGTGTGAAGTCGACAACACTGATACCGTCAAGCACTTGTGCCACAGATCCCCCACTATTCCAAGATTGAAACACGAGTATAGCATCACCAAATAACGCGGTCAAAGAACGCCAGAAGCGTCAAATGGCTTCAGTTTCATGGCTTTTAGAGCGATCGAGTGGCAGGTTGACGCACAATGAAAGGGGTCGTAAACTTAGCATGATCGGTAGCTGTGGCAACGGTAATCGTCTGGCAGAGCCAGGTTGCCTGGCAACCTGGCTCGGTCATCACGGAACGGAAGGAGCAACGAGTGGGGAAATTTAATGTGATATCTTCGGATTCCCATGTAGTGGAGCCCGTAGACCTTTGGACAAGCCGCCTTGACCCAAAATACCAGGACCGAGTTCCCTATGTAAAAAGTCAAAAGGGAGAAGACAGGTGGTTCATCGACGGCGACTACGACATGGGCTCCATTGGTTTCCACGTTCAGGCAGGGCAAAGGTACGAGGACCCATCTAAACTGACCTCGATAGGTAGCCGGGATGAGATGCCCGGCGGCTATGATGCCGATCAGCGTCTTCGCGACATGCAGATGGACGGGGTGGATGGCGACATCCTCTACCCTTCCATCGCCCTGCGCATGTTTAGATATCCCGATACCGGGATGCTTTCAGATATCTTTCGTTGCTACAACGATTGGTTGTCGGAATTTTGCAGCTCGTACCCTCACATTCTAAAAGGCATCGCGATGATCAACGTCGACGACGTGCCCGAAGGTGTGGAGGAGCTGAAGAGGGCCAAGGGAATGGGCCTGGCGGGAGGAATGATCAGCGTAGAGCCTCAAGAAGACCATCGTTACGACCACCCAGATTACGAACCTCTTTGGGCTTCTGCCGAGGAGTTGGGCATGCCCTTGAGCCTGCACGTGGGCAGTAACCGCACCTCTGGGGGCTCAGTCCGTATTACTTTACAGGGCGCCGCCAGCTCTAAACCTGAGGAAAGGACCAACATAGACTCCCCCGTGAGGCTGTCCCTGGCGGCTATGGTCCTTTCAGGGGTGTTTGAGCGATACCCCGGATTAAAAGTGGTGAGCGTTGAGCACGGCCTGGGTTGGATACCCTACTTCAAGCGGCAGCTGGACTTCGTGTACAGGGAACGGACCGAGCAGGCCCAGTATCGCTTCAAGAGTGATGTCCTTCCCAGCGAGCTTGTTCGCCGCAACGTGTTATTCAGCTTCCAGGATGATGACCTGGGCATTCGACTACGCGACGAAATCGGGGTTGAGACTCTGATGTGGGGCTCCGACTACCCGCACTCTGAGTCAACTTTCCCCAAGTCCCAGGAGGTCCTGGATATGATCCTGGAGGGAGTATCTCAGGATGAGCGGGATAAGATCGTCGGCGGCAACGCAGCGTCACTCTACCACTTTGGGTAGAGTCCCAGCTCCTTAATCCACAAGATCAGGACGATGCTTGCGGTATCCTCGGTGAGTGGAGAAGGTGCGCATCTGCGTCAGCGCCCCTCCTTGTGGGTTCCAGACTTCCCTCGTTGCGCTCCATCAAGTTCCCTGCCCTGCGATTTCCGAGGGCGGGGTGAGAAAAAGACTACATTCTTAATCCCACCTACCAGGCGCCTGCGCCTCTTGTATGCGCCGGGGGCGATGGGTCACTCTATGCTTACATCGGTATGATGACGGGGGTGCGATGGCCGTGTTACCACTAGAAGGGTACCGGATGTTGGACATGTCCCGGTTGCTGCCTGGGCCTATGGCCTCGGGAATGCTGGCTGACCTGGGCATGAATGTCTTGAAGGTTGAGGAGATAGAGGTGGCACGGGCGGGCCGTGCCCGAGATGATTTTTCGCCGACAGTAGACGAAGTGGAGCTGGAGAGCCGCGCGATGGCTTACAACTACGTCGCCAGAAACAAGCGTAGCCTGGCGCTGAATCTTAAGGCCCAGGAAGGCCGCGAGATTTTCTACAAGCTGGCTCGCGAGGCGGATGTGGTCTTCGAAAGCTTCCGGCCTGGCGTCGTGAGGCGGCTGGGGGTTGACCACGAGACCCTCCGGGAAATCAATCCGCGTATCATCTATTGCAGCCTGACAGGCTACGGGCAAGAGGGAGAGTACGCCAGCTGGCCAGGGCAGGAGACCAACTCTCGGGGCGTGGCGGGCATCAGCGCGCTAACGTCGGGCTCGGATGGGAGCCCGGCGGAGTACTATTTCCCCGTCGTGGACACCTTCTCCGCCGCGAGCACCGTCATCAGCATTCAGGCTGCTCTCCTGTCACGAGAGCGGACCGGGAAAGGTCAGTACATCGACATGGCGTTGACTGAGGCCGGCATGTCCCTCATAGGCGCCGCCACTGTGAACTTCCTTCGGTACGGGGTTGTGCCCGAAAGAGGTGTGTTGAGCCTGCGTACCCTACGGTGCAAAGACGGAAAGTACCTGGCCAACGCAGCCATAGCGGAGACTCACTTCTGGGACAGCCTCTGCGATGCGATAGGCCTCCCTAAGTACAAGGGCCTATTCCCCAGAGCTGGGGCCGGACCTGGGAAGTCTGTACAGAGCGATTTGGAGATGGATACCGCGGTCGAGGATATCCGTGACCGGTTCTCGTCCAGGACCAGAGAAGAGTGGCTGGAGATAATCCCACCGGATATCTCCGTGACACCCCTACTAGAGCTGAACGAAGTCATCGATGGAGAGTACGCCAGGGCCCTGGGAGCCTTCTGGGAGCTTGAACACCCCCTGGAGGGGAAGGTACGCCAGATCGGCTCACCATTCCGACTAAAGGAGACCCCACCCGCCTTCCGCAACTTCGCCCCCCTGCTGGGCCAGGATACCGAGGAAGTATTACGTGAGCTCGGCTACTCCGAAGCCGACATTGCACGTCTGGAAGAAGAGAAGGTCGTCCGGGTCCAGCGATGGAGGCCTACTCCCGCATAGGCGCCAAGGGGGCGCACTTAGGCCCTACTTATTCTTAGCCTGTCGAAGGACGACGGACACGCTTCTTAGGACTCAACAAAGGAGGGCCCCAAGTTTTGGGGCCCTCCTCAATGTCACGAAGCAGGTCTGAGTTACTTGGCTACCATGTCGTAACTGCGCAGGAGCTTGCCTGGGGTTGCATCAGTGCATTCGCTGTCTTCAAAGGTCACCACGCCGTTAACGACTGTGTAGCGTAGCCCCTTAGCCTTCTGGATAATGCGGCGCTCACCACCAGGAAAGTCGGTCGCATACACCGGGCGGTCATACAGGAGCCCTAGCTTCTCCAGGTCGTACACGATGATGTCCGCGGCGTAACCTTCCATCAAGACGCCCCTATCAGTGAATCCACCGACTCGGGCCGGCAGACCGCTGATCTTGTAGTGGGCCTTCTCGAGACTCATCATCTGCTGGTCCCTTACCCTTTTAGCCAGGAAGGTCACTGGCCAGGTGCCTACGGTCTGGTAGCGGATGTGGGCGCCGCCGTCAGAGACGCAGGGGTGGGTGTATGGGTGGTTTATGATGTCGGACACGGCGGCGTCGCTGGTGCCGGTAGTGGGGGTAAAAGTGAATTCGGTCCTGAGACCCTCATCGATCGCCAGGTCGAGCATGGCGTCCATGGGGTGTTTGCCGGTCATTTCGGCCAACTCGGTAATTGTCTTTCCCTCGTAATGGGCGTTCCGTTCGTGCCGGACCTCGGCCACTCTCATCTTGTTCCAGTCCGACGCGATGTCAGCACCAAGGCCCGCCCCGGCGAATTCCCCAAGCTCCTGTCTCATTTTGTCTCTCACGCCTGGCGTATTCAGCTTGGCGATCCGCTCCTCTGCCGTGCCGACGAAAGGATCGATCCAGGAAGGCATCCCGTCAAATCCGTTATACTCTGCGAGTTCAAACACCGGCTCCACGGGAATTGCGCTGGTCTGGGCGAACATAACGGCCCCTTCCGCTCGCGCCCGTTCAAGGAAGGCCAGTTGGACCTTATACCGATCAGGGACGTGCTCGTTATAGGATACCGCTCCCCACTGAAGGGGCCGTCCGCTAGCCAGGCACATCTGGATGAGGAAGTCTTCGCGCTCTTTGCCCGGCGCATCACCCTCTACTGCGTCCATCAATAATGAGGAGGAGCCAGTAACAGCCGCCGCGGCTGCCTGGGGGTCCCCTAAGCTTGAAAGCAGGTCTGGCTCCCCTGGGGGAACAGGCCGCTCAGCGGCACCTCTGGTCCAGCCAATGTGGCCTACGCCGAACTCGGACATAACTTCCGCCAGGGCCAAGAACTCCTCGTTAGAGGCGACTTGGCTTGGGATGAAGCGCCCATCCTCAGGGCGGTTGAGCAGGGTCTTCATTGCCGACCAGCCGAAAGCTCCAGCCTTCATTGCATCGTACACGATCGCCTTCATCTGGTTTGTCTCGCTGTCAGTCGCATGGACCCGCTCCCGTGAGTCCTGGACCCCCAGGACGTACAGCCGCAGGGGGTTGAAGGGCACCAACGCACCCACGTTAACGCCTAGTGGGCGGCTCGCCAGGCTGTCCAACCACTGAGGGAAGGTCTCCCAGTCCCAGCGCAGACCTAAATTCATGGACTCGTAGGAGATGGCCTCGATCCTGGTCAACAGACGCATGGCCGCTTCTCTGTCTTCCGGTTTGCAGGGTGCGAAGCCAAAACCACACTGCCCAATCGCAACGGTAGTCGCCCCGTGCCAGCCCGACATCGAGGCGTAGGGATCCCAGTTGAGTTGAAGGTCATAATGGTTATGTAGATCAACAGCTCCGGGCGCCACGATGCAGCCAGTGGCGTCCAACTCCTTCGTGGCGGTAGCTTTGATCCGACCACTGATTAAGGATATCCTGCCGTGTTTGATGGCCACGTCTGCCTTGTAGGCAGGCAGACCTCCAGTACCGTCTACGACGGTGCCGTTGCGGATAATCATATCGAAATCAGGCATGTGTCGCCTCCTATCCCGTTTTCCCCACCTTAAGATTCTACCACCGTGACTATCTGTTCTTCAAGTTCGTGGCAACCCACGTTTGGCTTGCGCTGCCTGCCCCGATAGAGGGCCAGCTCCGGAGGCGACGCACTTCATTTTGTCGACTCCCGTCCTGATGTACTACTCCAGGGTGAGCCTCGCGGCTGCCGCTATGCTTTCTGCCGTAGGGTAACAAAGAGGCTCCAGGGCAGGGCTGAAGGGTATTGGGACGCTGACGGTCCCGAGGCGCTGGATGGGCGCCTGTAGGGACCAGAACCCCTCCATGGCAACAATGGCGGCGATCTCGCTGGCAGCGCTACAAGTCCTATGGGCCGTATCCACGGCCACTAGCCGGCCAGTCTTGGCCACGGATTCCAGGATTGTCTGTTTGTCCAGAGGCACCAGCGTGCGCGGGTCCACAACCTCTGCGGAGATGCCTTCTTCGGCCAGTTGCTCCGCCGCCCGGAGAGAACGGTTCACCATGCCAGCGATGGCGACTATGGTCACGTCGGAGCCCTCCCGCTTGACTTCTGCCACACCCAGCGGGATGGTATATTCCTCTTCGGGCACGAAACCCCGAGTGCCCAGTATCGTGCCGTCCTCACAGAACAGGACCGGGTCGTCCTCCCGGATGGACGTTTTCAGCAACCCTTTTGCGTCATAGGCGTTGCTGGCCACCACCACCTTGAACCCGGGTATGTTCATGAATATGGGGTGGGCCCGGTCCGAATGGTGGGCTGCCAGGTTTGCGTTGTAGTACACGCCGGCGCGGTACACTATGGGCAGGTTGACCTGCCCACCGAACATGTAGCGCATCTTGGCCGCCTGGCTCACCAGTGAGTCCATGGCGACCCACATGAAGCAGAATGCGCTCTCTACAATCGGCCGCATTCCTACCGCCGCGGCCCCCACGGCCGCCCCGCAGAAGGCGTTCTCCGACAGGGGGCAGTTCCTGACCCTTTCGAAGCCGAACTCTTGAGCGAGCCCACCAGAGGCGCCGTAAACTCCTCCCTGGATGTCCTCACCCATGATAAACACCCGTTCGTCCCGCCGCATCTCCTCTCGCATAGCCTCATTCAAGGCCTGGGTGAAAGTAATCTCCCGTGTCTGCACTTGTGTTTGCGTCACACCTAACCTCCTCGGCTTTCAAACGGCTTTGTATCACACGCGGGGAGCCTGCATATGACTAGACCAGCGATATCCACGTAATGACCCTTGGAGATCTCCGGCTCCCTCTCCATTTACGTCGGGCGCCAGCTATCCAGTGGAATGGGGTTGGCGAACAGGCCCTCGTACAGGTCCGACGGTTCTGGGTATGGGCTCTGCCGGGCGAACTCCAGCGCCTCCTGGACATGCTTGGTGATCTCTTCGTCCAACTTGTCAATCTCGGCCTGGTCAGCTACGCCTTGGGAGACAAGTCGATCCTGATGTATTGCAATAGGGTCCAGCTTTCTCCAGTCCTCCACCTCTTCATCGCTGCGGTAAGGGGTCCGTACGATCCTGCGCAGACCCACCGAGTGGTCCTCGTAACGGTAGGTCATACCCTCAACCAACGACGGCCCTTCACCGGCACGGGCCCGCTTCACGGCCTGGGACTGGGCCTCGTACATGGCCATGACGTCCTGGCCGTCTACGACAACGCCAGGGATGTTGTAGGCGACCGCCCGGTCAGCAATGTTATCTACCGGGATCATATCCTTGATACTGCTGGACACGGCGTACTGATTATTCTCGCAAAGAAATATGACCGGGAGCTTCCAGATCGCCGCCAGGTTGATGGACTCATGGAATGAGCCCTCGTTGGAGGCGCCGTCCCCAAAGAAGGCCACCGCCACCCGGTCATTTCCCTGGAGATGGCTGCCCAAAGCGGCCCCCACGGCGGTCGGAATGGAGGAGCCCACGATACCCGACTCTCCCAGAATGCCGAGGCTGAAATCCGCCAGGTGCATAGAGCCACCCTTTCCCTTGCAGTAGCCGGTCTGTTTGCCAAGGAGCTCCGCCATAGCCCCGTTCAAGTCGCCCCCCTTGGCGATGGGGTGGCCGTGGGAGCGGTGGGTTCCCGTGATGTAGTCGTCGTCCCGAAGGGCAAGGCAGGCTCCCACCGCCACTGCCTCCTGCCCAATATATGAGTGGGCAGTACCCACGATCTCTGCCCGCGTCACCATCCTTATTACTTCCTCTTCGAAGCGGCGGATGCGCAACATGCGCCTCAGCATCTCCATCAGGAGGCCCTTATCCGGCGATCGTATCTCTTCCTCCATGAATTGCTCCTTATCGTCACACTGCTACGGGCATAAGCCAAGTTTGCCGGGACTGTTCCGAGACTATTATCGGCGTGTCCTGAATCTTAGTCAACGGACATCATCAGCACATCACGCGTTGGGTGGCCTGATTGTATGCCACTGAGTGGCCTGTTCGTAAGCGTGAGCCACTTTGAGGACCATCCCGTCGCGTCCCGGACTTCCTCCTAGCTCAAGCGCGATAGGCAGGCCGTCGGAGCTGAACCCGCAAGGCAACGTGATAGCGGGACCTCCAGCCACGTTGAACATGGGAGTGTGGACGTATGGTAGAAGGGCCGACTCTTTGCTGGTGTACCTTCTGGGCTGGTCCAACTCTATCCCCTCGGCCGGCCTGGACAGGGTCGGCATCGCCAGGACATCATACTTTTCAAAGGCCCCAAGCACTTCCCCACGCAGCAGGCTCCTCAGTTTCTCTGCCTTGTAGTAGGCCTGGGCCGGGAGGATGCTCGCGGTCAACAGAGCTATGCGGGCCCCCTGACCAAACTCAGGGCGCCGGTTTCTGACCCACTCCATGTAGCGCGAGGCTGCCTCCACTATCAAAATTAATCTTACTATCACAGCCGACCGTATCGTCAGAGGCAGGGAGACCTCCTCTACCGACGCCCCGAGTTCAGCCAAGACAGTCGTAGCTTTGACGACGGCTTCACGGACTTCATCCTCCACCATATCCCCATAGACTTGCTCCTTGATGACGCCCACCCGGACACCCCGAATATCGCCGTCCAGGTCTCGACGGTAGTCCGGTGTAGGAAGCTGCCATGTATAAGGGTCTTTGGGATCATGGCCTACGACGGCCTGCAGGGTGATGGCTGCATCCTCCACCGTCCGCGATATTGGTCCGATCGTGTCCATGGACCAGGCTCCAGTCATGAGACCGTAGCGGCTGACCAGACCCCAACTGGGCTTCAAACCCACCACGCCGCAACGTGCGGCCGGCAGCCGTACAGAGCCTCCGGTGTCCTCTCCGAGCGAGGTGGCACAGAGGAAGGCAGCCGTGGCTGTTGCTGAGCCGCTGCTAGAGAAGCCCGCATGCCTGTCCAGGTTCCAGGGATTGCGGGGAGTGCTGTAACGGTGAGGCAGCGCCAGACCTAGCTCGCTGAGGTTGGTCTTGCCCAGGAGCACGGCCCCCGCCCTCTTCAGATTCACAAGAGCCGTGGCATCCTCGTCAGGGATGAAATCTCGCAGTAGACGGGAGCCGCCGGTAGTTCTGATCCCCTTTGTCCAGAGATGGTCTTTGATGGCCACCGGCATCCCGTGCATCGGTCCCAGATAGTTCCCTCGTACGATAGCCAACTCCGCCTCCCGGGCAGCTGAGCGTGCCTCCTTTCGACAGACCCTAAGGTAGGAGTTGAACTTGAAGTCCAAGTCGTCAATGCGGTCGATGTAAGCCTCTGTAGCCTCTACCGGAGAAATCTCTTTCCTTGATATGAATCGTGATAACTCAGTAGCTGAAAGGAAGGGGATATCCGTTTTCTGCATTCTAGATCCACGGAGCGTGGGTTGACTATTTAGCAGGGTACCGAAACGAGTAGAGTCTATGGGTTTTTACTGGGCCCGTCAACCAACGAGACTTCAGAAAACGATGCCCTTTGATTCCTGCGGCAGAGTGGGTCGCATTACCCGCATGCTAGGCTCCCTGCGCTGGTGGAACCTTTTAGCCGCTGCGGTCTCACTGCATACTTGGCTGCCGTGCAGGAGGAGCGTGCTAGCTGCTAGCAGGCTCCGATAAGCTACAACATGATATCCTAAGAGACAACCCATCAGAAAAGTTCCGTGGACATCCTGAGCCACGACAGTCTGAAACCCGAGTGAAGTTGTAGTTGACACGACCTCTGAGCCGGCGTAGCTCAGTGGTAGAGCAGCGGTTTCGTAAACTGTTAGCCATAGAGCAACTGAGCGCAATTAGCTACAAACCGCATACCCCGCCCCGTCCTTCCAAAGCTAAAAGTGGGTTCAGTAAAACGGGGTGCAACGAATTAGATTTACAAATAGATTCACAAGTTTGTAGGTCAAACAAGATAGTCCCTAACCCGCCAGGTCGGCACTATCCTGGTGAGTTCACCTTGACACTTCAGCCGCGTTCTCGACTGCCTCTAGGCGTAGTCGCAGCCCTAGAGCCCGAGCGATCTTTAGCAGGGTTGCAAACGACGGATTGCCGTCCGCCGATAGCGCCTTGTAGAGTCCATGACGACTCAGCCCAGCAGTCTGTGCTAATTGAGCGACATTCTGAGCACGAGCGATATCACTGAGCGCAGCACGTATCAGGCTACCATCTCCAGGGTCCTCCTCAATACACGCCTGTAGGTACTCGTTGAACTCCTCTGGATGATGAAGCAACTCCTCAACCGCATCCCAGCGTGCAAACGTCTCTAGCGTCGTTGTCTGCGCCATGGTTGTGCCTCCCACTTCTTAGCTATCCCCTTGGCCCGCTCGATATCCCTCGGCTGACTGTCCTTCTCGCCTCCGCAGAGCAGGACAACCATGTCGGAACCGCGCCATGTGTAATAGAGCCGGTATCCTGGTCGCACGTGCATACGCATCTCGGAAATACCATCTCCGAGCGCCTTCGTATCTCCCAAATGCCCCAGTAGCTCAACGCGCCTTAGCCTTGCCTCAATCCGTGTCCGCCCCTGGCTATCCCGTAAGCCGCGAAGCCAGCGTGCAAATGTCGCGCTTCTGACTACTGTTATCACTTACATAGTGTACACTACAGTTGCCACTATTTCAAGAGACATGGGGTTAGGCGTGACCAGCGGGGAGTTAGGTCATAGCGGTTCGGGTGGTAGGGACGGGATGCCCATAGTGCGTAGCGAACAGGAGCAGACCCACGCCACCACTGCCGATCAGAAACTTCCTCCAGGGGTCGCACCCTTCCTTGTTCCGCCGCTTTGATGCTCTCACGTAATTGAGCCATCAACTCAGGGTCGGACATGATCTCCAGGGTGTAGGGTGTCAGCGCAATTGGACACTATTGAGGCCTAGAAAACCGAAGAGGTTGGGGGTGGTAGAGGCTCCTTCAGAGGGGTAGATTAACCCTAAGCCCGAATCCACCGAAGGACGGCCTTGGGGACAGTCCTTGAAGAAGCCATCGGGTGCTCCTCTGAATCTGGGATAATGGTTTTGGAACAGAAACCAGCCCGGAAACAAGGAGCACCCAATAGATGCTGCCACAGAACAAACCCGACCGTATCCGCATCCTCTTTGACGACCATCGCCTGGTGGCCAATGCCGGCCTGCTCCTGCCGGCCACCCTAGCCCGGCACCTGGGCCTGCGGGAACTCGTCGACCATCACCTTGACCTCGGCGGAGCGCCGGGACGGGCGAACACTGGGGACAAGATGCTGACGCTGGTCGCTTCCGCGCTGGCAGGCGGCGACTGCATCGACGACGCCGATGCGCTGCGCGCTGGTGGGACGGTCGGTGTTCTAGGCTGCGTGGTCAAGGCGCCATCCACCCTGGGGACCTTCCTGCGCAGCTTCCGGTGGGGGCATGTCCGTCAACTCGACCGCGTGAGCCGCCAGTTGTTGGCCCGGGCCTGGGCCGCTGGGGCCGGACCCGGCGACTCGCCCCTGACCATCGACCTGGACTCGACCATCTGCGAGACCTATGGACTGGCCAAGGAGGGAGCGCGCCACCACGGCTATACCGGCGCCCGCGGCTATCACCCGCTGCTGGCCATTGCCGCCGGCACCGGCGAGGTGCTGATGTCCCGGCTGCGCGAGGGCCGGGCCAACACCGCCCGTGGCGCCGCCCACTTCCTGCGTGAGACGGTGGGGCGGGTGCGCTACGGCGGGGCCAGGGGACAACTCACGGTGCGGGCCGACAGCGGCTTCTACGCCCACACTGTCGTTGCCGCCTGCCGGGAAATGGATGTCCGCTTCTCTATCACCATCCGCCAGCGCGCCAGCCTGCGGGACCTGATCGAGGCGATACCAGAGGAGGACTGGACTCCCATTCCCTACTGGATGGACGGCGCCGCCGATGTCGCCGAGACGACTTACACCCCGTTCCAGACCAAGCCGGACGCCGCGCCGGTGCGGCTCATTGTCCGGCGGGTGAAGCCGACGCCCGGTTCCCAGCTCGCCCTCTTCGCCAGATACAGCTATCACGCCTTCATCACCGACCGCGATGGGGAGACGCTGGAACTGGAGGCCGATCATCGCCGCCACGCCGAGGTCGAGAACGCCATACGCGACCTCAAGTACGGCGTCGGGCTGAACCACATGCCGTCGGGGCGCTTCGCCGCCAACGGCGCCTGGCTGGCGGTCCAGGTGATGGCGCATAACCTGGCCCGCTGGACAGCCCGCATCGGCCTGGGTCAGCAGATCGTGACCACCAAGACCCTCAGGCGGCGGGTCTTCGCTCTGGTGGGACGGATCACCCGCTCGGCGCGCCGCCTCACTTTGCATCTCCCCCGGCGCTGGCCTTGGGAAACCCAGTTCAGTCGCGCCTTGGCCCGGCTGCAAGCCATTCCATTCCCGGCCTGACGGCCAGCCTGCAACTGACCCAACGTCCCCGCAATCTCGCGCCACCCCGGTCGCGAGAGTCCCCTGCTGCGTATCCTCTCGCCATCCCGCGCATCGCAACTCCCGCATAGGGCCTTAGGGGCCCTGTGCGGCGACTGAAGACCCTCCGCCGGCCTCCCATCTACCCCAAGACCCCAGGCCATCTCCCCTGTAGCTCCCTCACCCACCCCCTTCCGCTGTCCTCACGCCGTCCATCCGTGTCCTTCGGTGGATTCGGGCTTAGTGAAAGGAGTCATTGATGACCCAGGTAGAGGATCAGGCCAGTCAAGCTGAGGAGCGAAGCCAGGAGACACGAAGCTTCGTGCGTCAGGTCCGTGCAGCGACCCGCCGTAAGTATACCCCTGAAGAGAAGATCCGCATCGTCTTGGAGGGGTTCAGACGGGAGACTACCGTTAATGACCTGTGCCGACGGGAAGGAATCAAACCCCACTCCTACTACGCCTGGACGAAGGGGTTCATGGAAGCTGGGAAGGAGAGGTTGACTCGGGACAGTGTGCGTGATGCGACCCGGCAAGAGATAGAGCAGCTCAAGCGGGAGAACAGAGAACTGAAGCAGCTGGTGGGTGAGTTGTCCCTGGAGTTGCACCGCTTCAAAAAAACAGCTCTGCCGCCCCTACACGACAACGGCACCGTCGCATGAGCGTAGTGGAACAATCGAAGGTCGTGGCTGAGGTGGAGCGACATGGTAGAGGGAAGAACAGGCGACTCAGGGAGCTTGGCATTTCCAGGAGCACGTATTATTGGTGGAGGTGGAGGCACCGGCAGGGTAGTTGGGAGGGTACGGAAGGAACTGAGAGGCCCTGGAATCGCCTGCGTCCAGAAGAGGAGGCAGTAGTGCTGGCGGCAGCCCGTGGGATGCCGACCTGGCGAAGCCGGCAGTTGGCGGCTTGGCTCACCGACCACAGAGGCCTATCGGTCTCCGCCTCCACAGTCTATCGTATTCTGAGACGGGAGGGTCTGGTGAAACGGATCGAATACCAGTTGGCAGCGAGCAAAGAGTACCAGCACAAGACCACAGGGCCCCACCAGCTGTGGGCCACCGATGCCTCCTACTTCCGTGTAGTGGGATGGGGCTACTACTACCTCGTGACGGTGATGGACGACTACTCTCGGTTCATGTTCAATGATATTCAATAGACACGAAAAACTGCGGTACTCGTGGGCGGTCGATTTGGATACAACCAGGTAAGGTCGGGCGGAACAACAAATGGTTGTGCCACCTCGACCCTAATGACCGGTTCGAGCCTTCTTAGATGGGCCTAATTGGACGGTAGGCAGTACCATTTTTGAGATGTGGCTGGGCGGACTGTGAGGCTCCAGCGGGATGCGGCGCCTACCGGGCGGTGACCGTGAGGCAGAGGTGAGCAGGCCTCCGCCCAGTAGGTTCAGAGCGTTGGATGTCCTAGATCGCTCCACCGATTCGCATGAGCGTCCGAATCAGCGATGACGGGTCTGCATGCAGAGTGTGGCTGGCTTGCATCAATGCGGCGGGGGCATCTGGCCGGATGTTTTTTCGGAGATGAGAATTGCTGTGGCCCTTGTTATCGCTCAGTAACCCATCTGAAAACAAGTGTATGCTCAGGTCTTCGCACATCGGCGCTCACCTGGCGGGCGGATCATGGAGGCTGCGTTCCTGAGCCCGAGCGTGATGCACTGCAAACTCTTCGCTGGGACGTTCTACTGTAGAGCTCATAACCCCCGCTCTAGGATAGAACGCACATGGTGGCGACGTTCCGCACCCACAGCTCCACTGTCACCTCTCTATGGGAACCGCAACCTACTCAGGTACGGCGACGACAGGACCCTTGGCGCGCTCAAGTGACGCCCAGCTTACGATCAGACCAATGGCGTCCGTTGGGATGCCCAGTTGCGGCAACAAAACGGGTAACGCATCAGCAACCATCTGGGGATCATAGGCGTTCACGACCAATATGGTGCGGTTTTCATGGGTTGGATTGAAGGGGTCGTCAACTGGCTGTACCCGTTCGGTCGGCCACACCACATCCCGGTTGGGATTGGCGTAGTTATCCGCAATATTTGCCCCGAGTATTCCGACTGTGTTCCCAGCCGACGTGGAGAACCGGTTCAGTATCGTGGCCCAGCGCCATAGGTCACCGAAGTCGTATTTGACGGGGATTTCGACAACTTCCAGGTCCGAATAGTGACCGGAGGCCAGCTCCTCCTTCAGTGTTCTAAGCTGCTCCTCATCCTCTGGAGGAAGTTTCACCTGGAGATAAATTCTATAGGTGCTGTCTTCCTCCGGGTCCGGGGCTACCTTCCAACCCGCGAATCCGCTCTCAGGGTTAGCGCTTCCATAGACGGCAAACCGATCCCCAGGTCGAACAGTCGATCCTTCTGGGCGAAGGGAAACTTGTGACGTCCGACGTCCGACACGTCGAAGCTAGCTTCACCAGCATCCCCCGGTGACGGCTCATATACATCCACCTTTGGCCATAGCTGCTCCCAGGAGGCCCAGCCTGGTCTTGAGCGCCGGGCCTCCGCACCGCCTGCCAGTATCTCCGCGTTCCTAAACCCATTCGGCCAAGGGAGATTCCCTCAATGAGCTTGGCTCTGAAAATGGGTAAAGCCACGATTCGAGGAGGCACCATTCGTAGGTTCCCCAGCATTCCCAATACTTGGTCGTGTCGCGGGGTTCCACACTTGGCCACTGGAGATAGAATTCTATCGCCCTCTCCCTGAAGAAAGCCGCAGTCTCGGGACCTGGCCTCTCCGGCTGTCGAATGTAGATATATAGGATTGCCGCCGCCGTTGTAGATGACGTCAACGTCGATCAAGCCTGCCACCTCGGCCTGTTCCAATAAGTAGCAGTGCATTGGCTCTCCAGAAAGCAGGCCGTCATAGCAACTTCTCAGGGGGTGGCTCGGAGCTTGATACCAGCGGCGCCGACTCCTCGGGCGGGACGCTTATCTCCGCGTCCAGTGCGTACACATCGCCATTGTCAAGACTCACGTAAACGACCCCTCCGACCACATCCAGGTGTGAGGGCGGGCGGTCCATCAGGTAGCGCCAGCGCAGCTCCCCGGTGGATGCATCCAGGACCAACACATCCCCGAACACCTGACCATAGTCCACCGGGATGTAGACCACCCCATCTTGAACCACAGTGGACCGAAAGCTGATTCCCCATGTGTAGGTCGTCCGTCGTTCCTCTCCTGCCGAGGTATCCAGGACGTATGTGTAGTAAGAACGATCCAGGTATACCACTGCGTCGACCACGGTTGGGGGTGGTTCCCCACTGCTCGACGTCCAGAGTTGCTCTCCGGTCGAGGCATCAATTGCGTAGAGTGGACCGCTCAGCGAGTCGATATAGACTACTCCACCAGTCACCATAGGTTGAGTTGATCTGCCACTGGCTGTATAAGAGTTCCAGACCTCGTTGCCGGTGGCGGCATCTAATGCGTATAACTTGCCACCAACACCCAGAGAACCTGTGTAGACCACTCCGTCAACCACCGTCAGCGCGGACGGAAACCCTTGTAAGTGGGCGATCGGGGACCCCCATATCCGTCAGATGCAGCGTTTTCTCCACAGACAAGACCTGGGAGCTCCAGAGGTGCTCTCCGTTCGCGCCGTCCAGAGCATGCACATATCCCCGGCCATAACTGTTCTCGTCCCAAGTCACCGAACCGATGTAGACCACTCCATCCGCCACGGCCAGGGAACCACCACTGCCGCGCACTTCGGACTGCCAGATATGCTCTCCAGTAATGGCATCAAGCGCGAATACAGGCCCATCGAGGTAGTTACCTTGGTAAATCGTTCCGATGTAGGCGACGCCATCAATCACAGCCAACGTAATGGGCAAGACGTCTTCCATATTTTGATCGAAGCTCCAGAGCGGTTCGCCGTCGGCGGCGCTCAGTGCGACGATGGGGCCGTAGTCACTGATTATGTAAACCACTCCGTCCACAGGGGACCGGGCGCGCGTCACCGCCTACGTCCTCGCTCCAGAGCGTTGTTCCCGCCTTGGCATCCAGCGCGTGGAGGAGACCGTATCCAGGGCTCGCGTAGACCACTCCGTCGGCTACCGCAGTGACGGTATAGCCGCGACCCGTTTCAGCGTGCCATAGCAGCTTCCCGGTCCGGAAGTTCAAAGGTTCCGGCATTGGCAGAGGTGGCCTGGTTGGTGACGGTGTTGGTTGCGTCGGTGTGGGTTCGCGCCTAGCCGTTGGTGCTACCGTAGACGGGCTCGGTGTCGATGATGCATTCGTTGGTTTTGAGACAGGTGTCTCCGTAGGGGTGCGGGTATATGTGAGTTCTGGGGAAGAAGTGGGCTGCGGCTCGTCGTCGCAGGCGACAGCGGCCAGCATCAGAAGGGCCAACAGTCCCCCAATGATGGCGAGGGTCCAGACTCGGAGCCCCCGTTTCATTCCTGATTCCTTGCTGTGAAACCTCATCGAATAACCATCCTGACTTCTTACAGGGGACTTCGGTAGCCGCAGGAACGCCCCTGTGCAACCCCCGCTATCTCCTACACCTCAGTAAGTGTACAACTAGTAGACGTACCAGCCCAAAAGAAAGTTCCCCAACATACGAGCGAAAATCCGATCGCCTACCCGCAGCAGCTCTCTTGATACGCTGCTGCGTTTGAGTGAGGCTCTAATTGATAGTACGCCTTGAACCCAGAAAACGTTCCCTCATAGGAGGGGACCCTTCGTGTCTAGCGGCTTGTAGCGCAGGGGCGTCCGATGCGTGGCAGATGAGGGCAACCGAGTCCTATGTCCATATGGCCTTCACGTTCTGGGCAACTGGAGTCCTGTACAGGACTCCAGCGATGACTCGGTCGCTAACTGAAAGCCAGAGAGGGGTCAGGCGAACCGCCTGACCCCTCTCTCTTATTCGTTAGGAACCAGCGCCTGGTCTGGTTCTACCCTTGACCTGACTTGTCCGCTGAGGTGCCTAGACCGCTCGCCGACGCAGCCGGAGAGTCACTAAGGTCGCGGCAGCCAGGACCACCAGCCCGGCAGCCCCCGCAACTCCGCCGGTCATCCACGCCGAGGACCCAGTATCGGACGGTGCTTCGGCAAGTTGCGTGATCTCCTCGCTAATGCCTTGCGCCACGTCGCTTGAGACTAGCAAACTGGCTTGTTGAATCAAGAGTCTCTTCATTCTGGGTTGCTGATTGCTCGCTCCGATGGCTTATCGGGTTGTGAGGCACCAACCACTGGGGCCGACGCCGTCCCGCCCTGTTCCATGCTCGCGCCTGCCAGAGGATTGGACTCGGTCCCTGTATCGTTGGTCTCCAATTCACCGTCGCCGACCGAATTCTCAGACCCCGCCGAGGCACCCTGCTGCGTATCCCCGACGGCGACTACTTTACCGGTCAGCAACCTGCCTGAGTCGCCTCCGCGCACGACCCCCACGGCGTCTATTGGGATCCCCAACTGGGGCAGCAAGGTGGGCAGTGCGGCCGCGACCGCGTGGTGGTCTATCGCATCTAGTCGTGTGTCTGCCAAATGGGTTTACAATACGTCAGCGCTCGACGTGGCCCCCCGGTCTGCCTCCTCTCCCTATGGGAGAGGATTGAGGTGAGGGTGAGACCGGGGTTCGCGGGGAGGACCTCCTCATATCAGCCTTGTAATGCTATATACGAGACACTAGACTAGTTCGATCGTCGGACGACGTTCGCGGTTTTGGCGCGTCGGGCCGAAGCCTTCCACCGGCCACACGTATTCCCAATCACCTCCTCCGCCTCGATTCTCGAACACACTAGCTCCGCCAACTCCGATGGTGTTACCAGGCGGATAGCGCGAACCGATTCAATATCGTCGCCCAACGCCATAGCTCTTCGTAATCGTAATTGAACGGAATCACGACCACCTCGTCGCCCTTCCAGTATCCTAAGTGTTAGCCCGAATCCACCGAAGGACGGCCTTGGGGACAGTCCTTGAAGAAGCCATCGGGTGCTCCTCTGAATCTGGGATAATGGTTTTGGAACAGAAACCAGCCCGGAAACAAGGAGCACCCAATAGATGCTGCCACAGAACAAACCCGACCGTATCCGCATCCTCTTTGACGACCATCGCCTGGTGGCCAATGCCGGCCTGCTCCTGCCGGCCACCCTAGCCCGGCACCTGGGCCTGCGGGAACTCGTCGACCATCACCTTGACCTCGGCGGAGCGCCGGGACGGGCGAACACTGGGGACAAGATGCTGACGCTGGTCGCTTCCGCGCTGGCAGGCGGCGACTGCATCGACGACGCCGATGCGCTGCGCGCTGGTGGGACGGTCAGTGTTCTAGGCTGCGTGGTCAAGGCGCCATCCACCCTGGGGACCTTCCTGCGCAGCTTCCGGTGGGGGCATGTCCGTCAACTCGACCGCGTGAGCCGCCAGTTGTTGGCCCGGGCCTGGGCCGCTGGGGCCGGACCCGGCGACTCGCCCCTGACCATCGACCTGGACTCGACCATCTGCGAGACCTATGGACTGGCCAAGGAGGGAGCGCGCCACCACGGCTATACCGGCGCCCGCGGCTATCACCCGCTGCTGGCCATTGCCGCCGGCACCGGCGA
>CBDDDW010000024.1:0-176980 GCA_965226805.1 Dehalococcoidia bacterium
AGGTCTTCATCATGGACACGGAATCTGTTAACGACAACCAAATTGACCTCATCTTAAGCTCAGTGGCAGCCTTATTTGAGCCTACCGCGCCTCAAAGATCCGTCCCCCTGACTGACGCTGATCTAAGGACTATTCTGAGACGGCCGATGAACATTAGCCAAGGTTCCGAAGGTTTTATGATAAGTTCTAGCCGGGATCAGATTGAGGTACAAGTGGGCCCGAATAAGATCGACGTTCGGGAATTAAGCGGTGAGATCGATAATGGGAAAAGCAAGATCCCGAGAATTATTAATGGGTTGGGAGGATTGCTGCAGCTCAGTAAGATTCAGACTTACGGAATCAACTTCATCGTTGAGGTTGCCGTAGAGCGACCACACGAGTGGATCGGCGATAATCTCCTTAATAAGGAACTTGCCGCAAGATTCGGAACATCGACCTCAAGCAACTTGATCACTCTCGTACTTGACCATCCACCTGCGGCGTCGGACCCTCTAAATAGTACATGGACGGTTCGGTTTGAGGCTCGGCCTGGTGGCAGGCTCAATGTGAATTTCAATGCAAGTCGTCATATCGATAAGCTGCCGGAAGATGGACAGCTTGGCGTTGAGGTTGGCGCGGCATATGAGGCAATGACGAGAATTCTGGCGCAACTAGAGACTCAAGCAGGTTAGCTATTATGGTCAGCGCCACGACACGTACCGACTTTGCGAAATCCCTCTCGATCAGAGTGCGCCCACCTTCAGAATCTGGGACAGCAGAGAGACCACACCTTCGCCTTGTCGCCGGAGAATCCAAGTGGATCGATATCATTCAGCCAGATTCGGAAGTAAAGCCTGCTGAGAGCCTAGTCTTACAACTCGGCGGCGGTGAATCCGAGTGGATCAATATCACTACTTCAGCCTCGGGATTCCAGTCTGGAGTAGCTGTGAGTTCACACTTACGACTCGGCGGCAGGGAATCCGAGTGGACCAATACCATTAAGTCGGAATCGAACGTTTGGAGCCTGCAGGACTCAGGGTCGACCAGTTCCCCCACCCTTTCGGTCGGGGCTGGAGTATCTTCAGCGGATATACTACTAATTGGCACCATCTCTACTTTTGCGACTCAGTCCGTCTCGACACAAAACCTCTTCGTTTACACCGATACCGATTCGTTATTATACGTCGAGACCAAGGATACGAGTGCAGCAGATCCTCTAGTTGAACTCCAGCAACATGTGATCGGATTTACGGAGCCGGCGAGTGGCTTGAGTTTAACCAGTGGTTCTTTCTTCCAGAGTTCGGGACAGACCACCAACATCAACATAGCGGCCGATTCGTTATCAGTTCTCAGATCTAGGAACGCACAGGCAGCAGGTCGCCTTGAAGAACTCCAGGCGCTAGGTTTCGATTGGAGTGGCGAAGGTAGTCAGCCACCGACGAAAGCAGCATCACAGAAAGTTGCTGAGATTCTATTGGAGGCGGAGACTAGTCGGTTCAGATCGACTTTCATTGGCCCACTGGTAGACGGAGGATTGCAGATCGAATGGGGCCCTGTGGGCGACAGAAAACTCGTAGTTGTAGTTGATGGTCAAGCAGCTGAGGTGGAATTCGTCTACATAGATGAGCGGGGCATCAACGAAGCAACCGAGGGTCGCATCCTGCGCATATCAGATTTGCAGTCTTACTTCGAGCTTATCGGCTAACATGGGGGCGAAGCCTGAGGATATTGAACCAGGCTTTGACTCCTTTAACCGCGACGAAGAATTTTACCGCGCGATCAACCCCAAGGCGCATCTTCGCAATGACGGTCAACTTAGTTCGAACGCCTTCCAAAACACGAGCCATACGAACGGTATGTCTGTAGACTGGGCCACTAGATCGACTCCTAAGAAGACACGTGAGCGCTGACGTATTGTAAACCCATTTGGCAGACACACGACTAGATCGACTCCTAAGAAGACACGTGACCGCATGGGTTACAAAATAGAATTTGTGGCGGCCATCTCAGCAGGTCTTTGCTACGACTCGCAGCAACGGATCAAATACTGGCCAATAGAGGGTGATCCCGCGCAGGTTCCCCCAGTCGCTGAGAACCGTGCTCATTGTGAAGTCATCGGACACAAGGCTACGTTGATAAGAGAAGCTTTGCTGGCCGGGTGTCGTTTGGCCTATATCGCCGATGAGCCCTAGTTGAGGGCTTCACACCGCCGGTCGGCCATCAAACCCTGACAACCTCCCTGTTTCAGCAGTTGATCTGTCGTCTCCAACGGCGCCTACCGAACGCCAGATAACAGGCGGTTGTCGGTGAGAGATGTGGGTGTCTCGGCTCACAACTCGGGACCAGGCGGACCCCCACTAGTTGGATGCCACGAAGACGGCCTAAATTATACGTGAAACAACGGTAGGATTGTGAGCTAGGTCGGGGCATTGGGACGAGCTCCATAAGGAGTTTTTGTGAACGTGTCCACTTTAGCTTTTGACCATCCCTATGTGAAACGGGGGAGAGGTTTATAAAACAACACCAGCCCGGTGCCTTTGGTTGTAGGGTGTCAGCGCAATTGGACACTATTGAGGCCTAGAAAACCGAAGAGGTTGGGGGTGGTAGAGGCTCCTTCAGAGGGGTAGATTAACCCTAAGTGAAAGGAGTCATTGATGACCCAGGTAGAGGATCAGGCCAGCCAAGCTGAGGAGCGAAGCCAGGAGACACGAAGCTTCGTGCGTCAGGTCCGTGCAGCGACCCGCCGTAAGTATACCCCTGAAGAGAAGATCCGCATCGTCTTGGAGGGGTTCAGACGGGAGACTACCGTTAATGACCTGTGCCGACGGGAAGGAATCAAACCCCACTCCTACTACGCCTGGACGAAGGGGTTCATGGAAGCTGGGAAGGAGAGGTTGACTCGGGACAGTGTGCGTGATGCGACCCGGCAAGAGATAGAGCAGCTCAAGCGGGAGAACAGAGAACTGAAGCAGCTGGTGGGTGAGTTGTCCCTGGAGTTGCACCGCTTCAAAAAAACAGCTCTGCCGCCCCTACACGACAACGGCACCGTCGCATGAGCGTAGTGGAACAATCGAAGGTCGTGGCTGAGGTGGAGCGACATGGTAGAGGGAAGAACAGGCGACTCAGGGAGCTTGGCATTTCCAGGAGCACGTATTATTGGTGGAGGTGGAGGCACCGGCAGGGTAGTTGGGAGGGTACGGAAGGAACTGAGAGGCCCTGGAATCGCCTGCGTCCAGAAGAGGAGGCAGTAGTGCTGGCGGCAGCCCGTGGGATGCCGACCTGGCGAAGCCGGCAGTTGGCGGCTTCGCTCACCGACCACAGAGGCCTATCGGTCTCCGCCTCCACAGTCTATCGTATTCTGAGACGGGAGGGTCTGGTGAAACGGATCGAATACCAGTTGGCAGCGAGCAAAGAGTACCAGCACAAGACCACAGGGCCCCACCAGCTGTGGGCCACCGATGCCTCCTACTTCCGTGTAGTGGGATGGGGCTACTACTACCTCGTGACGGTGATGGACGACTACTCCCGGTTCATCTTGGCCTGGAAGGTGCAACGGGACATGACGGCCAACTCCCTCATAGAGGTGGTCCAGGAAGCTGTTGACTCTACTGGTATGACTGATGTACCTCTGGAGGATCGGACCAAGCTCCTCTCAGATAATGGCTCAGGTTATGTATCGCGGGCCTTCCGCGAGTACATGCGGGTGGTGGGCATTCGCCACGTCCTGGCAGCACCCTATCACCCTCAGACCAACGGGAAGCTGGAGAGATATCACCGAACCCTGAAAGACGACATTAACCAGGTGCCATACGAGGTGGTGGAAGACCTGGAGGCGGCCATCCGGGACTTCGTCGAGTTCTACAACTACCGAAGATATCATCAGGCGCTCAGGGTTGTAACTCCGGCTGACGTGCTGGAAGGCCGTCTGGAGACAATTCTAGCCCAGAGGAAGGAGGTACAGCGAGAGACTTTTGACCGGCGGAGGCGGTACAATCAGGAGGTCAGAGAAACCCTCAAACCAGGAGCTTCTTCACCCCAATCTCTCGGACCCAGAACTGTCCAAAACCGCTGACACCCAACACCTTTGGTGTTGTTTCCTCTTCGATAGACACTCTTCTGCCCTCAACTATCTATTAACTCCTCCTTCTGACTTTCGAGTATCAACCTTCCCAAGGTCCTTCGTGTAGAGGTCCCTGCGGTTAGCTACCACAGCCGCTGAACTGACTTCCTCTGGCATTTATCGCACCTTCCTGCTGTTCGATCTTACGACCACGTGGAATGATTGACAAGTTTGTCAACCCTTTTCCATTGCACCAGTGCGTATATAGCTAAGTGTCGGATCCTGGAACGCGATCAGAGAGAGATAGCGGTGCTAATAGCTTTGTGGTGTAAGAGTGCTAATACATTCGGCATACCGGGGCAGACTGTGGTATCGGTGCGTCGTCTGATCTCCTTGTTGAGACGCTCCTGTGGGTTGTTGGACCAGATCTTCTTCCAGTGGGCGAGTGGGAAGCTGGAGAAGGCCAGGACGTCGGGTCCGGCCTCGTCCAGTAGAGAGGCGACCTGAGGGAACCGGTTCTGGAGTTGATCGGTCACCCTGTCGAGCTGGGCGTGTACCTCATCGGGGGAGGGTTGCTGGTAGATGGTGCGCACTATGGTGGCTACCCATGGCTGGGCGCGCCTGGGGACCCGAGTGAGCAGGTTGGTCATGAAGTGGGTGCGGCACCGTTGCCAGCTGGCTCCGCCGAAGACTGCGGCGATGGCGCCTCGGAGTCCCTGATGAGCGTCCGATACCACCAGCTCCACCCCGCTGAGGCCCCTGGCGGACAGCGAGCGTAGGAAGGCCAGCCAGAAGGCGCCGTCTTCACTGGTACCCACGTCCATCCCAATGATTTCCCGATTGCCCTCGCCATTGACCGCCGTCGCCACCACCACGCTGACGTTGACGATCCTGCCGGCCTCCCTGACCTTCTGGGTCAGTGCGTCCAGCCACAGGTAGGGGTAGGGTCCACCGCCCAGCGGACGGCCCATGAAGCCATCCACCACCACGTCCAGTTCCTGACAGATGCGCGACACCTGGCTCTTGGAAATACCCTCACACCCCAGGGCCTTGACCAGATCGTCCACCCGCCTTGTGGATACACCTTCCATAGGCCTGCTGGATCACAGCCAGAAGCTCGCTCGCTGCGACGCCGTGGCTTCGGGAAGTAGCTCCCTTCTCTGAGCTTCGGGATGTGCAGATCCATCGTCCCTGTATCCCACGCCCGGGACCGATACCCGTTGCGCTGGGTCACCCGCTCAGGGCTGCGCTCTCCATACTCAGGATCCTCGATGGCATCCATGCTCCTGCTCAGTGTTAGGAAGTCCACGTCACCGTCCATTCCCCCCTTGCGCAATAGCTCCAGCGTCCATCCTTTCCTTGACCACTGTTGTCCTCCTTTCTCGAGCTTTCTTCTTTGCTAAGGATGACGCGGTGGTCTCTCTTCCTCCAGACCACTTCCTGGGACTTACTCTGCTTTGCTAATACATTCGATACCGGGGCAGACTGTGTAACAGCTAATGTATATAATGGTCCGGCACTATGTTTGGGGTCGGATGGCAATAGTGGACACCAAACCTTTCAAGCTGCGAGTAATCCTGCATAGAATCTTTGTTGAAAGGCCGCAGGTGACAGGAATCCCAGCCTGGCCTGGCGGCGCTGCCTGTTATAGAAGATCTCGATATATTCTGTAATATCTCGAATTGCTTCCTGTCTACTTCGATAATGACGGTGATGGACTAGCTCCTGCTTGTTGGGTGTCAGCGGTTTTGGACAGTTCTGGGTCCGAGAGATTGGGGTGAAGAAGCTCCTGGTTTGAGGGTTTCTCTGACCTCCTGATTGTACCGCCTCCGCCGGTCAAAAGTCTCTCGCTGTACCTCCTTCCTCTGGGCTAGAATTGCCTCCAGACGGCCTTCCAGCACGTCAGCCGGAGTTACAACCCTGAGCGCCTGATGATATCTTCGGTAGTTGTAGAACTCGACGAAGTCCCGGATGGCCGCCTCCAGGTCTTCCACCACCTCGTATGGCACCTGGTTAATGTCGTCTTTCAGGGTTCGGTGATATCTCTCCAGCTTCCCGTTGGTCTGAGGGTGATAGGGTGCTGCCAGGACGTGGCGAATGCCCACCACCCGCATGTACTCGCGGAAGGCCCGCGATACATAACCTGAGCCATTATCTGAGAGGAGCTTGGTCCGATCCTCCAGAGGTACATCAGTCATACCAGTAGAGTCAACAGCTTCCTGGACCACCTCTATGAGGGAGTTGGCCGTCATGTCCCGTTGCACCTTCCAGGCCAAGATGAACCGGGAGTAGTCGTCCATCACCGTCACGAGGTAGTAGTAGCCCCATCCCACTACACGGAAGTAGGAGGCATCGGTGGCCCACAGCTGGTGGGGCCCTGTGGTCTTGTGCTGGTACTCTTTGCTCGCTGCCAACTGGTATTCGATCCGTTTCACCAGACCCTCCCGTCTCAGAATACGATAGACTGTGGAGGCGGAGACCGATAGGCCTCTGTGGTCGGTGAGCCAAGCCGCCAACTGCCGGCTTCGCCAGGTCGGCATCCCACGGGCTGCCGCCAGCACTACTGCCTCCTCTTCTGGACGCAGGCGATTCCAGGGCCTCTCAGTTCCTTCCGTACCCTCCCAACTACCCTGCCGGTGCCTCCACCTCCACCAATAATACGTGCTCCTGGAAATGCCAAGCTCCCTGAGTCGCCTGTTCTTCCCTCTACCATGTCGCTCCACCTCAGCCACGACCTTCGATTGTTCCACTACGCTCATGCGACGGTGCCGTTGTCGTGTAGGGGCGGCAGAGCTGTTTTTTTGAAGCGGTGCAACTCCAGGGACAACTCACCCACCAGCTGCTTCAGTTCTCTGTTCTCCCGCTTGAGCTGCTCTATCTCTTGCCGGGTCGCATCACGCACACTGTCCCGAGTCAACCTCTCCTTCCCAGCTTCCATGAACCCCTTCGTCCAGGCGTAGTAGGAGTGGGGTTTGATTCCTTCCCGTCG
This sequence comes from Dehalococcoidia bacterium, assembly GCA_965226805.1. Taxonomy (GTDB): domain Bacteria; phylum Chloroflexota; class Dehalococcoidia; order Lucifugimonadales; family JAGWBF01; genus CBDDDW01. The sequence continues at coordinate 7,029 of CBDDDW010000024.1, forward strand.
GCACAGGTCATTAACGGTAGTCTCCCGTCTGAACCCCTCCAAGACGATGCGGATCTTCTCTTCAGGGGTATACTTACGGCGGGTCGCTGCACGGACCTGACGCACGAAGCTTCGTGTCTCCTGGCTTCGCTCCTCAGCTTGGCTGGCCTGATCCTCTACCTGGGTCATCAATGACTCCTTTCACTTAGGGTTAATCTACCCCTCTGAAGGAGCCTCTACCACCCCCAACCTCTTCGGTTTTCTAGGCCTCAATAGTGTCCAATTGCGCTGACACCCTACACTGGTGCGGCAGGTTCATGTACCTAGAGGAAAAGTCATGCTAAAAGTTCTTGATATTGTCCACTTAGGTCCACAATGCGAGTCGATATCAAGAACTCCCCACTGGTCGGCCAATATCCACTTTTATCTCTAGCTTAGGCGCACGACCATTCATTTGATCCGTCGCTCGCGGCCCTCGAGTCAAATCGTCCAGACTTCCCACTGTCAAAGGGGCTTAGACTAGCGCAGTCCCTTGACGCTTCCCCCCTGGCCCTCTAAGATTCCTCCATCCGGTACCACCCGATCAATGGCAAATCGAGCCGGAGGCCAGCAGAAATGAGGGTACTCGGGGGGAGAAAATCGCGACGAAAGAATGTATCACGGTTCCAGTAGGGCCGCCAGGCGGTCCCTACAAGTCCCAGGTGGTCAAGGCCAACGGCTTCCTGTTCTTCTCGGCGCTGGGGGGCGTGGACCCCGGCACGAACCGAGTTGTGTCGCCGGATACGGCCGCCCAGAGCCGGCAACTCGTAGAGAACCTGAAGGCTGTCCTGGGGACCTTGGGGGGCTCACTCAATGACGTCGTGAAGACCGCGCTGTATTTCAAAGACCTGGCGGACCGGCCATCGACAAATGCCATCTGGGCCGAGTACTTCGGCCATGAGGCCCCACCCGCCCGGTGCCCGATGCAGGTGGCGGACATTCTCGGCGCCGATAACCCCAGCAACATTCTGGTGGACACCGTTGCGTTAGCACCCGGCGGACCTCCCAAAGAATTTCTGCTATCCCCCTACGGGTAGCGCCACGCCCAGCTTGGCTCGTACGTGGTGAAGGCCAATGGATTCCTGTTCTTCCCGGCCCAGCGGGGCGTGGACCCGGTGACTAACAAAGTGCGGGTCCCCGATGGCGCCGGGGGCAGGCTCGACAGATCCTGGAGAACTTGAAGGCTGTCCTGGAGTCCCTGGGTGGCTCTATGGACGACGTGGTCAAGACGGCGCTGTTCCTAAAGGATATGGGGGACCGGCCGGCCATCAACGAGGTGTGGAGCGAATATTTTGGCCACGAAAGCCCACCCACTCGCTTCGCAGTACAGATGGTAGATGTCTCCGGGCCAGATGACGATGACCCCAGTCGCGTCCTGGTGGACGTCATCGCCTTGGCGCCAGGAGGACCGGCTCCTAAGGAGTGCCTTCGCATGCCCCTGGCACCCCGCTTCGGGCCCTTTGCGTCCCAGGCGGTGAAGGCCAACGGCTTCCTGTTCCTCGCCGCGCAGCGGGGGGTGGACCAGGCCACCAACAAGGTGCAGGTCCCCGATGCCGCCGGCCAGACCCGACAGATCTTGGAGAACATGAAGGCGATCCTGGAGTCCCAGGGGGGCTCTCTGGACGATGTGGTCAAGACCGGGTTGTACCTGAAGAACTTCGACGACCGGCCGGCCATCTATGAGGTGTGGAACACGTACTTCGGAGAGACACCTCCCAGCCGGTTCGCCGTCCAGGTGGCGGATATCTTCGGTGGCACCGATCTCACCAACATCCTGGTGGACGCCATCGCTTTAGCGCCCGGCGCACGAAACTCCAGGAGTCCCTAAATGGAGAAGCACTATGCAAGCAGGAATCAAAAGGGGTGAGATTCCGGGTCTTGGAGTAATGTACGGCGCTGCCCAGGAGCCTCTCTCTTGGTTTCGCTAACCAACCGCTTCTGCCGCGCGGGAAAAGGTAGCAGGCTCAGCTAAGACTCCGACGTAGGGCGCTCGCGTCTCACCGGCGTCTTCAGGTTCCAAAACAGCACAGCAGACACAAGGAATACGATTCCCACTCCAAAGAACGCGATGGTGTAGGCCTCCGTACTGTCGTACACCATGCCAGCCGCGATGGGCCCACCGGTCGACATCACGGTCTGGACCAGCGAAACTCCTCCCACCAGCTTGCCGAAGTGCCTTCTGCCGAAGAACTGCCCTACCAGGACCCAGGTGATCGAGTTACTAGACAACGAGCACCCGAAGAGGAACGCGAACAAGATACCTGTGGTAATTCCACTTGGCCCCCAGATTGCAACCGCGGTGGTCAGTACGCCTGCCGACATAGCCAGGGCAGCTACTCTAGGCCTCGACCACCGGTCTGCTAGCAACCCCAAGCAGATCGACGCTGGCATGCGGACTAGCGACGTCAAGGCCACCATTGTGGCGGCCGTGCCCTCTCCTACATCCCTGGAGACCAGCATGGGAACCATATGGACCAACAGGGCTGTCTGGGCTGCAAGGCGCAATCCAATGGCCAGGGCAAGCAACCAGTAGACCCGGGTCCTTAACGCGTCTCTAAACGTGAAGTCTTCCTGGAAATTAGTTGTCCCGGTGGTTTTTGGAGCATTGGTTCCACCGTCGAGCGCAGAGGGTTCATCACTAGCCGCTTCATCTCCCCTGGGCCTCCTGACCTGCAGCGCGAGGGACACTCCCACGACCAGCAGGACCAGGCCTGAGATAAGCGCAGCCCACCTCCATCCTTGGGTTAGCACGATCCAGGCCACCGCAGGGGTCAAGAGAAAGCCTCCGATAGCCGAACCACTCTGGGTTAAGGACATCGCAATACCCAACCGCCGCCGAAACCAGAGGTTGACCGCCATTGCAATGCCATGAAAGGGCGCGGAGACGCCTACGGCGACCAGCCCCAGGAACACCACCAAAAACATGAGATAAGACTGCGTAGCGGCCAGCAGCATGAAGCCCAGTCCACCCAGCACCACTCCAACGATTATCACCAGCCGCGGGCCGAAGCGGTCCACGGCGAACCCAGCCAAAGGGCCCTCTACTCCGGCCTCGAGGCTCGCCAAAGAGTATGCCCACGATAATTTGGTGTGCGAGATTCCGAAGTCCCTGATGAGCGGCAGGAAGTAGACGGAGATCCCTGTGTGAAACAGACCCCCGGTAAGCGCGTTTAGAGCCCCGGAGGCGGCTACGATCCACCATCCGAAGTAAGGGCGCCTAGGACTAGGATTGTGGTCTTGGCCCATATTCAACCCTCAGGCTTAGCTGCATGTAAGGTCACGCTGGGCAACTGCACTATTTGCCAGGTGTGATGTTGCCACGGTGGGCGAGTCTCCGGATGTCACTACCCGATTCTATACCCGCTGACAAAGGAAGACCCCGATTCCATTTTGCCGAAATCGGGGTCTTCTTAGATAGAGGGCAACCGGGTGGGCGGCCCGTACGAAATCGAACTGGAAACGATGGCCGCTGCCGAGAGGATGATGCCCGAGGTGGGTGTTAGGTCGATGAACCCGGAGAAGATGGGTGAAGTACACGGGGGCGGTGCGCCGGCTTACCCAGACATTTCGTAGTGGGCGAGCCTAGTCCAGCCCCAGCATCTCCCGAAGCTCGGCCAGCTGGGCCAGGTGCTCTCGCCAGTGATGGACAAATGTGCGCGCCAGCAGCTCACGGGCGGTACGTTCAGGAGATGTCGAGAAGTTGATGGCACGGATGACCACGCTCCGCTCGTCCAACTTCGCGTCCGTGGCCGAACTCAGCGCTTGTTCCAGCCCGGTAAGTACTTCCTCCAGGTCGTTCCTCACCTCGGCGATCCCATTTGCCTGTCGTCCTGGGGTAATGTTCGTCAGACCTGCCGTTATAGTGATCTCATTCAGTTCGCCATCCAGTACACCCCGAACGGCGATGTGCACGCCGCCCGAGGGCGTATCGATTATATGATAGACGATCTCTCTGCCAGACCACTCTTCGTCGCTGGGCTTCCAGTCAAAGCAGTAGTCTATCCCGTCCAGCAGGCGGTCCAGCTCGTCCCGTATGCTTTCGATTTCCTGGAGGAAAGAATCCCTCTGCGTGACCAAGGTACCCCCTTCATATAAAAGCCGGGCCCACTATCTCGCGTTCTTCTAGCCGGCCACCTCGGCGGGCCTGCGGTGCCCACCGGCTCAGGAGCGGCCGGTCCTGCTATCGGATAAGGCGTCGAGGTAGCCCATCACCTGCGCTCTGGTATCGCTGCGCTTCAGCCCGATCTCTAGGGAAGCCCTCAACAACCCCAACGGGGTCCCGCCGTCGTAGCGGGTCCCTAGAAACTGGAAGGCGTACATGGCCTGGCTCTCAAGCAGCAATGCCAGGCCATCGGTAAGCTGAATCTCACCCTTCGCTCCGGCGGTCGTGCGTGTAAGGCACGGGAAAATCTCCGGGGTCAGGATGTACCTTCCGACTATGGCCAGGTTGGACGGCGCTTTGTCCGGGTCCGGCTTTTCCACCAACCCTTTCACCCTGTGGACCCTTTCCTCAACGGCCAGGGAGTCCACAACTCCGTAGCTCTTCACGGCCTCAAGGGGCACTTCCTCTACGGCGACGACGCTCGAGCCGTACTTTTCAAAGACTCGAAGCATCTGCCCGGTAGCGCCTTCCGAGTGCCATATCACGTCGTCGGGAAGGACCACAACGAAAGGCTCGTCCCCCACCAGGTCTTCGGCCATAAGCACCGCATGCCCTAGGCCTCGCGGCTCCTCTTGCCTCACGAAAGAGAAGTGGGCCAGAGACGGGACCCGTCGCACCTCGTCCAGGAATTCCCGGGGGCCGCTGGCCATCAAGTGGCGCTCCAGCTCTGGGTCTCCCTGAAAGTAGCTCTGGAGAGCTTCCTTCCCCTGAGAGGTGACGATAATCACGTGCTCGATGCCGGCCGCTACGACTTCCTCAATACCGTACTGGATCATGGGCTTGTCCAGAATGGGCAGCAGCTCTTTGGGGACAGCCTTGGAAGTAGGGAGGAAGCGGGTTCCCAGCCCAGCGGCGGGAAACACTGCCTTGCGGACCTTCATTGGGCCTCCTACGGCGGGTATTCTACCACCTCCGTTGAAGGGGGACAAGGAAGCCGAAACGGCCCATTCTCTACTTGGCCGTTAGTCCGCCGTCTATCACGAGCTCGCTACCGGTGACGAAGCGTGACTCGTCCGAGGCCAGGTACAGTACTCCATGCGCTACGTCCTCTGCAGTGCCCATCCTTCCCAGGACGTTGTTGGCCATGGCAACCGTCCTGAACCCTGGGTGGAAGGCCGCTATTTTCTCTATCATCGGCGTCTCTATGACGCCAGGGTGGACAGAGTTGGCGCGGATCCCATCCTTCCCATATTGAACAGCCGTGGTCTTGGTAAACAGCCGAACTGCCCCCTTCGAGGCACTGTAGGCTGTGCCACGGGGCGTGCCGATCAAGCCTGCCGTGGAGGAAATGTTTATGATGGAGCCACCGCCCGCGCGGCGCATCTCTGGAATTGCGACCTTGGTCCCCAGGAATACGCCCTTGGCGTTGACATCCATGATCCTATCCCACCGGTCCACCGTCGTCTCTTCCACCGTCCCTTCCTCCCATATCCCGGCGTTGTTGACCAGAACGTCGAGCTTGCCGAATCTGGACACGGCTGCTGCGACGGCCATGCGCCACTCATCTTCCGATGTCACATTCAGGTGCGTGTATATTGCGTCGCCGCCGGCCTGGGCGATCTCCTCGATGAGTCTGGCCCCTTCCTCATCCAGGAGATCGCCGATCATCACCTTGGCCCCCTCTGAAGCGAACAGCCTGGCCTCAACAGCCCCCATCCCACGGGCTCCTCCGCTGATCAGCGCCACTTTCCCTTCCAACCTCATATTGTCTCCCTCCTTCGGCACCTATCCAAGAGGACTTGGTGGAAGTTCGCTACAGCTCTCGCCTCCGGGAAAATGGAACGGGGAGGCCGTTTTAATTCGTCGCTCCTGAGCGACGAAGTTGCTGGCGCGCGTCACATGGGCAGTGGCCCAAGGCTGTCGGGATGGGTCGCAGGCTTCGAACCGTGGGAGAAGAGGCTGATCGGCTCCCAGCCAGGCATTCTGCCTGTCCTTTGTGGCGAAGCGCTGGACTAAACGCTCGGCTCAAGAAGCTGGATAGCGCCTTGCTGAGCCCCTCCGCTATCCCTTTTTTCTGGCGCCTGCTCCCCCGGCTTTAGTCACGGGGGTCGGCTTGACGACCTGTGCTTTCAACATGAGCATGGGTATAGTCACGGCCAGAATAACGAGGGAGATGAACTGGGCCTCATTCAGACCTATGGCCCATTCCTGGTCCATGGGCAGCGGTCCTGTCCTTAAGAACCTGATGAAAAAGCTACCCAAGGCATACAGGCACAGAAACAACGTAAATACCATTCCATGGGGCCTCAGCCGGTCCCTCATGGGCCATATGATGGCCAGAACCACCATGTCCCAGATCATCTCATACACTATTGCCGGGTGGCTGGCAGCTAATCCGTGGACGGCGTTGCTGGGACTCGCCGCATGGCTATAGACAAATCCCCAGGCCAGGTCTGTTGTCTTGGCCACGTGCTCGCCGTTGATGATGTCGCCGACCCTCCCCAAGGCCATGCCTATCAACATGGCGGGCGCGGTGATATCCGCGAGTCTACCCACCGAAGGTAAGGGCGCTAAGCCCAGCTTGGATCCCCTGAACAAGGCGGACCAGAGCCTGAGAAACCGGGGGTGGTTCCTGATAACGATGTACGCCGCGCCGCCCACGAACCCCCCCAGGACGGCCCCGTAAATAGCGATGCCACCTTCCCAGACCTGGAATACTCGGATGAAGTCGTGCTTATAGACTTCGTTCCACAGGTCGATCACGTGGACAAGCCGTGCCCCTAAGATTCCGCCGATTATGGCCCAGGCAGCTGCGGAATATATGGCATCGGGGTCCAGTCCCTCTTTCTTAGACCACCGTCCTACCAGGTACAGTGCCAGCGCCACTGAGATGAAAGTGAAGAATCCGTGCCAGGTGAGCAGTAGACTCCCAATGGAGAACATGTCGGGATCGATGCCGAACCTTATGCTCATGAGGGGTATGTTCATACCTTGACGCTCTTCTCCCTTATTTCGGTTATTCTAGGTCCCAAATAGGCTGTATCGTCCTTATACAGTACGCCCCCAACCCCTTGTTCTTCAAGGAGTCGCGTATTCTTTCCCCTTCATTTTTGCCCGACACAAAGGCGTAGAGGGCGGGACCAGTCCCAGATAGGTGGGCCATAGCCGCCCCTGATTCCAGGAGATCTCCCTTCGCCCGCTGGAAGCCCTCAAAAGCCCGGGCCGCTACCGGCTCGAAGGCATTGAACAGGTGCTCCGAGGAGACCTCGCCGTTTCCCAGGGTCTCAACCAGGCTCCGAGTAGCACCCCCATCGGTGTAATGCTCCCGGCCCATCATCGCATACAACCGGGCCGTCTTGCCATATTCGGCGCCTGCACCCGCCGGAGGGCACACAAGTACCAGCCATTGCTCTGGTAAAGCAGGCAAGGCCGCCATCACATCCCCTCTCCCCTCTCCAAGGGCGGTGCCGCCTCCGCGCACGAAGAAGGGAACATCGGCGCCCAACGAACCTGCGATTGATTCAAGGGTTTCCAAGCTCAGCCCCAGCTCCCATAGATTGTTCAGGGCAAGGATGGCAGCGGCGGCATCGCTGCTGCCTCCCCCAAGGCCCATACCAGCGGGCACGTGCTTCTGTAGCGAGATGCGCGCCCCTCTGTCATATCCTGTATACGCTCTCAGGGCATTCCCAGCCTTCCACACCAGGTTATCTTCTCCCGCCAGCTCCGGGACAGAGCACTCCAATTCCAGCCTTGAGGCACCGGTGAAGCGTATCCTGTCCCAAAGGTCTATAGTCTGGAGGACCGTCCTCACTTCGTGGTAACCGTCAGGCCGGCGGCCCAGAACCTCCAGCGTCAGATTGATCTTGGCGTAGGCTCGGACTTCCACGGGGCCATCTCTCCCTACAGGCCTCATAAAGGGCCCACCAGTCGGCGATACTCAGAACCGCCGGGCGGCTTGCCGGGCTCAACCTTGCCTGCCCCAGAAGTTCGCCCGTCACATCGGCGGAGATGCCCATGCCCAGGCTAAGGGAGTTCCTGATCTGCTTCCTGGGCGCCGAGAATCCGGCCCTTACTACCTCGAACAGCTCATTTACCTGTTCCCTTTCAACGTCCGGGTGACGACGGGGGTCTATCCTCACGACGGCAGACGAGACTTTGGGCGGGGGCCGAAAACTGCTGGCCGGCACTGTACACACTATACGAGGTACTCCATAAAGCTGTATCCCAACCGCGAGGAGGCTCATGCGACCTCCCTGGGCCACCATGCTGTTGGCGACCTCCTCCTGGACCATGAATACCATCAGGGCCGGCTCAAGGCCATCTGACTCGAGGAACCGCCGAATAATGGGTACGGCGGCGTAGTACGGGAGGTTTCCCACCATCTTGTAGTGGCCTTCTCCCTCCAGGATGTCGCCCAGGTCCACCGTCCGGGCGTCGGCGATGATCACGCTGAGGTTCGGAGGGTCTCCCAGGCGCCGTGGCAGTGAGGCCGCCAGCCGGCGGTCGATCTCCACGGCGATGACTCTACGGACGATTCTGACAAGGTGGCGTGTGAGCTCACCTCCGCCTGGGCCGACCTCGAGGACGGTGTCACTTGGGCCTAACTCGGCGGCGGAAAGGACACTCTCGACCACCGCCCGGTCCACCAGGAAATGCTGCCCAAGAGCCTTTTGGTGGCGGGCCGCCGCCGGACCCGGCAAGCCACGGTACGAGGCAACGTTTAGGGACTTTCTCATCTATTGCGATTCACTATTGAGGCCATGCACCTCTCTTCGGCAAAAACCATTGGGCATGACCCATGGGGCAGCTCCGGCCAGGCACTCCCTCGGCACCCGAAGGGATCCGTTTACCGTTGCTTCCTTCCGGACCTGGCGGGGTTCACAGACCTTCGCCGCGAGGGACCCAGCCATCGATGCCACCCCTGGAGGACAGAGGCCCACCGGCCAAACCTCAGAGAGGAGTTCAACCCCGCTATAGCGGATTGCGGGTACAGGGCACCGCTAGCTCCCCGTCTAGCATAGCCTCAGCTCCAATGGTATGGCAGCCGAACGTGCCTGTCAATTAGGGAGACACATGGGAGGCCCGTCTTCAGCATTGTTCTCAGTCCCCGTCGTAGCCATTGGACCGGAGGAACTCCAGCTCCTCCGTTGAAAGCCCGGAGACTTCAAGCAGATCGGGGCGCTTCCGCAGTGTCCGCAGCAGCGCTTCACGTCTACGCCAACGCTCTATCTCGCGATGATTGCCGGAAAGCAAGACAGGGGGCACCTCCAGGCCACGGTACTCCGCGGGTCTTGTGTACACAGGGTGTTGCAGGCCTCCCGAAGTGATCGAGTCTCCATGCACGCTTTCTTCGGAACCCACCACTCCAGGTATCAAGCGGGACACCGCATCCACGAGGACGGTGGCGGGGATTTCCCCACCCGTGACTACATAGTCCCCGATACTTATGTCATCTGTCGCCAAGTTCGCCCTGACGCGCTCATCCACGCCCTCGTAATGGCCGCAGATCAGCACCATCCCGGGCGTTTGGCTGAGATCCTCCGCTATTCTTTCATGGAACAGACGGCCCTGAGGCGACAGCAGAATCACCGGGACGCTCGCCCGCTCCGCCTCGGGAAAGCAGGAAAGCGCATCGTCAACCGCCTCGAATATAGGCTCCGGCTTCATGACCATACCCGATCCGCCACCATACTGGTAGTCGTCGGCCGTTGAGTGGGTGTCATGGGTATAGTCCCGGATATCCCGGATCTGTATCTGAACGAGCCCCTTCTCCACGGCTCTCTTGATGACGCTCTCTCTGAAAGGCCCCTCGAACATCCCTGGGAAGAGAGTGAGGATATGAATACGCATGGGGTGGACGGACCTTCCGAACGAGCGGGGGAATTTAATCCCGGCTCTGGTGATGCCTCGTTTCTGTGCCGGGGTGCTCCGAAGTGCCGGAGTGAGTGGGGTGCCCCCGGGCTTGGCCCTTTAGCAGCTCGAGGGCATGGGGTAGAACCGGCTGTATAACCTCCAGGCACTCTCGGACCCCCTTGGGACTGCCTGGCAGGGTGACAATAAGGGTGCGGCCTCTAATCCCGGCCACAGAGCGGCTGATCATGGCCATGGGCGTACTCTCAAGGGTCCTGGCCCTCATGGCCTCGGCCAGCCCCGGCACCTCCTTCTCGATTACCGAGAGGCATGCCTCTGGAGTCACGTCCGTCGGAGACATCCCCGTGCCGCCGGTGGTGAGGATCAGGTCCACCTTGTCATCGTCGGCCCATTTTCTTAGCGTGTCGGAAACCAGTTCCTTTTCGTCAGGGACAACCTGGTACTGGGCGCACTCATATTCGGGTGCGCTCAGCATCTCCTGAATAGAGGCGCCGCTGGTGTCTTCCCGCTGGCCGTGGAATCCAGAGGTGCTGACGGTCAGCACGGCATACTTGAACATCGCTCAAATCCCCCGCGGATTGGGCAACCTGCCGTTCGGGCGCGATCGACCGCTTAATCACCCGGTCGGGCTTATTCTAATGGGTCTCGGGCGACTACGTCCACCACGACCCGATACGGGAACGAGGGTTCACCGACATGTCCCCTTGTTCCGGGAAAATAAGCTCGCTCAGGTTGGTGAGAACCTGTCTAGGGTGAAGGAAAAAGCACCTGCATGAAACACAGGTGCTCGCAAGTTGAAGCTGGTCGGGGCGGTCGGATTTGAACCGACGACCCCCTGCACCCCATGCAGGTGCGCTACCCGGGCTGCGCCACGCCCCGACGACGAAGCAAAAGGGCCAAGTACCTGGGAGCGGGTCCACCCCCGAGCCGTGTCCCGCTATATTGCCTACGATACCACACGCCCAGCGCCACTTCAACCGGCGCAAGCGCTAGGAGGCCAGTTTCGGTCCGATTCGTTGGCGGAGCGCTGAAAAGTAAAACGGCCCGGGGGTAATTCCAGGGCCGTGTCATAGGTCGATTACGACTGTAACGTGGCGACGCTTTCTCTAGTAGGGCGAGAAGGACGAGATTTTCCCGGGGCACGCTTTTTGAGTGTGAATCGCGGCGGGGTCGGGGCTGGACTCAGGGGAGGCCGACACACCCCCGGGCACCGCCAAGAGCATTATAGCCATGATGCCGAGGACCAAAAGTGTGCCGAGCCTTCGCTTCACCGTCCACCCTCCGTGGGGAGTTACCTTCGAGCTGGGTACTCCCGCCAGTAGAGACGTATTATACGTGAGACTCTGAATCCGTGTCAAGAAGACCTGCCCTGCCCCCACGAGTCACCGCGTCGCCCCGCGCCTCCGCAAGAACAGTGCGTAGGTGCGTGCGTGCGAGTTGGCGTTGACAGTAGATGCGTGGCTTGCTACCATTGCGCCACCCAAAAGCGGTAGCTTCCTTTCCGGTCGGACCCCGTGACCAACCCTAAACCAACTTTCCTCGGTAGGAGCGATAGCCGATGACTGACGCCCCAAGCCAGACCATCTCCAACGACGAGCTGCTCAAGAAGCTGACAACTCTCGTGGGAAGGCAACCGCAGCCGCAGCTGTCTAGAGAGAACACAGCCCTCCTAGTCATTGATATGCAATACCTAGACGCTCATCCTGACTACGGCATAGGGGACCGGGCCAAGAAGCTGGGAATGGCGGATTTCCTAGACTACTACTGGAGCCGGATGGGCGAGGTAACCATACCGAACATCCAGCGCTTGCTGGCAGCGGCCCGTCAGGCCGGCATTGAGGTGATACATACCAAGATCGCCGCCCAGACCCTGGACGGCAGAGAGAGCACCTGGCCCCCCTATAAGTCCGAACTGGCCCGCAAGCACGCAAAGGACGCAAAGGAGGCCCAGATCCTGAGCGAGCTGGCCCCTCAGGGAGACGAGATCGTGATCAGCAAGCTGGCCGCCAGCGCTTTTAGCGCGACCAACGTCGACTGGCTGCTGCGCAATATGGGTGTGCGTAACGTCATCATGTGTGGCGTCACCACCAACGCCTGTGTGGAGGCCTCCGCAAGAAGCGCCGCCGACCTCAACTACGCCGGCATCGTCGTAGAGGACGCCACCGCGGCCTTCGCTCCACAGCTCCAAGAGCACTCTATACTCAACATGGGGCACAAGGACGCCCTCATCAAAACCACCGACGAAGTGGTCGAGCTCCTTCAAGCGCTCTAGTCTAGTGTCTCGTATATAGCATTACAATGCTGATATGAGGAGGTCCTCCCCGCGAACCCCGGTCTCACCCTCACCTCAATCCTCTCCCATAGGGAGAGGAGGCAGACCGGGGGGCCACGTCGAGCGCTGACGTATTGTAAACCCATTTGGCAGACACACGACTAGCAAGGTGCTTAAAAACCCTTTCGACCATCCCCCTGACCCCCTTCCTAGCCAGGAAGGGGGAAGAATCTACGACTGAGGGACACCCTCAGACTCCCGGCAAAGGGGCTTCGCCCCTCTGCACTCCCCTGCTTCATCAGCCTCTTAGGCACGCTGCCCATTATCGCGGCGCACAGGTAGCTATTGACAGCTTTAGCCGGAATTGATAGAATCTCCTAGACAATATAAGAGATTTCCCGCTATGAAAGGGAGTAGTAGGGGTACGGTGCCCAAGAGAGCCGGCGGCAGGTGGAAGTCCGGCGGCAACACGGCCCTGAACTCGCCCTGGAGCGGCTGACCCGAACGGTCCCTGTCACCACCAAGGACAACAAGGGACAGATAGGGAAGGCGGTGGACACCGATGCCGTCTTGGAGATGTCCCGGTACGGATAGGTCCGCATCGAGGAATGAGGGTGGTACCGCGGGAAGTTGGACCCGTCCCTTAGGGGCGGGCCTTTTATTTGGCTGAGTGAGGACACCTATGAAGCTCACAGGCGCCCAGATTGTGTGTGAATGTCTCCTCCGGGAAGGAGTAGATGTGGCCTTTGGGATACCCGGAGGAGCCGTGTTGCCCTTGTACGGGGCCATGCCCCAGTACCCTAAGCTCCGGCACATCCTGGTCAGGCACGAGCAGGGTGCGGCCATGGCCGCAGACGGCTACGCCCGCGCCACCGGCAAGGTCGGGGTGTGCGTCGCCACCTCAGGCCCGGGAGCGACAAACCTCGCCACCGGCATCGCCAGCGCCATGATGGACTCCATACCCATCGTAGCCATAACGGGCCAGGTGCCGCGGGCGGTCATCGGGCGCGACGCATTCCAGGAGACGGATGTCACCGGGATAACCCTACCCATTACGAAACACAACTATCTGGTCATGCGGGCCTCCGAGATTGCGACGGCGTTCAAGGAAGCTTTCCACATCGCCAGCACGGGCCGGCCGGGGCCGGTTCTTGTGGACATCCCCAAGGACGTGCTCTTGAACGACACGGCGGAGTTTTCCTACGCGGAAACGGTGGACCTCCCCGGCTACAAACCAACGATCGAAGGACATCCCGCCCAGATACAAAAGGCGGTGAAGCTGATAGCCGAGTCCCAGCGGCCGATAATCCTGGCTGGGCATGGTGTCATCATCTCCAGGGCCTACGAAGAGCTTCGGGAGCTGGCGGAGAAGGCCCAGATCCCCGTCATTACGACCTTGCTGGGCATCAGCTCATTCCCGACTGATCATTTCTTGCATGTCGGCATGCCCGGTATGCACGGCATGGCCTATGCCAACATGGCAATCGACCAGGCCGACCTCCTGATCTCCCTGGGGATGCGTTTCGACGACCGGGTTACGGGCAGGCTCAGCGCCTTCGCTCCCAGCGCCAAAATCATCCACGTGGATGTGGACCCATCGGAGATAGGTAAGAACGTGAAGCCGACCGTGCCGATCGTGGGAGACCTAAAGAGGGTACTAAGCGCTATGCTGCCCCAGGTCCAGACAGCAGTCCATACAGATTGGGTTCAGCACGTCGAGCAGATGCGCCTGGATCACCCCTCCCATAAGATAAGAGAAACAGAAAAAGTGATCCCCCAGTATATCCTCAAGCAGCTTTCGGAGGTGACAGAAGGGGGAGCGCTGATCGTGACGGGCGTGGGACAGCACCAGATGTGGGCGGCCCAACACTGTACCTACAGCGAACCCAACAGCCTGATCACCTCAGGTGGCCTTGGCGCGATGGGATTCGAGGTGCCCGCAGCCATCGGCGCCAAGGTGGGGAGGCCCGAAAAGCCCGTGTGGTCCATCGCTGGAGACGGCGGCTTCCAGATGACTATGTGCGATCTGGCCACGGCAGTTGAAAACAACATCGCGGTGAAGTTCGCTATCATGAACAACGGCTACCTGGGCATGGTTCGCCAGTGGCAGGACTTTTTCTATGAAAAGACTTACACCGCCACCGCCTACACCCATAATCCAGACTTCGTGAAGCTGGCCGAAGCATTTGGAATTCCAGGCATACGAGTCACGGACAAGATACAGGTCAGGGCCGCCATAGAGTGGGCCATGGCAGAGAGCGGCCCGGTCGTGATCGATTTCATGGTGGAACCAGAGGAGAACGTCTATCCCATGATACCGGCGGGAGAGAGCCTCGCAGAGCTGATCGAAGAGCCGATTCTCGAGCCTTCCCCCATGGCTCAACCCGAGGGGAGGTCATAGTTGCCCACGCCGCTTCACACCATCGTCGCCCTCGTAGAGGACCGGCCGGGGGTGCTCAACCGGATTTCCAGCCTGTTCCGCAGGAGAGGCTTCAATATCGCCAGTCTGGCCGTGGGCAAAAGCGAGCAGCCCAAGCTCTCCCGAATGACCTTCGTCGTGGAGGGAGATGAGGACACGGTGGAACAGGTCACCAAGCAGCTAAATAAACTCATCGAGGTAATCAAGGTCTCGGAGATCCGGGAAGAGGACGTCATAGCCCGTGAGCTGGCTCTGGTCAAGGTGCACGCAACGCCGGCCACGCGCAGCGAGATTATGCAGCTCGCGGAAATATTCAGAGCCAAGATTGTAGATGTCGGCCCCCGTTCCCTCATCATCGAGACCACTGGGGAGGAGGACAAGATCAATGCCCTCTACAACCTCCTCCGACCTTTCGGCATACAGGAGCTCATGCGAACCGGCAGGATAGCTATATCCAGGGGCATGACCGAAGGAAGATCGGAGCAGGTTAGGGCCCAGACCAACGGCGCCAGGGAGGAAAACGGCGGCGGCCCATAACGGATGGTACGCATCTGTCGTGACCCCGGAAAACGCCACAAACAGTGAAGAAACGGAGCCATCATGCCTAAAGTTTACTACGACGAAGACGCGAACCTGGAGCTACTTCAAGGCAAGACGATCGGCATTTATCGGCTACGGCAGCCAGGGACACGCCCACTCCTTGAATCTAAAAGATAACGGGCAGAACGTCATGGTCGGACTCTCGCCGACCAGTAAGAGCCGGGAGAAGGCCAGCGAGGCGGGACTCCAAGTGGCCGACGTGGCGGAGGTAACCAGGCAGTCCGACGTTGTGATGGTCCTTGTGCCAGACCACGTCCACCGAGCGGTGTACCAGGAGTCCATCGTGGCCAACCTGAAGCCGGACAGCACGCTGATGTTCGGCCACGGTTTCAGCATCCACTATAAAGAGATATTACCTCCCTCCAACGTGAACGTCTCTATGGTGGCGCCAAAAGCCCCCGGCCACAGGATGCGGGAGATGTTCCAGGAGGGCATCGGCGTCCCAGCCCTCCTGGCGATCCACCAGGACGCAACGGGGGATGCCACGGAGATAACCCTGGCATACGCCAAAGGTGTCGGCTGCACCAATGCGGGAGTCCTGGAGACGACCTTCAAGGACGAGACGGAGACGGACCTGTTCGGCGAGCAGAATGTCCTTTGCGGAGGTGTTACCTCCCTTATCAAGACAGCGTTCGAGACCCTGGTGGAGGCAGGCTATCCAGCGGAGCTGGCCTACTTCGAGTGCTTGCACGAGCTGAAGATGATCGTGGACCTCATCTATCAGGGGGGGTTCAAGTACATGCGCTACTCGGTAAGCGACACCGCCGAGTACGGTGACTACTCCCGCGGGCCGAGGGTAATTGACGAGCACGTGCGCGAAAACATGCGCAGCATCCTGCGGGACATACAGGACGGCTCCTTCGCCAAGGAGTGGATCGCGGAGAACGACGAGGGACGAAAGCGGTTCCTACGGTTGAGGGAGGACGCCAAAGAGCATCCAATCGAAGAGGTGGGCAGGGAGCTGCGGCGAATGATGCCCTGGATGAACCCGGTCGAATAGTACACCAACGGGGACGTGATGGAGCGTGAAGGATTCAACATACAGCCGGAGCTGGAGTGGTCCTTGCGTAAGCGCGTCTATAAAGGCGAGCCCCCGGGGTTAGCCGCCCGCAACATATACGAATGGTGGATGGGCATGAGGAATTCCGCCATGCAGGGAGACCCCCTCAGGCCTACGCCGGAGGACCTCGTGTTCGAAAAGCAGGTGCTCGAGGCAATCAAAGATCTTGCCCGCGCTCTCCCTAAAGACGAGGGCCACATAAACGCCAGCCTTTGACACAAAGCGCGGGCTCGCGAGCCTGGCCGGCCAGACGCTGAAGCGGCTGAGAGCTCAATTACCCGGTTCTGGAGGATGAAACGTGATCGAGGAGGTAAAGGTGGAACGTAGTTCGCCGCTGCCCCCAAGTCCTGACAGGGCTTGGGACCGCGGACTGCGTTACCCTGCTGTCCCCTTCTGAGACTCGATGAGGGACTCGGACCCTGGACCCTCAGCAACCAAGGCTGATTCAGAAGGAGATTTACACAATGGCTGACAACCGAATAACAATATTCGACACCACCTTACGGGACGGCGAGCAGTCTGCCGGCATCGGCATGACCGGTGAAGAGAAGCTGGAGATAGCCAAGCAGTTGGCCCGCCTGGGGGTGGACGTAATCGAGGCGGGCTTCGCCGCCAGCTCGCCCGGCGACTTCGAGGCCGTGCGGACGATAGCCAGGGAGGTCAAGGGCCCGGTCATCTGCTCCCTTGCTCGCGCCAATCCCAAGACGTTGACCAGGCAGCGGAGGCCTTAAAAGGAGTCGACAATACCCGTATCCACGTCTTTCTATCGTCCTCGGACATTACAAATCATGCACCAGCTCCGAAAGAACCGAGAGGAAGTAATGGACCAGGCCGTGTCGATGGTGGAAAGGGCCAGGAAGTACTCCGGCGACGTAGAGTTCTCCCCGATGGATGCCACCCGCACTACCCCAGAGTACCTTTACCGCTCCTCGAAGCGGTGATCAACGCGGGAGCAACCACCGTGAACATCGCCGATACGGTGGGGTACGCGATCCCGTCCCAGTTCGCCCGGCTCCTGCTGGACATCCAGGAGAATGTTCCCAATATTCATAAGGCGGTCCTTAGCGTCCACTGCCATGACGACCTGGGCCTGTCGGTATCCAACTCCATCGCGGCAGTGGAAGCTGGTGCGCGGCAAGTGGAGGGATGCATTAATGGCATCGGCGAGCGGGCTGGCAACGCCTCCCTCGAAGAGATCATAATGGCCCTTCATACCCGACGGGACTTGTTGAACGCGAACATCAATATAGACACGCGGCAGATCTATCCCACCAGCCGCATGGTGAGCCGTATCACCGGAATGCCCATACAACCCAACAAGTCCGTGGTAGGCGAGAACGCGTTCCGGCACGCGTCGGGCATACATCAGGACGGCATCCTGAAGGATCGGTCCACATACGAGCTGATGGACCCAGTGTCTATCGGCTGGCCGGGAAGCACGTTCGTGCTGGGCAAGCTAAGTGGACGCGCGGGTCTTCGGTCGCGCCTGGATGCGCTGGGTTACACGCTTTCCGCGGAAGACATGAACCGCGTGTTCGAAGCCTTCAAGGTGCTGGCTGACAAGAAACCGGAGGTCACGGACCGTGACCTGGAATCCCTTATGGCCGAGGAGCAACGGGTGACCCTGGAGCCGGTCACCTACACACTTGACCAGGTGCAGTTCTCGGGAGGCGATCGCGACATAGCCACAGCCACCGTGCGGGTAATCGGTCCTGGAGAGCAGGTCTTTAGCGACGCCGCCACCGGCAACGGGCCCGTGGACGCCGTATGTAAGGCAATACAGCGGGCCACCGGCATTCCCCCGCCACGTTGGTGGACTTCAACGTCCAGTCGGTAACCGAGGGCCTGGACTCAATCGGAGAGGTGGTCATCCGAGTGGAGCAGGAGGGGAAGATATTCCCGGGCCGCGGAGCCGATACCGACATAATCGTGGCCAGCGGAAAGGCCTACCTGAGCGCCGTCAACCGCCTGATCGCCCAGGAGGGTTTCGGCGATGTCCAGGCCCCCCTTACGACACCCGACTGACAAGACCTTTGGCGAACCCGTCTTCCGGGGGAGTCCTATCCGGGCGCTGAAACAACGATAATCGGCCTCCCACTCCGGTTACCCCAGAAAACACGCGAGGAGTATTCGCTATGGGCTTGACCATGTTCGAGAAGATCTGGGACTCCCATGTCGTATATGAGGAGCCGGGCCAACCCACCGTTCTTTATATTGACCTCCACCTGGTCCACGAAGTTACCTCGCCTCAGGCGTTCGACGGTCTACGGCTGGCGGGCCGCAAGGTGAGGCGCACCAACCTGACCGTTGCCACCGCTGACCACAATGTTCCTACCTGGGACCGCTCGCTCCCTGTGATTGACGATATATCGCGAAACCAACTCGATGCACTGTCCCGCAACTGCTCCGAGTTCGGGATACCACTGTACGACATGCACAGCCCCCGCCAGGGAATCGTGCACATCATCGGGCCCGAACAGGGCTACACCCAGCCCGGCAAGACTATCGTGTGCGGAGACAGCCACACCGCCACCCACGGTGCCGTCGGCGCCTTTGCCCTTGGCATAGGCACCTCAGAGCTGGAGCACGTCCTGGCTACCCAGACTTTGCGCCAGTTTAAGCCCAAGACGATGGAGGTCCGGGTAGTCGGGCGGCTGCCAATGGGTGTTACCGCCAAGGATCTAATCATGGGTACCATAGGGCAGATCGGAATCAACGGTGGCATCGGCCATGTCATCGAATACTCGGGAGAGGCGGTTCGCTCCCTCTCCATGGAAGGCCGGATGACTGTATGCAACATGAGCATCGAAGGGGGCGCCAGGGCGGGTATGATCGCTCCGGACGACGTCACCTTTGACTACATGCGCGGCCGCCCCGAGGTACCCCAGGGCAAAGAGTTCGACTCCGCCGTGGAGCGCTGGCGGACCCTCCCCACGGACCCTGGGGCGACTTTCGACAAAGTGGTGGAGATCGATTCAGCCTCTCTTGAGCCATTCGTGACCTGGGGCACGAATCCGGGAATGGTGGTGCCGGTAACCGGCCGCGTACCGGACCCGGCCTCCCTTGGCGATCCCGTCGCCCGGCAGGCGGCGGAGGGTGCACTGACCTACATGGGGCTGGAGCCCAATACCCCCATCCAGGAAATCAAGGTCGATCGTGTGTTTATCGGCTCGTGCACCAATGCACGGATCGAGGACCTGCGCAATGCCGCCGACGTAGCTAAGGGCTGCAAGGTCCTCCCCGAAGTCTATGCCATGGTTGTCCCGGGGTCCGCGGACGTGAAGAAGCAGGCCGAGGCCGAAGGCCTGGACGGTATTTTCAAGGACGCAGGGTTCGACTGGCGGGAGGCGGGCTGCTCCATGTGCCTGGGCATGAACCCCGACATACTGCAGCCTGGAGAGCGATGCGCCTCCACCTCCAACCGCAACTTCCAGGGCCGCCAGGGCCAAAGGTGGCCGCACCCACCTGGTCAGCCCTCAGATGGCCGCCGCCGCCGCCATAGCCGGCCACTTCGTCGACATACGGGAGTGGTAGGGGGAAGGGGTACGGCGCCCTTACGCTCATTCTGAGCTTGTAGAAGCATGTTCATCCTGGGTTACGCGGAAAACCGCTCATCCTGAGCTTGTCGAAGGATGCCGAGCTAGCGAAAGGGAGAAAACACGATGGAACCCTTCACCACACTGACAGGAATAGTCGTGCCGCTGGACCGGGTTAACGTCGATACCGACCAGGTCATTCCCGCAGTATATCTGAAGCGGATTGAGCGGACCGGATACGGCGAGTTCTTGTTCGCCGCCCACCGCTATAATCCAGACGGCAGCCCCAATCCTGACTTCGTACTCAATTTCCCGGCCTACAAGAATGCCTCCATACTCATATCCGGACACAACTTCGGCTGCGGCTCCTCCCGTGAACACGCGCCCTGGGCCCTGCTCGACTTCGGCTTCCGCTGCGTCATCGCCCCCAGTTTCGCCGACATGTTCTACAACAACTGCTTCCAGAATGGCATCCTCCCGGTGATCCTGGCGGAAGAGACAGTGAGGGCATTTATGGACCGAGCCCTGGCCAAACCGGGGTCGCGCCTGAAGATCGACCTGGAAGCTCGGCAGGTGGCGGACGAGGATGAAGAGTTGGTGGCCGGCTTCGAAGTGGACCCTTTCCGGCGGCATTGCCTGCTAAACGGCCTGGACGATATCGCCCTGACCCTGGAACACGAGGATAAGATCACTGCCTACGAGGTTAAGAGCGGGTTATAGCTGGGAAAGCAAGTCCGCAGAGCCTCAGGGTAAGTGGGTGTAGGGCAGTTTTCGCACCAGTTTCCACCATGGCGCGGCCCAGAAGTAGTTCTCCAGCATCTCGGACACCTTCGCCGGCGCGCCCCCTACCAGCGGTCGCCCGTGGCCGACGCAGGCTACGTCGAACTCCAGCTCGGAGAGACGCTCGAGGGATTCCCTGTATGACTTCGTGTCGAACCCCGGAAATGGTATTGGCCTGGTAAACCTTTTGCCGTCGCTGATAAGGATGTCCCCGGTAAACAGTACACCTTGTTCCTCCAGGTGGAGGCAGATGCTCCCCGGTGTGTGGCCGGGAGTGTGGAGCACCCTGAGCCCGCCCATAACGGGAATATTGTAGCCATCGGCCACGATCTCATCGGCGAAGATCTTCCTCACGAACGGGACCTTCCCGGGCAATGAAACAAGCTGACCTGGATAGGATAGCCAGGGAGGGGAGGGGCTCTCCCACTTTACGTCTCCCGAATGTACCAGCACCCTCATGTTGGCGTGTTTAAGCAGGGCCGGGATAGTTCCAGTATGGTCCGGGTGCGCGTGAGTGAGGACTATGAGCCGCAGCTCAGAGGGGTCTCTCCCGATTCCTTCGATATACCGCAGAATCCTGCCGGCGTTCCCGGGCAACGCCCCATCCACCAGGGCCAGCCCATCATCATCCTCCAGGACGTAGACGTTGCCACCCCAGGTGCCGTCTACCTTTGTGAACGCGGGGGACTACCTCCAACCTCACCCCTCCAGGATTACGTCGCCGCTCTTACCACCCAGTTTCTTCACGAGCCTGATATCCTGGATGCGCATGCCTTTATCTGAGGACTTGCACATGTCGTATAACGTCAGGGCCGCTATGGACACCGCGGTAAGCGCCTCCATTTCCACCCCGGTCCTGGCCTCCGTCTTTGCGGTGGCGACGATATGGATACCACCGCGCTCGTCATCCACCTCGAAATCGACGGCCACATAGTTAAGGGGAATAGGGTGACACAGTGGAATGAGCTGAGCCGTGGCCTTCCCTCCCATGATTCCCGCCAGCCTGGCTGTGCCAAGCACGTCCCCCTTCTTTACCTGCCCGTCCTTTACCAAGCGCAACGTCTCCGGCCGCATTCCCACAAAGCCCCGGGCGACAGCCTCCCGCTCCGTTTCAGCTTTCCAGCCCACATCCACCATCCTCGCCCGTCCCTGTTCGTCGAGGTGCGTGAGATCAGCTGCGGGGGAATTGCCTTCCGAGTCGCTTTCCATGAGCCACTCTACCCTACCCTACGTTGGACGAGATTCGAGCCGACCCGACCTCACCTGGCCGGTCCGGTAGACACACCATCGGAAAAGGCAGCGGCTATAGCGGTGCCTGAAAAGCCTCGTAACCCGTGTCTACCGGCAAATTCTTTGCATGGGCCGCTTCAGAGGCCAGCTGGTCGCAACGCTCGTTCTCTACGTTCCCGCTGTGGCCGCGAACCCACTTGAACTTCACATCGTGGCTATCACAAAGATTCAGCAGCCTGTTCCACAAATCTGCATTAAGCGCTTTTCCACGGGTGGTCAGCCTCCAGCCCTGTTCCCGCCACTTCCGGGCCCAGCCCTTTTCGATGGGGTCGACGATATATTTGGAATCGCTATAAAGGGTCACCTGACATCGCTGCTTTAGAGCCTCCAGGCCCACAATGGCAGCCAGAATCTCCATGCGGTTATTTGTGGTCTTGCCGTATCCACCCGATAGCTCTTTCCGGTCCTCGCCGCGCAAGAGGACAACACCATAACCCCCAGGGCCAGGATTGCGAATGCAAGCCCCGTCGGTGTAAATTATCACGTCCTTAAGCTCGCTCACGCCCTCGTCCTGTCCTCCACACCACGTCCGGGGTCGCGCGGCCCCGGTTGCACTAGCCGCCGATCTGGTACATCTCGACCTTTTTCGGCTGATTGTCCAGAGCGGTGAAGCTGGTTCTCATCTCCGAATATCTATCTTCTCTGCGGCTCCAGACACCCGCCAGCAGATCCCTAAGATCATCGTCAGTGGCCCCGCTTCTCATCGGGCCTCTGAAATCGGTCCCTTGACTCGCGAAAAGGCACGTGTACAGCCTGCCATCGGTGGAGAGTCGCGCCCGGGTGCAATCACCGCAAAAAGGCTTGGTCACCGATGCGATTATCCCGATCTCTCCGCCGCCGTCCCGGTACCTGTAGCGTAGGGCCACTTCCCCCTTGTAGTTCGACTCCACGGGCTCAAGGGGCATCTCGGCGTTAATCATCTCGGCAATTTCGTCCGCCGAGACCACGTGGTCCAGCTTCCACCCATTGAGATTCCCTACGTCCATGTACTCGATAAACCGGACGATGTGCCCGGTCCCCTTGAAACGCCGGGCGAGCTCGACCACCGAGTGATCATTCACCCCCCTTTGAACAACGGAGTTTATCTTTATAGGGCTGAAGCCGACCTCTTCGGCTCTACGAATCCCCTCCAGCACCCTTTCGGTGCCGTATCCCCGGCCATTCATGGCCTTGAACACCTCATCGTTCAGGGAATCCAGACTAACCGTGAGCCTCCCCAACCCGGCATCCCTGAGCACCTGCGCCTTTTGGGCCAGGAGGTATCCGTTGGTGGTCAGGGTCAGGTCCTCTATTCCATGGATGGCGGAGAGGCGGGCAACCAATTTCTCCAGTCCGTTCCTTACCAACGGCTCGCCGCCTGTAAGCCGTATTTTCTTAACGCCAAGCTCCACGAAAATGCCGGCTAGGCGGGCGATTTCCTCGAATGTCAAGAGCTCCGACTTGGGGAGGAACTCGTAACGCCCGCCGTATATCTCGGCCGGCATGCAATAGGGACATCTAAAGTTGCACTTGTCGGTGACCGAAACCCTCAAGTCCCGGACCGGCCTTCCAAACTTGTCCTTTAGTTTAGCGCCCTGGTGCTCCACGAATCTCCTCACCATCGGCCCAGCGGGCCATTTGGCCGCTTAGGAAGCTCCAGTACCCTCTCCGAACCACCACCTGACTAGCCTCGGGACTGCTCTTCACGCCCGGAAGAATCCTGAGATAGCCTGACAAAATAACTATATCACGAGGGAAAGGGAAAAGCTCATTTTACCCGCACTCGGCTTCGGCCGCCAGCAGAGAGGTCAGAAGGACAATCGCCTTCCGCGCGGCCTGGCCTCTGTGGCTCAAAACGTTTTTCTCCTCCATGGATAGCTCCGCCGTGGTCCTGCCCAGCTGTGGAAGGTAAAATACCGGATCGTACCCGAAGCCGTTGGCCCCTTTCGGCTCGTACTGGATGATTCCCTCCACCTCCCCGGTTACCGTCTCCACCCGTCCAGAGGTCCAAGCTACGGCTATAACGCACCGGAATCGACCGCCCCTGTCCTGCCAGGGAACCTGTCTCAGGTTCGCTAATAGAAGCTCCACGCGGTCACCGTCGGAAATTCCCGGTCCACCGTATCTAGCCGAAACGACGCCCGGCTCGCCGCCCAGGGCATCCACTTCCAACCCAGAGTCATCGGCCAGTGTGAGCAGGCCACTTAACCCGGCGTAGACCTCGGCCTTCAGTCTGGCATTCTCCTCGAAGGAGGTCCCGGTTTCTTCCACCTCTTCACTTATGCCAAGCTGGTCAAGCGAGGTGATCTCGAAGGGGATACCCCGGAGGAGCTGCTCGAACTCCCGCACCTTCCCCGAATTTGTCGTAGCTAATAGCAGCTTGCGTCGAGCCATTTACTCCGCGCATCTGGTCTGGCGTTCTTGACACGCACTAGTACATAGTCAATAACATTTTGGCAGCGTGTCATTCTGAGGGAGCCGAGCGACCGAAGAATCTGGGGAGGGGTACCCATGGCCACCCTAGATCTTTTCGCTTCGCTCAGAATCTATCATGCTGGTTGTGACCAGCACCACGAAGGATGAAAATGCCGACACCTTTGTCACCCTGAAGCGGAGCGAAGGGTCTGGAGGTGGGGGGGGGGGTCTCACCATCCCCAACCAGATTCTTCGCCTGCCGCTCAGAATGACACTTTCGTAGCAATGACATTTATGTCAGTTTAGGTTGACTGGGTACTAGCTAGGCCCGAGCCAGATCCTTCTTCATCTCCCGCTTATAAATACCCTGTCGCGCGGCGCTGGTAACGAAGGCCCGTTGATAGAAAGCTCGCTGAGCCGCGGGCACATTGGCGGCCTCGCCTATCCACGCTTGAAGGGGAGCCGCCTGGAGGCCGCGGCCATAGGAAAAGCTCAGCTGCCATGGAGCACTCTCGCCGGCCTCCAGATTGATGGCGTTTAGGTTTATGGTAGCTTCTTCGTCACTCTGCCCACCCGACAGAAACACAACGCCCGGCACGGCTGCCGGTACTGTCCTCTTGAAGCAGGCTACCGTCTTCTGGGCAACCTCCTCGGGTCCGGCGCGGTTTCCGGCCGATTTGCCGGAAAGCACCATATTGGGCTTCAGCAGACAGCCCTCCAACACCACACCCTGCCGGCCCATCTCATAGAACACTTCCAGCAGGGCGGATTCGGTGACCTCGAGACAGCGGTCGATGGTGTGGTCGCCGTCCATCAGTACCTCGGGCTCCACGATGGGCACAAGTCCGGCCTCCTGGCTCAGCGCCGCGTACCTGGCCAACGCGTGGGCATTGGTCTGAATGCAATACCGGCTCGGGATTTCCGGGCCGATGGAAATGACGCCGCGCCACTTGGTGAACCTAGCCCCCAATTCACCGTATTCGTTCAGGCGCTCACGAAGCCCGTCAAGGCCCTCGGTTATGGTCTCACCGAGCGCGCCCGGCAGGGCTTTGGCACCACTGTCAACCTTGATGCCGGGCATGATGCCCCGGTCTGTGAGCACGTCCACCATACGGGTGCCGTCGGCCCCCGACTGCCGTATCGTCTCGTCAAACAATATTACTCCGCTGATAAATTCCTCCACACCCTCCGTTCGGAAGAGCATCTCCCTGTAGTCGCGCCGGTTCTGCTCGGAGGATTCCACGTTGATCGAGTCGAACCGCTTCTTGATGGTCCCGGAGCTCTCATCCGCCGCCAGAATGCCCTTGCCGGGCGAAACAATAGCCCTTGCGGTGCTGTTTAATTGCTGGATATCCATTGTCCGCCTCCTCTCTCCATAATCCGACCTGACCAGAGATGCTAGCCGCTAGCTATCGCCGACCCCGATCTTGTCGAGCTGGGTGAAGTCATGAACGGAGTCGATCCAGCGGATGGTGCCGGACCGGGAGCGCATCACCAGTGACTGTGTCTGGGCGCCGCCACCGAAGAACCGCACCCCCTTCAATAGCTCCCCGCTGCTGGCACCGGTGGCAGCGAAGAACACGTCCTCGCCACCGACGAGGTCTTCGGTCGTGTACACTTTCTCCAGATCGATCCCAGCTGCCAGGGCCAGTTCCCGGTCCGTGTCATGGCGCGGCCAAGGCTTGCACTGTATCGAGCCGCCGATGCACCTGATAGCCGCCGCCGTGAGGACCGCCTCCGGCGTACCTCCAATGCCCATCAGCACGTCTACCCCCGAGTCGCCCATCGCGGCCTGGATGCCCGCGGCCACGTCCCCGTCGGATATGAGCTTGACCCGTGCCCCGGCACCTCGGACATCCTTGAGCAGCTGATCGTGACGAGGCCGATCGAGCACTACCACCGTCAATTCTGGTACTACCCGTCCCAGAGCCCGCGCGATGTTCTGCAGGTTCACAGCAACCGGTGCGTCAATGTCGATCACGTCCTTGGCACCGCGTCCGACGGCTATCTTATTCATGTATACAAGCTCACGGGGGCAGTTCATGGTGTTTCTGCCGGAGAGAGCCACAGCGGCAATGGCGCCGGGGAGCCCCTTGGAGAGAAGTGTGGTGCCGTCGATGGGGTCCACGGCGACGTCCACCTTAGGCTCGGAGCCATCGCCGATTTGCTCGCCTATGAATAGCATAGGCGCCTCGTCCTTCTCACCTTCGCCTATGACAACGATCCCGTCCATCGCGACACTGCCCAGGTTGACGCGCATAGCGTCCACCGCGGCCTGATCCACCAGCTCCTTGTCGCCCAAACCCATGTAGCGAGCGGCTGACATGGCTGCAGCTTCGGTCACCCGCACCAGCTCCATGGCAATGTTTCTCTCGATGGACACACGGGCTGGATTCGTCACCATCTCAACCCTCTCCTATTGTGATTTCCACCACGCGCCGCTGGTTAGGATCCGGGCCGCCCACGCCCCGTTTCCTGACGGAAGCCGGAACCGGGCTGGAAAACAGCCTGGGCACATCCAAAGGTGCCGCTGGGTAGTTCTCCGGAATTGCCCTTGAGCTAGAAGGCGACTCTCTTGCCCTGTAGAGTCTCTCTGAGCTCTTCGAACTCTTTTCTGCTGATCTCGCCGCGGGCTAGGCGCTCGCTGGCGATGTCTATCGCGCTGTTCGAATCCTGCCCTGCTCCGCCGGTGGGGGCGTTGATCCTCTTGATGCTCCAAGCCACTATCCCCCAGGCAACGGCCCAGAACATGAGGCAACACACCGTCCAAAAGACTATCCACCACATCTTTCTTCTCCTGAATCACCTGCTCGCGGAGTGAACGTCGCCAAAGGAAAACTCCTGGGGATGGTCAGCCTCAGTCTAGCAAAGGACGGGACGGACTGTCAACGATGTGTGATGGGGTCGCGAGGTCACGAACTGCATCGTTTCCTGAATCATCAGACCGCGCGCTGCACGATAGCGTACATGCATGCGTCCAAGTCGCCGGAATTCGCATTCAGCCTCAGCGGACTTCGGAGGGAACTGCCCCGGGCTGAACAACTGAAGGGGTCACGCCCGGGCGTTCCGCTCAATAGCCCCAGGAGGGCTGATACTCACCAAAGACTTCCCTCAGCACATCCATCGCTTCTCCCAGGGTGACGTAAGCCTTGACCGCATCCAGCAATGGTGGCATGAGATTCTGGGAGCCTCGGGCAGCCTGCTCCAAACCTCTGAGCTTCTCCCTCACATCACGATTATCGCGCTGGCGCCTTACCTGATTGAGGGATTCGATCTGGCGCTCTTCAAGCGCCTTATCTACCCTGAGCAACGGGATATCCGGGAGCGCCTCCGATACGTACTCGTTGACACCTACCGTGATCCGGTCCTTGCTGTCCACGTCCTGCTGATAACGGTAGGCGGCTTCGGCTATCTCCCTTTGCAGGTATCCGGTTTCGAGGGCTGTAATCACGCCTCCGATATCCTCCAGGCGGCGAAAGTAATCGTAGGCGCCTGCCTCAACCTGGTTGGTCACCGATTCGGTGAAATAGCTTCCGCCCAGAGGATCCACGGTATCGGTGATGCCGGTTTCGTGGGCGATGATCTGCTGCGTCCGGAGGGCCAGCAGAGCCGCCTTTTCCGAGGGCAGCGCCCAGGCCTCGTCAAGGGAGTTGGTGTGAAAGGACTGGGTCCCCCCCAATACGGCCGCCAGGGCCTGCAAGGCCACCCTTATCACGTTGTTCTCCGGCTGCTGGGCCGTGAGGGTCCACCCGGCGGTTTGGGCGTGTGTCCGCATACGCCATGAGAGCGGGTCCTTCGCTTGGAAGGTCTCCCGCATCTCGCGGGCCCATATCCTTCGGGCTGCCCTTAACTTGGCGATCTCCTCGAAAAAATAGTTGTCGATATTGAAGAAAAAACTGAGCCTTGGAGCGAACTCATCTATATCAAGACCCCTGGCCAGGCAGCGCCTAACGTACTCGAAGCCATCGGCCATGGTGAAGGCAAGCTCTTGGACCGCCGTCGCCCCGGCCTCGCGTATGTGGTACCCGCTGATGCTGATTGGGTTCCACCTGGGCATGTGCTTGGCGGCGAACTCGACTGTGTCCACGACGAGGCGCATAGAGGGTTCGGGAGGGAAGATATACTCGTTCTGAGCGATATACTCCTTGAGTATGTCGTTCTGCAGGGTCCCTCCCAGCTTCTCCAGCGGCACACTCTGCTTCTCAGCCACCGCTATGTACATCGCCCAGATAACCGCCGCCGGGCTGTTAATGGTCATGGAGGTGGTCATTCGGTCCAAGGAGATCTGGTCGAAGAGCCTCTCCATATCAGCGAGGGAGGAGACGGCCACGCCGCATTTCCCAAACTCACCCGCCGCCTGAGGAGCATCGGTATCGTAGCCGTAGAGGGTGGGCATGTCGAAAGCCACGCTGAGGCCCGTCTGGCCATTCTCCATGAGGTACCTGAAACGGGCGTTGGTCTCCTCAGCCGTCCCGAATCCGGCGAACATCCTCATGGTCCAGAGTCTGCCGCGATAGCCCGTGGCGTGCACACCCCTCAAGAACGGGTATTCGCCGGGCAGGCCGACATCGCGTGCGTAGTCCATTCCATCAAGGTCCGCCGGAGTGTAGACCTCTTCAACTGGTATCTGGGAAGAAGTTTGGTAGCTGGACTTGCGGCCCGGTTCGGAGGCCCTCTCCTCAGGTGATAGGCCTCCTACCTCTCCTGGCTGCTCCATGTCTCCCGGAGACATCTTGTTACGCTCCCGTCTCTTGCTCGATCCTTACATCGCCCCTGTGGCTGACGACCTCCTTGACCCTGCGTTCCAGGTAGGACCTCGCCAGCATGACCTGCCGGTCGCATTGCCGGCACTTGATGCCGATATCCGCCCCCAATCTCACCACCTCCCAGAGGTAGTTGCCGCAAGGATGGACCTTCTTGAGCCTCAGTACGTCCCCGAGGCGTAGCTCTAGGACCATCCCTTGCCCTCCCGTTCGAGGACCCCGTTGATTTCGTCCCGCAGCCTCATAGCCTCCTCGCGCGCCGCTTGCGCGAAGTCACCGCCACGGGGTGCATAAATGACCTGCCTGGAAGAGCTGATGATGGCTAGCCTCCCGTTCATGTCTACACCCGAGCGTACCGCCGCGTCCAAATCGCCGCCTTGCGCTCCAACCCCTGGTATGAGGAAGGCCATGTCAGGGCACAGCTCCCGCAACGATTTCAGTTCTTCGGGATAAGTGGCACCGACCACCAGGCCGATGTTGCCGCCTATGTTCCATTTACGTGCGTTGAGGGCACTATTCTGATAGACCATCTGCCCTGACCCACTGCCAGCGAGGATGAGGTCCTGCAGGTCCCGAGCGCCCGGATTGGAGCTGCGGCACCATATAAATATGCCACGATCCTCGTACTCCAGGAAGGGGAGTACGGAATCGCGGCCTCCGTAGGCGTTCACGGTAGCCGCGTCGAAACCCCATTCACTGAACAGGGCTCTGGCGTAAGCCTTAGCCGTGTTACCCACGTCGCCCCGCTTGGCGTCGCCGATGATTATCACATCTCCTGCAGTCTCCCGTACGTACTCGACGGTCTGCTTGAGTGCTACGAGGCCATCGATGCCGAGGGCCTCGTAGAAGGCCAGGTTGGGTTTGTAGGCGCATACCAGGTCTGCCGTGGCGTCGATAATTCCTCGGTTGAACTGGTACACGTCCCGCACGGCCATCTGCTCAGGATCTGGGTCCAATCCAACGCAGAGGAGGCTCCTATGAGAGCCGCACACCGCTTCGAGCCTTTCGAGAAAGCCTCCCATTGGA
Source organism: Dehalococcoidia bacterium (assembly GCA_965226805.1). Lineage (GTDB taxonomy): Bacteria > Chloroflexota > Dehalococcoidia > Lucifugimonadales > JAGWBF01 > CBDDDW01. The sequence goes on from CBDDDW010000024.1 coordinate 37,160, forward strand.
CCCGCCCTTTCCAGCGCCATCACACCTGTAATTCGCCTATTATATCCTCTCGATGGCGACAGCGCCTAGCTATAAACGATTTAGGGGGACTCGATTAACGGCACTGCTCCGGCACTTCATCGCCGAAGAAGGGCGTGACCAGAGGTCTGATCGTGGGTGACAGCTCCCGCTGGGCGTTGCAGAGCACAATCCCCGATTCGGGGAACAGGTCTGTTCGCAGCCCTACCCCGTCCTGATCTCTGGCCGCTTGGGATATTGCCCGCGCGAGCTCCAAGTTTTCTTCCAGGTACAGAATCAGGCGGTCGTGGTCTGCCCGAAGCTCAGCCGACGGCGTCAAGGCCATCACCATGTCCCGTGCTTCCTCGATCACTGTCTCTATCTCGGGATTCAGGATCGCGAGGGACGAGTAGAGCTCGTCGGGAGTGAAGGCGGGCGGGAAGGAACTGACCCTTGGATTGAACTCTGTTGCATACAGCCTGAAAATGGCGTGTAGCGCAGTCCCGTACTCACCACCGGGAAGCTGCTCACCCTCGCCGCCACAAAAGGGCGAACGCGTAGGAGCGCCCTCCGGAGCCCCGTGGGTCAGGGCATTGCAAAACCCGGCTGACACGCCCCGCCGCATCTTGCCGCGTGCTACAAACGCATGGGCGCGGCCCACGAAGACACCTACCAGGTCTCCGCCTTGCACGGCCTGGTCGTGGTCATGGAGGTACGGCGTGGCCTCATTTAAGAACTCCAGATACCTGCTGTGATCGGGTCCGAATTTGTCGGGCGGGCTAAGCTGCTCAACCTGCTTGCGGGCGGCCGCGAACGTTGCACTAACGTCGGCCTCCCCCAACACATCCAGGAGCCGTTCCCTGGTCGGCCAAGTAGTCCTGAGAGCCTCGCTGATGGAGGCAAGGAGATCACCAAACGTACGATCAATGGGGCTTATATCCTCGAGATACTCAGCCTCGGCGTCGCTGAGGTCTGAAGCGAGAGTGCTTGCCTGGGCTGGGGTTGTCGTGGTGGTCGGCTCCGGTGTCTCGGTAGAGCTAGCAGTAGGTGTCGCCGTCGGTTGGGCCGAACCGCACCCGGCGGCGACTATCGTCGCGATCAAAGGGAAGCCTATGTAAGAAGAGACGTCTCGATGTCACAACTTCTCCTTCCTCTGGATGAGCCTTGCCCAAGTCACATCCAGGTTGTCACCCTGAACGCAGCGAAGGGTCTTACCTTGACGACAAGAAGCCGGGGACAGATTCTTCGTCGCTTCGCTCCTCAGAATGACAGTTTTAAGGCAGGGCCCTCTGGATGAGAGGCATCTTTAGGTGTTAGCACCCCGCGGGAGATTAGATGCAACCTCGTTGCCAGGGCCACCCGGGGTTGCTACCATGGCCATTATGGACTTGAGGCGAGGCCACTGACTTCAGTTGCGTTTCGGAGATCTGATAGAGGCACGGTTCGTCCGCCGCCTGAACCGCTTTGCCGCCCTGGCCAACCTGGATAGCGGAGAGGTCTTGGTGCACGTCGCCAACTCGGGCCGGATGCGTGAGCTGTTTGTGGAGGGGCGTCGCGTGCTCCTCAAGCCGGTCGCGGGTGACCATCGCAAGACCGCCTTCGACCTGGCCCTTGTAGACCTTGGGCACACCCTGTCCTCCGCGGACGCGCGCCTGCCGAACTCCCTTGTACACGAAGCGTTCCGGGACGGCAGGCTCCCCCAGTTCGATGATTACAGTACCATACGAAGGGAGGTGACTTACGGCGAAAGCCGGTTGGATATCGTGCTGGAAGGAGAAGGCGCAGTATGCTTCATAGAGACCAAATCGGTGACCCTGGTGGAGCAGGGGACGGGCCTGTTCCCTGACGCACCTACGATCAGGGGCATCAAGCATATGGTCAGCCTGTCTCGGGCTGCCGCGCAGGGGCACCGCGCCGCAGTGGTCTTCGTGGTCCAGCGAGGGGACGCCCGGGACTTCGCCCCCAACGACGGCGCCGACCCCAAATTCGGGAGGGCGCTTCGGGAGGCCGCCGGGGAAGGTGTTGAGGTGTACGCCTACCGGTGCCGAGTGACCACCGAGGAGATTGTGCTGGCGGACCGACTCCCGGTGAGGCTATGACTCGCGTGCCCCACGGGAAGCAGGCGGGACGGGGCCCGGCGGCTGAGCCTGCCTCCCCCGATCCGGGCACAACGACTGAGCTGCTGCTCGATATCTATGGCCGCCTCTACGGACATTACGGGCCCCAGCACTGGTGGCCGGGCGACAGCCCGCTGGAGATTGTTCTAGGCGCTATCCTCACCCAGGCAGCCGCTTGGAGCAACGTTGAGAAAGTGCTGGGTAATCTAAAATCGGGTGACTACTTGTCTCTCCACGCCTTGCGCGACATCGAGCAGGATGAGCTGGCCTCGCTGCTGAGGCCTGTTGGGTACTTTAATATGAAGGCCAAGAAGCTGAAGGCCTTTATCAGCCACCTGTGGGAGCACCACGATGGCGACTTGGAGTCGTTCCTGTCACAGGACCTCTTCGGTCTTCGACAGGAGCTGCTGTCCGTATACGGGATTGGAGAAGAGACGGCCGACGACATATTGTTGTATGCCGCGGGACACCCGTCATTCGTCATAGACTCGTACACGCGTCGTATCCTCGCCCGCATGGGACTTGCCCCACACAGGGGCACTTACGAGGGACACCAGAGGCTATTCCATCAGAACCTGGCTCCCGATGCCGGGCTGTACAATGAGTACCACGCCCTCCTTGACCGCCACGCCAAAGAGACGTGTAAGAAGGAGCCACGCTGCCGTGGCTGCTGCCTGTTGGAGCTTTGTGCCACGGGGAGCAGGGCGACGGTTGGTTGACACCCCGAGTGGTGGGAATCTATAATTGGCCTACACAGCCAATAGATAAAGGCCCGTAGGGGAGCTTGGATAAGCCAGGCTGAGAGGGCGACCGCCCAAAATGTCGCCGACCCTTGCGAACCTGATCTGGGTAATGCCAGCGTAGGGAATTGGTGTCCGATGATAGTTTTGAGTTGCCCAAGGCCGCCACTTCGAGTTGGCGGCCTTTAGCATTTCTGAGACATGAGCGCACCGGCCGTCAAACTACAGCTTAGGAACGTCAGCAAGTCCTTCGGGGTGAACGGAAGAAGCCTCCCGGTACTTGAAGGCCTGGACTTCCACGCCGGCGCGGGGGAGTTCGTGAGCGTCATAGGGCCCAGTGGTTGCGGCAAGAGTACCATGCTAAACATCGTCGCTGGGCTGGAGCAGCCTGACACTGGATCTGTGGACCTGGATGGTGCGCCAGTCGACCACCGCCTGGGACTCGTGGGTTACATGCAGCAAAAAGACCTGCTCATGCCCTGGCGCACGGTGATCGACAATGCGATTCTCGGCCTGGAGCTCCGGGGAGTGTCTCGTAAAGATGCCAGGACTCGGGCACTTGAGCTGGTGGACCTCTTCGGTTTGAGGGGCTTCGAGGCGCAGTATCCTTATTCCCTTTCGGGAGGGATGCGCCAGCGAGCGGCGTTCCTTCGCACGGTCCTGGTGAGCCAAGAGGTAATGCTGCTGGACGAGCCTTTCGGAGCCCTGGACGCCATCACTAGGACCCGAATGCAGGAGTGGCTCATGGAGCTGTGGGACTCCCTTCAGAGGACCATAGTCCTGGTTACCCATGATGTGGATGAGGCCCTGCTTCTCTCCGACCGGGTTTACGTCATGACGGGACGACCGGGACGGGTCAAGTCGGTGATGGAGGTGAATCTGCCCCGCCCCCGCGGCTACCAGATGGTCACACAGGAATATTTCGTGAGCCTCAAGGCGGAAATGGTCGCAGCTCTCAGGGAGCATCGCCTGCCCTCGGATGGGGAGGCATCTTCATGAGACGGCACGAGGAAGAAGCAACGGGCCTACACTCAACGAGTCACTCGAGTTCGCCGGTAAGGTCGGCGACTCGTACCCTGGCCAGGTGGCTCCCCGCCTTCCTGATAGTCGCCGGCGCCGTGGGCGCATGGGAGGCGACCGTAGCGCTGAACGACATCCCCCACTGGAAGCTTCCCGCTCCATCCGCCGTCGGAGAAGAGCTGTGGGAGTCCCGATCCCTGCTCCTGGACCATACCTGGGTAACGCTGCGGGAGGTGCTGATCGGCTTCGCCATCGCCCTGGCCTGTGGGACCATTTTAGCCGGGTTGATAAACCTGTCCCGCACCCTCAGGCGTGTCATCTATCCGTCTGTGATCGCTTCCCAGACCATCCCAATCATCGTGATAGCTCCCCTGTTGTTGATCTGGATAGGCTACGGCATGCAGCACAAGGTTATCGTGGTGGCCCTCATATCTTTCTTCCCCATCGTGGTGAACACGGTAGACGGCCTGGCCTCCGCCGATCCGGACATGCTAAACATGTTGCGTACTCTCGGAGCGAACCGCCGGCAACTCTTCCTCAAGGCCCAGCTGCCGAGCTCCCTTCCCTTCATGTTCTCGGGCATCAAGATAGCCGTGACGGTGAGCGTAATTGGCGCGGTCATCGGTGAGTGGGTGGGCTCCAGCGAAGGCCTTGGGTACCTGGCCATTAGGTCCAAGGCCCAGTTCCTCAGCGAACGGGTATACGCCGCCAGCTTCCTGCTGAGTCTTATGGGCATAGGCCTCTTCCTGGCTGCCGGCGCCGTTGAGCGAATGCTGTTGCCGTGGTACCACAATCAACGGAGGCAGGGACAGATGGATGACAGCGTGTGATGCAGTGCCGTCCTGCCCTCCGACAAACTCAACAGGCTGCTAAAGAAAGGGAGTGCAGAGGGGCGAAGCCCCTTTGCCGGGAGTCTGAGGGTGTCCTTCAGATGCAAATTCCTCCCCCTTCCTGGCCAGGCATGTCCTGAGTTTATCGAAGGGAAGGGGGCCAGGGGGATGGTCGGAAGGGTTTTCAGGACCCTGCTTATCTATCTTGGAATACAGAACACTAGGAAGGTGCGGATTATGAGGCACAAAGTAGTGCTGCCGATGCTGATGGCTTTGCTCTTGATCGTCGCCGCCGCGTGCGGCGGGGAGGAGAAAGAGAAAGTCAAAGTGAAGTTGGCCCTGGACTGGTATCCCAACGCCAATCACGCCGGCCTCTACATGGCTATCGAAAAGGGGTACTTCGACCAGGAGGACCTGGAGGTCGAGATGTACACCCCCGTGGACCCCTCGACGGTGAACCAAACTGTGGCGGCGGGGGCCGACGACTTCGGCATCAACTACCAGCCCGATCTGCTCATAGCCCGCTCCAGGGACGTGCCTGTGGTATCCATCGTTGGGCTCGTACAGCACCCTCTCAACTCGGTTCAGACTCTCAAGTCGTCGGGGATCACACGGCCCCGCGACCTCGTAGGGAAGAAGGTGGGCTATCCTGGGATACCGACCAACGAGCCGCTCCTGGATACCATGCTCAAGGCAGACGGTGTTGCCGGCGGGCTGAAAGAGGTAGAGCTGGTAGACGTGGGATTCGACCTGGCGGCCATGCTGATCAACGGCACCGTCGATGCTTGCATCGGCTGCTACTTCAGCCACGAATCTATTCTGATGGAAAACCAGGGATACCCCGTTAATATCATTCGAATGGAAGAATGGGGCGTGCCGGACTATTACGAGCTGGTGATAGTCACCAGTGAGAACATGATAAAGGACAAGCCTGACCTGGTACAGCGGTTCGTCCGGGCCGTGGTCCGAGGCTATCAGGACGCGGCGGACGATCCCGACGCCGCACTGGACGTCCTCCTCGAGGGGACCGGCGAGGAGGTAGACCCGGCCATCGAAAGTCCCGGTATCAAAGTGATCGCCCCCCTGTGGGTTGGCGATTCAGGTGTCGGAGGGCAGGCGTCGGAGCGCTGGACCCAGTTCGCCGACTGGCTGTATGCCAACGGCCTTGTGGAAAACCCCGTCGATGGGAACGCGGCGTACACCAATGAGTTTGTCGAAGGCGCCGACTAGCCCGCCCCCATCGCGAACATACTTCGGAGGTAGTCCCGTGAGCTTGAGCGAAGAGCTCCGCGAGAGCGTCGGCCCCCTGTGGGAGAAAACCGTGACTCATCCCTTCGTGATCGAGCTGGGAGACGGCACGTTGCCTGAAGGGAAGTTCGACATCTATTTCCGGCAGGACCACCTGTTCTTGAGGGACTGGATCGCTCTTATGTGCGGTGGCGTGATAACTGCGCCCGACTTCGCCTCGGCGCGACCTCTTGCGGCTTTCGTGCACCTGGCCCTCGGCGGCGAGGAAAGCCTTTTCCAACAATACTTCCTAGACACCGGCCTCACTCAGCAAGAGATCAAAGGCATCAAGCACCTGCCCACCTCCTTCGCCTACAGTGGGTTCCTGCGGAACGTGGCCTCCGACGGCACCTTCCTTGAGATCGTCACCACCCTGCTGGCCATAGAGTGGCCCTACGTAGACTGGGCGAAGCGCCTGGCGGCGGCGGGCAAGCACCCGGCGAACAGGTACTATCAGACATGGATAGATATACACGCAGGCAAAGAGCTGGAGGAGTTCGTCGGATGGATGCGAAGCGTCCTGGACGCCACCGAAGTGGGATCGGCTGACCACTTGAAAGAGCTATTCCTGAGCACTGTGCGATACGAGTACCTCTTCTGGGAGATGGCCTACACCGGGGAGAGCTGGCCGGAGTGAATCGAGCCCCCAGGGTCATGACCATAGCGGGCTCCGACTCCGGAGGCGGCGCCGGAATTCAGGCCGACCTGAAGACCTTCGCCGCCCTGGGTGTGTACGGCACTTCGGTCCTCACCGCCGTGACGGCCCAAAATACCCTGGGCGTAACGGGCGTCCATGAAATCCCCGTGCACATAGTGGCGGCCCAGATCGAAGCGGTGATCTCCGATATCGGCGCCGACTCGGTGAAGACAGGCATGCTGTCCAGCAGCGCCATCGTAAAGACAGTGGCTAGGGAGCTGAACCGCTTCCGGGTGGGCCGGCTGGTGGTCGACCCGGTCATGGTGGCCAAGAGCGGGGACAGACTCCTCAGGGAGGACGCCGTGGCCGCCCTTCGGCAGAGCTTACTGCCCCTGGCCACGGTGGTCACTCCCAACATACCCGAAGCCGAGTCGCTCGCGGATATGACGATAGGTTCGGCAGGCGATGCCCGCCGCGCGGCCGAGAAGATCGTCGGCATGGGCGCCGGGTCCGTAGTCATCAAGGGAGGACATCTGCCGGGGCCTCCGGTGGACCTGTTCTACGACGGAAGAGAGTTCCAGGAGTTCCAGGCCTCCCGTATCGAGACGAAGAATACCCACGGTACGGGCTGCACATTCGCATCGGCCATAGCCGCCGGCTTGGCCAAGGGGATGGATGTCATTGATGCGGTCGGAGCGGCCAAGGAGTACGTAACCGAGGCTATACAGCACTCCTTTGACCTGGGTCACGGCCACGGGCCGCTGAACCACTTCTACAAGGTGTGGTGATCTTCGTAGCCTCGGTCCCTGGCCGACGCCGCATGAGGAATCCCGCCCACTACCGTTAGCGTATAGATTGCGTATCACAACCGCTTGGGCGAGACGAACTTGGTGGTTGTCACCAACCCGGACGCCGGGTCCCGGGCGTACGAAAGAGGCGCTCACTCCTTCTCCCCGGCCGGTCCCGCTGAATCTGGTGGTAGCGTCACGGTCCTTCTTGATCAAGAGGGCCGGGGCTGGCGTATTGAGGAGGAGGCGCTAATCCTAATCGAGGACCCAGAGGAGCGCCTGGAGCGAATCCCGACCCATGTGGCCCACTGGTTCGGCTGGTACGCCTCATATCCCGACACCGCTGTCTACCGACCATAGGGATAGCCATCTGGCGGAGACACCCGGACCCTGCTCGGTTGACGGAGGTCCAGCTGAGAATTAGAATATGCTGAGCCGACCCCACGCGTCATCGCCTTGGGGCTCCGGGTCGCAGCGCTATCGAGTAATCGTCTGCGAAGGAGATGGAATGATAGACAATCCGGAACTTTCGTTGATGGCCCACCTGATGAGGCGGGCCGGGTTTGGCGCGTCACGGGCCGAGTTGGAGGCGCGGACGGCCAAGGGGTACGAAGCGACGGTGGAGGAGCTGGTCGAGCCCGAGAGGTACGGACTTCCCGAGAACGACGAGTACCTCCTCTTCCGGCACGCTCCCTACTCGATGCTTCCGGGCGGGCCTCCCCTTCCCGGCCAGGCCAACTACGTCTGGCAGATGGTCAACACCCAGCGTCCCCTGCAGGAGAAGATGTCACTGTTCTGGCACCAGGTCCTCGCCACCGGTGAGTCCAAGGTCGACAACACCGACCAGCTTCTTGAGCAGATAAATATGTTCCGTATGTACGGAATGGATAACTATCGGACCCTGCTCCTCGAGGTGGCCAGGAACCCAGCCATGATATTCTTTCTGGACAACAATCAGAACCATAAGGGCTCGCCGAACGAGAACTGGGGCAGGGAGCTGCTGGAGCTGTTCTCCATGGGCGTCGGGAACTACACCGAACAAGACGTCTACGAGTGCTCCCGAGCGTTCACCGGCTGGACCTTCTCCAACAAGATACCGCGTCTACCCATGGGCAAGTTCCCCTGGGAGTTCGAATATCGGCCCGAGGACCACGACGACTCCGAAAAGGTGTTCCTGGGACACCGGGGCCCGTTCAACGGCGAGGACATCATAGACATCATCGTGCGCCAGCCCGCGACGGCAAGGTTCATCGCCCGTCACCTCTACAATTTCTTCGTCGCCGATGAGCCCCAGGTGCCGGCGTGGCAGAGCACACCGCCTCGCGATCCCGTAGCCATCAACATCATCGGAGACGCTTTCATCAGCTCCGGGTATCACATCCGCCCTACCCTTCGGGTCCTGTTCAACTCGGATTTTTTCAAAGTCGCCCGGTTCACCAAGGTCAAGAGCCCAGCCGAGGTAGTCGTAGGCACCTTGAATCTGATCGGCGACTTCCAGGGCATACCCAAACCGGGCCTGGAAAGCGTGTGTGAGGAGCCCTCCAACATGGGCCAGTCCCTGCTGGACCCGCCCAGCGTGGAGGGATGGCACACCGGCCCAGAGTGGATCGACAGCGGGTCCCTCGTTAGGCGCATCAACTTCGTGGCCGATAGGGTAGGGGACCTGAGCCTCCCTGGTGTCCAGGACATAGTCAGCCGGGTGCGCGCACGCGGCGCCCTCGCTCCAGAAGGGCTCGTGGAGAGCTGCCTGGACCTGATGGGCCCCATGGAAGTCTCCGACAGGACCTACGTGGAGCTGCTGTCTCAAGCCAAAACGGGCGGGGAGCTCCGCTGGGACACAGGCAGCGCGTCCGAAGAGTCCGCCCATAGGGTAGCCACCACGCTCCAGATGATTGCCTCTTCGAGAGAGTACCAGTTTGGATAGCATGGCGCCGGGCAGATAACATCGCACGATGCATGTATCTGCTGGTGTGATGAGGAAAGGGAGTGCAGAGGGGCGAAGCCCCTTTGCCGGGAGTCTGAGGGTGTCCCTCAGATGTTAATTCTTCCCCCTTCCTGGCCAAGCCCATCCTGAGCCTGCCGAAGGGAAGGGGGTCAGGGGGATGGTCGGAAGGATTTGTCAGCACCCTGTTAGACCAACTAACGGCGGCACTAAATTTTAGAGGTAACAAATGATCACCCGGACGATATCCAGCAGGACTTTCACCTACAGCCACAACATAGGAAGAGGGGCCGACGGCGGGACCGGGTTCAGGCTGCCGGTGGACATAGCCCCGGCCGCCAACGGCGTCGTGTACGTACTCAATCGCATGCCTCAGTTCAAGCCCGCCGCCACGCGAATCTCCAAGATGCTTCTCGGCGGCAAAGCAGGCGAGGAGCAGTTCATCCTGGAATTCGGCAGGTATGGCACCGATGAGGGCCAGTTCATTCAAGTCACCTCTCTGGCCCTGGACAGCCAGGAAAACGTGTATGTGGCGGACGAATGGCTTAACCGGATCACCATCTTCGACAAGGAGGGAAACCTGCTGAGCGTGTGGGGCAGCCCCGGCTCCAAAGACGGGGAGTTCATGCGTCCCTGGGGTCTCGCCTTCGACGCGGAGGAGTGTCTGTGGGTCGTGGAAAGCGGCAATCATCGAGTGCAGAGGTTTGCGAAGGACGGTAAGTTCCTGTCCGGATGGGGCAGGAAAGGCGCCGGGGAAGGCGAGTTCGACATGCCCTGGGGCATCGCGATTGACGCCGCGGGCGATGTATACGTAGCGGACTGGCAGAACAGCCGGGTCCAGAAGCTTACGAGTGACGGCCGGTTCTTGATGACCTTCGGAGGTCCCGGCTCCGGTGAAGGGGAGCTGGTCCGCCCCAGCGGCGTGGCAGTGGACGACGAGGGTGACGTATACGTAACCGACTTCGGGGCCAATCGGGTACACGCCTACGCGCCCGACGGCTCGTACCTCACTACCTTCCTGGGTGATGCCCAGGAGCTTCCGACGTGGGGACAGATGAGCATTGCCGCGAACCCAGACTTGCTGAGGGCGAGGAAGAGGGCCAAGAGCATGGAGCCGGAATGGCGTTTCTGCTGGCCGGCGGCCGTGGAGATCAACGACAGGCGGCAGATCATCATCGCCGATCAGCAGCGCCACCGCCTCCAGGTTTATTTGAAAGAAAGGGACTACGTGGAGCCCCAGTTTAACCTTTAGGTTCCCGGATGTTGGAGCTAAGGACCATAGTCCTCCCGCTATCCCTCCTGCTATTCCTGACGATACTTTCCTGCGGGGGAGACAAAGCGACACCCACTCCATCCCTCTCACCGACTCCCACGAGTGCGCCTCCTCCCCCAACCCCTACCCTCACCCCGACAGCCACGCCGAACCCTACCCATACGCCAACGGCTCCTCCTTTCCGGATCACCCCACCTGCTCCGACACCAACCTCTCGTCTTCTGGCCATCACACCTCAGCCGACCGCGACCGAGCCGTTGCCGACACCAACGCCTGACACACCACAACCCACCCAGGCTCCGACGCCTCAGGTGACCCCCCTAGCCAGGCCGACCCGCTCGGTGCCACCGACTCCTACACCGACCCCTTTAGGCAGGGTGACCCGTCTGAAAGTGGTCCTGACGCCGTCGGGTTACGATACTAACGTACCCTGGCTCGGCGGCCGCAGCGGGCTGCTCGATAAGCGGCCGGCCTTCGAGTTTCTCCTTGGCATTAACAGATTTGATGGCTCCTACCAGCCGGAGCTGGCAAGGAGGTGGGAAGTAGCCGCAGACGGGCGGTCCTGGACATTCCTTTTGAGGGAAGGTGTCCAGTTTCATGATGGATGGGGCGAATGGACTGCCCGGGATGTGGTCCATACCGGCTGGAGTGTTAGGCGAGAAGACTCTAAATTCGCCGAGGCGGGGCTCTGGAGGTCAATGCTTGGCCGAGGGAACGAACCCGCTGCCGTGGATGACCAATTCCTGATCGTCAACGAACACGAGATCATATTCCTTACTCTCCAGCCGACGGCAGAGCTGGACGGCGCGCTGTCGGCCAACGGGATCTACACTCAGCAAAGCAAGGCGTTCTGGGACGCTGCCGGACTCAATGGCTATGTTGACACAGCCGTCGGCACCGGCCCATACAAGCTCATCAAGCGGCGATCCGGAGAGCACGTGCTCTACGAACGGGTCGATGCCCACTGGCGAAAGACCCCCGAATTCCGGGAGCTAGAGATATCTACCACTGCGGACCCAGCCCGCCGGCTGGCCCTCCTCACGGCCGGTGAGGCTCACATCGCGGACATCCACCAGGACCTCCGGGAGGAGGCTATCGCTGGGGGAATGGAGATCTCCCGAAGCGCAGCGCCCACGACTCAGGCCGCGTATCAGTGGGGCGGCCTGCACTTCTCCACCCCCGGTAAACTCGACCTGACGGAGCCGTTCACCGATATAAAGGTGCGGGAGGCGATGAACCGTGCGGTCAACCGCCGGGAGATTATCGACACCTACCTGCCCGGGAAAGCCGAGGTAATGCCGCTCTTTGGGTACCATCGGACTCTGTTGCCCGGCTACAACCGTCGTTGGGAGGAACGCTTCGACGAGATGTACGGCTACGATCCGCAGCGCGCCAGCGAGCTTCTGGCTGAGGCGGGGTACCCTGATGGATTCGAGTTCACCCTGTACGTCTTCCCCTACCCGGGACTCCGTGAGATGTCCGAGATCGGGGAAGCGCTGGGGGGCTACTTCGAAGCGCTGGGCCTGCGGCCGCATCTGACAAGCCCGGATCTCCCCATCTTCCGAGAGGAGTACCTGGCCAAGAGCGCCCACGGCAAGATGTGGCCCATACGCATGGCCCCTACCTCAGTAGAGACCATGATCGGCCACTGGGCCCACAGCATGACCGGCGGCTATGCTTTCGAGGCGCCGCGCATCGATGAGCTGTTCCCTCAGCTTCGAGAGGCCGTAGTACCGGCGGAACGAGCGAGGCTCATGGGCGAGATTGGGGACGTTCTGTACGATAACTACGCCTACCTGAACCTGTTCTGGGTCTTCGCTGAGCTGATGATAGACCCAGGCGTGATTGAGGAATACGTTTTCCCAGGGACCATCGCAGGCGTGGCCACCCATCTAGAGTATGTGGTGCCCGCGGCCAGGTAGCTAACCCTATCGGCAAGACCTCAACCCAAAATCCTGTGATCCCGTCATGGCTACGGAAAGTGTCATTCTGAGATATCATGCCCCGGTGGGGCGCCACCGACATATGAAAATGAGTTGCATTTGCCCCATGGTTCGACGAGCTCACCACGAGCGGTAAAGGATGGTCTCTCGCCGCTCATCCTGAGCCTGTCGAAGGACGAGGGCTTATTTTCAGAGCAGACGTAGGCGAAGAATCTGGTGTGGGGTTGGTGAGACGCCCCACCTCCTCCAGACCCTTCGCTGCGCTCAGGGTGACACAGGTTTCGGCTTTATCCTTGGTGGTGCTGTTGGCAACCAGCAGGATCGATTCTGAGTCCGCCGCTATGGTGGGTGGCTCACGTTCGAAGGAACCGTCCCGGAGACAGGGCCTCTACTGGAAGGTCGGTCCGCCCGGTTGTGATCATGTCGACCACGGCCTGAGCCATAGCGGGAGCTAGAAGGATGCCCTTCCGCCCTGCTCCGGTCGCCAGGTAGATCCCCTCCCAGCCTGGCGCCTCGCCCAATATAGGCAGATCGTCCTCGGACGCGGGCCGCAAGCACGCTGTCTGGAGGGCCAGCTGGGCTTCCGCGAGTGCTGGTATGATCTCCACGGCATCCCTCATAATGGCCTCTCGCGCCTCCGGAGTGGGGTGGTCATCGAAGCCCACCCGTTCCTCGGTGGTGCCAGCCCATACCAGTCCGTCGGGTTTTGGGGACACGTAGCCCCCTCCGCTCCAGTAGAATTCATGTTCCAGCGGACCCTCTGCCAGCTCCAGGCGCAAGATCTGGCCCTTCAGAGGGCTTACGGGTACCCGGACGCAGAGCCACTCCTCCGCCCTGCCCGTCCACGGCCCCATAGCCAGGACTACCTTTTCGCAGGCCACCAGTTCCCCTCCTACTACCACCGCTGACACGCCTCGGCCCGTGAGTTTCAGGCCCTCTACGTTGCCAAGGCGTATTGTGGCCCCGTACTTCTCGGCAGCCCTGGCCAGTGCCAGAGTGTATTGGTAGCAGGCTACTTGCATTGTGCCCTTCACGTACACGCCGCCCAACACGCCGCTGGCCACCCTTGGCTCCAGCGACCTGACCTCACTCCCGCTCAGCCACCAGGCCTGGAAGCCCTCGATCTGTTGGGTAAGCTGCAAAAGCTCTCGGAGCTCCTTGACTTCATGGTCTCTCTTCGCCACCCAGATAGAAGGAACTTCCCTCGGCTGGGGATCGACGCCCGTCTCTTCCTTCACCTCTTGTAATAGACCGGCGTGCATACGAAAGCTCGCCTGGGCCATCGTATCCAGAGGGCCCGGGATGTCATGGCCATAGCGGGGGTTGAGCAGTCCAGCGGCGAATCCCGAGGCGCAGCTACCTATGTCGTTCTTCTCTATAAGAGTGACCTTTACACCCTTCCGAGCCAGGAGATAGGCCGTGGCGCACCCAACCACGCCTGCGCAGTAGAGTCCCAGGAAGTGGTGTAACAAGAGTAGAGGGTCTGGATGAAGAGAGACCACCACGTCATCCTTAGCGGGCAAAGACGAGCCTGAGAAAGGAGGACAACGGTGGTCAAGGAAAGGATGGACCTGCTTGAGCTAATGCGCAAGAGGGGAGTCGACGGTGACGTGGACTTTCTACGAGAGGCACTGAGAGTGCTGGTCGAGGAGATCATGGAGGCTGATGTGTCATCGAGGACCGGTGCTGGGTATGGAGAACGCAACCCTGAGCGGGTGACCCAGCGCAACGGGTACCGGTCTCGAGCATGGGACACTCGCGTAGGGACCATGGAGTTGCAGATACCCAAGCTGAGGGAGGGGAGCTACTTTCCGAGCCTGCTGGAGCCACGGCGTCGCAGCGAGCGAGCTCTGCTGGCGGTGATCCAGCAGGCGTATGTGGAGGGTGTATCGACGAGGCGAGTGGATGATCTGGTCAAGGCTCTTGGGTGCGAGGGTATCTCAAAGAGCCAAGTGTCGCGTATCTGCCAGGAGCTGGACGGGGTGGTGGAGAGCTTCCTGGGTCGGCCGCTGGACGGCGGATCATATCCCTACCTGTGGCTGGACGCACTAACCCAGAAGGTCAGAGAGGCCGGTAGGATAGTCAACGTCAGCGTGGTGGTGGCGACGGCGGTCAATAGCGAGGGCAAGCGTGAGATCGTTGGGATGGACGTGGGTACCAGTGAAGACGGCGCCTTCTGGTTAGCCTTCCTGCGCTCACTGGTCGCCAGGGGCCTCGGCGGGGTGGAACTGGTGGTATCGGACGCTCATCAGGGACTCAGGGATGCCATCGCAACTGTCTTCGGTGGGGCCAGTTGGCAGCGGTGCCGCACCCACTTCATGACCAACCTGCTCACTCGGGTCCCCAGGAGCGCTCAGCCCTGGGTGGCCACCATGGTACGCACCATCTACCAGCAGCCGTCCCCTCAGGAAGTGCATGCCCAACTCGAGCGGGTGATTGCTCAGCTCCAGGACCCGTTCCCACAGGTCGCCTCTCGACTGGACGAGGCTGGACCCGACGTCCTGGCCTTCTCCAGCTTCCCACTCGCCCACTGGAAGAAGATCTGGTCCAACAACCCCCTGGAGCGTCTCAACAAGGAGATACGGCGCCGCACCGATGTGGTGGGCATCTTCCCTAACCGCCCAGCTGTCCGTCGCATGGTCGGCGCCGTCCTAGCTGAGCAGCACGACGAGTGGGCCGTCGGCCGTCGATACATGACACAGGAGGTAACCACCTCCAACGAAGCTCTACCCAGAGCCGAACTCGCAGAGGCAGCGGCCTAGACAATATCAACCGGATGACGTACTCTTACACCACTCTATGGGACGTGACCGCCTGCGCCTACAATCACAACATCTGTTGTCGCCGCCATTGTTCTCTCCCGGGATTCCTCTTATCGTAATGTTAGCTGAATCTCCAGCGTACTTAAACTGCTCGGAACGGGTGGAACCAAGATTCCCTCTCCCTTGACGGGAAAGGGGTTGGGGTGAGGATGAGGGTGAAACTTGTTCCAGACGGCAGTTAATAACGAGCCGAGATTTGTGTTAAAATGTGTCCATGCAGCAACATGAGCCTATACACTTCGACAGACATGGAGCTTCCTTTAACCTAAACCTTGCCCTCGCCATTGCGGTTGCTGTAATCGGGATCTGGCTCAATGAGGTTATAGTCATTATCGGGCTGGGTTTCGCCGCATTCGCCTGGTTGACGACACCTTCTATATATACCATCTACGTTGACCGGCTGCTGATATCCTACGGACGCCCGCGGGTACGCCACGTGCCGTTCCGTGAGATTGCACAGGCCCAGCCGGTGGCTTTGCCTTTCGGCAGCAGGTTGCTGATACGCTTGCGAAGCGGCCGTCGCTTCCTTATCCAGCCCAGCGACGTAGAGGAATTTAGCAGCAAGTTCATGGGAGCCCTAGAGTCGTTCAACCTGGAGCACGGTGGCGAGGGACGGATAGTAGACGTGGAGGGACCGCCCAGCGAAGAGAGCTGATCGGCCAGGCCCATTCCGCGGCGGAGACAGTTCATCCACGGCGTAGGCGCCAAGCGTCTCTACGGCGGCCCGGGGGATCATACACTCCGTTTGCCCTTACATTGCCGGGGTTTGTCTGTCCCACCTTTCCTTGATTTCAAAATACACTAAAGTAGCCCCAATATAAGCAATCGGCATCACCGCCGCCGTCGCTCCAATGGCGGCCACATTGGCCGCCGTGGGACTGAATGCCAGGATGATGGCCACTGGTATGAAAAGCGCCACTATTAACACAAAGCCCATCACAACGAAGACGACTCCAACTCCCAACAACCGCCACCGGCTGCCCGCTACCAGTTCTTTGCTGCGTTCGAGTGACCCCAACGGCCCTTTCCCCTCCAGCATCACAGCCCACGGATAGAAATACCAGCTGACCAGCACGTAGAAGAACAATGGAATGCCTACGATAATCAGCATAAGCGCGACACACAGCATCAGCGTTAAGCTGAAGACTATCCAAGCCAAGAGCAACGTCCAGAACCTGTTCCCGGCGTCCCTATAGGACTCGACGAAAGAGGTCCCCCGCGCCACGGCGTTCATCATTGCCGGGATTGCCAGGACGGTTAGAACAATCGCTGAAAGTATGCCGATGATGGAGACTGCCAGGTTCAGAATCAGGGGAAGTGGTGCAGCCCCAATAATCTCAACGATCAGGAACGGAATCTGCGGTGCCAGGGCGATCATGAAGAACAGCCAGAATCTCTCCCTATACACTCGAAAGGTCTCGCTAATCAGCTCGCCCAGGTCCCTGGGTGCGTGGGCGGCGGGGCGCGGCGAGTTCAAGTGGACCCCATCATCAGGACAGCGGTGAGGCTAAAATAAGAGAGTCTACCGCTGGGGTGTCTCGTAAACCTTCATCCGATTGTAAGGCTTGTGGATGTTCCAGTAAACACCTTTGTGGGCTCACTGCATGGAACACCTGACCCGGTGACCGATAGCCCAGGGCTTGATGGGGCCGCTCTTGGTTGTAGAAGGCCAGATAAGCCCCAATCCCTTTTCTGGCCTCAGTCCCATTTTGGTATGCCTTCAGGTACACCTCCTCGTACTTGATGCTGCGCCACAGCCGTTCCACGAAGACGTTGTCCATGCACCGGCCCCTGCCGTCCATGCTCACTTGAACGCCTTGCGCCAGCAGCATGCTGGTGAAGGCCTCGCTGGTGAACTGGCTGCCCTGGTCGGTGTTGAAGATCTGTGGCCGACCCTTGCTCAAGGCCTCTTCCAGAGCCGCAACACAGAAGTCTACCTCCAGGGTGTTGGACAGCCGCCAGGCCAGCACGTAGCGGCTGTGCCAGTCCATGATGGCCATCAAGTAGAGGAAACCCCGAGCCATGGGTATGTAGGTGATGTCGGTGGCCCACACCTGGTTGACCCGGTTGATCTCCAGCCCCCTGAGCAAGTACGGATAGACCTTATGCCCTGGGTTTGGCTTGGTGGTGTTGGGACGCCGGTAGATGGCCTCCAGGCCTATCAGCTGCATCAGCCGGCGGACCCGCTTGCGGTTGACCTGGTGTCCGTGATTTCTGCGCCAGGCAGTCATCCTTCTGGAGCCGTAGAAAGGTGTCTTCAGGTACTGTTGGTCTATGAGGGCCATCAACTCCATGTCCTCGGCGCCGGCCTCGGTTGGCAGGTAGTACAACGAGGAGCGGCTGATACCCAGCAAGGCGCACTGGCGCACCAGAGACAGCTTCGGTTCTTCTCGGTCAATCATGGCCCGGCGTTGGGACCGGCTCACAACCCGAAGCTCCGTGACAAAAAATCCCGTTCCACCTTGAGCTGCCCAATCTGTTGGTAGAGCTGGGCAGTGAGGACCTCTTGGTCCTTCTCCTGGCGTCCAGCACCATTTTCAAAGAGGTGCGGCGCCCCCTGAGTCAAGGCCTTCTTCCAGGCATGGATCTGGCTCGGGTGGACTTCAAACCGGCTGGCCAGCTCTGCAATGGTGTGCTCCCCCTGGAGCGCGGCCAAAGCCACTTTGCCCTTGAAGACTGGGCTGTGCTTCTTACGTGTTTGCTTCATGTCCTGCTCCTTCTTTCCGTCCTATTTTAGGAGCGGGACTCTCTCTTAGCCACCTGTCCAAATTTTGGGGACCACCTCAAGTAGAGTCCCAGGAAGTGGTGTAACAAGAGTAGAGGGTCTGGATGAAGAGAGACCACCACGTCATCCTTAGCGGGCAAAGACGAGCCTGAGAAAGGAGGACAACGGTGGTCAAGGAAAGGATGGACCTGCTTGAGCTAATGCGCAAGAGGGGAGTCGACGGTGACGTGGACTTTCTACGAGAGGCACTGAGAGTGCTGGTCGAGGAGATCATGGAGGCTGATGTGTCATCGAGGACCGGTGCTGGGTATGGAGAACGCAACCCTGAGCGGGTGACCCAGCGCAACGGGTACCGGTCTCGAGCATGGGACACTCGCGTAGGGACCATGGAGTTGCAGATACCCAAGCTGAGGGAGGGGAGCTACTTTCCGAGCCTGCTGGAGCCACGGCGTCGCAGCGAGCGAGCTCTGCTGGCGGTGATCCAGCAGGCGTATGTGGAGGGTGTATCGACGAGGCGAGTGGATGATCTGGTCAAGGCTCTTGGGTGCGAGGGTATCTCAAAGAGCCAAGTGTCGCGTATCTGCCAGGAGCTGGACGGGGTGGTGGAGAGCTTCCTGGGTCGGCCGCTGGACGGCGGATCATATCCCTACCTGTGGCTGGACGCACTAACCCAGAAGGTCAGAGAGGCCGGTAGGATAGTCAACGTCAGCGTGGTGGTGGCGACGGCGGTCAATAGCGAGGGCAAGCGTGAGATCGTTGGGATGGACGTGGGTACCAGTGAAGACGGCGCCTTCTGGTTAGCCTTCCTGCGCTCACTGGTCGCCAGGGGCCTCGGCGGGGTGGAACTGGTGGTATCGGACGCTCATCAGGGACTCAGGGATGCCATCGCAACTGTCTTCGGTGGGGCCAGTTGGCAGCGGTGCCGCACCCACTTCATGACCAACCTGCTCACTCGGGTCCCCAGGAGCGCTCAGCCCTGGGTGGCCACCATGGTACGCACCATCTACCAGCAGCCGTCCCCTCAGGAAGTGCATGCCCAACTCGAGCGGGTGATTGCTCAGCTCCAGGACCCGTTCCCACAGGTCGCCTCTCGACTGGACGAGGCTGGACCCGACGTCCTGGCCTTCTCCAGCTTCCCACTCGCCCACTGGAAGAAGATCTGGTCCAACAACCCCCTGGAGCGTCTCAACAAGGAGATACGGCGCCGCACCGATGTGGTGGGCATCTTCCCTAACCGCCCAGCTGTCCGTCGCATGGTCGGCGCCGTCCTAGCTGAGCAGCACGACGAGTGGGCCGTCGGCCGTCGATACATGACACAGGAGGTAACCACCTCCAACGAAGCTCTACCCAGAGCCGAACTCGCAGAGGCAGCGGCCTAGACAATATCAACAGGATGACGTACTCTTACACCACTCTATGGGACGTGACCCTGATCCTCTACCTGGGTCATCAATGACTCCTTTCACTTAGGGTTAATCTACCCCTCTGAAGGAGCCTCTACCACCCCCAACCTCTTCGGTTTTCTAGGCCTCAATAGTGTCCAATTGCGCTGACACCCTACACTCACGGGCAGCCTCGCCTTTGGAGACAAAGAAACGCTTCCTCTTAACTCCGCGCAATAGGCCGGACTTCTGAACTGCAGTATTGAAACGCTTGAGAAGGCTGTCTTGAGTCTCGCCTTCGCGTAATGTCACTTCAGACAATGTTTTTCCTTTCTCTGGGTCTTCACCACGCACTGCTCCACAAACTCCTTCTGCCTGTTACAGTAGGGAGTATGCGTCGCCCGGCGTGAGTCAGCTTAGTTTCTGGCGAGCTTTAGAGTCATATACTAACGAGAACCTCGACCGCCACGTCTACTGCGAGAGCCACCGCGCCCACCACCACTGGTTCCAGGTCCTCTGACACTAGGGCCTCCGGACCTTGGGCTATTGCGGCTAACAAACCTTCCTCCATCTCGGTTCCCAAACCCTCCGCCGCCGGCAAAGCTACGTTCCGGTCGGAGCCGGTCCCCGTTGACCGTTACGGCGCCCTCTTGTCGAGGGCGGGCCTCAGTGACCGTGAGGGTGCGTGATGGTTGGTGAAATATCTGTCCGTCAAGGGCTTTGATGGCTGCTTTTGCCTGGACGCTCGAGGGCATCTCGATAAACGCGAAGCCTTTAGAGCGGTGGGTATCACGGTTAAGAATGATGGCCACTGAATCCACTTGGCCGTGGGTAGTAAACATTTCTCTTACATCCCCTTCGGTGAATTCGTGCTGGAGATTTCCCACGTATATCCTCAAAAATTCCTCCTGGTGGTTTCCCGCTCTGGGGATTTCCCGTTGAGGGACGATTGGTCTATCCGACCGGAACGATGGGACATACACGCCGTCCTCGGTATTCAATGGTGCATCGCCGACTTTAGATCAGTTAGGTTAACGCCGCTACTAAAGGACCAGCCGGGAAACTGGTGTGCCGCCACAAGCCAGGTTGCTGGGGGTGGCATAAGTATTCCGGGTATATTTAGAACGGCTTGTCCCTAGCCTAAAAAGGATAGCCCCTCTCGGCTGTGTGCGCCAGGCGAACATCAAATCACATTGCTTCTAACGAGGGCCTCGGCCACCTCCGCCACCACCACCAAAGCTCCGGTCCTGTCGAGGTCGGGCCTCATTGACCGTTATAGCGCGTCCGGTGAATTCCTTGCCGTTGAGTGCTTCGATAGCAGCCTGAGCTTCTGTGTTGGTCGGCATTTCAACAAAGCCAAACCCTTTCGGGCGGCCTGTGTCACGGTCCTGTATCAATGAAACCTCTTGCACTTGGCCGTAGGCTTCGAAAGCCTCACGGATCTCCTGTTCGCTCGTTTCAAACCCAAAATTACCTACGTAAATCCTCAATTCCTTTTCATCTCCTATATATTGAATAGCTTGGTTGGCGGGAGTTGACTGCCGACCCCTTGGTACGGAGGGGGCGAAGATCGCCCCCTCCGTAATCATGCTATCCGGTTACCAGCTTGATCGTCCGGATGTCCGCTGTTTGCTGAAGCAATCGCTGCAGTAAACCGGGCGGTCGCCTCGGGGCTGGAAGGGAACTGTGGCATCCTTGCCACATTCTGCGCAGACCACTGTATGCATTTCGCGCGGGCCCTGGCTATAGCCACCGTTTCGCTCGCCGCGTCGCGCCTGACGGCACGAATAGCAGCGCTTGGGCTCGTTGGTGAAACCCTTCTCCGCATGGAACGACTGATCGTCCGCGGTGAAGGTAAACGGTTGCCCGCAGTCCTGGCACGTAAGGGTCTTGTCCTCGTAACTCATCGGTGAACTCCTTTCTCACAATAGTTGGCAGGGGCTTGGTCACCGATACAGAGAACGCCTAAGAGAGTCCGGTGGGCAAGCTCAGACTCTATACAGAGTCCGCGGGGGGCACAAAAGACGCAATGAGGAATCAGATGTAGGGGTTCAAACATCTACCACTCGGCTAGATCATACCACAAACATTAAAGGATTGCTTGCGTGGTTAAGGCTCATTTTATAGTGGCGCCTGAGTTCTTGGAGGGTTTAAGCCGATATTTCCCAGATGGAATCCAGTGCTTTCATAAACACACCATCCTGAGACAGTCCAGACTATAAGATCGCCTGCTGAAGTTGTCAACTGCCACCAACCGCGCTAATATCACTTCATCTAGAGAAACAGGGTCTCCAAACCACTGGGAAAGGCTCTAAACGGATTATTCAGACCGAACCTCACGCTGCAAGTCGCGCACCTTGCTCAGGGCAGCCTCGATATGATCACGATTCCCTAACAGACACATGCTCCTATCCAGAATTGAAACGAAGTCTCCCTATCCGCTCCAGCATTTCATCGAACATCTCCCTGGTCACCATCACCTCGGCAAGCTGGAACACAAGCCTCCTCGCATGACGCACCAGTCGCCCGCCTATCTTGATGAGTCTCGTCTGAATACTTGTCAGGGACCAGCTCTTTATCGCTTCTGGCAGAGCCAGCCTTCTGAAGAAGTTGCCCAGATTGTATGCCAGGATGAATAGCCACAGCCTCACCTGATTAGCCACGAACTTATGGCACGAGAGCCGAGTCCAATTGAGGGCGTATTTCCCCTCTTTAATCCACTGCTCTGCTGTGCCTCTGCCATTGTAGAAGCTGACTAGTCCCTTCGTTGGATAGCTCAGGTTGGTTACGATGAAGCCTACTCTTGGGAACAGTTCTCCCTGATGCCACTCCACCTTGGCCACTACTCTTCGAGGAACATTCCAACTCTGGGCCTGATAAACGAAGTCGTGATACGAGACGATGGGCTTTTGAGAGGGCCACTCGGTAGGCCGTACCAACAGGTGAGCTATTTCCTTCTGAAGCACTTCGTTCGCCGGAAGCCTTATGGCGTAGCCGATATGCCTTGTCTCCAGGTACTCGTAAATCTCAGGCTTGGCAAAAGCAGCGTCTGCTCGAAACAGCAGCCTCACCGCCAGCTTCAGGTAGCGCTCGACGATGGGATTGATGAACTCCTTCCAGCCATCGGCGCTGTGGACGTTGCCTGGTCTGAGAACCGCCCCTTCGCAATCTCCAAACTGGTTGAAGCAGAACAAGGGGTGATAGCACATGCATCCAAAGTGGCCGTTGTAGGCTGCTTCCTCCTGCTCGCCATGCACCGGACTCTCCGAACTGTCGATGTCCAGGATGATACGCCTGTGTACGGTCTTGGCTAATGCACGTTTTATCCATTCGACATTCAGCCGCTCAATGCCCTTGAGGTTTTCCTTTTGTGTCAGCAACTCCGTCTCGAACCTACCCATCTCGCTGGTGCTGGCCGCGTTCCTGTCAGGGCCTTTCCAGCCTACCACTACTCTCAGGGCTGGGTCTTGGGAAAGGCGGTCGGCATCATTGGTGTCGTCGTATCCAGCGAGGCGGCTGTAGACTGACTGTCTCAGCAGTGGGATTAGCTGATGCAGGATGTTTTTGCCCGTTCGACTCTCTTTGAGGAATTCGTCGGCAGAGTCGGTCAGGCTTAGGGCGTCATCAAGCTCTCTGCACGCCAGCAGTCCTGCGTCTGAGGTGATGGTAGCACCGCGAAACTCCACGCGAACTTTGGAGTCAAAGTCGAGCTTGAGAGGGGTCTTTTCGTCGTCACCCATAAGGTGCCTCCAACACGATTACGTAATCAGAAGCCAGAACCTATATTCATGGGTGTATTATAATGTATAGACTCCCATTATATCCGTTTAGTAATCAGAATATTCATAGTAATCACAG
Organism: Dehalococcoidia bacterium; assembly: GCA_965226805.1. Taxonomy (GTDB): domain Bacteria; phylum Chloroflexota; class Dehalococcoidia; order Lucifugimonadales; family JAGWBF01; genus CBDDDW01. Next base: position 60,521 of record CBDDDW010000024.1, read on the forward strand.
GAACGCCAATCACCACTTGGGTCTATCTGGGAAATCCAGGATGAGACTTGGAGAAAATGGCCATAGTGGACGTGGAGCCGCAGACCCAGGTCTCCCCAAGGTCTAAATCGGTTGTCTTGCAGCCCATCTCGTGCATAGCTCCAGCAACGCATATCCAGTTCAGAATCTCATGTTGCCCAGCGTCCTCAATTTGAGCAGTGGTCAGGCTCTTCCAAGGCAGATAATCGCCCGGGCCAATTCCTCAAGTCGAGCCTGATCCGATTCCCCATCGGGCCACAGCTGGTGATTCTTTCTTGTGAGGCAGCCGTGGGACCAGCTGGATGAGCACACCAGAGCAGTCAGCTAGTCGGGGGCTGCCTAGAGATGGACAACGGGACAGCCCGGTACCTGCTGGATCAGGAAGAGGAGAGAGTTAAGGTTCTTTCTCGGAGTGACAGTAGCGCTCCGAAAGGCACCCTTTCGGTGTCGTGGAGACGGGGGAGAGTAGGACTCCCCGTCCACAGGATTCTTTGGGTGCTAAGCTGCTAGTGTGCCAACTCTATTGCAAAAGGTATTACTTCAGGGTTCGGATGATTATTTGCTCCACGCGTGGCTACCAAGCAACATTTGCTGATCATACCCGCCAGCCGCAAGAGGAAGGATGCAAAGTTCACCTCACACCAGCTCGATCACCGTGACCCCGTCGGTCCTGGCGTTCTCGTCACTCCCGGCAGCCTTCACCAGAGGGTGGTGGCTGAGGTGCTCCCGGATGGCGCTCCGCAGGGCTCCCGTTCCGACTCCATGCGATACGCGGACTGAGGACAGGCCGGCCTGGACTGCATCGCTGAGCCAAACCTCTATGCGGTCAATGGCGTCCTCAACCCGGGCGCCCCGGAGGTTCAGCTCTGTATCGACCGGCCCCCTGGACGAGCGGGAGTAGTAGACGGCGTCCCGGGGCGGGCCGGTTTCGGCACGCGCGGGCCTGGCAATCTGGTGGACCGGCAGCCTCGCCCGCATGGTGCCAAGCAGCACCTCTACGGAACCAGTGTCGTCGGGCGGCCTTATCACCTCCACCGGCCTGGGTATGCCTCTCAGGTAAACCCGGTCCCCGGCCCGTAGACCCTTGAGCCAGTCACTACGCCTGCTGGGGACGGGCTGCCAGTCGCGAGACCGAAGCTCACGCCTGATCCTCGCCACTTCTTTCCGCGCCTCCAGCAAGGAAGGAGCGGCCACCGGCTCCCTCTCGGACCCTTCGCCCACCGCGGATTCAGGGATGGGACTCTCTTCGACCTGGTCCGCCGGTGGGGCCGCGGGTAGAACGGGCTCAGGCGCTTCGTCAGCTTCCACCGGCCAAGGCGGGGGCTCTTCCATCGCCCGCTCGGCCGCCCGCAGGCGCTTGGCGACGTCCTCCACCCTTTGCCTGAACTGGTGACCGGCCTCTTCCAGCAGCTCCGATCTTCTATCCTCAATGGAGGCCAGCTGCTCCTCCAGCTCCGCGTTCTTAATATCCGCTCGGGATAGCGCCTCTTCAGCCTCCTTGCGCTTCTCCCCGGCCAGATGCCTCTCCTCTTGGAGCTCCTTCAAGAGGCCTTCCGCCCGCCGGTGCTCCGGAGAGCGGAGGGCCTCGGCGTTATCTATGATGTCCTGGGAGAGCCCCAGCCTTGCAGCGATGGTCAGGGCATAGCTCCTACCTGGAAGCCCGAGGGTCAGCTGGTATGTAGGCGCCAGCGTCCGGGGATCCAGCTCTACGCTTGCGTTTATCATACCCGTCTGCTCCTGGGCGAAGGAGCTGACGTCCCGCTGGTGGGTCGTAGCCATGAGGGTAATCCCCCTCTGGGCGAAGTAAAGCAGAATGGCCTTGGCCAGGGCCGCTCCCTCCTCTGGGTCTGTGCTCGTGCCCAGCTCGTCAACCAGCACGAGTGATTTTTCCGTAGCCTGTTGCATAACGGCGCGCAGGTTCTGTATATGGGAGCTGAAGGTAGATAGAGAACGTTGAATGCTTTGCTGGTCGCCGATGTCGGAGTAAACGCCGTCGAACAGGGTGAGGGCTGCTTCCTGGGCCGGCACGTGAAGACCGGCCTGAGCCATCAACGTAATCAGGCCCAGGGTCTTGAGGGCCACGGTCTTGCCCCCAGCGTTGGGCCCGGTTACGAGGAGGACCGGCCACTGGTCCCCGATCTTGAGGCTGATGGGCACAGCCGCCTTCCCCAACAGTGGATGGCGGGCGTCCGACAGCCAGATATACGGGCTCTCGGCGTCGATCAGAGTAGGAGGCGATCCTTTGATTGCGTGAGCGTACCGAGCCTTGGCAAAGGCCAGATCAAGCTGGGCCAGCAGGTCCAGTCCTCGAAGGAGGTGGCTGCTGTGGGCCTCGACTTCGGCCGAGAGGGAACGCAGCACCCTCTCCTCTTCCCGCTGTTGGGCCAGGCTGAGCTCTCGCCAGAGATTGCCCAGCTCGATTCCGGAGGTAGGCTCCACGAAAAGGGTGGCGCCGCTGTCGGAGACATCGTGGACAATCCCCGGTAGGCGTTGCTTCATATCCGTCTTTACCAACAGGACCATCCGGCCGTTCCGTTGAGTAATGATTGGCTCTTGAAGGACGTTGTGGCGCTCCATACGCCTCAGGGTCCGCTCCAGGGCCTCTTGGAGCTGCTGGTGGGCGGAGCGGGCTTCGGATCGCAGCTCTCTTAAAGCCGGGCTGGCGCTGTCCAGGACCTCACCGGACCGGCCAATTGAGCGAAAAATCTCCTTCTCCAGCTCCCGGAGCACCGGCAGCCCCTGAGCCATGCTTCGAAGAAGGGGCATGTCCTTCCCACGGAGAACGGCCTCACGCGCACCCTGGAACGCGTTCAGGGTGTCGTGCAGGTCCCGCAGCTCTTCGCCAGCGAGGACACCTCCGAGCGCCGCCCGCTGAAGGGGGTCCCGAAGGTCCTTGGCCTCCTCCAGGTCCAGAACGAGGCCGCCATCCAGAAAACGGCGGCCCTCCAGGGTCTCCTCCTGCCGGCGTAACACGTCAGCGGCATCGTATGAGGGCGCCAGTCTGCGGGCCAGCTCCATGGCCGGCGAGTAGGTGGTATAGCGGGCGAGCTGCTCGCGCACCAGGTCGAACTCCAGCAGGCGCAGGGCCTCTTCCCGGAGGTCTGTGGGAGAGGGGATATCTCCCGGAGACATGGGCAGACCGGGCGAGCTCGCCTTCGTCTCGTCGTAGTGGGGAACTTTACTCACGAAATAGCAATGTACTCAGCAAATGATTGCGTCTCAGGGATTGGTAGATCGTCATCCAGAAGCCCTCTCACGTGCATCTGGACTGCCGAATGCATGTTCTCTTGAACCTCTTCACGGGTCTCACCCGTGGCTGCGCAGCCCGGCAAATCAGGGGAATAAGCTGAATAGTTACCATTACACTTCTCGATGACCACCAGGAAACGGTACATTCTAGTCTGCCTCCTTCAATCGGGCTTGCTTCATGATGCTATTGAGTGTCCCAGGGGCCAAATCGTGACTAAGGCGGCCCGCTATCGTCACTCGGCCTCGCTTCTCAGGGTGCCTATATTGCCGATGGCTTCCTTTTGTTGTCACCAGGTACCAGCCATCCTCTCGTATTATCTTTATTATTTCACGGACCTTCACTGAAATTATCCATTCACGTTACAGAGCTTCACAGCCCGCGTCGTATCACTTTGTTTCTCTGCCGTTGAACTGCGGTCCCTGAGGAGCCACCATATTTCACTCGACCCTCAGCACCCGGCTCTCCCAAATCGTCTCGATGATGCCATCAAGGGCCGCGCGTTTCGGCTCGCGGACGTTGAGGACCCGGCCCAGGATTCTTGGCGACTGTTTTTGCAGGAAATCGCATTCCTTGAGAAACCCCCTCAGGGTGAATTTCTCGCCGCCTAGAAGGATGTAATCGAACCGCTCCTCGAAGGGCGTGAATTGGCGCTCTACGACGGCGCATGTCTTCTTGAATAGCTCGTGGACCTGTTTTTCCCGGACCCGCTGGAACCGCTTCTGAGAGGTACCTCCGGCACTGTGCCTGCCCTTCACATATCTGGCGTCGGTCTTGGAGGACACCAGGGAGTCACCGTGAAACACGCCGATGGAAAACCTCCCTAGTCGGAGCAGCACCACGCCGATGACAAGCTCCCTCGCAAAAAGCGAGCGAAGCGGCGACGTATCCCAGCCCTTTACGACCAGGCTGCTCTCCAAAGGGAAGGGGGGCAAGATGGCCAGCAGGCCGGACTCGCTCCAAAACAGGACGGCGCCCGTCTCTGAGCTCTCCACGCGCGGACCAATCGCCTTCAGCCACTCCTGCGCCGGGGGCTTCATGTCCTGCAAGGTCCGGAGGGATTCCTGAAACTTTCCAGGGGCAGAATACACCGTAACGCCTTCAGGAATGTCCCTCGCCTCCAGGCCGGTCAGAAGAGCGGCCAGGGCCGACCTGCCCACCCGGCGGTCTTCTACCACGTTCAGAACGTCGCCCGCTGTTTCCACCTCGTAAGTCAAGGGACCTCCCCTCCAATCCCTGCCAATCCACCACTCCAACCCCGTTCGTCTCGACTCATAAATTAGTATACTACAGAGCGTTAGGAGGCCCGGCAGAGAGCCTCACTTGCGCACACGCCAGGCCTGCCAACAGAGACGAGGGCCCTTCGGTCGGGGCCTTCCCTGCCCAGGAAGAGAGCGATCCTAGACGATCAGTGGTGGGGAAGAGCCTCCTGAAGGCGTGCCATTACATTGACTTGCCACCCTGTGGGTTAACACACTAGGACGATCTCCTGGAACGAAAGCCGGTGCCTTCTTTGGGCCCCGCTTGACTATATCGATACGACGGCAGCGGGAATCATCCGGCTCGCACGTGACATGCTCCCTTTGATACAATTACTACATAGCATCCCTTGACAGAATTCGGGCCCACACACGACAATAAAGTCGCCCTATCGTCCAGTACATTTGGACAGCCCGACTCTCTCGACCCGTGAGCGGTGGTAGGTGTGCCCGCGAAATGACCTACGTTATCGCAGAGCCCTGTATCGGAGTCAAGGATTCCGCCTGCGTAGATGTCTGTCCCGTAGACTGTATCCACAGCAACGACTCCGAAGAGATGTATTTTATCGATCCAATTGAGTGTATCGACTGCGGCGCCTGTGAGCCGGTGTGTCCAGTAACAGCCATCTTCTACGAGTATTCGGTCCCGAGCCAGTGGCACCAGTATACCGCCAAGAACGCCGACTTCTTCCAATAGCTCCCGCACTCGTTACCGGCCCATAGCCAGCCGTCGTCACCTCGTCATCCACCTTGACTGCACCCTTGGCCTCTACTAAACTGCAACTCGTCCGCGCCCGAGGGACCGGGCGGACCGGCATACGTAGGCAGTAGGGGGCCCGGCATGGATTTGAAACGGTACATCCGAGACGTTCCCGATTTTCCAACTCCGGGAATTTTGTTCCGCGACATCACACCATTGTTGAAAGAGCCGAAGGCCTTCAATTACGTTCTGGACCGGCTATCAGAGCACTACGAGGGGAGACCCATTGACACCATCGTCGCGATTGAAGCCAGGGGATTCCTTTTCGGAGCGCCATTGGCCAGCCGGCTCGGGAAACCCCTAGTGCCGGCGCGCAAAGAGGGGAAGCTCCCCGCCGAATCGATTCGGACGGAATACTCGCTGGAATACGGCACCAACGTGGTGGAGATACACAAGGACGGGATCGATGCCGGGCAAAGAGTGCTGATAGTGGATGACCTTCTGGCCACGGGCGGTACCCTGGCAGCTGCGGCGCATCTCGTGGAAGAGGTGGGGGGGCTCGTGGAGAGCCTGGCCATCGTGGTGGAGCTCACGGAGCTGGCTGGGAGGAGCCGCCTCCCCGGCCATGATATATTTTCGCTGGTTCAATATTGAACGACGCAGCCCGAGGGTGAGGACCGAGGCAGAGTACAGGCGGATCGAGTCTTGGCAGACAGCGTAACTATCGGTAATGTAGAGATCCTGGCTCTTCTGGATATGGTGCCGCCTCCCTACGAAACGGGAGAGTTCTTCCCAGACGTACCACCGGAGGCCTGGGCACCCTATAAGGCCGACCATCTGGAGGAAGGGAAACTCCAACTATACTACGGATGTTTCGCTCTGCGGTCCCAGGGCCGGGTGCTCATGGTAGACACGGGCATGGGACCGGGTCCCCACCCGACCCGCGGCAACCGGACCGGCGACCTGCTGAACCAGCTTAAACGGCAGGGAATCGGCCCCGAGGACGTTGATATCGTGGTCCACACCCACCTGCATGTCGACCATATCGGGTGGAATGTGACCGTAGAGGGGGGCCGGCAGAGGCCCACTTTCCCAATGGCCCGCTATCTCGTGCCAAAGGCGGACTGGGACCACTTCACCACGGCATCGATGCTCGAGGAAGCCCCCTACGTGAGGGACTCCGTCGTCCCCCTGGAAGGTCTTCAAGTCATGGACCTAATCGAAGGCGAGCATGCCATCACCCCAGAGGTCTCCACCCTGCCTACTCCGGGCCACACACCGGGCCACCTCAACGTCCTTATCAGTTCCCCAGGGCCAGAAGGGCGTAATCGTGGGCGACGTGCTCCACAGCCAAGTGCAGGTCCAGAACCCGGACTGGTGCACGCGGGCCGACCTGGACAAGGACCTGGGACTGAAGACCCGCCGGGACATGCTGGAGCGCATGGAACGGGAGAGCTTCATCGTGGCGGCGGGACACTTCAAGCCGAGGGAGAACTTCGGCAGAGTGGCAAGGCGCGAGGGCCGCCGGTATTGGCAGGTGGTGTAGTGCAGCAGAAGGAGGATAGGAAATGCCAAGGGCATTCTGGGTCATCCAAGACCCTCAGACCTTTTTCACGTCCCACCCGGGTCCCCCATCCTACGGGTTCAAAGAGCGGTTCAACGAAAAGGCAGGATTACTAAGACCGGGCGATATCCTCGTAGATCAGCTCACATCCAAACGGAAGAAGGGCCATACGATGTACGGAGGCTTTGTGGGGGTACTTAGGGTCTCCGTGTGGGACGGGGGTGAGGTATTACGCTACCTCGATCTACCGTGGACTCTCTCCCAGTGGCCATATCGGGTAAGGGTTGAGTATCTGTTTAAAGCCGCGAATCCGGATCAGATGGTGAAGTATGACCAGGGGATGAGGAACCGACTAGGAGTGTGTCGTTACAATCCTACAGACCCTAGCAGCCGAATCAAGCCACCAGGGTGGACGCAAGGGAAGACCTTGATCGAACTGCGAACAAAAGACCTGAGAACAATCCTGCATGCACTAGAAACTAGGAGCGGCCAAAGAATCCCGCTCTGAGCTAATTCAGTAGTGTAGGTATCTGTAGCGCTAGTAGCCTCGTAGGCGTGGGCTGCTCGCAGCATCGTTCCCGCCTCAAATGGCCGTCCTCGACGAAGGGACCCTCATTTGGGAGTTGTTCGAAACCGGGACATGCTGAGTTTGCTAGCCAGCTATAATCGGCATATAATGTACTCAACTAGGTTGTAGAAACCCGATAGAGTACATCGGACTACATCAGGAAGGTCAATTTTGAATTCCGGCAAGGCCCAAAAGGGTAACAACCGCAAGTTAAGAAACCAGAAGTCCGCGACTAGGGAGCGCCGGCCGCCTGGGGCTGAGACTGGCTCAGATCATTCAGCTAAGCAGAAGGAATTGGTCGAACGGGCCGCTGATCTTGCCATTGAATTGCATAAAGATGCCTTGAGGGAGCTCGAGCGTCACTAAGAGGCAGTATTGGTTCCTCACTGCTGATCAGGTTGAATTCATCGTATTCCGGCTGGCATCGAAGCTGTATCCAGATTACCCTGACCCGATGCCTGATTTCCAATACCTCGGCGGCAGCCATGGAAAAGGTCTCCTAGAATCTGCACTGGCCGAACCCTCCCAGACGTTCAGCGGGCGCTTCCTTCATAGGACAATATTCGACAAAGCAGCCGTCCTCCTGCGCTCGATGATCAAGAACCACCCCTTTATAGATGGAAACAAACGAATGGCGCTGACGACGGTGAGCGTGTTCCTTACCCTCAATAAGTATTTGTTTTACGCTCCAAGAGATGAGGCCGTCGAGCAATGTCTGGCGATAGCGAGTGCACCGGGCAATGTAGACTGGCGTCCCTATAGCAAATGGTTGCGCCGCAATTCAATAAGCTTGGATAAGCTGCAGGAGATGGCACCGGCGCAAAAGAGGAAATGGGTCAAGGGCGTTTCGATTGCCCTGAATACCCTGACACGCGAAACCAATTACCTGCGCAAGTCTTTGCTGACCCTGGACTTGCGTGCCCCTAAAAAGTGAAGCAGGATTCGGACCGGCTAATCCCGGTCACACCGGCGGCCTGCGCTTATGCCAGTCGGTGGCCTGCTCGTAGGCGTGGGCTGCTCGCAGCACCATCTCCTCTTCAAATGGCCTTCCCGCAAGCTGAAGGCCTATGGGTAAGCCGTCCTCAGAGAACCCGCAGGGCACCGTTATAGCGGGGAAGCCGTTGAGGTTGAAGGGCCGGGTGTACTGGGTCAGGGATGTGGTCGAGCCTACGGTACTGTCCCCAACCTGCACTTTCGAGGCGCCGATTTTGTGGGCTGTTACGGGCTCTGTGGGCCCCGCGAGAATGTCCACATCACTAAGTAGCTCGCGGCTCTGGCGGTTGAACAGGGTCCGGGCCCGCTGCGCCTGGAGGTAATCGGCGGCCGAGAAGAAGAACCCCGCCTCCAGGCGAAGACGCACCGGGTGGGACAGCTGGGAGCCACGTGTCCGCAACAGCTCACTGTGGTACGCCGTGGCTTCGCTCATTAGGATGACCGTGGAGATTGCCTGGGCCTGATGGTACATCGGCCAGGACACCTCCCTGACGGTAGCACCCATCTCACCCAGGACGTCGATTGCCCTGCGCACCGCCTGCTCCACCTGTGGGTCGATCGGGACCTGGAAGTACTCCTTCGGCACTCCAATCCTGAGTCCCTTGATGTCTCCTGTAAGGGCATTGGTATAGTCGGGCACCGGCATGTCAGCGGATGCGGGATCTTTGGGATCGTACCCGGCCAAGGCATTCATCACGAGGGCGCAGTCCTCCACGCTGCGGGTCAGCGGGCCGGGGTGGTCCAGGCTCCAGCTCAAAGGAGTTAGTCCATAGCGGCTGAGTCGGCCGTAGGTGGGCTTGAGGCCGGCGATGCCGCACAGGGCGGCGGGAATCCGGATGGAACCTCCCGTATCGCTGCCCATGGTGAGGGCGCACTCCCCCGAGACCGCGGCGGAGCCGGAGCCGCCACTGGATCCTCCCGCTATCAGCTCGGGATTCCAGGGATTATGCATATCGCCGTAGTCCGGGTTCTCCCCTGTCGGGCCGTATGCGAATTGGTGCAGGTTCAGCTTCCCTATAAGAATAGCTCCAGCCTGCTTGAACCTCTCGGCGATGGTACAGTCGAAATCTGGGATATGGCCATCGAAGATCCTCGAGCCGGAAGTGGTGCGGACTCCCCTGGTGTGATAGAGGTCCTTCAGGCCCAGCGGAACCCCGTGGAGGGGACCGCGATATTTGCCGGCGGCTATCTCCCGCTCAGCCTGCCGGGCCGCCGCGACCGCCTGCTCCGGGAGCAGGGTAATGAACGAGTTCAGCGTGGGCTCCAGGCTGTGAATGCGCTGGAGGTGGGTCTGGATGATTTCAACAGGCGAGACGGCCTTCCTCCTGACCAGCTTCGAAAGCTCGCCCGCGGTCATGTAGGATAGCTCTGTTGGATCTACGACGTCACTCCCTGGGCGGAAAGTAGACAGTTCCCGGCTCTACGTTGGTCAGGTCGAGCCTCTCGATGTCTCGCCGGAAAGGCAGGACTCCCTGCACGAACGCGTAGAGCTGCTCCATGTGGCCGGCGTCGCTCACGTCGAGTCCCGACGCCTCGGCTATGGTCAGGAAGGACTCGTAGCTTAAGTCACTCTCGCCTCGCATTCTCTTCTCCGCTCGAAGAACGCGCTATCAGCTCCACGTCTTCAGCTTATTTGTTTTCAGAGAGATTTATATCTGAAGGACACCCTCAAGTGGACCCCATCATCAGGACAGCGGTGAGGCTAAAATAAGAGAGTCTACCGCTGGGGTGTCTCGTAAACCTTCATCCGATTGTAAGGCTTGTGGATGTTCCAGTAAACACCTTTGTGGGCTCACTGCTTGGAACACCTGACCCGGTGACCGATAGCCCAGGGCTTGATGGGGCCGCTCTTGGTTGTAGAAGGCCAGATAAGCCCCAATCCCTTTTCTGGCCTCAGTCCCATTTTGGTATGCCTTCAGGTACACCTCCTCGTACTTGATGCTGCGCCACAGCCGTTCCACGAAGACGTTGTCCATGCACCGGCCCCTGCCGTCCATGCTCACTTGAACGCCTTGCGCCAGCAGCATGCTGGTGAAGGCCTCGCTGGTGAACTGGCTGCCCTGGTCGGTGTTGAAGATCTGTGGCCGACCCTTGCTCAAGGCCTCTTCCAGAGCCGCAACACAGAAGTCTACCTCCAGGGTGTTGGACAGCCGCCAGGCCAGCACGTAGCGGCTGTGCCAGTCCATGATGGCCATCAAGTAGAGGAAACCCCGAGCCATGGGTATGTAGGTGATGTCGGTGGCCCACACCTGGTTGACCCGGTTGATCTCCAGCCCCCTGAGCAAGTACGGATAGACCTTATGCCCTGGGTTTGGCTTGGTGGTGTTGGGACGCCGGTAGATGGCCTCCAGGCCTATCAGCTGCATCAGCCGGCGGACCCGCTTGCGGTTGACCTGGTGTCCGTGATTTCTGCGCCAGGCAGTCATCCTTCTGGAGCCGTAGAAAGGTGTCTTCAGGTACTGTTGGTCTATGAGGGCCATCAACTCCATGTCCTCGGCGCCGGCCTCGGTTGGCAGGTAGTACAACGAGGAGCGGCTGATACCCAGCAAGGCGCACTGGCGCACCAGAGACAGCTTCGGTTCTTCTCGGTCAATCATGGCCCGGCGTTGGGACCGGCTCACAACCCGAAGCTCCGTGACAAAAAATCCCGTTCCACCTTGAGCTGCCCAATCTGTTGGTAGAGCTGGGCAGTGAGGACCTCTTGGTCCTTCTCCTGGCGTCCAGCACCATTTTCAAAGAGGTGCGGCGCCCCCTGAGTCAAGGCCTTCTTCCAGGCATGGATCTGGCTCGGGTGGACTTCAAACCGGCTGGCCAGCTCTGCAATGGTGTGCTCCCCCTGGAGCGCGGCCAAAGCCACTTTGCCCTTGAAGACTGGGCTGTGCTTCTTACGTGTTTGCTTCATGTCCTGCTCCTTCTTTCCGTCCTATTTTAGGAGCGGGACTCTCTCTTAGCCACCTGTCCAAATTTTGGGGACCACCTCACCCCTTCCCTTCGGCAGTCTCAGGGCAAGCTCTCAGACTCCCGCCAAAGGGGCTTCGCCCCTCTGCACACGCCGTTGTTCATCAGCAGGTTAGGTGGTTCCGCCTAGACGCTTGCCATCTTGGTCAAAGAACACCATATCCGGCAGGCCATCTTTGCGGACTCCCACGCCGAGGCGGATCTTCTGGTAGCTGTCGAAGAAGATGGCAGCCGCCACACCATCATCCCCCAGGACTATCGACGCCCTCATCTCGCCGTCTTTGTCCAAAAGCGACAGCAGGGGAAGGATGCCTTCCCCGAGACCCAGCATGGACCTGATATCCTCGTCTTCGTCCATGTAGGCGACACCCGTCCAGTTGCTCTTGAAAAGACCCAGCGATATTCTGGGGCTCCCGTCCTTGTCGAAGAAACTCAGGTTCGGGGAGCCGTGCTCTGTAAACCCGAATCCACCGAAGGACACGGATGGACGGCGTGAGGACAGCGGAAGGGGGTGGGTGAGGGAGCTACAGGGGAGATGGCCTGGGGTCTTGGGGTAGATGGGAGGCCGGCGGAGGGTCTTCAGTCGCCGCACAGGGCCCCTAAGGCCATATGCGGGAGTTGCGATGCGCGGGATGGCGAGAGGATACGCAGCAGGGGACTCTCGCGACCGGGGTGGCGCGAGATTGCGGGGACGTTGGGTCAGTTGCAGGCTGGCCGTCAGGCCGGGAATGGAATGGCTTGCAGCCGGGCCAAGGCGCGACTGAACTGGGTTTCCCAAGGCCAGCGCCGGGGGAGATGCAAAGTGAGGCGGCGCGCCGAGCGGGTGATCCGTCCCACCAGAGCGAAGACCCGCCGCCTGAGGGTCTTGGTGGTCACGATCTGCTGACCCAGGCCGATGCGGGCTGTCCAGCGGGCCAGGTTATGCGCCATCACCTGGACCGCCAGCCAGGCGCCGTTGGCGGCGAAGCGCCCCGACGGCATGTGGTTCAGCCCGACGCCGTACTTGAGGTCGCGTATGGCGTTCTCGACCTCGGCGTGGCGGCGATGATCGGCCTCCAGTTCCAGCGTCTCCCCATCGCGGTCGGTGATGAAGGCGTGATAGCTGTATCTGGCGAAGAGGGCGAGCTGGGAACCGGGCGTCGGCTTCACCCGCCGGACAATGAGCCGCACCGGCGCGGCGTCCGGCTTGGTCTGGAACGGGGTGTAAGTCGTCTCGGCGACATCGGCGGCGCCGTCCATCCAGTAGGGAATGGGAGTCCAGTCCTCCTCTGGTATCGCCTCGATCAGGTCCCGCAGGCTGGCGCGCTGGCGGATGGTGATAGAGAAGCGGACATCCATTTCCCGGCAGGCGGCAACGACAGTGTGGGCGTAGAAGCCGCTGTCGGCCCGCACCGTGAGTTGTCCCCTGGCCCCGCCGTAGCGCACCCGCCCCACCGTCTCACGCAGGAAGTGGGCGGCGCCACGGGCGGTGTTGGCCCGGCCCTCGCGCAGCCGGGACATCAGCACCTCGCCGGTGCCGGCGGCAATGGCCAGCAGCGGGTGATAGCCGCGGGCGCCGGTATAGCCGTGGTGGCGCGCTCCCTCCTTGGCCAGTCCATAGGTCTCGCAGATGGTCGAGTCCAGGTCGATGGTCAGGGGCGAGTCGCCGGGTCCGGCCCCAGCGGCCCAGGCCCGGGCCAACAACTGGCGGCTCACGCGGTCGAGTTGACGGACATGCCCCCACCGGAAGCTGCGCAGGAAGGTCCCCAGGGTGGATGGCGCCTTGACCACGCAGCCTAGAACACCGACCGTCCCACCAGCGCGCAGCGCATCGGCGTCGTCGATGCAGTCGCCGCCTGCCAGCGCGGAAGCGACCAGCGTCAGCATCTTGTCCCCAGTGTTCGCCCGTCCCGGCGCTCCGCCGAGGTCAAGGTGATGGTCGACGAGTTCCCGCAGGCCCAGGTGCCGGGCTAGGGTGGCCGGCAGGAGCAGGCCGGCATTGGCCACCAGGCGATGGTCGTCAAAGAGGATGCGGATACGGTCGGGTTTGTTCTGTGGCAGCATCTATTGGGTGCTCCTTGTTTCCGGGCTGGTTTCTGTTCCAAAACCATTATCCCAGATTCAGAGGAGCACCCGATGGCTTCTTCAAGGACTGTCCCCAAGGCCGTCCTTCGGTGGATTCGGGCTAAAGCCCAGGGTGGCCCTTACCTCACCATCCGGGCCCACAAGCTCGAACTTTTCGGCACGGACCACCGTGGGTTCCTTCTCGCCGTTGCTGCCGCTATCGCTCATAACCGGAGTCTCCTTTGAGTCTACTCCCGTACCCGACCGTCTCCCACCTTCGAGGAAGGGGGAAGAAAAAATATCTGGGGGACACCCCCAGTGCCCCCGCCGAAGGGGGCGATACCCCCTCTGGACTCCCCCCCCGTTCACGGTCCAACCGGGCGTTAGAAAGCCAATGCTAGCGGGGAAAGGCATCCTTCAGGCCGGCGTCCACCGGGATCATGGCCCCAGTGGTCTTGGCGGACCGGTCGCCGGCGAGGAACAATACAGCCTCCGCTACGTCCTCGGCGTCTACCCGCTCCTTTAGCAGGTTTCGCTGCCGGTAGAAGTCCTCCAGGCCTTCTATCGGGATGCCGTGGGCCCGGGCCCGCTGCTCCCGCACCTCCTGCGACCACAGGTTCGAGCCCTGAAAGATCGCGTCCGGATTGACTACGTTGCACCGGATACCGTACTCGCCGTTCTCGATGGCGAGCACCTTGGCTAGTTGGACCTCCGCTGCCTTGGAGGCACTATAGGCACCGAAGTCTTTGCCGGGGGAGGTGACGTTTTTAGTGCCGATGAACACCATGCTTCCGCCAATACCCTGCTCTCGCATCAGCTTGACGGCCTCGCGGGCAACCAGGAAGTGTCCCGTGGTGTTGATGTCCAGGGCCCGCTGCCAGTCGGCCAGAGGCATGGTCTCTATGGCCCCGACGGGGGCTATGCCTGCGTTGGACACAAGTATGTCCAGTCCACCATAAGCCAGACGGACTTGCTTGAAAGCGTCGGCGACACCACCCTCGCTGGTTACGTCCATGGGGCAGGCTGTCGCCCTTCCGTGCCCGAGAGAGCCGTTTAGCTCTTCGCAGAGGGCTAGAGCGCCCTCCTCGTCAATATCCGCGACTGCCACATGGGCCCCCTCGGCCGCGAGCCGGGCCGAGATGGCCCGGCCTATACCGTGAGCCCCTCCGGTCACAAGGGCCACTCGCCGCGCCAGCTCCCTTTCAGGTGGAGCCAGCGTTAGCTTGTAGAGCTCCATCGGCCAGTACTCCGCCTCGAAAGCGTGTTTCGGAGTCAAAGAGGCGTACTCGCCGACCGACTGGGCCGCTTGGATAACTCCAATGATGTGGTGGTAGATGTCTCCCGGGATGAGGGCCCCGCGGGAATCTCTTCCAGTGGTCCACATGCCGACGCCCGGGACCAGCACTACTCTAGGATAGGGGTCCAACATGGGCTCAGCCCCGTTGCTGTGCCGCCGGTACCAGGAACGATACTCCTCCGCATAGCTTTTGACCCCTTCCCGAAGCGCCTGAAGCAGCCCCGGCACGTCCTCGGGGTCTTTGGCATCCACCCAAAGGGGCACCCTCTTGGTCTGGATCAGGTGGTCGGGAGTAACGGGGCCTATGCCGCTCAGCTCTCTACCGCGCTCGGAATTCACGAATTCCAGCACGTCTGGTGCGTCGTCGTAACGGAGGACCGCCCTCTGGCCTTCGCTGACCACACCCCTCAGAGTTGGGGAGATCGCCGCCGCGATCCGTCGGCGATGGTCGGTTTCCAGAGACCTCCGCAGCGGCTTTCCGAACACAACCTTTCCAAGAGCCTGTTTCTTCGCGTACTCCTCGGCCTGGGTCACCAGGTCGATGTGGAGGTCGTAGGCCGCCCTTACCGTGTCGCCCCAGGTGAGCAGCCCGTGGTTCACCAGCACCACACCCTTGATGCGGGGATCGCCGCGCACCGCTTCCCCCACCTTTTTCGAGAGGGCGAAGCCGGGGCGGATGTACTCGACCACCGCTACATCACTGCCATATACGCGGCCCAGCACTTCGTGAGGGCTACGGGTATTGGTCAGCGACAGGATAGCGTCAGCATGGGTGTGTACTACACTTGCGTGAGGCAGAAAGGCATGCAACAGAGTTTCAATGGACGGTCTCGGAGAGCGAGGTTCCAGAAGGCAGTGGTCCAAATAGGCCACTATCTCCTCGTCGGTCATGTCCGCGATATCGAACAGGGGTAGGATGTCGTCAAGTCCGAGCGAGGGAAAATCTTCACGCTGGGCGACTTTCATGTCGGAGCCGCTGGCCTTGATGAGTAGAGTCCTGGTCTCCCGGCCACGAAAGTCGGTCCCGGTAACCTTGAGAGAAGTGTTGCCTCCACCCCAAATCACCAGACCGGGTTCCGCTCCTACAAGACGGCTCTGGTAGACCAGCAGGTTCAGCTCCGGCAGGCCCCGGACTTCTTCTTCAGACCAACGATTGTCCATGGAATCAGATATCCCTAACTCCCTGGTAGGGAGTGGATACTATACGCAGGCCATTGGACGCCCACTGTCCGTTAGCCTTAGGCTACCCCTGCCTTGAGGCTCTGGAATAGCTCGTGAGCCTCCTCCGCAGTGCCGTTCTCGTGGACTATGTATCTGATCGCCCTCATGATCGCTACCGGTGCGTCGTTCTGCCAAATATTCCGACCCAAGTTCACGCCGATGGCTCCCCTCTGCATGCCGTCGTAGACAAACTCCATCACCTCGAGCTCCGAGTCGACGCTGGGCCCACCTGCCATGACCACAGGGACAGGACAGCCGTCTACGACCTTCTCAAAGTCCTCGCACCAATAAGTCTTGACCACCTTAGCTCCAAGCTCCGCGGCGATGCGACAGCACAGACCAAGATAGCGGGCGTCTCGCTTTTCCAGCTCCCGGCCCACGGCGGTCACGGCCATAACCGGGATGCCGTATCTCTCTCCTTCGTTGACGAGTTTGGACAGGTTCAAGAGAGTTTGATGCTCGTATTCCGAGCCAACGAAAACGGAAATACCGACGGCGGATACGTTCAACCGGATGGCGTCTTCCATCGATGTGGTTACGCTCTCATTGGCCAGGTCTTGACCAATGACGCTGGTCCCACCCGAGACTCGGAGGATGATAGGTTTCGCGTTCTCGGGGGGAATCGCTGACCGTAAGACCCCCCTGGTAACGAACAGAGCATCGGAGTAGGGCAGAAGTGGTTCGACGGTTTCCCCGGGCCTCTCCAACCGGGAAGTGGGTCCTTGGAAATATCCGTGGTCGATCGGTAGAAACATGCAGCGTCCATCCGACTGAATCAACCGTGACAGGCGGTTCGCCATTCCCCAGTCCATAGCTAGAACTCCTTACTTTTCGTCGAGAGGAACAGTTTAAGACCGCGGTATCCTCGCGATCCCAGAGCGGTCGGGGATATTATCCCCGAGCGAACCGGTTTTTGCAAACGGCGTGCGTATTGAATGACGTAGGGGCGCCGCATGGAGTCTGTCTCAGAAGTCCCTTCTCCCCTGGCGGGAGAAGGTCAGGATGAGGGGGTGCAGACGAAAGTCCGCAGCTCGCTATCTAGAAATGAGGGTTACGGGCCGATGAGGGATCACCCTCACCTTAATCCTCTCCCATCAAAGGGAGAGGAAAGAGACCAGCGCCCCCCTTATAGTAGTTATGAGACGGGCTCCATGCGTCGCCCCTATGGGCCCATGATCCCAAGAGAGATGGGGTCCTTAAGACAGGGAGAGGGCCAAAGAAAATGCCGAGCCATATTCAGGCCCGGCACGTTCAAGAGAGCGCCTTAACCGCTGGATAGTGGAAGGAAGCAGTAATGCTCATCTATATGGCAGCGGGCTTTCTCAGGGAACTGCCCTAGAAGACCGGGGAGCTAAACGCTCAACCATCTGGCCTCTTTCAAGCAGAACACCCACTGACCGACCTAGGAGGTGGACACAACCCGCACCCAACTTACGCTGGAGAACCGGGTCGGTCTAATCTCCCTAGAAAGGAGGTGATCCAGCCGCACCTTCCGGTACAGCTACCTTGTTACGACTTCGTCCCAGTCACCGGGCCCGCCCTCGGCGCCTGCCTCCCTTGCGGGTTAGCTCAGCGACTTCGGGTGTTCTCGGCTCCCATGACGTGACGGGCGGTGTGTACAAGGCCCGGGAACGTATTCACCGCAGTGTGCTGACCTGCGGTTACTAGCGATTCCACGTTCACGCAGGCGAGTTGCAGCCTGCGATCCCAACTGGGGCCGGCTTTGATGGGATTGGCTCCAGCTTGCGCTTTAGCAACCCGTTGTACCGGCCATTGTAGCGTGTGTGTAGCCCAGGACGTAAGGGCCATGCTGACTTGACGTCATCCCCACCTTCCTCCCCCTTGTGGGGGGCTGTCCCGCTAGAGAGTGTAACTAGCGGCAGGGGTTGCGCTCGTTGCGGGACTTAACCCAACACCTCACGGCACGAGCTGACGACAGCCATGCAGCACCTGTGCTGGCTCCCCGGGTTACCCCGAAGGTCGTCGCCCTTTCGGGTTCCTACCACCAGCATGTCAAGCCCTGGTAAGGTTCTTCGCTTAGCATCGAATTAAACCACACGCTCCACCGCTTGTGCGGGCCCCCGTCAATTCTTTTGAGTTTTAGCCTTGCGGCCGTACTCCCCAGGCGGGACGCTTATCGCGTTAGCTTCGGCACGGAGGGGGTCGATACCCCCCATACCTAGCGTCCATCGTTTAAGGCGTGGACTACCCGGGTATCTAATCCGGTTTGCTACCCACGCTTTCGCGCCTCAGTGTCAGGAACAGCCCAGAGGGCCGCCTTCGCCACTGGTGTTCCTCCCGATATCTACGCATTTCACCGCTACACCGGGAATTCCGCCCTCCTCTACTGCCCTCGAGCCAGCCAGTATCCTCTGACCTCTCCCAGTTAAGCCGGGAGCTTTCACAGAAGACTTGACCAGCCACCTACGCGCTCTTTACGCCCAGTAAATCCGGATAACGCTTGCCCCCTACGTATTACCGCGGCTGCTGGCACGTAGTTAGCCGGGGCTTATTCCCGAGGTACCGTCCTTACTCTTCCCTCGGAAAAGGGGTTTACAGCCCTTAGACCTTCATCCCCCACGCGGTGTCGCTGGGTCAGGCTTTCGCCCATTGCCCAAAATTCCCTGCTGCTGCCTCCCGTAGGAGTGGGGGCCGTGTCTCAGTCCCCCTCTGGCTGATCATCCTCTCAGACCAGCTACCCGTCATAGGCTTGGTAGGCCATTACCCCACCAACTACCTGATAGGACGCGAGCCCCTCCTCTGGCATCCGCCCGAAGGCGGACTTTCTTCCTACAGCCAGGGCTGAAGGATCTTACGCGGTATTAGCCTCGATTTCTCGGGGTTTTACCCCACCAAAGGACAGGTTGCTCACGCGTTACTCAGCCGTTCGCCGCTTTCCACACCTGACGAATCAAGTGTGGCTCGCTCGACTTGCATGCATTAGGCGCACCGCCAGCGTTCATCCTGAGCCAAGATCGAACTCTCTAAAGTAACCTTACTTCCTTCCACTATGCAGTTGTTAAGGTGCTGCTGGAGACTCTACTCCAGTTGATATCATAAACAAGCTTGATATCCATGTCAAGGGGCACTTCGCTACTTTCCCTACGTCCTTCGTCCCTTACCCAAACCCAATTCTAGCAAGGTACTGGAAAACTCCTTCGACCATCCCCCTGACTCCCTTTCCTTCGGCAGGCTCAGGACATGCCTGGCCAGGAAGGGGGAGAAACTCATATCTGAGGGACGCCCTCAGACTCCCCGCAAAAGGGCTTCGCCACTCTGCACACCCTCTTCCTCAGCCTGCTAGTGCGAGGCGCGACCTCGAGTCTCGGCCGCGGGACTTGGCCCGACTTGACGCTACCCATGGCGCCGCTCCGGGAAACGCAGAGGATTGCCGGACTAAGAAGGACCCTTCTGGGCGGGTCGGAAATGGCGTATGTCCTCAAGGCTACCCGTACGTGTCTCGGCCCACACCGGCTCCACAGCCATCCCCGTCGTGACTAGAGCCGGCTCTATCCCGCCCAATCGGTGGACCAGTCCGCCCCGAAATCCTTCCCAAGCGACAAATGCAACGACTTCCGGGTCTGGCAGGGACTCTTCCTCCAGGGAAACGTGCAGCACGGTGAATGTCTTTACGTAGCCCGGCCCTTCCACGGGCACCCAGCCGGCGGTCTCTTCGAAGCACCGCTCGCAGTAGATCTTAGGGGGCAGGAAGGCCTCGCCACACGTAGGACACTGGGAGGCCAGCAGCCGCCTGTTGTCCCGCATCTCCCTGAAGAAACGCTCGCCGGCGACCCCCACAGTGTACCGGTGATGGATGGGAATATCGCCTCGCAAGGAGCGTGGCCCTCCAGGCCTGTCTATCTTGTCCCACATAGAGTCCCCATATTTCCGATTAATTGGTTCCCAGAAGAAACGATGCCGGCCATGGGGAACCTCGGTATCGGCAAAAGCTTTCGATTCATGGGATCGACGGCCACGCCAAAGCCTTCCAGAGTGTACGCACCGAGGAGGGAGTCAGTGGCCTCGTCTCCGAAGACCACGATTGTCGTATGCGACTGCCCATCCAGGCGCACCCTGGTCTCGGCCACATCCCGTTCAATGACCCGACCATCGTTACTCGGAACCTGTCCACTATCAAGCCCTCTATCTACATGCCCACGCAATAGCTCATCACCTTTTGAGAAAGGACAACACAACTCATGCTAGCCCATCGAGCTATTCCAACGGCCGGAAGTACCGTATGTCCGTGATCGAGCCTTCTCGTTCATCCGACGGTTTCCACACCGCCTCGACGTGCGTCCCTATCTTCACCTTACCGAGGATCGTCTCCAGGTCGTCACCCACTTCCCCCAGCAGGTGCATGATGCCCATGCCGGGGCTGGCCCCTTCTATCTCTATCACGGCCGGCACCTCCGGAGTTTCGCGGCGCGTCGCATCCCAGTTTACGAAGGAAACGGAGAACGTGTTCAGGACACCTGTATCCTTCAGCTGAATCCAGTCGCTCAGAGGCACGAAGCACAGCTCGCAGAAGGCTCTGGGTGGCAGGAGGGTCCTATCGCACTGGGGACAGTGTACGCCCAGGAGCACACCGTCCTTCAACCCTGCCAGGAATATGCCCACCGCGACCCCGGTGTCCCACTCGTACTCCGATTTCACCCGCCATTGAGTGACCAGCGCGTCGCCCTGTGCGAGGAGCCCCTCGGTAAGAGATGTTCCGGCGAATGGTTTCATCCCGCCTCCAGCCTATTTCCCCATAACGACTACCGTGCCCACCTGCATCAGGTCTCCCCACGCCTGGGCTACTCCACGACGGACCTCCCGCCTCACCTGGCGGCTCCCTGCCCGTCCCTGTAACTGCCAGAATATCTCCGCCGCCTTCATGACGCCTGCGGCGGCGATGGGATTCCCCACCCCCAGCAACCCTCCCGATGGGCTCGAGGGGATTCCTGTTGCCGTATCCCGGTCCCAGAAACCCTGATCCAGTAGTCTGGGGGCCTCTCCTTTGCCGGCCAGCATCAACCCTTCAAGGTGGTGAAGCTCCTTGTACGCGAAGGGGTCGTAGGGTTCCGCCACATGTATCTCCTTCCGGGGGTCGGTGATACCGGCCATCTGGTAGGCCATCGTGGCCGCCTTCTCGAGATAACGTGGATAATAGAGGTCACGGTCCGTCCAGTAGGAAGTGTCCAGGCACCAGCCGACGCCTTCGATCCAGACGGACGAGTCGGTCCTGCGCCGGACGAACTCGTCGGAGGCGAGGACGATGGCCCCAGCGCCGTCGCTTATGGGCGACACCATGAGGCGCTGCACGGGCCAGACCATGACCTCGGAGTCCATAATCTGCTCTAAGGTCAAGTCCCCGGCGATCCCTTCCTGGGCCGATGGATGGTCCATGCCGTTGCGCTTGTTTTTCTGGGCCACGCGGGCAAATGTCTCCATAGGCACGCCGTAAGTCTGCATGTAGCGGTTCATCTCCAGGGCGAATATCCACAGCAGATTCACCCCAAGCGGGCGTTCCAGGAACTGGTCGTATATGGCATTGAAGGCGCCCTGGGGGTGAGGAAGGGCGGAGGACATCTTCTCCTCTCCTACCACCAGGCAGGTACGGAAGTGGCCGCTGGCGATGTGATACCAACCCGTGATTAGGGACATCACGCCCGAGCCACCTCCCACATAGCTCCTCATGACGGGCTTGCCCCAGGCGCCGGCCCCGTCGGCCAGGTACTCCCCGTTCATGTGCACACCGTCGAAAGCGTCAGGGGCCGTGACCACGACGACGCAGTCGATGTCGGCGATGGTGAGACCGGCGTCCTCAAGGGCCGCCTTGGCGGCCTCGAAGGCCAGCTCCTTGGGGGTCTCCAGCGCACGGCGCATGAAACGGGTAAGACCCGCCCCAAGGACCGCGACCTTGTGCTTATAGGGCACTTTTATTCACCTGCCGGCATCGCTTATCCATGGAGTCTCGCCATCCTGCGCCTCTCACACCTTTGTCACCCTGCGCCGCCCTCCCAGTTGTCACACTGCGCCGCTCTCCCCGTTGTCACACTGCGCCGCTCTCCCCGTTGTCACACTGCGCCGCTCTCCCCGTTGTCACCGTGCGCCACTCTCCCCGTTGTCGCCCTGCGCCGCTCTCTCCGTTGTCACCCTGCGCCACTCTCCCCGTTGTCACCCTGCGCCGCTCTCCCCGTTGTCACACTGCGCCGCTCTCCCCGTTGTCGCCCTGCGCCGCTCTCTCCGTTGTCACCCTGCGCCACTCTCCCCGTTGTCACCCTGCGCCACTCTCCCCGTTGTCACCCTGCGCCGCTCTCCCCGTTGTCCCCCTGCGGCGCTCTCTCCGTTGTCACCCTGCGGCACTCTCCCCGTTGTCACCCTGCGCCGCTCTCCCCGTTGTCACCCTGAGCGAAAGCGAAGGGTCTAACCCCGCTTCATACCACCCATCGCTCAAGTCCACCCACTCAGGATTGACGCATTCGATAAGTGCAATCTTCTTGCTCCTGAGCCAGCTTTTGATCTGCTTCTCTCGGCGAAGCGCGGCTAGCACCTCCGTAGTCGCCTCATGGTACACCAACATAGTCAAGTGGTATTTCTTAGTGAACTCCTTGATTAGCTCCTGTTTGTGTTCGTATACCCTCCTTAACAAGTCGCCGCTGACACCGGTATATAGAATCTTGGAATGATTGCTCATGATATACACATGGTATTGCTTGATCATATCTTAGATTCTTCGCTGCGCTCAGAATGACAAAGGGCTCATCCGAATCACTCCGAGGTTCAGTCACTCCCTCGCCAGCACCACCACTCCTCCGCTAGCGGTGGGTACGCCGCGCCAGGATTGGGCTAGCCCGACCCTGATGCCCTTGACCTGGCGCTCTCCGGCCTCACCACGCAGCTGGAGGACAACTTCGAGGACGCTACGCAGGCCCGAAAGGTCGTAGCCATAGCCGCAACCCAGGTGCCCACCTGATACATTCACCGGGAGCCGCCCATCGGGATGGAACTCGCCCGACTCGAGGAGCCTCCCCGCGCGTCCGGCCTGGGCCAGGCCCAACGCCTCCAGGTGCTGTAGCTCTTTGTAAGCGAAGGTGTCGTCCACCTCGGCCAGGTCCATTTCAGCGGACGGGTCGCTGATGCCGGCCATCTCATAGGCCATGCGGGCCGCCACCTCAGCATATACCGCTCGGTGCCACTCCCGCTCCTCCAAGTTAGGTGTGTGCTGGGCCCAGCCTATTCCCCTGATGAAAACGTGGGCTCCCCGGAAACGCGACAGCACCTCTTCCCTGGCAAGCACCAGCACGATAGCGCCGTCGGCATGGCGAGAGGCCTCGGCCTCCTTCAGGGGCTCTGCTATTGGTCTAGAGCGAAGCACGTCCTCGGCTGAGACGCCGGCCGGATAGGCGGCCATGGGATTGCGCGTGGCATTCGTACTGTTCTTTGCCACCACCTGAGCGGCCTGCTCCTCAGTATTGCCGGTGGCCTCCAGGAACGCCCTCATCTCCAGCCCGGCTACGAATCTGGGATGGAACCCGAGGGGTCGCGCATATATCGGGTCGAGAGCGAATGCTTCGATGTGGGCCGGGTAGAGTATATTCGAGGCCTTGGAGCGCCCTTCGACCACCGCCACGTCGAAGTGCCCCGTCTCCATCTGCATGACCACTGAGGCCATCCCGGTGATGCCATCAGAGGTTATTGTATGTACGGGCTTGAGGACGGCTCCCAGCTGGTCGGGTACGTACTCATCAGCGATGGCCGTGCCTTCCAGATAGTCTTCGCTTATGGATACGAAGGTGTCTACGTCCCCGGGGCCGATCCCCGCGTCGGCATACGCCTCCGTCGCCGCCTGGAAGATCATCTCCCTGTACGAGACCTCGGGAGAGGCAGGCCGAAGGGGTGTATACCCAACCCCCACTATGGCGATCCTCTCGTGCACCTGTTCCTCCGTAGAGAAAGTTGAAGCCGGCCAGACTAGCTAGAGCCCTGAAGCGGAAGCGTAAGGTAGGGGTGGAGGAAAGGCTAGGGCCGGCCCTCCCACTCCTCTTCGGTCAGCCCGTCCATCTCAGCGGGCTCCCCGGCCTTTCTAAGCACCCTTCTGACGAGGAACCCAGCCGTCATGGCTCCCAGCGCCAAGAGCGCCAGTATGCCGATGAGGAGACTATCCAGATATGCAAAGGAAGGGAGGGAACCACCGCCGCTGGTGTCGCCGTGGCTGTCCTGACTCAACGCCGAAGACCATCTCTGGTCCAGCTGGTCAAGGTCAAATTCATACACGGTGTTCAGGGCTTGGGCACTTCTCTGTCCTTCGTTCAAACGTCCTATGAACTCCCGGAACTTCCCGTCACCGCGGGTCTCCAGTAGATAGCCCACGACACTTCGAGCCTTCCGATAAAAGTATCGGATGTGGTCACGTGTCCCTGGAACGGCGTACATGCGTCTCAAGGGCATTCTAGAGACAGTAGCCCCTCTTGAAAATCCCTGCCGGTAGTCGCGAACCCCCGGCTCAATGTAGCTGGCGAAGCCCTCGTTCACCCAAGCCGGGATCCTGGCCGTTGGTGCGCTGGCAGCTTCCTCCATGAGAAGGTGGGCGGCCTCGTGGACAATCAAGTTGGGCTGAAAACCGATTCCGACGAATACCTTATTTTCGGGGAAAGCGAACCCCTGAAATATCTGCTCCTGGGTAATCGTATCGCTTTGATGGGGAAAGGCATCGCTGGCCTCGGACCTGGAGTTGTAGATAATGCCCCTCAGAGGACCCTCGGACTTAACATCCAAGAGCTCCTCAATCTCCGCTAGGGAACTTTCCACCTGCCGGGCTACGTTTTCCACGCGAGTTTGCGATAGGTTGTGCCAGTATATCGAGAGGGGCCCGGCCTCGATGACCTGCCAGCGGAACCTGCCATCGACGTATAGGAACTTCTCGCGGCTGGTCTCCACGACTTCGCCCTGGGAATTTCGAATCGAGTAGTAATACTCGACTTCTGTTCCAGGAGGCAGATAGCTAAACCCAGAGACATCGAGATTGAAACTGGTTTCGACGCGCTTTGATGGGTCCACTTCGGGATACGTGTATGTCCAGATACCAGAGGGAGCAACCCGGTAAAATAACCTGATCTCGACTATCTCGTCCTCTCCTTCGACTTCAAGGCTGAACAGGACGTCGTCAGGGAACCGAACCTCCATACGTTCGGAGAGGACGCGGATGTCGTCCCCCGCCGCGGAGACAGGCGGCGCAGGGTTCAGGACGAACGCCAGCAGAGCTAGGGCCAGTAAGGTGGCAGTCATCCACCCAGCGACAGCGGATCCTGGAAGGTTCCGATTGCGTAGTATCTTGTGCATGCCT
Source organism: Dehalococcoidia bacterium (assembly GCA_965226805.1). GTDB lineage: Bacteria > Chloroflexota > Dehalococcoidia > Lucifugimonadales > JAGWBF01 > CBDDDW01. The sequence goes on from CBDDDW010000024.1 coordinate 85,720, forward strand.
ATTTTCATTATACCCCATACTACGTTGGGCTGGTCGAACCGGACTGGAACCCCCGAGGCTTTCGACTACCGTTATCTCCCCCGTTCCCTCCCTCGATCGGAGAGGGCCAGGGCGACGGTCAGAGGACCTTCCCTTCCGTCTGACTCCCGCCAGCGAAGGAGGGAGAATAGATTCCCCAGTCCCTGAGAGGGAGAGGGCCAAGGTCAGCGTGGGATGTTGCAAAAGAGGAGGGAAGAGATTAAGTTAGTGCTAGCCGATCAGGAAGAAGATGACTTGCTCCGTATAGAGAAACACCTTCGCGATGAGATGGTAGCCCACGCACTGGAGAACGACTCCGTCGAGTGCTGCGGGGTGCTGGCAGGCACCGGCGGCGGGTTCCTGAAGCTCTTCCGGATGACTAACGTCGAGAACAGCCCCTATCGCTTCAGCTGGGACTCCAGAGAGCTCATCAACGTCTGGCGAGAGATGGAGGACAACGAGTGGGAGCATCGGGCAGTATACCACTCCCACACCCACTCGGAGGCATATCCATCCTCCACCGACGTTCGCCTTGCCGCGTGGCCCGAGGCGTACTACATCATAATCTCCCTCATGGACAAGAAGTACCCTTCACTGCGGGCCTTCCGAATCCTGGATGGTTCCGTTTCCGAGGAAGAGCTCCAAGTGGTCTGAATGAAACGGTATTTGGCCCTTCTCGCTTTGCCCCTGTGCCTAGCTGTATTGACCGCCTGCTCCAGCGACTCGGACATTCCGACGCCGGACCTGCGGACCCCAACCAGTTTCGAGACCGATACTCCGGGCCGCGCCCAGTCTGAGACAGGGGCCTCGTCTACTCCCCACGAGACCCCCACCGCCGGACAAACCATGTTCGCCACGCCGGAACCCTCGGCCACACTCACTCCAACCACCGCAGCCACACCCGCATCGGCACCCGTAGCCACGCCGCTTGAGGTGACATTACTCACGACGGAGGAAGCGTGGGTAAAGGACCGGCGGGAGGCCGTGGTGTCTCTCTATGACATCACCGAGGAAGGTGCAAGAGCGCTGGGCGCCCTGGACTTCCGGTGGATGCAAGACCAGCCGGGCTTCTTCGGCAGTTTTGGCTACAAGAGCTGGACAGGGGTTGGAGAAGCCAAACCCAAAGGCGTTATTCACGAGCTGGGCCACGCCTATTGGGGACTGTTTCCTATTACAGGCCTGCCGCAGTTGGGTTGGGACACGTCCGGAGGGAACGACGTCTCTCCGGCCATGCAACGCTATCACCAAGACGTGCTCGAGTTCCTGAGCCAGCCGATGGACCCCTGGGAGCCGCTGAGGGGGCGCCTCCGGACCCTCCCGGAGGTCTCCGGGGAGAACACTGAGCCCATCTTTCATCACATCGAAGCCGATGCCGTTCACACTATCGCCGGCGACCTGCATCTGCTGCCACCGATACTCAGAAAGTACTGGGACAGGTTGCTGCGGCCCGGCCCTTTTAACTCATGGGAGGAGGCTCTGGCCTGGTACATGCGCCTGCCAGAGGAGGAAAAGAAGCTCGCCGACAGGTACCTGGGTTTCGAACACCTGGACCTCGGGAGCTACGACTCTCTCAAGTCTGGCGACCGGCAACGAGTGCCGGAGCAGACCGGGGACATCCTGGTCCGGGAAGAAAGGCGCCGCCTCCAAGATTTCGCCGACCTGTTCGACCTGCTGCTGGGCTCGCCAGAACACCAGGAGAACTTCAACTTCTGGCGCGGGTATATGCGGGACAAGAGAGACCTGCACGAGAGGTATCCCGGCTTGGTATCATCTCTCGATGCGCCCAGGGCCCCTGAAATCGCCGCGGCGATGGACACTCTGCTCGAGCTAAAGGAAAAAGACCGCGATGAGCAGGCCGGTTTGCTCATCACTAGGCTGAGAGAGCAACCGTTTCTGGTGAATTTCCTACCTGTCCTGGAGGATCGCGTCTTGCTCGAGCTGTTCTCTTCCGGTAGCGAGCTGCCCCAAGGCGCAACTCTCAAGGGAACGGCTGAGTTTGTGGAGTCGCTGGAAAAGTTTACCCCTCACATCAACAGGATCATCGACATGGGGACGGAGGACGCCGGCGAGGGCGCCAAGCAGCTCACCGCCTATCTGAACGGGGTGGACTTCGAAGAGAAAGATGACCTCAAGCTCTTCTTCGACATTCTAAGAGACTCGGATGAGAGTACCGGGAAGGAAGTGGTAGCCGCACTGGACGACTCCATGTTGCGAAGGCTATTGGAGCCCGTGCCCGCCAAGCTGCGGTCTCTGCTGGACCCCCCCAGGCTCCTGGAGTTCCTGAATATAACGCTCGATTCGACCCACCCAGAGCTGGTCCAGGGCATGCAAGACATGATCACCTTTCCGTCAGGGAACTTTCGGATAGACGAGCCGTTCATAGACGAGATGTACAGTGTCATAGCCATAAGAAGCAGGATGGAGGCCGCGCAAACGCTGAGCGCCATCGCAGGTTCGGCCTTCCCAGTTGAACGCTTCTTGAGTCTTCATCCAGCGGCGGCGGTAGACCTGCTCTCCACCGACCTGGACATCACAACAGCGATGGTCAAGTCCAGCGATCCCGTGATCCTTCCTCCTGCGAAATTCGTCTACCGGCTCATATACGCGGACCCCGAGTTCGCCGCTCGGGTTGTGCAGCGCCTGGACCGGCAGGGCGAGGACCGCTTGGTGTTGGAATCGCTGGCCCATTTCGCTTACGACGCCGACAGGCTCCGGGCCGTTCCGGGGCTCCCCATTTCGTTGGAAAGAGACGGCAGGTTCCTCAAGGGGCTCCTGGAAGACAATGGGCCGGAGTGGCTGGAGCAGCGGATGGAAGAGGTCGTAGAGGTCTTCCAGCAGCGGATAGTGGAGAAGCTGGCCCCCGGCGACTTCCTGGCGGCCTACAAGAGGACCCTTGAGGCAGCCGCCTCCATCATAGAAGACGGTGAGGCGGGCCGCACCCTGGAAGAGATTACAACCCGGGTATTGGGTTGAGGGCTGTTCCTCAGTCCAATCTCCTGCTGTAAGGGTGAAAGGAACGGAGCTTCACAGCGCAGCCGCGACCAGGTCCCCCATTTCGGCCGTGCCCACTCCCTTTTCCTTGCCTGTCGCTTCCTCCGGAGAGGCGATGTCCGGGGTGCGGTAGCCCTGCTTCAGCACCTGGGCCACCGCCCGTTCCACTGCGGCGGCTTCTTCAGTCAGGCCCAGAGAATAGCGCAACATGAGGGCGGCGCTGAGGATGGTGGCGATGGGGTTGGCCGTCCCCATACCCGCGATGTCCGGGGCACTGCCGTGGATCGGCTCGTAAAGGCCCAGGGCCCTCCTCCCCTCCATGGGCACGTCGGCCAGACTGGCCGACGGCAGGAGGCCCATGGAGGCGGCCAGCACCGCAGCCTCGTCGGTCAGGATGTCTCCGAAGGTGTTCTCCGCCACCAACACGTCGAAGCGGGAGGGGCGCTGCACAAGCTGCATGGCGCAGTTATCCGCCAACATGTGCTCCAACTCCACGTCGGGATATTCGAGGGCGAGCTCAGTGGCTATCTGACGCCACAGGCGGGAGGTTTCCAGTACGTTCGCTTTGTCCACAGATGTTAGCTTCCTTCGGCGTCCACGGGCCAGCTCGAAGCCGACGCGGAGCACCCGCTCTATTTCCTTTTGGCTGTAGCGCAGTGTGTCTACCGCGGTCCACCCTTGCTTCGTCCGCTGGCGGCGCTTGGGCAACCCGTAGTACAGACCACCTGTAAGCTCCCGGATCACGACGATATCAACGCCCGCGAGTACGTCGCGCTTCAATACACTGGCGTCGACTAGCTCCGGGAAGACCTTCACAGGGCGGATATTGGCGAAGACCGAAAGAGCCTTTCGCAGGGCCAGCAACCCGTCCTCGGGACGCACCTCAGCCATGGGATCATCCCATTTCGGGCCACCTACTGCTCCGAAAAGGACCGCGTCCGCCCACCTGGCGGTCTCCAGGGTGTCGGGCCGGAGTGCTACGCCGTGCTTGTCGATAGCCACCCCCCCAACATCGTCGGCGGTAAAGTAAAAGCCGTGTCCAAAGGTCGTGCCGACCGTCTCCAGGACTTTCAGACCCTCGGCAATAACCTCGGGCCCAATCCCGTCGCCGGGCAATACCACGATGTTGAACTTCATGTGGGTCCTCCCAAGCACGGCAGAGTGCGGGCCCTAGTTCTCCCACCAGGCAGTTCCGCTGGGCCTCTCACTCCGTCGGCGGTGCCGTGATCTCTCACCGTCAGCAAGGCACGTTTCCCAATCCACAAGGTATACGACCCAGGAATCCTGGTCAATAGCGGAGACCTGGCGGGACTCTGTTGACAGCCGAAGAAATGCCCCTAAACTCCATCCGACTCGCATACAAACGCCGCCGGAGGGCCCATGAGAGACGCCAGAGTCTCCAAAATCTTGGCCATAGAACACCCCATTTTGCAGGCTGGTGTGCCATGGGTATCAAATCCAGAGTTGGTGGCGGCAGTAAGCGAAGCCGGAGGATTGGGCATTGTTCACCCGTCAGCCGGGATGGCGCTGGATGGGGACATGGTGCAGAATTTACGCGAAAACATACGGCAGATACGACGGTCGACCAGGAGCCCTTTCGCCGTAAGCTTCTTCCTGACCAACCCCCTGGTACAGCAACTGATCGAGATGGCCATAGAGGAAGGAATGAAGGTCGCGGTTACCTATGGCGGCAGTCCCGCCCTCTATACCGGGCTCCTCAAGGACAACGACGTAACAGTGCTGCACCAGGTGTCCACGATCAGGCATGCCAGGGGAGCTGAGGCACAGGGAGTGGATATCATTATCGCCGAGGGTTACGAGGGCGGCGGTATACGGGGACCGGATGAGACCCCCAACTTCGTTTTGATTCCCCAGATCGCAGATGCCTTGTCGGTTCCGGTTATCGCCTCCGGTGGAGTCATGGATGCCAGGGGGTACGTAGCGGCTATGGCCCTGGGTGCCCAGGGAGTGCAGCTGGGAACACGATTTGTTGCCACCCACGAGTGTGTGGCTCACGAGCGCTACAAGGCAGCGCTGCTTGGGGCCATAGATACCGGCACCGTGATCGCAGGTAGGTACCACAGGCCCACACGCCTGCTCCGTACCGATGCGGCCCTGAGGTTGAAGGCCGCCGCCCCTCCGCCCGCGGCCGAATCCCCCGTTCGCTGGGAAGAGGAGTTGGGTCTAAGACACATTCGCGACCCTCTACTGGATGGCGACGTGGGCACCGGCGTCGCCTACTGTGGCGCCGGCGTGGGCCTGGTGTCGGAAATATTGGGGGCCGCGGAGGTCGTTCAGAGCTTGGTAGACGGAGCCAAGTCGATGCTGCTCAATCTGCGCTGAGGCTTCCGGTCGTGTCCCGTGAGATTAGCGCTGGAGATTCCGAGATAGTCTCATCCAGGTTGATCATCCGCTGACTCGGCGGCCACCAGCTCCTCTCCGATACTCAGCAGCTTATCTCTCCTCTCGGGTTCCAGATCACGGCTGTCAAGATAAAGCCTCAATGCGTCGATAGGTGCCAGCCCATCGGCCAAATCCGCCGGTATCCTGGTCCTCCGGTCCTGCTGGATTTCCTTGGTAATCGCAGCCACATAGTGGGCGGGTTTCAACGCCTCTCGGATCTCTTCCTCGCGCAAATGCATATCCAGCCCAGCGGGCAGGTTGATCTTGAGCCTCACTATGGAGTCGGCCACGCTGCTACGCATTATAGCCTTGACAACTGTGCCAGTGGGGTCCTGGTCACCCTGGTGAACCGTTGCTTCGATGGTGAGGAAAGATCGCGCGCTGACGGTTTGGAACTGGAAGTCCCGAGTGCGGTTCCCTGATGGGGCTGAGGGGTCCAGGTCAACCACACAGAAACCCTTCGTATCACTCTCCTCGCTGAAGTCCACCCGCTGGAGGCTTCCGGAATAGACTACCATGGGGTCCTCGCGAATTATCTGGTGACGGTGGATATGGCCCAGGGCGACATAGTCCAACTCCGGTTTGTGGACTGCGCTGGGGAACAGTGCGTGGTCCTTGCCCAGCATCATGGACCGCTCCGTGCCCGTTTTGGCCCCATTGATGGTGAGGTGGCCCGCCAGGACCGCCGGAAGAGACGGATTCAGACGTCCCACCATGCTCTCAATCCCCCTGGTAAAGGTGTTCTCTATGCGCTCCCTGACCTGTTCAATCGACATATCTCGCGATTCTTCCCGGCTCAGCAGCTTGCTGCGGTTGGGCCAGGGCAGGGCCACAATCTGCAGGGGACCTTTCCGGGTGGGGATGAGATAGGTCTGGAACTGGTCCCCCACGTACACGTTCGCCACATTAAGGGTGGGAAATATATCGATTGCGGTGGCGCGGCCCAGGGCCTGGGGGAGGTCGTGGTTGCCCACCAGCAGGAATACCGGAATACCGGCTGAGGACAGCCGTGCCAGCCGGCTGGCGAACTCACGCTGGTGGGTCTGGGATGGGTCCCGGCCCTTGTAGGCATCCCCGGCCATGAGCACCAGGTCAACCTCTTGGCTCAGGGCGTACTCCACCAACTCATCGAGCGTAGAGAGGAAATCCAACAGCCGTGTGGACAACCCCGTCTGGGGATCAGTCCGCCCGTAATTCTCTACGCCAATGTGAAGGTCCGCGAAATGAAGAATGCGCATGATCGGCACTCGCCCCACCCCAGTTGATGCGCCCCGGTGGCATCGATGGCCCCGATTATGCTCCAGTGAACCTACCATGTCAATAAACGCTGTGTACTCGTCCGGCAAAGGAGCCATCCGCAGCGGGTGTCAACGCCAATGGAGCGGACTCAACCATCGGGTTGGCGGAAAAGGCGTGGTCATCGGGGCCGGAACTGGTAATCTGTGCCGGGACGGCGAAACCCTCTTTGCCTTCTTCGCTGTCCAACTGATTGGGCGCACCTCAAGTTCAGCGACATGCATCTTATATATGTGGAGGTTGGTGGGATGAGCCCTCAGGCTGAGGGGAGAAAGGTTATGACACCGCCTGCCGATGTCTCGAAAAACGAACGGAGGTTGTCATGGCAAGAATTATCGTGAGTGACCAACCTGAACTGACCAAAGAGCGTACCCTAGAGCTGTTCAGAAACCATTTCTCTGGCAAGTATGAGGTGCAGGAGGGAAATGGGATATCACGCGATTTCATTGTGAAGAAAAGCGATTGGCAAGCAGTTGGAGTTAGGTTCAGGCGGGGCGCGAACGGGAGCACGGTCAGCTTCGCGGGTTTCACGCCGTCGTTCCGTTATCGGATGCTCCCGCTCCTGGGTGTGGTCGTCGGTTGGCCCGGTGTCTTAGCTGCATTCGCGGTTATGTTCTTCGCTCTAAGGCCACGCCGGAAGGAATTGGAGGAAGAGATATCCCAATTCATCATGAATGCCCGTTTCGAGTCAGCAAGTCACTTCGAGGAGGTTCCGGAAGGCGTCCCTCCCTGCCATAGTGTCACCCACCCGGCCCCTCTTTCGCGGGTTGGTCCAAAGGCTAGCAATGGGAATACGGTCCGTACCCTAATTCTTGAGTACTAGGGCCGCCGGGCGCCAAGTCCCTGGTCTCTGTCGTTTGATAGTGAGAAACAACACGACAGGAGGCTCCTCGCTCATCAACTTGGCGGCTCGTGTTGCGGCCCCCGGCCGCCATCGAGCCTACAACAGCAAGCCCGCGACTGGGCGCCGTGACGTTCTTACCAGTGCCAGATGGCGTCGTGGGACTCGTAAAGGTCGGCCACTTCCCCACGGCCGATAACCTTGACCCCCTTGCTTATGTCCTGCCTTTCGATGCCCCTGTCATCCAGATCTTCCTTAACGACATAGGTATCGATCCCCGCCCCTACGATGTTTTCCACGTCTTCATTCAGGGTCGGAGGGACGTCCATCTTCTCCCCGCCAAAGCTTAGGCCGCTGGCATCCTGACCGGTGACCGCATAGTTGACGGCGTTACCCCGCAGCAGGAGAGAGATGTCCGCTCCGGCGTTCTTGAGTATGTGAGTCATCCACAGTATTGTGTCGTCCTGCTCTTCGATGGTGCCGTGATAGGCCCGTTCAGCGATCGACAGTATCTTCGCCATCTCTCCTCCTACTTCGTGCCCATGACAAGGGTATTGGTGCTCTCGTTGGACCACTTCAAGAAGTCAGCGGGAGCGCCTCGGCGGGCCCCCTCTATCCAGTTCCCCGACCCGCGCTCGTCAACACACAGACCGCAGTTGATCCAGTCCACCAGCTCCGTCCGGAATAAAGCCGAAATGAAGTTGGAAGTAGTCGGATGCTTTTGGTCCTCCACGCTCGTACCCTTCACCGGGTTGGGGTGGGGCTTTTGTTCGGCCATTGTGAGATTCACCGCCCCTTCATAGGCAAACACATTCACCTTATGTCCCTTGCGCACCGCCGCATCGATTATGCGCAGGGCCGTGGTCGTAGTCTCCGATTCATAGGGTGGGTCCATGAGTGCAATAGTGAGAGTTGCCATGATGCCTGCCTCCTTCTCCGAATCTAATGCCACACGATTTTGGTTCCATCCTGCACCAGCATATCAACCAGGTTATCAACGTTAGAAACCGACACTCCTTCAACGATGCCGGATTCGGAGATGCCGCGTTCGCGTAAAGAGAAGTCATCCGCGGCCACGGTCAACGAAGGGGCTTTGCCCTTGAGACCCGTGAGGGGGTTATTCTTCACCCCTTTGCGGGTAGTGAGGACCCCGTTCTGGATCAAGAACAGGGTCACCGAGTTGCCCTTCCCGGCGAGGTCGCCTGCCAGACCGTACATGTACAAGGAATCGCCGTATTCAAAGGGGTCTCGGGATTCGATCAGCACGTATTGGGACACATGTCACCTCCTTCATATGTTGAGGCACATCGCGGCGCCACTTTGAGCATGACCTATGCTAACGGAGCCCTCACGGGCTGTCAACCTCGTCCTTGCTCGGTGTCGAAGCGGCCCTTCGCTCAAAAGGGACCTCGTTGGTGGCCTCGTGGTACAATTTTGATGCGGTCCGTCAAAAAAAGGTGCACTGAAGACCGAAACTTCCGATCGGTACTATTCCTGGACAACGTAACCGAGGTAATAGCTATATGGGATTGGTGTCCCTGGACAGGTTCGAGTTAGGAGAGGTCCTGGGGTCGGGTGCCGACTACGAGGTCAGCGCCGCAAGAGACAACCTCACGGGGCGGAACGTGGTCATCAAGAGGCCGAACCCAGACTATATCACTCGAAATCTCCACGGAGGAGTAGAGCGGCTCTCCGAGCTACTGGCAGAGGTCCACGGAAGTCTGGCCGACTCAGTGCCCGGCCTAGCCCACCTGGTGGGCTATACGGAGGTGGACCAACACGCCGGCTACTTTGGGGATTCGCTAGAGGAGAGCTACCGCGTGCTCGTCCAGGAACGGGCCACGGGCATACCCCTCGTGAGCGAAATCAGGGACAAGTTCAAGGGGATACCTACGGGCCTGGGCCAGAACCTGTTCGTCCTCCACCAGTTGGTGCCACACCCCCGGAAGGGTCGCTTCACCATAGTGCAGCAACTCATGGACGTGGAGGAGGCCTTTCACAGGGCTGGCCACTTGCTATTGGACATGAGACCGGAGAACCTCTATTTCGACCCGGCGGAAGGCCTGATCTCTGTGATAGACATCGGCGCCACGCCTACCCACGGCCCGGCCGCCCAGGGCAAGGTAAGCCGGGGAGACCGTCCCAGGGATATGCATGATTTCTTCGCCGAGGTCTTCACTTTCTACGCCACGCCCGGCACTCCTCCAACCGTTCCCGCAGGATACCGGGAGCCCTCTCGCATCAACACAATCCCTTTTTTTGACGAGCAGGTAGAGGGCCTGATCCAAGCCTTCTCGTCGATTGAGCACGTAGATGTCAGAGAGGCTGCCTTGGGTACGCTGGAGAAGGTTCGGAGTCGCGGCTATACAACCTTCGAGGACTTCCGGAAGGACTTCGACGGTTACCTGTCCACGCTTGAAGAGACGCTCATGAGCCTCCCCGATCTCCCCGCATTGGTGGAAACCTGGCGCGAGGCACTGGAGATGCTCTCCAATCCGTACTGGAGGAAGTTCCTTTTCGATTCCGATACCGCGCTGGCGGAATACAAGCAAATCTGACCTGGAGACGAGGTGTTCGATGGAAAATGGCATATCGGCAACATTTCAAGATAACGCTCCTCACGGTGAAGACGCATTCCTGACCAGGGAGCTGGGCCCTACGGGTTCTCTCGATGCGGTCCTGGATGGAGTAAGTCACTGCGAAGGCGGCTACGCCAGCAGTTTCACGACACAGGTGCTCCGGGACGCCAAAATCGAAAGTGCCCGGGATGTGGTCGACGCCCTGGAGGAGGCCAACAAGATCCTTTTCCAGGGAGGCCGGGGCCGGAACCTGCTGACGACAGTCTCGGTCGCCCTAAAATTGGGGCAGGAGCTGCACGTAATCAGCTCAGGGGACAGCCCCGTGTATCTTGTACGCGGGGGCAAGGCACGTCAGTTGACTAACATCGAGAGACCCACTTCGCTTTCGGGGGTCACCAACGGGGCCATTGGCCTGCTCGAAAAATTTGAATGCTTCTCCGACAGTATCACCCTTGAGCCCCGCGACCGGCTGATTTTGACGACAGACGGGCTTACCAACAACGTGTACATAGAGGAGGTCGAGGAGATCCTCCAACGGTCGGCAACGCCCGAAGATGCGATCTCCGCCTTGCATGCCCTGGTCGACGAGAAGCGCAGCCTACGGAAAGGCCGCGAAGACTTCTACGGCACCTTCCGAGAGGACGACCAGACCGTCACAATTCGCTACTTCGCCTAAATCAGCTCGAACAATCTACTCAGGTCACGAGATCGAGGTACCAGCTGAATGTTTCGCCTATGAGCAACGCGACGATGGCGGCGCCTGTAGGGTGTCAGCGCAATTGGACACTATTGAGGCCTAGAAAACCGAAGAGGTTGGGGGTGGTAGAGGCTCCTTCAGAGGGGTAGATTAACCCTAAGTGAAAGGAGTCATTGATGACCCAGGTAGAGGATCAGGCCAGCCAAGCTGAGGAGCGAAGCCAGGAGACACGAAGCTTCGTGCGTCAGGTCCGTGCAGCGACCCGCCGTAAGTATACCCCTGAAGAGAAGATCCGCATCGTCTTGGAGGGGTTCAGACGGGAGACTACCGTTAATGACCTGTGCCGACGGGAAGGAATCAAACCCCACTTCTACTACGCCTGGACGAAGGGGTTCATGGAAGCTGGGAAGGAGAAGTTGACTCGGGACAGTGTGCGTGATGCGACCCGGCAAGAGATAGAGCAGCTCAAGCGGGAGAACAGAGAACTGAAGCAGCTGGTGGGTGAGTTGTCCCTGGAGTTGCACCGCTTCAAAAAAACAGCTCTGCCGCCCCTACACGACAACGGCACCGTCGCATGAGCGTAGTGGAACAATCGAAGGTCGTGGCTGAGGTGGAGCGACATGGTAGAGGGAAGAACAGGCGACTCAGGGAGCTTGGCATTTCCAGGAGCACGTATTATTGGTGGAGGTGGAGGCACCGGCAGGGTAGTTGGGAGGGTACGGAAGGAACTGAGAGGCCCTGGAATCGCCTGCGTCCAGAAGAGGAGGCAGTAGTGCTGGCGGCAGCCCGTGGGATGCCGACCTGGCGAAGCCGGCAGTTGGCGGCTTCGCTCACCGACCACAGAGGCCTATCGGTCTCCGCCTCCACAGTCTATCGTATTCTGAGACGGGAGGGTCTGGTGAAACGGATCGAATACCAGTTGGCAGCGAGCAAAGAGTACCAGCACAAGACCACAGGGCCCCACCAGCTGTGGGCCACCGATGCCTCCTACTTCCGTGTAGTGGGATGGGGCTACTACTACCTCGTGACGGTGATGGACGACTACTCCCGGTTCATCTTGGCCTGGAAGGTGCAACGGGACATGACGGCCAACTCCCTCATAGAGGTGGTCCAGGAAGCTGTTGACTCTACTGGTATGACTGATGTACCTCTGGAGGATCGGACCAAGCTCCTCTCAGATAATGGCTCAGGTTATGTATCGCGGGCCTTCCGCGAGTACATGCGGGTGGTGGGCATTCGCCACGTCCTGGCAGCACCCTATCACCCTCAGACCAACGGGAAGCTGGAGAGATATCACCGAACCCTGAAAGACGACATTAACCAGGTGCCATACGAGGTGGTGGAAGACCTGGAGGCGGCCATCCGGGACTTCGTCGAGTTCTACAACTACCGAAGATATCATCAGGCGCTCAGGGTTGTAACTCCGGCTGACGTGCTGGAAGGCCGTCTGGAGGCAATTCTAGCCCAGAGGAAGGAGGTACAGCGAGAGACTTTTGACCGGCGGAGGCGGTACAATCAGGAGGTCAGAGAAACCCTCAAACCAGGAGCTTCTTCACCCCAATCTCTCGGACCCAGAACTGTCCAAAACCGCTGACACCCAACAGTCTTCCGATAATGAACAGCGGGCCGCCAAGAGATGCCCGTAACCAGACCCGCTTTGCGGCCTGGCACAAAGAGTTCTTTTTTGCCGCGGGCTCGCGAGGGATCGTTCCTTCTTGCCGGTCTGCCTACGACTCCGATCCCGGCGCAGGAATAACCCCAAGTTGCTGCATCATCCCCATCTCGTCGGTGATGTCCCACATTTCGACAATCTTGCCCCCGGCCAGACGGTGAACCGTCATCATTCCAATCGATATCCCTTTGCCGATAGGAGCTATTCCCTGGAGTTCACCCGTGTGGGTCGCGACAATATTGAGTCTCGTCCAGACCTTATCGCCATCGGCAGCCTGGTCATGAATCTCCATCTTGATTTCAGAGAACGCGTTCAGGTACATGCTGGCCATCTCTTTGAGCCCGCCTAGACCTTGTATCTCTACTCCCGCGGTCCCGTGATACACCAGATCGGAGGAGAAATACTTGTCGAAGGCACCTAAGTCACCTGCTGCAGTATGTTCGAAGCTCTTGCGCACGAGTTCCTTGTTCTGATCAGACATGACACACCTCCTGATGGACTTGTCGTGGATTATTCCACACTTCAGCGCAAAGTCAAGAAGAACTTGAATCTTGGGGATGTGGCATTTTCTCCTACACCTAACTAGCTCAGTAGCCGCGCCGTCAGGCGGTCGCGCCAGTGGTCAGCTACACCATAAACACCGGGGCGTTATCGGTAACGATCCGGTGTTCGGCTTCCAGGCCCCGGCGCAGGTAGCTGGGGAGGGCGCACATGCTCTTGTGGGAGATGCCGTCGTAGAAGCGGAGGGGCTTGGACAGCCTCTCCACGATCAGGCTATCGATGTGTTCCGGCTGAATCTCTTCAAAACTCGACTCGCCGTCGGTGGCGCTGTCTTTGGTGAAGGCCAGCACAAAGCCCCAGGTGGTGACGAAAGCAGGCACGAAAACGCTGTACGGGTGGGCCCGTGGAAAGACGGTGCCGAGGGTGCGTGCGATGGCAGTGAAGCACTCGGAAAAATTAAGGGGTCCCGAAGGGCCCGCCTGGGTCACCAGCATCCCGCCGGCGCTGATTTTCGATAAGGCAATCTTGTAAAATTCCTGGGTGTACAGCAGATAGGCGGGGCCTCCCTCCATCGGGTCCACCAGGTCCATCACCATCACGTCGAACTCTTCCTCGCAGGAGGCCAGGTACTGCCGGGCGTCCTCGTGAATCAGCTCCACTCTAGGGTCCTCGAAGCTGCCCTGGTGATGCTTGGGTAAGTAGCGGCGGCACAGGTCCACCACCTCCTGGTCTAGGTCCAGCATCACGACCCGCTCGACCGATTTATGAGCCAGCACCTCCCTCAGGGTGCCGCCCTCACCTCCGCCGGCGATGAACACAGAACGGGGCCCTGGGTGCAGCAGCATAGCCGGATGGACCAGCGCCTCGTGGTAGATGTGCTCGTCGGCCTCGGTGGACTGGGTCTTCCCGTCCAATACGAGGCACCGGCCGAAAGCATCGGTATCCAGGATATCCACGGCCTGAAAAGGCGTCTTACCCGTATGGACAATGTCCTTGATACGGTAGAGCATCATGAGGTCCGCGGTTACCGACTCGAAGTGCCATTTACCAGGTATATCCATAATCCCCCAGCTTGAGGAAGCTTAAAGGCTCACCACCTGCTTGGACCTGACTCCCCGCTTGACCTCGGTCAACGAGGGGTCTTTCGATTGAAGCCTCTCCACCAGGATCTGAGCAGCCCGACGAGGCTCAAAGGAAGTGCCACAGGTGAATATGTCGGCCGCCGCGTAGCCATACTCGGGCCACGTGTGTATGAAGATATGGGACTCGGCGATGGCCAAGACTCCTGTGACACCTTGCGGATCGAATCGGTGGAAGGATTCACCTATGACGTGTGCCCCTACCTCTTTCGCCACCTGCGCCATGGCGTTCTTGATGTAGTCCAAGTCGTCTAGAAGATCCCGGTTGCATTCATTGAGGTCCAACATCAACTGAATTCCTAGTACATTCAATCACCTGCCCCCTAGTTAGATTTTTGGCCCAAACGTAGATATTACACCTATGTACCCCGCTTATCAATACCCGGTATCTGCGCAAGCTTGAGGCACAACGTCCTACGTCCGCCCCTGGGTACACGCCACAACACGTCTTCGACTGACACCGGAGCCGCCTGTATTGTATGATTGGGTCTGATCAGAAGCGCTGAGCATTCTGTGACAGCCAGACCGCTGATGGATGACATTAGGGGGAACCGAGTTGGATTATCAGACTATCGAGCTGTCCGTGGAAGACCGCGTGGCAACCCTAACTCTCAACCGGCCCGAGACGCTCAACGCTCTGAGCCCACAGATGGCCGAGGAGCTTACCGACGCCGTAATAGAGGTTGAACGCAATGACGAGCTGAAGGCCCTGGTCATCCGGGGAGCGGGCCGCACCTTCTGCGCCGGCGCCGACTTGAAAGCCCTGGGAGACGCGTTCGGAGATCTCTCCTCCCTGAGCGACTTTACGAAAAAGGTCAACGGGTTTTTCTTCCGCCTTGAGGAGCTCCCCCTTCCGGTAATAGCCTTAGTGCACGGCCATGCCCTGGCCGGCGGCCTGGAGTTCCTGCTGGCCTGCGACATGGTCATCGCGGCAGAGGATGCCCGAATCGGCGACCAGCACGCCAACTTCGGACTGATGCCGGGGGCGGGTTCAACCCAACGTCTCCCAAGGAAGATCGGATACCAGAGGGCGATGGACCTTTTGCTCTCGGGACGCTGGCTCTCGGGGAAAGAGGCGGAGGAGTGGGGACTGGTGCTCAGGGCCGTACCAGTTACGGGTCTGGACGAGGCGCTGGAAGAGCTCCTCTCCACCCTGCGGGATAAGAGCAGGGCGGGTCTGGGCTGGATCAAGCTGGCCGTTCTGAGAGGGCAGGGTATGCACTTGAGAGAAGGGATCGCCTTCGAGTCTCAGTCCTTCATGCAGTATGTAGCCACCTCGCCTCATCCGAGAGAGGGAGTCCAGGCTTTCAAGGAACGCAGACAGCCCAAGTTTTAGGACCGCATATATTTTATATACATCTTTTTTACGCTAGTACCCAGTCAACTTAATCTGATATAAATGTCATTCTGAGTTATCATGCCCCGGTGGGCGCCACCGACAGATGAAAATGAGGTGCGTTTTCCCCATGGTTCGACGAGCTCACCATGAGCGGTAATGGATGGTCTCTGCCCATTCATCCTAAGCGGTAACGGATGGTTTCTGCCCGCTCATCCTAAGCGCTAACGGATGGTTTCTGCCCGCTCATCCTAAGCGGTAAGGGATGGTCTCTGCCCGCTCATCCTAAGCGGTAATGGATGGTCTCTGCCCGCTCATCCTAAGCGGTAATGGATGGTCTCTGCCTGCTCATCCTGAGCGGTAAGGGACGGTCTCTGCCCGCTCATCCTGAGCCAGTCGAAGGACGAGGGCTTATTTTCAGAGCAGCGAAGCGAAGAATCTGGGATGGCCCCTCCCCAGATTCTTCCGTCGCTGGGCTCACTCAGAATGACATGCTATCGAAATCTTGTTGACTAATCCCGAATCCACCGAAGGACACGGATGGACGGCGTGAGGACAGCGGAAGGGGGTGGGTGAGGGAGCTACAGGGGAGATGGCCTGGGGTCTTGGGGTAGATGGGAGGCCGGCGGAGGGTCTTCAGGCGCCGCACAGGGCCCCTAAGGCCCTATGCGGGAGTTGCGATGCGCGGGATGGCGAGAGGATACGCAGCAGGGGACTCTCGCGACCGGGGTGGCGCGAGATTGCGGGGACGTTGGGTCAGTTGCAGGCTGGCCGTCAGGCCGGGAATGGAATGGCTTGCAGCCGGGCCAAGGCGCGACTGAACTGGGTTTCCCAAGGCCAGCGCCGGGGGAGATGCAAAGTGAGGCGGCGCGCCGAGCGGGTGATCCGTCCCACCAGAGCGAAGACCCGCCGCCTGAGGGTCTTGGTGGTCACGATCTGCTGACCCAGGCCGATGCGGGCTGTCCAGCGGGCCAGGTTATGCGCCATCACCTGGACCGCCAGCCAGGCGCCGTTGGCGGCGAAGCGCCCCGACGGCATGTGGTTCAGCCCGACGCCGTACTTGAGGTCGCGTATGGCGTTCTCGACCTCGGCGTGGCGGCGATGATCGGCCTCCAGTTCCAGCGTCTCCCCATCGCGGTCGGTGATGAAGGCGTGATAGCTGTATCTGGCGAAGAGGGCGAGCTGGGAACCGGGCGTCGGCTTCACCCGCCGGACAATGAGCCGCACCGGCGCGGCGTCCGGCTTGGTCTGGAACGGGGTGTAAGTCGTCTCGGCGACATCGGCGGCGCCGTCCATCCAGTAGGGAATGGGAGTCCAGTCCTCCTCTGGTATCGCCTCGATCAGGTCCCGCAGGCTGGCGCGCTGGCGGATGGTGATAGAGAAGCGGACATCCATTTCCCGGCAGGCGGCAACGACAGTGTGGGCGTAGAAGCCGCTGTCGGCCCGCACCGTGAGTTGTCCCCTGGCCCCGCCGTAGCGCACCCGCCCCACCGTCTCACGCAGGAAGTGGGCGGCGCCACGGGCGGTGTTGGCCCGGCCCTCGCGCAGCCGGGACATCAGCACCTCGCCGGTGCCGGCGGCAATGGCCAGCAGCGGGTGATAGCCGCGGGCGCCGGTATAGCCGTGGTGGCGCGCTCCCTCCTTGGCCAGTCCATAGGTCTCGCAGATGGTCGAGTCCAGGTCGATGGTCAGGGGCGAGTCGCCGGGTCCGGCCCCAGCGGCCCAGGCCCGGGCCAACAACTGGCGGCTCACGCGGTCGAGTTGACGGACATGCCCCCACCGGAAGCTGCGCAGGAAGGTCCCCAGGGTGGATGGCGCCTTGACCACGCAGCCTAGAACACCGACCGTCCCACCAGCGCGCAGCGCATCGGCGTCGTCGATGCAGTCGCCGCCTGCCAGCGCGGAAGCGACCAGCGTCAGCATCTTGTCCCCAGTGTTCGCCCGTCCCGGCGCTCCGCCGAGGTCAAGGTGATGGTCGACGAGTTCCCGCAGGCCCAGGTGCCGGGCTAGGGTGGCCGGCAGGAGCAGGCCGGCATTGGCCACCAGGCGATGGTCGTCAAAGAGGATGCGGATACGGTCGGGTTTGTTCTGTGGCAGCATCTATTGGGTGCTCCTTGTTTCCGGGCTGGTTTCTGTTCCAAAACCATTATCCCAGATTCAGAGGAGCACCCGATGGCTTCTTCAAGGACTGTCCCCAAGGCCGTCCTTCGGTGGATTCGGGCTAAGTACTAGGCTTGTTCATCAAAAGGACTTGTGGAGGACATTATGGAACTGGGACTTCGAGGCAAAGGAGTAATAGTCACAGGCGGTGGCTCTAACATCGGACGGGCTATCGTCCATGCCTTCGCCGAGGAGGGGAGCAATATCGCCATCGCTGAGATCGACCAGGCCCAGGGAGAGAAAGTCGCGCAGGAGGTGTCGGGAAACGGCTCTGGCGCCAGGGCCATCGTAATCAAAACCGACGTGTCAGACCACCAGCAGGTGGAGGCAATGGTGGCTCGGACCATTGTGGAGTTCGGTGGGATAGATGTGCTGGTGAACAACGTGGGCTGGACCGTGGACAGGCTGTTCATGGAGAAACCGCGGGGGGAGTGGGAGAAGGAGGTGCAGCTAAATCTGTGGAGCCCGATCAACTGCATACGCGCCGTTTTGCCTAACATGATAGAGAGACAAGGCGGCTCGATCGTGAGCATCGCCTCAGATGCGGGCCGTATCGGGGAGTACCGGGAGGCCGTCTACTCGGCGTGCAAAGGTGGGGTCATCGCCCTGAGCAAGGCGGTCGCCCGGGAGATGGGACGCCACGGAATCCGGCTGAATATAGTGTGCCCCGGGCTCACCGTACCCCAGTCGCCGGAGGAGATGAGCAGCGAGAGCATGTGGCACGAGATGGGGCAGGTCTTCACAGATGAGGTCCTGGAGAAGGTGAGGCGAGGCTATGTCCTCCGCCGCCTCGGCACGGCTGACGAGGTGGCGAAGGCCGCCGTCTTCCTGGCCTCAGACGCGGCCGGCTTCATCACGGGCCAGACCCTCAGCGTCAGCGGCGGATACACGATGATGTAGCAGAGGGGCGCATGCAATGAAACTGAACTACTACAAAGAGACCGATTCTCTTTATATAGACCTGAGTCACCGGACTAGCGTAGACTCTCAAGAGGTTGCTCCAGGAGTCGTTTTGGACTTTGATGAAAATGGACACCTGGCAGGCATTTGAAGTCGACAATGCCAGCGAACTGCTTGATCTGACCCGACTGGACACGGAGTAGATTCCAATTCAGCAGAGTAAAGGAACATGTTCTAAACAATAAATGTGGATTGAGGTGGTCCCCAAAATTCGGACAGGTGGCTAAGAGAGAGTCCCGCTCCTAAAATAGGACGGAAAGAAGGAGCAGGACATGAAGCAAACACGTAAGAAGCACAGCCCAGTCTTCAAGGGCAAAGTGGCTTTGGCCGCGCTCCAGGGGGAGCACACCATTGCAGAGCTGGCCAGCCGGTTTGAAGTCCACCCGAGCCAGATCCATGCCTGGAAGAAGGCCTTGACTCAGGGGGCGCCGCACCTCTTTGAAAATGGTGCTGGACGCCAGGAGAAGGACCAAGAGGTCCTCACTGCCCAGCTCTACCAACAGATTGGGCAGCTCAAGGTGGAACGGGATTTTGCAACGTTGTCACGGAGCTTCGGGTTGTGAGCCGGTCCCAACGCCGGGCCATGATTGACCGAGAAGAACCGAAGCTGTCTCTGGTGCGCCAGTGCGCCTTGCTGGGTATCAGCCGCTCCTCGTTGTACTACCTGCCAACCGAGGCCGGCGCCGAGGACATGGAGTTGATGGCCCTCATAGACCAACAGTACCTGAAGACACCTTTCTACGGCTCCAGAAGGATGACTGCCTGGCGCAGAAATCACGGACACCAGGTCAACCGCAAGCGGGTCCGCCGGCTGATGCAGCTGATAGGCCTGGAGGCCATCTACCGGCGTCCCAACACCACCAAGCCAAACCCAGGGCATAAGGTCTATCCGTACTTGCTCAGGGGGCTGGAGATCAACCGGGTCAACCAGGTGTGGGCCACCGACATCACCTACATACCCATGGCTCGGGGTTTCCTCTACTTGATGGCCATCATGGACTGGCACAGACTCCGCTACGTGCTGGCCTGGCGGCTGTCCAGTACACCCTGGAGGTAGACTTCTGTGTTGCGGCTCTGGAAGAGGCCTTGAGCAAGGGTCGGCCACAGATCTTCAACACCGACCAGGGCAGCCAGTTCACCAGCGAGGCCTTCACCAGCATGCTGCTGGCGCAAGGCGTTCAAGTGAGCATGGACGGCAGGGGCCGGTGCATGGACAACGTCTTCGTGGAACGGCTGTGGCGCAGCATCAAGTACGAGGAGGTGTACCTGAAGGCATACCAAAATGGGACTGAGGCCAGAAAAGGGATTGGGGCTTATCTGGCCTTCTACAACCAAGAGCGGCCCCATCAAGCCCTGGGCTATCGGTCACCGGGTCAGGTGTTCCATGCAGTGAGCCCACAAAGGTGTTTACTGGAACATCCACAAGCCTTACAATCGGATGAAGGTTTACGAGACACCCAGCGGTAGACTCTCTTATTTTAGCCTCACCGCTGTCCTGATGATGGGGTCCACTTGAGATATTCACAGTTTCATCAGGATAACGAGGAAGAAGTCTGAAGCCGTTAGGCCCACTTAATCTGCTAGCACATGAGCTCAGCTGAATCATGAGCACGCACAGTGGATTCTTAGTCCGAATCTTGAAGGGGAGATCAGATGCTAACATCTCTTTCGCGAGATTACGCCGATTATTAAGCTACTTCGAATTTGAGGAACGCATTCGTGGGAGTCATCACATCTTCACTAAGGAAGGGGTAGAAGAAATCCTTAACTTACAGCCCCGGGGGGCGAAAGCGAAACCATATCAGGTCAAGCAGGTACGTGTCGTAATCCTAAAGTACAAGTTAGGAGGCAGCGAAGATGTTCAAATATGAAGTTATCATCTTCTGGAGCGAGGAGGATCGAGCATTTATATCAGAGGTCCCGGAGCTACCTGGATGTGCAGCAGACGGGGCGACCTATCAGGAAGCCCTTGCCAATGTGGAGGTGGTAATTCAGGAGTGGATCGAGACCGCTAAGGAGTTAGGACGCCCCATTCCAGAACCCAAAGGGCGGTTACTTTTTGCATAGCTGCGCTGGCTAACTACTAGCCACTGGCAGTACACCATATGGCCCTTCGTCTTCGGGCTCGCTCATCAACCCCTCGCAAGCTCCTCGAAGAACTGCTCCATCGGTCTCGTTTCCTGCCCGCCGTTTACCATGTCCCGGACGCTGATCTGTCCCCCGGCTAGCTCCTCTTCTCCCACGATGACGACGTACTCGACGCCCAGGGCGTTCGCGTGCCTGAACTGCCCCCTCAGGCTCCTGGAGCCGCTGCTCAGGATCGCCCCAACCCCGGCATTTCTCATCCTCGACGCGATGTGGAGCGCCGCGTCTCGGGCGCCCTCCCCAACGCTGACAACCATGTACCGAGGGGCCGGCTCGCCGCCTACATCTACCTCTTCCCGTTTCAAGTTTAGGATGATTCGCTCTATCCCCGTAGCGAAGCCGATGCCGGGAGTGGGCCTTCCCCCCAGCTGCTCAATTAGTACGTCGTAGCGGCCTCCACCACAGATCGTGCTCTGAGCGCCTTCCTGGGCCGGCTGTATCTCGAATACCGTCCTGGTATAGTAGTCCAGACCTCTTACCAAACGATGGTCCACACGGTAAGGAATGTCGATTCGCCCCAGGTAACGCTGCAACTGGTCCCAATGGTCCTGGCAGTCCGCGCAAAGATGGTCCGCCGAGCGGGGCGCGTCTATCCCCAACGGCTGGCAAGATTCCTGTTTACAGTCCAGTAGACGTAGCGGGTTGCGTTCCAGCCGGGTACGACAGTCTCCGCACAGCTTTGAGGCGTGGCCGGCGTAATATTCCTTCAGGGCCTCCAGATATCCCGGGCGACACCGGCCGTCGCCGATACTGTTGATGTGTAGGGAAACCGACTCCAGTCCAAGAGCATACATGAGTCGCCACGCCAGCTCTATCACCTCCGCGTCCACCAAGGGGTCCTCGTCGCCCAGATTCTCGATACCAAACTGGTGGTGCTCCCTGTATCGCCCCGCCTGGGGACGGTCATACCGGAAGACCGGGCAAAAATAGTAAAGTCGCACAGGCTGGGGTAGGTTGTGCATGCCGTGCTCAAGGTAGGCGCGGCAGACAGGAGCAGTCCCCTCGGGCCGGAGCGTGATTGAGTCTCCGCCCCGGTCCTGAAAGGTGTAGGTTTCCTTATCAACTATGTCGGTGCCTTCGCCAACTGAGCGAACGAACAGCCGCGAGTCCTCGAATAATGGCGTGTCCAGCCTGGAGTATCCGTACTTTTGGCAAAGCTCTACCGCCTTGGACTCGACATAGCGCCAGTACCTCTGCTCTGCCGGAAGTAGATCGGTTGTGCCCCTGGGGTTCTTATACAGCATGGTTGCCTCTCGGTCGTAGAATACAAGACCAACGACTGAGTGTAAAGCTGGAGCAGGATGTTCGCCAAGGGGAAAAGCTGCCTGCACCACGGCCCGTATTTATGCCCCGCCAATAGCTCCAGGCACGCCCTGAAACTCCCTGGACTTGGGGACCTCGTAGGGTTTATCATATGGGTGGAGAGAGAGCGTGATTACCACCGACGCCGATGAGCTCGTAACCCGAGTCCAGAGCTATCTTCCTGAGGACAGCGTGGCTGTGGTAGAACGTGCCTATCTTTTTGCGCAAAAGTGCCACGAAGGCCAGTGGCGGGTGTCCGGCGGTCCTTATCTTGAGCACCCCCTTCAAACCGCCCTGTTTCTCGCAGACCTCCATCTTGACGTTACTACCATATGCGCCTCCCTCCTTCACGACGTCATAGAAGATTGCGGCATCACCCATCGGGAGTTGGAGGAGAGGTTCGGTGAGCAGGTAGCGAAGCTTGTAGATGGAGTTACCAAGCTCACCCGCATGGACATCAAGCTTACGGGCGACGAGGGGTCTCAAGCGGGCTCTAGTTTCCACGACGACAGCATTAAGGCGGAGAGCCTGCGCAAGATGCTGGTGGCAATGGCGGAAGACATCAGGGTGGTGCTCATCAAGCTGGCCGACAGACTACACAATATGCGCACGTTGGGAGCCCTAGCCCCTGAACGCCGGAAATCCATCGCCCAAGAGACCCTGGACATCTATAGTCCGCTGGCCCACCGCCTAGGAATCTGGGAGATCAAGTGGCAGCTGGAGGACATGGCATTCAGGCACCTGGAGCCGGCCAAGTATCGCGAGATCTCCAAGATGCTCGCGGCGAAACGACAGGAGCGCGAGCTCTATATATCCGGTGTCGCCGAGACTCTCAAGGCAGAGCTGGACACCGTCGATCTGGACGCTCAGGTATTCGGCAGAGCCAAGCATATCTACAGCATTTACCTCAAACTACAGAAGTACTCCACCGAAGGCAAGGAGCTAAGCCAGATATATGACCTGTACGCCCTGCGCATACTGGTTAAGACCCAGGTGGATTGCTACAACGTCCTTGGAATAGTGCACAACCTTTGGCACCCGATGCCCGGTCAGTTTGACGACTACATCGCGAACCCTAAAGACAACATGTACCAGGCTCTCCACACCACGGTCATGTGTAAAGGTGGGACGCCGCTGGAAGCGCAGATCAGGACTTACGATATGCACCAGACCTCGGAGTACGGGGTTGCCGCCCATTGGCGTTATAAAGAGGGTGGGGCAGGCGATGGGCAGTTTGAGCAGAAGATGACCTGGATGCGCCAGCTGCTTGACTGGCAGCGGGAAGTGAGCGGAACCGAGGAGTTCCTCGAGTCGGTGACGACCGACATCTTCCGTGACCAGGTATTCGCCTACACGCCGAAGGGCGACATCATCGAGCTCCCCAGCGGGGCTACTCCCATCGACTTCGCCTACAAGATACACACCGAGCTCGGGCATCGGTGCATCGGTGGGAAGGTCAACGGCCGGCTCGTCCCCTTGGACTACCAGCTGAACAACGGCGATACCGTGGAAATTCTCACTACCAAGGTGGCCCGTGGCCCCAGCCTAGACTGGCTAAACCCTGACCTAGGCTATATACGCTCCGCCAGCGCTCGTCAGCGCATCCGCCAGTGGTTCCGGAAGCAGAGGCGCGGGGTCAATATACAACGCGGTCGCGAGCTTCTTCGCAAAGAGCTCAGGCGTCTGAGTCTGAACATCGAAGAGCCGGAGGTGGCCAGGCTATTCAAACTTGATACCCCGCAGGAGTTCCTCGCGGCCCTCGGCTCTGGAGGCATTACGGAATCCCAGCTTGCGTCGAGCCTTACGGCTCAGACGGACACCACGAGGGATGAGCCAAAGCCGCCTGTGGCACTGTCCAGCCCATCCAGTGGTGTCCAAGTCCTGGGCGTGGGAGACCTTCTCATACACATGGGCCGCTGCTGCAATCCCCTCCCCGGAGAGGAGATAGTCGGGTTCATCACTCGTAGCAGCGGTGTCACCGTACACAGAACGAATTGTCCCCACCTCCGCAACGAAGACGAGCCCGAGAGACTCGTGAACGTAGAGTGGGGACCGACCAGGGAACTCTATCCCGTAAGGATAACCCTACAGGCTTGGGACCGGGTTGGGCTCCTTCGAGACTTAACCACTCAAGTCTCGGAGCAGGGGGTAAACATTGCCAGCGTGGTGACCACTGAGAACCCCGACGGCACCGCTACCACTTCCCTTACCCTGTATACTACGGGTATCGGCCAGCTGAGTCGCCTCTTCTCCAAGCTGGAGAGCGTGCGGGGAGTGATCAGCGCAACCCGAAGCAGCACCGATGATTCAGCTCCGTCACAGACATAGCCAATCAGATAGGCGCACTTAGTACATCAAGCCAGGAGGTAACATTTGCCCAGCGAAAAATCGGCCCGATCTTCCGAGAGAAAACGCCTGACGAACCGCAGGATACGCAGCGCGACCCGCACCATTGTGGGAAAGGCTGCCTCTGCTCTAGAGACTGGAGTCGCGCAGGAGGCTGAATCCGCAGTGATGCGCGCCACTCGGACACTGGATATGGCGGCGAGCAAAGGCATAATTCACAGGAACACCGCCGCAGGTAAAAAGTCCCGCCTGATGAGGAAGCTTAACGCTTCGAAGACCAATTAAATACGCAGCCCCGATTCAGATCGCCGGCCATTCTCGAGACGAGGTGAGCCGGTGAGGATAGGGTTTCCGTACCTGGATGCGAGTGGCATCGGCCTATTGACATGATTCGGGCCGTCTGCTAATCTACCTTTGAAATCTAGAACACTAGTTTTGTAAGAGTATGGATATGCAGCAAAAAGAGCTTTCGCCCAAGCGGCGGCGTATGATGGAGTTCATTCGGGACTTCATGCAGGAGAACTCGCTACCTCCCACTGTTCGAGACATCCAGAGAGCCTGCGGTATCAGTTCCACCTCGGTGGTGGATTACAACCTTCGGATTCTCCAGCGGGAAGGCTACCTTCGTCGAAGGCCGGACGTTGCTCGCGGAATCGAACTGGCGGACAAATCGGGCGTGGCAGGAGGTTTGAGAATGTCCTCCTTACGCCGGATCCCTGTGATCGCCCCCATCGCGGCGGGGGAACCCCTGCCGGTGATGGATGCCGACCCGTGGGCGCTTCAGGACGGTCAGGAGAGTATCGACATCTCGGTCGATATGCTTCGAGGCAAACAGAATCTGTACGCACTAAGAGTCAAGGGTACGTCGATGATCGATGCCCTGGTAGACGACGGCGACATTGTCCTGGTCGAGCCGACTAAAGAAGCCGAAAATGGAGACATGGTAGTAGTGAGGCTCAAGCTGGAAAACGAGACTACGCTCAAGCGACTGTACAAAGAAGGGGCTTTGGTCCGGCTACAACCGGCTAATAGCCAGATGAATCCGATCTACTCCGCAGGAGAAAACGTGGAGGTCCAGGGTAAGGTAGTGGGCGTCATCCGGATTATGGGATGACGTCTCAGTCGGAAGACGGTAGCTTTCTGGGCTCCTGTAGCTCCATGTCCGCACCGCAACACTGAATCACTCCGTCCCCAGCCTTGGTACAGAGTACCATGGTGTCACACGTACCACAGGTAAACCGCTTTCCCAGTTGATTGGCCATGTGCTGCCTTCCTCGATTACGCTACGAACAGGCAGAGGATGCCCCCGCCTACTTCTTCATAGACACCGGCTCGCCGCAGCACACCGCGGTGCCGCTGCCGCCTTTCGTGACGATAAACTCTGAACCGCACGTGGAGCACAGATAACGCTTGCCGATTTGGTTGGCCACTTTCGGAACCACCCCGGCCTCAATTGATTTGGCTCTTCGGTCTTGATTATATCCCTACCTAAAACGCGCGTCAAACGGGGGTAAAAGAGCTAGTCAGCCCTCTTCCCTGGGGAAGCCGTGTACTCCATCTCCCCCCAGTTATACCCGCTCTTCACGTCTACCCCAAGCGGCACGATCAACTCCCGGGCATGTGACATCTCGTGGTACACAAGTTGCTCAAGGGCCTGAGTCTCCTCCACGGGGACCTCGAACAAAAGCTCATCGTGAACCTGGAGCAGCATCCTCGCGTTTAGAGACGACTCCAACATACGGTTGTGGATCCGTATCATTGCCAGCTTCATTATGTCGGCAGCGGTGCCTTGGATTGGCATGTTCACGGCCATGCGCTCGGCTGCCTGCCGCACGTTGTGGTTGCTGACGTTTATGTCGGGCACGTAGCGGCGGCGGTTCAGAATGGTTTCGACGAAGCCGTCTACCCGCGCTTGGTCCTTGACGGCCTCGATGTAGAGTTTGACCCCCGGGTACGTCGCGAAGTAATTGTCTATGAATTTCTGGCCCTCGTCGGGGCTGAACTCCGTCTGCTGTGCTATCCCGTAAGCAGACAGACCATAGATCACGCCGAAGTTGAGCACCTTGGCTATGCGGCGCATGTCAGAGGTCGTCTGGGCTAAGGGAACATCGTACATCAATGATGCCGTGGCTGAGTGAACGTCCTCCCCTCTCTGGAACGCTTCCACCAGAGCGGGATCCTTGGAGAGGTGGGCCAGTACCCTGAGCTCTATTTGAGAGTAGTCAGCGGATAGTAGAACCCATTCCGGGGAGTTCTCGGCCACAAAGGACTTCCTTATGCGCCTGCCCAGCTCGGTGCGGATGGGGATGTTCTGGAGATTCGGATCGCTGCTGGACATTCTCCCGGTAGCCGACCCGACCTGGTTATAGCTCGTATGGAGCCTGCCTGTGCCGGGGTTCACCAACTGAGGCAGCGGGTCCACGTAAGTAGACTTTAGCTTGGACAGCTGGCGGTATTCCAGTATCTTGTCTATTACCGGATGCGCGCCCCTGATCCCCTCCAGAGCATTCGCGTCAGTTGAGTACCCGGTCGTCCTGCGCTTGGTCTTGGGCAGCTGAAGCTCGTTGAAAAGCAGGTCGCTTAGCTGTTGAGGAGAGTTGATATTCACCAGGTGTCCCACGAGGTCGTAGATAAGTGTCTCCACGTCCTTCAACTGCTCCTGGAGATCGCGGGACATCTGGTATAGCGTCCCTACCTCTAGGGCTATCCCCAAACGCTGCATTGAAACCAGGACCGGGATCAACGGCAACTCGACCTGAGTGAAGAGGTCAGTGAACCCCTTTTCGTGGATGTCTATCTCAAGGGCCCGTCTGAGTCGGCCCGTTATGTCCGCATTGGCGCAGGCGTAATCCTTGACCTTTTCTATAGTCACCCTGTCCATCGTTAGCTGCTTGGCGCCGGTGCCGATGAGATCCGAGATGGGAGTCATCTCGAAGTTCAGTACGTCCAGGCAGAGGGTTTTTAGGGCGATCGCTTTCTTCCCTACCAGTTGGCCGGCTATCATCGTGTCGAACTTGAGGTTTTTTGGGCTGATCCCGTAGTTGCCCAGGACCATCAGGTCATGGTTGCCGTTGTGCGCGGTGATGGAGAACGCTGGGTCCCCCAGTATGGGCCTCAGCTTGCCGATTACCTGCTCGAGAGGAAGCTGCCGTCCTTCTTTGTGACCCACCGGTACGTACCAGGCCGTCCCTGGAGCAGTTGATAGGCCCAGGCCAACAAGTGCGGCGCGCATCGGATCGGCGTTAGTGGTCTCAGTATCGAAGGCAAACTCCCCCGCTTTGGTTATCTCGGATATCATATCGTCGAGGGCCTGCGGGGTATCAACAAGGTGATACTCCAATGTTGCGGAATCTTCGATTATGGCTGGCTCGTCCTCCGTGGCCTGCCCTGCGCTGACCAGGGGATCGGGAATTCTTGATACGGCTTGATGAAACTCCAACTCGAGGAACAGCTTTACGATGTCCCCCCTGTCATAAGCCCCAAAGCGGCTTTCCTCCAGGTCCAGATTCACCGGCACATTTCTCACAATGGTGGTAAGCTCTCTTCCCTTGAAGGCCCGTTCTTTGTTGGATCTCAGAGCCTCTTGGATCTTTGGGGGCGTCACCCTGTCAATGTTTTCGTAGATGCCTTCGAGGCTATCGAACTCCAACATGAGCTTTATTGCAGTCTTGTCCCCGACCCCAGGCACACCTGGTATGTTGTCTGACGGGTCCCCTTTGAGGGCCTTCAGATCGGGCTGCTGCGCCGGCTGGAGGCCGCCGTAGCGCTCCCGTACCTCGGTCTCGCCATATATTTTCCTGTTCTGGATACTATAGTGAAGGTCTATGCGCACCCAGGGAGAGACCAGCTGGAACGTGTCCGTATCTCCCGTGAGCACAATGGTCTCCATTTCGCTTTCTTCCGCCAAGCGACAGAGGGTGCCTATGACATCGTCCGCCTCGTAACCATCCTCCTCGAAAACCGGGACCCTAAAGGACCGCATGATCTGTTTCACGCGCTCAAACTGATGGCGAAGCTCGGGAGGCGAGGCTGGTCTCTGCGCCTTGTATTCCGGGAATTGAAGGTGGCGGAAAGTGGGTGTAGGCAGGTCGAAGGCTATCGCGCAGTGGGTGGGAGACCAGTCTTGAATAGCCCGGAAGAAAGCATTGACAAAGCCGTATACTGCCGTAGTGTCCTCACCTGTTTTGCTCACCGATAGGCGTTGCCGATCCCCGATCGCGTGCCAGGCCCGGTACACCTGGGCATGGCCGTCGATCACCATCAGAAGGGGCTTGTCCCTTGGCATCAGCATGGGCATCGTGCCTTCCCTTCCGGATGTCATCGCTCACCACCTTCGTTATGTTAAGGACTTCTCCGATCCTCTTTGAGGCACATGCCGTCGGCACCCAATTGCACCCGGAGGCTATTCACTGCTCTTCCTCCCGAGACGCCGGCTGAGAATCGCTGGTTGTATATTATAACTCAGCGTCCCGGCTGGGAAGGCGGACCGGCGCCTTTTCCCCAAAACCCGCCGAGATGCCTAGACCCTGGAGCTCGGCATTTACGTTGGGGCGGACCACCGTTCAGATTGGCGCGGAAGCCCGAGCCCCTGCGCTGGCTAGTTCGGGACGCGGAATCGGCTGCTCCATGACCTGGCGAACAGTCTCCGGAAGGGGTCATCAAACGGGACGTATCACTACACGACCGTGATCCAAATGCCGGCACGGCCAGCCAGGAAGAATGTGAGAGGGAAGAAAAGACCACCCCCGGGAGTGACTAGCAGGTGAGCCGGGCACCGGCGAGAGAGACACAGGACGCAACGGCCACCTCGGAGAGCGGCTGTAGGCATGCGCCCGGTGGCAATATGAGGTCCTAGAACCGAGGGCGACTCCTCCACTGACCGGAACGAACTCATAGGTTCTTCCGATCAGGCCAACGAGACCGGAGACCTAGGTCTCTCGAGCCATGGTGGGAAAGGAAGGCTCGAATTTAGGGATGCGCCGGCAGGCTATAATCGCCCACCTAAGCAGGACCGGGCTATACCTGCACAGTGGCGCCGAGAGAGTCCAGCCCTTTTCTGACGCTCCCAAGGACCGCGGTGAGCTCGTGCTCCAGGCTACGCAACGTTTGAATAGAGTAAGCGTCGGCATCCACCCGGGTCGTCCTGGACTCGGCTTCAGCCTGCTCCATAAGTCTGTTCGACCTGTCATCGGCTTCCTCTACCAGCTCCTGAGCCTTGTGGCGTGCCGCTAATACCAGATTGTTCTGGTCTAGCCGAGCCCTGAACTCTTCTTCCGCCTCATTCTTAGTACGCCTGGCGTCTATTTGGGCTTGATTGATAATGGTATCCTTCTTGCCCAGGACTTCCTGTGACGCCCTTACATCCTGTGGAATGGCGAGGCGCAGCAGCTCCAGCAGCTCCATGATCTTGTCCGCGTCCACCAGCCGGTTTCGGGTGGCTGGCACCTTCGAACTGGTGTACACCAGGGCTTCCAACTTGTCCATAATGTTGATGATATCCATGAGATCCCCCTTTCGTTTGGTAATGTAGCTATGACCCTAGATTCAACTTTTTCTTCACGGCCTCAATCACGTTGATGGGAACCAGATTGGATACGTCTCCCCCCAGTCCCACTACTTCCTTGAGCAGGCTTGAGCTCACGTACTGATAGGGCAGGCTAGCCATGAAACAGACCAGCTCGATATCTGGCGCCAGATTCCTGTTCATGTAAGCCATTTCAAACTCGTACTCGAAGTCCGAGCCGCTACGCAGGCCCCTCGCTATGACATTCGCGCCAATGGTCCGGGCGCATTCCACGACCAGTCCGGTAAATTTGATCACCTCCACACTGTGGAGGTGGGCTACTGCCCCCCGAAACAGATCCACTCTTTCCTGGGAATCGAAAAGGAGGTCTTTAGATGGGGTGGCATACACGGCGACGATTACCTTCTCGAATATGGCCGCGGCCCGGGTCACTATGTCGACATGGCCCAACGTAACCGGGTCGAAGGACCCAGGGTACATAACCACCGCCATCAAGAACCTCCTTTCTCGAAAAAGTCCACTGAGCTGTCGCCATAACGGTAGTGACCGACTCGCCCGAGGTCGTGATACTCCGGCTGCAGTGTAAGCCTCTTGGAATGCCCGACTACCACTGTGGCACCGCTCGACAGAAGCTTGGACTTCGCAAGCGCGTTCAGCACGTAGTCCAGCGAAGGCAGGCTGTATGGCGGGTCCATCAATACCAATTCGTATGGGTCCTGTAAGACTCCTAATGCGCGAGTAACATCCATACAGTAAATCCGGGCTGTGCTGCTAAAACCTGTCGCCTCCAAGTTCTCCTTGATTGCCACGCACTGCCGCGGATGTCGCTCGGCGAAGTCTACCCAGGTAGCGCCTCTACTCAAGGCCTCAATGCCCAGGGAGCCTGATCCAGCGAACAGGTCTAGGGCTCTGATTGGGTTGGGATCTAGATGGCCGAGTACGTTGAAGATAGCTCCCCGCACAAGCTCCGTGGTCGGCCGCGCCCCGGAGATTGTGGCTCCCCTCAACCTTATACCCTTGGCATCACCGCCGACCACACGCATGACCCTGTGCCCGGATTATAACTAGAGGGTAATTTCGACACAAAGCTAAAATCCTACGAGTATTTTGACATTTTTCAACTTTTCACCAAGACTGGGCCCACAGGAGCAGGCGGGACGAGGCAATCCCTTGCAAATTCGCCAGGCAGAGCCACCGCTTTACAACGACCGATTGTTGGGTTAAAATCCAAGTTGACTGGGACATGGCCTCTGCTAGAGGGCTCTCAGTCGTTTTCTCTTTGTAGCGGAGGGATTGCCGTGAGCCAGCCTACCTTTCTAACCCCAGAAGGTATGACCAATCTTAAGGCTGAGCTAGAGGAACTGCGCACCACACGGCGCCAGGTGGTGGCCGAGCGGATACAGAAAGCCAAGGAGATAGGCGGCACAGTCGATAACGCTGAGTACGACGAGGCCAAGAACGAGCAGGCGTTCATCGAAGGCCGCATAATGACCCTGGAAAGCCTGATCAACAACGCGGTACTCATCTCTCAAGAGAAAGGTCCTAAAGACATTGTCCGGGTCGGGTCCAAAGTTACTGTACTTAATGAGAAGGGCCAAAAGGAGCACTTCACCATAATTGGAAGCGCCGAAGCAGACCCATCCCAGGGCAAGATCTCCAATGTTTCCCCGATAGGTAAGGCCCTTATAGGGAAGCGGGTGGGCGATATCACCGAAATTAGCGTGCCCGCGGGGAAAAAGAAGCTGGAGGTCGTGAAAATCCGTTAGCCCGGCCGCAGAGATACCACCACATGCCTGAAAGAGGAGAAGAGCTTCTTCGAAGCCGCAGAGAAAAGCTGGCCCACCTTCGCCAGCGTGGCGTCAACCCGTTCCCTCCCCGTTTTCAACGAACCAACACTTCCGAGGATGCGGTCGCCCTGTTTCGGGAGGAAGAGGAGCAAAGGGGGGAAGACGCGCGCACAGAACCGGTCACGGTCGCCGGCCGTATCATGTCGATGCGCGTCATGGGCAAAGCGGCCTTCCTTGACCTTAGGGACGGTACGGGACGGATTCAAGCCCACCTCCGGAGGGATGTCCTGGGGGAGGATTACGACCTTACCAAAGAGTTGGACATCGGCGATTTCCTGGGTGTGGGCGGACCGCTCTTCCGCACCCGTACCGGCGAAGTCACCGTGGAGGCCCAGCATCTTACCGTGCTCGCCAAGTCGCTCCGTCCGCTTCCTGAGAAATGGCATGGCCTCAGAGACGTCGAGCAGAGGTACCGGCAACGGTACGTAGACCTGATATCCAACCCTGATGTAAAGACGATCTTTGTCCAGCGCAGCAAGATAATCAACTCGCTACGTTCCTTCTTGAACGCCCGTGGCTTTATTGAGGTGGATACGCCCGTACTCGTGCCTGTGGCAGCGGGCGCTATGGCCAGGCCCTTCCAGACTCATCACAACACGCTGGACCAGGTGTTGTACTTGCGAATCGCCACCGAGCTGTACCTTAAAAGGCTGATCGTGGGAGGCTTTGACAAGGTCTACGAGCTTGGGCGGGTCTTTAGGAACGAAGGGATCGACCAAGACCACAACCCCGAGTTCACCATGCTGGAAAGTTACGAGGCCTACGCCGACTACCTGGACGTGATGAAGATGGTGGAGGAGATGGTCTCCACCGTGGCAATGGAGGCGCTGGGCACGATGCAGGTGGTGCACAAGGATCGTACCATCGACCTTACACCTCCCTGGCATAGGGTTACCTTCTGTGAGGCTGTGTACACGCACAGCGGCATCGAACTGGGGCCATTCGTACACGAGCAGAGACCCCGGGAGGCATTGGTAGATGAGGCGAAGGCGCGTGGAATCGATATAGGAACGTCCGGCCTCAAGGTGTTCGACAAGCTCTTCTCAATCACTGTTGAGCCGAATTTGATTCAGCCCACCTTTGTGTTGGACTATCCGAAAGAGATGTCTCCCCTGGCCAAGGAGAAAGAGGAGGATGCCGTACTAGTGGAGCGGTTCGAAGGGTTCGCGAACGGCATGGAGATCTCCAACGCCTATACTGAGCTCAACGACCCTGAAGAACAGAGAAACCGCTTCCTGGCCCAGGAGCGCTGGCGAGAGCAGTTTGGAGAGGAAGAGGCCGAGAGGACCGACAAAGACTTCCTGGACGCCCTGGAGTATGGCATGCCGCCTACAGGAGGTCTGGGTCTGGGCATCGACCGGCTCGTGATGCTGCTGACGGGAAGACCAACCATCAGAGATGCCGTGCTCTTCCCACAGCTGCGGTCGGTGGATTAGATGCTGTCCATTGAATTAATAAGGAAAGACGCCGACTACGTCAATACTGCCCTGACCAAGCGCGGTGACACCTTCTCCCTTCAGGAGCTGTTAGACCTCGATAAAGGGCGACGTCATGCGATTCAGAAAGGTGACGAACTCAGGGCCCGCCGCAACGAGTCCAGCAAGCGCATCGCCCAAATGCGAGATAAGCCTCAGGATCTCATCGACGAGCTACGGGCATTAGGAGAAGAAATCAAGTGCTTCGAGCAGGAAGCGGCCGAGCTCGGCGCCAGAGTAAACGGTCTTCTCATGGAGCTACCCAATCTGCCTCAGGACGAGGTGCCTCCGGGTGACTCGGAGAAAGACAACGTCGTATTGCGGACATGGGGGGAAATCCCGGTCTTCGACTTCACCCCGCTGCCTCACTGGGAGCTGGGAGAATACCTGGGGATTATAGACTTCCAGCAGGGCGCAAAGCTGTCTGGGTCAAGGTTCTTTGTCCTCAAAGGCATGGGCGCTAAGCTAGAGCGGGTGCTGATCAACTGGATGCTGGACCTCCACGTCCTGGAGCACGGCTACAGGGAGATATACCTGCCCGCGATGGTACGGCGGGAGGTGATGGAGGGCTCGGGCAACCTGCCGAAGTTCAGTGATAACCTCTACCACGACCAGGAGGATGACTTATGGTTGGTCCCGACAGCTGAAGTCCCCCTGACGAGCATGCATCGGGAGGAGATTCTTCCACCGGGAGCCCTGCCTCTACGCTACACGGCCTACACCCCCTGCTTCCGCCGCGAGAAGGCTGCGGCGGGCAAAGACACCCGTGGCATCAAGCGGGTCCACCAGTTCGACAAGGTGGAGATGTACAAATTCGTGGCGCCTGAAAGCTCCGACGAGGAACTCCAGACATTGCTGGCGGACGCTGAGGACGTGTGCAAGCGATTGGGGCTAACTTATAGGGTGTTGGAGCTCTGCGCCGGGGAATTGGGCTTCGCTTCTGCGAAGTCTTACGACATTGAGGTGTGGGCCCCGGGCTGCGGTGAATGGCTCGAGGTAAGTTCTTGCTCAAACTGCCAGGACTTTCAGGCCCGAAGGTCTGGAATACGGTACCGGGCCGAACAAAGCGCGCGCCCGGCATACGTGCACACCCTCAACGGATCGGGCCTTGCTCTGCCCCGCGTGCTCATATCGATCCTGGAGAGTTTCCAGCAGGAGGATGGCTCGGTGGTCATACCCGAGGTGCTCAGACCTCATACCGGGTTCGACGTTATTCCCGCTCCCTGATCGAGGCCTGCGCCCGTTGCGGTACAGGCGCGGCTCTGCTATATTAAACCTCTACCGGACGTGGGGCTGTAGCTCAACCGGGAGAGCGCCTCAATGGCATTGAGGAGGTAGAGGGTTCGAGTCCCTCCAGCTCCACCAGACGGGACTAAATCAAGAACTCCTCTACTTACCAGCTCCATTTTTCCTTCTACAGCGGCCTCCTGAATTTCCGCCTTTGCCAGGCGCGCTTCTGACAGAGGTTGGGCGCTCCAGATACGAAGGCCTCAAGATTTCGACAGGGCCAGGAATCGGATGGTGGGCATAGGACAGCACAGTGAGTGGGCGTGGAGCGCGCCCCACGTTAAAATGGTGCCGTGCTACACTGATTCCACTACTCGTTAGTGGTGGGGATAGCTGAGCCCAGAACCGCTGAGCCTTAGGGGCTTCTCCCTACCTCACAATGGATGTGTATCTCATAGCCGTATCTTGGAAGGTATAAGCTCTAGAATGGACGGACTAGCGTTCGGCATAGTAGACCAGTCTCCGATTAGGCAAGGAGGCACCGTACAGCAAGCACTACAGGAAACTGTTAGTCTTGCACAAGTAGCTGAAGAGCTTGGATATCATCGATACTGGGTTGCTGAACACCACAATTCCGGAGGATTCGCTGGAACCGCTCCTGAGATCATAATCGGGCAAATAGCTTCTCGGACTCATCGTATAACTGTTGGCAGCGGGGGCATCATGCTGTCCCACTATTCAGCGTTGAAAGTGGCAGAGACCTTCAGCGTACTGCAATCTTTCTATCCGAATCGAATCGAGTTGGGCATTGGCAGAGCTCCGGGTAGCGATGAAGATACGGCCAGAGCTTTATCGTACCCAAAAGCAATCGCAGATATCCAGCAATTCCCCCAACAAGTGACTGATTTGGTTGGATTCTTGTCAGGAACTTTGCCAGACGAACACATCTTCTCGCATGTAAAATCGCATCCCGGTCCGCCACTGCCGTCGATTCCAGGCATATGGCTACTTGGCTCCAGCGACTACAGTGCCCGATTAGCCGCGGCACTCGGTCTGCCATTTTCCTTTGCAGATTTCTTTGGCACTACCTCGGCACATGGGCCTTTAGTCGCTGAGATATACAGACAATTTTTCCGCCCATCCGGATATCTTACAGAGCCCAAATTCAATGTAGCATTTCAAGTCATCTGCGCTGAGACCTCCGAAAGGGCGGAATTCATAGCATCCAGCAGAAACATCTCGCGCATCAATTCCTTGAGAGGTATACGTGAGCCGATGATTTCTCCTGAAGAGGCTTCCTCAATCGAACTAGGCCCCTTTGAACTACAACAATTCGAACAAGTAAACAAACACTCGATCCAAGGTTCCCCAGATACAGTCAAGGATCAAATATTGGAAGCCGCGAGAGTTTATGGAACGAGCGATGTGAGCATAGTTACCAACTGCTATTACTTTGAAGATCGTTTGAGATCCTTTGAGCTGATCGCGGAAGCATTCAAATTACCTAAGAAACCCGTAATAACCCGACCCGTTTCAGTCAATCCAAAGACGCTTAGATAGGAAATCTCAAAATTACAGAGAAAGAAGGCTCTCGTGGACAATAAATCCGAGGTTGCAGTATTTGGTGGAGGGTGTTTCTGGTGCACCGAGGCCGTGTTGGGGGAACTAAAAGGTGTAGTGTCCGTTGTTCCAGGTTATGCGGGAGGGCACACAGAAAATCCAACCTACGGACAGGTATGCAGCGAAACAACTGGACATGCGGAGGTAGTCAAATTCGAATTCGACCCCACTCAGATTTCTTATGGGCAGCTCCTAGAAGTGTTCTTCGGGACGCACGACCCCACTACTCTCAATCGCCAAGGTGCTGATATGGGGACGCGTTATCGCTCGATAATCCTTTACATCAACGATGAACAAAGAGAACAAGCAGCAAACTTCATAAGAAAGCTTGATGATTCTAGTACGAAAGGTGGTCCAGTAGTAACTGAGCTTGCGCAATTAAAGCAATTCTACGAGGCCGAAGACGAGCACAAACAATACTATATGGCAAACTCAGGCAACATGTATTGTCAGATTGTCATTAGGCCAAAAATTGAGAAAGTGCGAGGGGAGTTTTCTGAGCATACATCACTGGGCTGATACTAATTGGTGAGTTGGAACCAAACTGGAAAGAAGCTTCAGCGAAAAAAGAGGAGGTCTGTCAATGGCTTGCTACATGTTCGTTTCTCTACAGGACGATCACAAGATATCGGTATTCACCATGGACGCGGAGATCGGCAAACTAACGCCGAAGAGCGAGACGCCCGTGCTGGGTGGGCCGTCCTCGATGGCGATAAGCCCGAACCGACAAGTTCTTTACGTCGGGCATCGTGACGTTCCGGAGATATCCAGCTGGCGGATCGACAATGGCACGGGAGAGCTTACAAAGAACGGGACGGTATCGCCTGACGATATTCCCACTTATCTGTCCACCGACCGCACTGGCCGGTATTTGCTGTCCGCGTATTATCGAAGCGGGCACGTGGCGGTACATCCCATCAAGGATGACGGAGCGGTGAGCGGCCCACCTATCGAATGGCTAGCGACCGACAGTGGCGCCCACGCTGTGCTGACCGACCCGTCCAACAGGTTCGCCTTCGTGCCCCACATCGCCCGCTTATTTGATAACGTATTGGAACCTGTTGAGGAGGTATATGGGCCGAATGCGATTTTTCAGTTCAGGTTCGACGAAAACACCGGCCGTCTCACCCCCAACTCGCCTCCAAGGGTTGAGCCGGAAGAGCGTCTGGGCCCGCGCCACTTTTGTTTTCATCCAACCCAAGACATCGTCTACTTTTCCGACGAGCAGGGCGGTAGCGTAACCTGCTACAGACTAGACACCTCGACGGGAACCTTGTCGGCTTTTCAAACTATAGCAACTCTGCCAGCCGGTTACACAGAGAGGAACACCTGCTCCCAGATTCAAATCTCTCCTTCGGGAAAATTCTTGTACGCTCCTAACCGGGGCCACAACAGCATAGCTGGCTTCTCGGTAGACCCGTCCACCGGGTGGTTGGCGGCCATAGGGCAAGTATCGACCGAAGCTATGCCTAGCGCCTTCAGCCTGGACCCTGAGGGCAAATTCGTTTTCGCCGCCGGCTCGGAGTCTGGCCATCTAGCTGCGTACCGGATCAACGGCGATACGGGTGAGCTCACCCCCCTGGAGACTTATTCCGTGGGCCAGAAGCCCATGTGGGTGTTGATGACAAGTCTTGGGAGTTAGACTCTGAGTCGGCCACTTTGATGGACCGTGTCTCGTCCCTTTGGAGATACCGAGGGCGTAATTCTCCTATTTCCGCGAGTGGTGGCAATGAACCCGCAGAGATGTGCTTACAGTTTGGCTACGGTGACCATCGTGATCCAGACAGTTAACCAGCTGTCTTTGCGGATGTGGGGGTACACCAGGACGGGCTGGTCCACATCAGCCAGCCGGCCGACCGATTCGTGAGAATCCCTCAGAGATTGTCAAAGCTCAACAGCAGGTGACGGTCACTGGCTGGAGGTAGACCTAGTCTAGTGTCTCGTATATAGCATTACAATGCTGATATGAGGAGGTCCTCCCCGCGAACCCCGGTCTCACCCTCACCTCAATCCTCTCCCATAGGGAGAGGAGGCAGACCGGGGGGCCACGTCGAGCGCTGACGTATTGTAAACCCATTTGGCAGACACACGACTAGAGCGCAAGCGAATTTCCTTATGAATGAAGAGTTAAGCTAACTACAGACAATATGAAACACCAGCCGTCGATTCCCGTCGAATTTTTGACTAGCTCAGGCCAGGTGTCCGACCTGGTTGTTATCTTGCGCCAACAACGCTGCATCGCAATAGATACCGAATCAAACAGCCGGCACAGATACCCCGAGAGAATCTGCTTGGTGCAGGTGGCGACCGCCAGTAAAGTGTACCTGATCGACACCCTTGCCGTAGGTGATATGAACCCGCTAGGTGAGGTACTGGCAGATGAGAAGGTTGTAAAGGTGATTCAGGGCGCCGAGTACGACATACGTTGCCTGGATAGAGAATGGGGATTTCGCGTACGGAACCTCTTCGACACTTCCAAGGCAGCCCGCTTTGCTGGTATGACACAGAATGGACTGTCATTCCTGGCCGAGGCTTTGCTCGGGATACAGGTCCCGAAAGAAACCCGTATTCAAAAAAGCGATTGGACCCACCGGCCCCTCAGCCAGGAGGCTCTGAATTACGCAGCCACGGATGTCTGGTATCTGATGGGTATCCGGGAGGCACTTGAAGATAGGCTGGACAGCCTCGCAAGATCTCATTGGGTCTCAGAGGAATGCGCTCGCTTGGAAGAAATCCGCTATGTAGCTCCCGATCCGGGAACGGCGTTCCTATCGTTGAAAGGCACCCACAAGCTGGATGGCCAGGAAAAGGCGATTTTGAAGCGGCTGTTCACGTTGAGGGAAGCGGAAGCCCGCCGTCGTAACCTGCCTCCTTACTATGTTCTGCCCCACGAAACTCTGGTCCATCTAGCGTCCAACCCGACCGCCGATCTAGCTCAACTTCCTCCACTCAATAAGCAAGTCAACTCCCGGTTTGTCCTACTTCTGAGCGGAGCGCTTCGTCAGGGATTAGGTGACCCACCGATCGATACTTCAATCCGGCACAGCACCCAACGGAATACACCGGTTGAAATTAACCGCCTCCAGATGCTGAAGAAGTGGAGAACAAACCAGGGTATGCAGCTTGCAATCGACCCTTCGCTGGTATGGCCAATGGCCAGCCTGGAACGTCTTGGGAGAGCTCCCCATACATTGGATGCTGAGCTCCGGTCACCCGAGGTAAGGGCATGGCAGATTGAACAATTCGCAACGTCCCTCAGAGAATATCTGGGCTCGCTTGGCGGAGCGCTTGAACCACAGAGATCAAGATGCTGAGTGCCGTCAACATCAGTAAAGCTTACGGAGGCAGGGTTCTGTTCGATGACCTGAACCTTAGTGTCGCCGCCGGAGAGTGCATTGCCCTTGTGGGTGCCAATGGTTCGGGCAAAACGACTCTCCTGGATATCCTGGCAGGCGATATTTCTCCGGATACGGGAAGCATTTCCACCCAGCGCAACGTCACCATAGGTTATCTCAAACAGGAAAACCCGTGGTCATCCAGCAAAACCCTGATCGATGAGGTGCGTGAAGAACCTCCTGAAGTGACCGTTTTGAGAGACCAGATCGCCGCCATTCACGAGTCTCTTTCCCCACAGACTTCCTTAGACGACCATGGTGGGCTCATACAACAACTCCGGCAGCTTGAATTGGCTTTAGAAGCGGCCGATGTAAGCTACAGAGAACATGAGGCTAAGACGATCCTCTCCGGGCTAGGCTTCAAGCAAGACGATTTTCTCCGTCCGATCCGCGAGTTCAGCGGAGGTTGGCTTATGCGCGCTGAGCTGGGAAAGCTGCTGTTCATGAAACCGGATGTATTGCTATTGGACGAGCCAACCAACCACCTGGACCTTGATGCAAACTTGTGGTTTGAGAAGTACCTGTCCTCCTTCCGCGGAGCGGTAGTCGTTACCTCTCACGACCGGGCTTTCCTGAACCAGGTGGCAACCACGGTGCTGGCTATCACACCAGATGAGGTGGTGCTCGTCAGGGGGAATTATGACGAATACCTGGTCGCCAACGAGCGTTCCCTTCAGGTTAAACAGGCTGCTGCCTCTAGACAAGAACGTGAGTTCCGCAGGCAGATGCGCTTTGTCGAGCGCTTTCGCTACAAAGCCCAAAAAGCCTCTCAAGTCCAGAGCCGGCTGAAGCAACTTGAGAAGGTGCAGCGTATTCAACTGCCCAGGGCGACCAAGAGGGTCCACTATTCGTTTCCGGAGCCGCCGCGGAGTGGCGTAGAAGCAATCTGTCTTACGAACGTTAGGAAATCCTACGGTGATCATGACGTCTATCGAGGTTTAAACCTGGCATTGATGCGCGGTGACCGGGTCGCGCTGGTTGGTCCCAACGGTGCAGGCAAGAGCACCATGCTGAAGATTCTTGCAGGTGTCCTGCCCTTTGAGGAGGGCGAGCGAAAGACTGGCCACAATGTGATCACAACCTACTATGCTCAGCATGTGCTTGATCTTCTTAACCCGGGTAACGCGCTCATAGAGGAGCTTCAACAAGCCGCGCCTGGGGAATCGGACCAGAACCTCCGGAACATCCTTGGGGGCTTTTTGTTCAGCGGCGACGATGTCCGTAAGCCCATATCTGTGTTGTCTGGTGGGGAAAAGGCGAGGGTCGCCCTGGCCAAACTGCTGGTCCAACGAAGCAACCTGCTGCTAATGGATGAGCCAACCAACCATCTGGACATAGCCTCCAGAGAGATTCTCGCGGACGCCCTCAGCGACTATACAGGCACCATCTGTTTCATAACCCACGACCGTGCTTTGATAAAGCAGATCGCCAACAAAATCATCGAAGTCGATAACGGCCACCCCAGGCACTTTCCCGGCGACTACGACAGCTACTTGTATCGGAAACAGGCAGAAATCGCACAGGTTAGCAGCCGCGTTAGGGTCAATGGAGGGGGCGGTCATACCTCGAAGCAAAGCCCTGCCGGCAGCCGATCCGCCAAGAAACGCTCAGGACGGCCGCTGAGCGCCGAGGAGGAACTGCGCCGGGACCTCAGCAAGCAGGCCCGGAAGTTGGCTGCTCGGATAGATGAAATCGATGCTATCCTGGTGGTCCGGGAGGCCCGAATTGCTGAGCTAGAAACACTGTTCTCCCAGCCAGATAAGTTTGAGGATGCAGCCCAAATAGCTGCTTCGGCAGAACAGTACCGAGTGCTCAAAGAGGAAGCGAGTTTACTATGGCAGGAGTGGGAGAAGTTGTCCTTGGAGGCGGAGGGAATCAACAGTAGGCTCGTGGAACCTAAGGAGACCTAGGGAACCTCTGAACAACTCGGCGCAAGCGTGGATGGGCAGAGTGGTTCCGTTCTTTGGAGACGTTCAGGCATCTTTGTGACGTTCCAGGTCGTGGTTGAGGCGTTCAGACCGTGTCTGTTGTGGCCTCGAAGCGGCTTTTCGGAGCCATCGCGGCTCCCCGGCCCTGATTTGCGCACTGCGCCCCTCTCATGCCGCCAGACGGCGCTCTGCCGTCATCAAGTTGGCCAGCCCCAGTAGCAATGCCAGCCGTTGCGCGTTCTTAGCCAACCCTCGGTAGCGCACCTTGGCGTAGCCAAAGCGCCGCTTCACGTACAGGAACGGATGCTCCACTTTCGCTCTGACCGACGCTTTGCGCTTCTCCGCCAACGCCTCGTAGCTGCCAGGCTCCAGGTGCCGTCGCCGGCCGGGCCTCATCGCCACTCGCCACTCCACATCCAACTCTCGATTCTCCAACCGCTTGTCCACTCCCTGATACCCCGCATCCCCCCACACTCGTTTCTCTCCACCGTGCAGCAATCGGTGCGCTTCTGTCACATCATGCACGTTAGCTGGCGTCGTAGTCATGCTGTGTACCACTCCCGTCTCAGCGTCAGCGCCTACGTGTACTTTCATCCCGAAGCGCCACTCGTTCCCCTTCTTCGTCTGGTGCATCTCAGGGTCTCGCTCACCCGCACGATTCTTCGTCGATGACGGCGCCTCTATGATGCTCGCGTCCACGATCATCCCCTCCCGAAGCCGCAGTCCCTGGGACTCCAGATGACGGTTGATCTCCTCGAACAGACTCTGCCCCAACTCATGCTCTTCCAGCAGATGGCGGAAGTTCAGAATCGTCGTCTCGTCCGGCAGCGGGCCCGACAGCTTCAACCCTACGAACCGTCTCACCGACTCGACCTCGTAGAGCATGTCCTCCATACCAGGATCGCTCAAGTTGTAGAACAACTGCACGCAGTGTATCCGCACCATCGCCGACAACTCATATGGTCGACGGCCTCGGCCCGCCTTGGGATAGAACGGACGGATGCGCTCTTCCATCTGTTCCCACGGGATCAGAGCATCCATGCGCTCCAGGAATATCTCCCGGCGGGTCTTGCGCTTCTTGCTCTCGTATTCCAAGTCCGCAAATGTTGGCTGGTCCATCAATTATCTCCCCGAACACAGTGCTATTCTCTATGCTACTATGCCCAGACTTGTTCAGAGTATCCCTAGTTCAAACGTGGGACCTGGTAGCTTTCTACCACCTGAAGCAGCGCCACAGGGCGGTGGAGCA
Source organism: Dehalococcoidia bacterium (assembly GCA_965226805.1). GTDB lineage: Bacteria > Chloroflexota > Dehalococcoidia > Lucifugimonadales > JAGWBF01 > CBDDDW01. The sequence goes on from CBDDDW010000024.1 coordinate 128,371, forward strand.
TCCCCTTGCCCGAGGATCCTCCTCCTCTCGTCGTAGTTATCAGTCTCGCGGAAATTGAACTCAGACAAAAGTGAGGGCGCGGGCAGGGTTCTCTATGAGCATGGCCTGGATATGCTCCTCCTTGAACCCCCTCCGGCGCATCCAGGGCACGATGATCTCCAGGATGTGGGCATATCCGAAGCCCCCGTAGCGAACCATATCGGTCTTCCGGCAGACATCCTGGGAAAGCAGTAGCTGAGCCACATGGCCCTCAGCGATGAGCCCAGCAAGCTGCCTCAACCGCTGGGCATCGGTGGGCATCGCTATGTGGGGCGCGAAAGGGTAGTAAGGGTAGTCTCGGCCGAAGAGGTCGTACTCAAGAAAACAGCCGGAGGTGGCCAGTTTCTTGAGGGTGCTTGGCTGAGTAACGGTTCGCTCGATGTGGCCCATGATGATGTGTAGTGGATCAGCCCCCGCTTCCGCCAGGATTTCAATGATCTCAAGGGGCGCGGAATCGTGGTGGCCCGGGTGAATGGAGATAGGGGCGCCAGTCTCTTGCTGGGCCTTAGCGGCAGCGCGCAGTACCTTACGCTCATGTGGATGCAGGGGTGAAGAGCAGCCCAGCTCACCGATAACTCCCGACTTGATGACCGTATCCCCGACGCCTACGGTGAGGTCGCGTACCATCTCTTTGGCGATATCGCTCTCTGTGTTGCTGTCCATATCCTTCGGATGGGTCTCAGCGATGTAATAGCCTGCACCCATGATGATGTTTAAGCCCGTGGCACGAGAAATCCGGGCCAGCCCCAGAGGATCTCGACCTATGCCGATGCTGGTGCAATCCACAATGGTCTTGCCCCCCGACTCCTTGAAGATAAGAGCCTCCGCGATGGCGGTGTCTTCATTTCCCAGCAGGCCGTTATCCCAGTTGCTGAGACGGTTGAAACGGTGCCAGTTCAGGTCTTCCATGACGACTGGTCTTAAGGCCCTGGCCCTATCGCTGGCGGTGAGAGGGTCTCGATAAAGGGGAGTCAGATCAACCAGTAGATGCTCGTGTGGCACAACAATACCTAAATTTTCTGGGCCGAGGGGCCCGAGGACGGTCTGGACTTTACCTGGTATGCGCGTCATTTAAAAGCGAGAGCCTTTCTGGGGTTGTCGACAAGCATGGTCTGGATGTGCTCCTCGCTGAAACCCTTTCGTCGCATCCAGGGGACAACGACCTCCAGGATATGTGAGTAGCCGAAACCGCCGTAGCGCCGAAGATGTATCTTTCGACATATGTCGTGGGACAGTAGTATCTGCTCCAGATGCCCCTCGGCGATGAGCCAGGAGAGCTGGTCCAGCCGCTGGGCGTCGCTGGGCATATCGAACTGGGGGTGGATAGCGAGGTACGATTCCTTGCCGAATAGGTCATGCTGCACGAAGCATCCCGTCTGGGCAATCTCTTTAAGCACGCTCCTCTGATAAACCGTGCGCTCTATATGGCCCATGATGGTGTGGGACAAGTCTGCCCCTGCCCCGGCCAGGATTCCTAGGATCTCAAGGGGCGCCGACTCGTTGTAGCCTGGGTGAATGGAGATGGGGGCTCCCGTCTCTCGCTGGGCTTTAGCGACACCCCGCAGGACTTTCTTCTCGTTAGGGTGGAGCGGCCAGGTGCAGCCGACCTCTCCGATAACCCCTGCCTTGATGCCCGTATCTCCCACGCCCACGGTCAGGTCGCGCACCGTCTCCTCCGCGATATCATCTTCGGTCCTATTGTCCATATCAGGTGGGTGGCTTTGGGCCACGTAATAGCCCGCGCCCATGATGATGTTCAGGCCCGTAGCGTGGGCGATGCGGGTCAACCCCTGAGGGTCGCGGCTGATGCCGATGTTGGTGACGTCCACTATGCTGTTGCCTCCGGCCCTTTTGTAAATCAGGGCCTCGGCGACGGCCGTGTCCACGTCCTCCAGGTGGAGGTTATCCCAATGGCTCCAGTGATAACGGACCCAATTCAGGTTCTCCAGTGTCAAAGGTTGACGAGCGTGGGCTATGTCGGTAGCTGTAGTGGGCTCCACCCAGAGACAGGTCAGGTCAACCAGCAAGTGCTCATGGGTCAGGGTGATCCCCAGATCTCCAGGACTGATGGGTCCGAGAACAGTTTGCACCTTTCCGGACTGAGACGGACCGTGCACCGTACCTCCTGCCAAACCCTCATCGACACGTTAAGCGCCGGCTGTTGGGAAGGTCCAGTTTAGCATACGCACCCATTGATGTGACGGCTTAAACGAGCAGCGCTGGGCAGCGCAACCGAATCAAACGTAGGAGCGGGGCTTGCACCATCTTACCGGCGGGCAAATCTTGCCAGATGTAGCACATCTACGCCGACGGTGTTAGTTTGACAGTGCACTGACCCGCGGCTAGTATTGTCGAATTGGGCTGTTTGTTGGGCGGCGCATCGCTGTTTGCATGCGGAAGAGCACGACAGGCCAAGGCTTGCAGCAGCACGATAGCAACCATTCAGGGTACGTAGAGAGTTTCTGGAGAGAGTGAGATGAGTGAACGGAAGCCTCGGCTGGTAGACAAGGTCGCCATCGTGACCGGCGCCGGGTCCAGTGGACCCGGGGTGGGCACAGGTAAGGCCATCTCCACACTTTTCGCACGAGAAGGGGCCCGTGTTTTGCTGGTAGACCGCGTTACGAGTCATGCTGAGGAGACACTTGCTCTTATCCACGGAGAAGGCGGCGAGGCCTCTGTTTTTCAGGCCGACGCCACCAAGATCGACGAATGCGCGAGCATCGCCGAGGCGGCATACGAACGATATGGAGGGATTCATATACTGGTGAACAACGTTGGGATTCTTGGGAGCCGCGGAACCGTCTCGGACCTGGACCCGGACAATTGGGACAAAGTGCTGGACGTCAATCTCAAGAGCATGATGTTGACCAGCAGGTTCGCGGTGCCCAAGATGGCTGAAGGGGGCGGTGGGTCCATCATAAACATGTCGTCCATGGGTGCGCTTCGCGGAAGTGGGCGGGTTTCGTCGCTTGCTTACAACGCCTCAAAGGGTGGGGTTATCTCCCTCAGTATCACTATGGCGGTACAGAACGGCCGCGACAATATCCGGGTAAACTGCATCGTGCCAGGTGATATAGACACACCGATGGCGTCGTCCGCGGGATTGTCAGACGAGCAACGAGATATTCGTACGAAGGGGACCCCCCTCGGCACTGTAGGCACAGCCTGGGATGTAGCCTGGACTGCGGTGTTTTTGGCCAGTGAGGAGGCTCGCTGGATCACCGGCTCAGTGCTCACGGTCGACGGCGGCACTTCGGTGGCGACACCTCTGGCAATGCTGCCATACTTGCAGTAGCCTGCCTCACCCGTTCGCACCTGGACCACTTAGCGATACCGACTACGCTAACCTCACGGCTACTCGGACATGGGCGTCACGGCGACAGTCCGCCAACCCCTCCCCACCCGCGCAATTTCCCGTATCTAGAGACCCTAGATCACCTTGACACAGTGGGCGGCTAATGCTAAACTTCGACATCGTAAAAAAGGTTATAGCGGAGGTTCGATAGTGGTAAGTCGATGGCTCGTGAAGCGAAAGCTTTTGATGATCATCCCAGTTGTGCTCCTACTCGCGATAGCAACGGCTTGCGCGGGGGATGCCGGGCCGGCGGGGCCAGATGGATCTAAGGGCGCCAAGGGAGATACGGGTGCCCAGGGGCCCGAGGGAGCTAAGGGCGCCAAGGGAGATTCGGGCGCTCAGGGGGCAGCGGGGCCTCAGGGGCCGCGCCCAGGCGAGACACCATTGCCAACTCCGACCCCCGTACCATCCACCCCCACTCCAACGGCGACTCCCAGGCCCGTTCCTACGGCGACGCCGACAGCCAGACCAATGCCGACGGCAACACCCACAACTCCAGCACCGGCACCCATCGATGACCTAAGGATCGCGTTTACGGTGCCGGTTCATGAGACTCATCTCTTCTGGCGTGGCGCCGCCCGGCCCGTCAACATGCAGGTAAGGCCGTTCGCGGACCCGCTTCTGGCCACCGACCGGGACACCGGTGAGATCATCCCTGGAATCGCTTCCTCCTGGGAGTTTAACGCCGACGCTGACCGGTGGACGTTTAACCTGAGAGACGACGTTCCCTTCCATTCCGGCTGGGGAAATCTAAGCTCTAAAGACGTACCCCATAGCCTGTCATTCGTAATACGGGAAGATTCCCTCGCCTCCGACGCCGGTCTGTGGAGGGAGTTAATAGGGGGGACAGACGCGGATATAGCCGCGAATGTGGAGACGCCCAACGCCAACACGGTGATCTTCAATCTAAGCCGAGCCCATCTGGGAATGGACGTCGTTGCCGCCAATATCGACGGCAATCTGTATATCCATAGTAAAGACCAGTGGGACGCCGAAGGCCTGAGTGGATATGAAGCGATGCCCGCCGGGACTGGCTCATGGCAGTTCGCTGAGCAACAGCTTGGCGTGTTCATCTCCTATGAAGCGACAACGAATCACTGGCGGAAGACGCCTGGATTCAAGACGCTTAAGTTTTTCTGGGTTCGTGAGGCCGCGACCAGGCTGGCCATGCTGCTCACCGGTGAGGTCGATATCTCGGAGGTAGACAGGTCACTATACGCCCCTGCCACCTCCAGGGGTATGGACATTGTGGGCAGCGCGCGCCCCGCGATGTTTGTCCACTTCTGGTTCGGTGGGGTATATAGCCCGGATGCGCCCAACTACGATCCCAGCGTCCCGTACCTGGATGTGCGGGTCCGCGAGGCCGTGAACCGTGCCGTGAACCGCGATGAGTTCATGGAAGTTCTATTCGGGACACGTGGAGAGGTCGCCGCTGTCGAGATCGCCCACTCCAGTCTGCAGGGATGGGACGACAGGTTTACCGATACATTCGAAGAGAACTATGGATACGACCCAGCGCGGGCGAGGCAGCTCCTGGCCGATGCGGGTTACCCCGATGGGTTCGATACCGAGGTGGTCCTGACACAGCTTTCGGGTGCCCCTGAGATGACCGACGGCGCCGAAGTCTTGGTAGGATACCTGCAAGAAATAGGCATCAATGCCACGCTAAGGGAAATTGAGTTTTCCAAGCTGCGGCAGGACTTCAGGGATAAGACCCTTCACAACATGATCATTCCACAGAACGCGCCCCCATTGCCTCCCCTGGTGACGATGCGAGTCCTTAACTACAGCGGCGACAGTGGGATCGTGCACACCTTTGAGAACCCGGACATCGACTCAAAGTACGAGACGGCGGCTGCGTCGGTTGACGTAGATGAAATCACGCGGCTAATTCGGGAAATGAACGAGATAAAGTTTGACCAGTACGCCACCATACCCCTAGCATGGCTGCCCTTCCAGTTGGTGGTTAACCCTGACGTAGTTGGCGAGTACGTGTTCCCTGGGAACATTACCGGGAACTTCACTCACACGGAGTATATCGTGCCCGCCCGGTAAGAAGGCCTTAGAGGGTCAAGAGTCTAGGGGAAACAGGAAATCCTGTTTCCCCTAGATTTTTCCCCGAGCATATGTTCCCCTTAATTTCCCTGCGTTTGTCCCAGAACAGGGTGTCGTTGACCCCTTCAGTCCAAGCAGGTATACTGCTCGCGAAGCATTCCATGGGCGTAGTAGACTCCCCATCCGCGGATACGTTATTGGCGATCTCTCCAATAAACAGGAGGAGCATCTATGAAAATCGGGCTCCAGTACGAAATGCAGAGACCAGTCCGTGACGACCATCTTCTTTATGAAGAGACGTTAGAGCAGTGTGTCTACGCGGACGAGGTGGGCTTCGATTACGTGTGGCCCGTGGAACACCACTTCCTCCCGGGGTTTTCATCGTCAACATCTCCGGACGTCTTCCTAGCGGCGTTGAGCAGACTTACGAAGCGGATCAGACTCGGTTTGGGAGTGATAGTCTTGCCATATCACCGCCCGGTACTAGTAGCGGAGCGGGTCGCATTGCTGGACCATTTGTCCGGCGGACGGGTGGATTTCGGTACAGGGCGCTCTCAGTTGTATGAGCAGGTTGGAATGGACATTGATCCTCGGGACAGCAGGGACATGTGGGAGGAGTCCCTCACCATGATCGCAGAGATGTGGAAATCAGAGGGCAAATTCGAGTGGGAAGGCCGGTTTTGGAATGTTCCTCCCAGGGAAATTCTACCTAAGCCCTACCAAAACCCACATCCCCCTATTTGGGTGGCAGCTTTGCAGGCTTCTACATATCTCATGGCGGCAGACAAGGGTATCGGAGTGCTGGCTTTTGGCGCGAGCCTGCCCGCAAATCTGAAACCCCACATCCAGGCCTATCGTGAAAGGTTGAAGCAAGCCAACCCGGTTGGCGAGTCGGTCAACGGCCAGTTCGCCGTAGCAGTCAAGGGATACTGTGGGGAAGACAACCAAGCGGCAAGAGAGCTGGCCCTAGAGTCCACCAAAGAGTTCTTCGGTTCCGCCAGCCCGTACATGGCCGGTCAGAAGGACGCCTATGCCAATTTGCTGGAGGCGTGGGGTGGAGTGCCCGACCACCTGCGTGGTAATTTCGGGAGAGTCTTGGGGGAGTCTTCGCTCGGGGAAAGTGTGGAGCAACAGCCCGACTCCGAGGGCTTTGGATACGAGGCTCGCGCAAAGGAACTGTGGAACGATCTGGATGCCGATACGTTGTGCGAACGGGGAGTCCTTGTAGCCGGGGACCCGGATAGCTGTATCAAGTCTTTGAAAATGTTCGAAGAGGTGGGCGCGGATCAGGTGATGATCATGTTTCAGACTGGGACGATCCCGCACGAGAAGGTGATGAAATCCATAGAGTTGTTCGGAAAATACGTGCTCCCGGAGTTCGCAAAGTCAGAACAAAGGGTGTAATCTTCTCGGGCGCCTGAACCGCAATCGCCGGGCTGTGTGCTTTCATTTGAGTATCAGATACCGCCTGTCGCCACGCTATTTTGAATGCCTCGGTCAGTTTTCGAACGCTTTAACAAGAGGTAGGCTGTGCCGTGAAAAGTTTCGAGGAATACTCAGACAAGTACAACTGCGCACGCCTGGAGAGGCACAACGGCATCCTTCAAGTCACCCTTCACACCAACAGCAGATACCTGGCCTGGGATGAGGGCCCACACCGGGAGCTTCCGCACCTCTTCACCGACATAGGTGACGACCCGGACAACCTGGTGGTGATTATAACGGGCACCGGGGACTCTTTCATCGGACATCACTCCGGCCCCTACTCAGCGCTGTGGCTGAAACCTCCTCCCAACACAACCAAGAAGTGGAGCAAGCAGCTCCTCTGGGACAAGCTTTACTGGGAAGGGAAACGGCTCCTCACGAATCTGCTGGATATCGAGGTGCCCATTATATGCGCCGTCAATGGCCAGGCCAGGGTCCATTCGGAGGTCGCGCTGCTGTGTGATATTGTTCTGGCCAGGGAGGATACCGTGTTCCAGGATAACCACTTCCCCGGTGGGCTGCCCCCTGGAGACGGTGTGCATGTCATATACCCTCTGCTTTTGGGCCTCAACCGGGCCAGATACTTCTTTCTTACCGGGCAGGAGATATCGGCGCAAGAAGCGCTAAATCTGGGCTTGGTCAACGAAGTATTACGTGGCGACCTCCTCTTGCCTAGGGCATGGGAGCTGGCGGAGCAGCTAGCGCAACAACCCATTCTTAACCTCAGGTACACAAAGATAGCCCTTACGCTACAGCTCAAGCGTCATCATCACGAAATGCTGGGCTATGGCTTGCAACTCGAGGGCCTGGCGGCAATAGAAAAGGAAAACATGGCTGAGGAAAGGCTCCAGTAGATCCCGGTGGTCTGTCAGCCCAGACCGACCAGTTTGACTTCGGTTCCGCTATCTATGCCAGGCGTCGCTCCAAGCGGCGAAAGAGCAGAAGATTGCCTTTGCTCCCGCTTACATTCCGGACCTCGAGAACCTGTAGAAGCAGCGCACTAACGCAGTGAAGGAGCAGCCCGATGCGCAAAAACCTGGTCAAGGAGAAGCTAAAGAGGGGTGAGCCAACCATCGGCATGTGGATCTCTACAGGCAATCCCCTGGCGGCTGAGATTCTAGCTCATGCAGGGTTGGACTGGCTGACCATCGACATGGAGCACAACCCAATTGATATGGACAGCATGCTCAATTGCTTCTATGCCATCGGCACCACCGACACCGTGCCTTTCGTACGTGTCCCGTCCAATGATCCGACAATATTAAAGAGGGTATTGGATGCCGGGGCCCATGGCGCCGTCATACCGGACATCAGGACACCTGAGGAAGCGGAGAGGGCTGTCAAAGCATGTCGCTATCCTCCAGAGGGTATCCGCGGCGTTGGAAACATCAGGGGGCAGCTTTACGGGGGCCCTGATTATTTCGAGCGCGTCAACGAAGAGACGTGCGTCGTCCTCATGATCGAGGATGTGGAAGCGGTCCGCCGCATCTCAGAGATATGCAGCGTGCCCGGCATAGATGTGCTGTTTATAGGGCCCGCCGACCTCGCGGCCAGTCTCGGACTCCCTGGACGAGCAAACAACCAACACCCAGACCACAAAGCCGCCGTCAAACGAGTACTGGAGACTGGGCAAGAGTTCGGTATACCAGTTGGCCTGGCTTGCGCCGGTCCGGAGGAAGTGAACCAGCGCTTGGAGGAAGGTTTCCTATGGCTTACAGTCGGGAGCGACGCGAGGTTGCTGATCGCTGCTGCTCAAGCCGCCGTAAGCGCGGTTAAGTTTCCCAGGACTTCTTCCGAGTTGTGACTCCTTAACTGGAGGCGCCGGCTCTGTTCCGTGCTTTGCTATGAGGCGCCCCAGGGCTTCAGCCCATGCTTCTCTGCCATACCCTTCAGGTCGAGCTGGAGTGTCTGTCTGCCTTCCTGAGACATATTGCTGCGGTCCCAGACATGGTCCCACGCCACGTCAACCTCGACGTTTTTAGTGCCCTCGATTTTCTCAAGGCCTTCTTTTACGGACGTGACCAGCCGGGTCATGCCAAATATACAGCACGGGACGACTTTCACAGATACGGTCCCATCCTCTCTCACCTGAGCATCCTCGACAAGCCCCATCTCGCCTACGCCCAGTCTATAGTCACAGCAGGCTATGCCCTTCAGCGCGTTAAGCACCTCTGCTCTTAGAGGCCCACCATCGTTTCCATCTGTTTCGCCCATTGTTCCTACCCCCTGTACAGCGATGCGGGCATCACGACTTCATAGAGGACCACGGTTCGGCCAGTCCGTTGGCCCGTCGCCTGGAGAAATCATCGTTCGCGAGCTCTCTCTTCTTCGCCTCGACGGATATCCCGTGCAGCCTTGCCAGGTTCTCACCCAGAATCTTCTTCTTGATCTCAGGTGTGAGTTGAGGGTACCCGTAGCCGTCGGTCAGGTCCTGAGGCATCTCGAAATTCCAGAAGGCCTCAAGCGCCCATTGTGGGTGCCACAGGGGGACCTCTGAACCGCTCACAATCTTGTCGGGACCGCCCCAGAAGAGGAGCTTCCCCAACACCTCGGCGAACCACCTGGGAGCATTCCCGATGAAGTTAAGGGTTGCCGCTATGGACACGTAAATATTGGGAAATCTGATAAGCTGCCAGCAGAACTCGTCCAGGAATGGTAGGCCGGGGTGGAATACTAGGAAGTTGAGGTCCGGGAAATTTGCGGCAGCCTGGTCTATATCCCACAACTGGGTACCCTCAACGGGCTGGGGCCCCAAGGGCACTCCCTTGTGTACGGCCATCAAACTGATACCCAACTCCCTGGCTTTCTCGTATACCGGGTATGCAACCCTGCGGTCGTCCATTCTCCATGGGAATGGTTCACCGAAGTCGTATCGCACGTTGTAAAATTTGAACGCCTTGACTCCATACTCCTTTACCTGGACCTCCATGAGATCCAAAGCCTTGTGCCCTTCGAGAGGGTTCACCGTGCCCCAAGGGATAACCCTCTGGGGATACCTTCTCGCCATCTCCGCACACTTCTGCCAGTCCGATAGACCGTCGTAGAAGAAGTCGGTTAGAGGCAGCGGCTGTGCCGCGAGTATGTCGGTGTCGCTCTCGGCGAAGACGATGTTGGCAACGGTGTCTATGTCCCAGTCCCGAAGGAATTCCTTATCGGTGAGGACCCTGTTCCCCTGGGGCGTGAGAGCGCCATGAAAGGCGTAGAGATGCTGGTTGAACATGTCTCCCCCTGAATTCCTCGCGTTGCCAGCACTCATGTTATAGAGGTGAGTAACCGAGTCGAATACAAAGGCATCACCTATCATAGCCCTGTCCCTCCTTTACATCGTTGGCCGGAGAATCACCAACCCTTTCCCGTTCCCGGAGGTTGGCGCTTGTTGGTCTACCCCGACACCTAACCACATCTCCCGGAGTATACTAGCACATGCCGACTGGGTGGGATAGTGCACCAGTTTTCGGGACCACCACGCCACTCCCTTTCGGAGCCTTGGCGCCCGCTGGTCAACCAAACGCCGGGCTGCGTCCCCCGGAGTACATTATGATACGCAGGATTGAGTGGTAAGTATATAAACTGTAGGTTGGCGACCGGAACACCGTTAATATAAGCAGTGTTTGACGTACGCTTAATTGCCGATATATCATATGTACAGATCGCGGAGGCTAGGGGCGTGGTGAGGACTCGGTCCTAACGGAGGGTATATGACGGCACAAAAAGAAGATATCGCCCTGATGGCGCATCTGATGCGCAGGGCCGGCTTCGGGGCGCCTAGAGCCGAGCTGGAAGAGCGAGTAGCCAAAGGCTATGACGCCACGGTGGAGGAGCTGCTGGAGCCCGACCGGTTCGAGATTCCACAGAATGAAGTAGACCTCCTCTACCGGTTTGAGTCACAGACCATCAACCCCGGAGCATTTCCTATGCAGGGACAGGCCAACTTCGTGTGGCAGATGGTGAACACACAGCGCGCGCTCCAGGAGAAGGTGGCCTTATTCTGGCATCACATTTTTGCCACCGGCAACTCCAAAGTAGATAGCGCTGACCGGATCCTCGCCCAGCTAGATATGTTCCGTGAATACGGGATGGGCAGTTACCGTGAACTGCTTATGGAGTTGGCCAAGGACCCGGCGATGATCTTCTTTCTGGACAACAACCAGAACCATAAAGAAGCTCCCAACGAGAACTGGGGCAGGGAGCTGCTGGAGCTCTTCTCCATGGGTGTCGGCAACTATACCGAGAAGGACGTACTCGAGTGCTCCAGGGCCTTCACCGGGTGGACTATAAGTCCAAGGCTACCCAATTTCCCACACGCTCGCTTCCCGTGGGATTTCGAGTACCAACCCGAAGACCATGACGACGAAGAGAAGGAGTTCCTGGGCCACCGTGGCCGGTTCAATGGGGAGGACATCATCGACATCGTCGTCCGACAACCCGCCACAGCTCGGTTCATCGTCAGGCACCTCTACAACTTCTTCGTGGCCGACGAGGTTCAGGTACCAGCGTGGCAGAATGATGCGCCCCGCGACCCGGTCGCGATCAACATATTGGCGTCTGCCTTCGTGAACTCAAACTATGACATCAGATCGACCCTTCGGGTCCTCTTTAACTCCGATTTCTTCAAAGAGGCCCAGTTCGCAAAGGTAAAGAGCCCAGTAGAAGTAGTCGTGGGAACTCTGAACCTGGTGGGTGGGCAGAAGGGCTTGCCCCAGCCAGACATCCTCCCGATCGGGGCGGAGTCGGCGGATATGGGGCAGAGTCTTCTGGACCCACCTAGCGTGGAGGGGTGGCACACTGGATCAGAGTGGATCGACAGTGGCTCTCTGGTACGGCGTATCAACTTCGCCGCTGAGATGGTGGGGAACACCAGCTTCCCTGGTGTTCAGGATATTGTGGCCAGGATCCGTTCCAGGGGTACTTTATCTCCCGAGGCAATGCTGGAAAGCAGCCTGGACCTCATGGGGCCTGTCCAGGTAGGGGAAAGCACAGCCAAGCAGCTACTGGACCAGGCCGCCGGGAGTGGAGATCTGCGCTGGGAAACCGCCGAGGAGGTCAGCGTCTCCACCCGCAGGGTGAGCGAGATGCTTCAGCTCATCGCCTCCACGCGGGAGTACCAGTTCGGGTGATCAGGACCGCTGCGCTGCCGCCGTCACCAGGCTAGAATAACCGCCCAGGTCCGCAGAGGAGGCAACTTTGATCACTAGGACAGTGGTCGGAAGAACGTTTACGTATAGTCACGCAGTGGGCCGAGTGGCCACCAACGGTGTAGGCTTTTTCCACCCAACGGACGTAGCCGTGGCACGCAGTGGCAACGCCTACGTAGTGAACTCCAATCTGAACCACATTCCGTCGACACGGGTGGGCAAACTTACGTTGGGGGACGAAGCAACGCCGCCAGAGTACATCCTGCAGTTCGGTCAGTTCGGCACAGACGATGGGCAGTTCATGCGGCCCTGTTCCCTTGCGGTGGACGCGGACGAGCGCGTCTACGTCGCGGACCAGTGGCTCAACAGGGTCTCCATCTTCTCCAGCCAGGGCGAGTTTTTGGGCAAATGGGGAATCTATGGTTCCGCCGACGGAGAGCTTAACCGACCGTGGGGTCTGACATTCGATCTTGAGGGCAATCTTCTGATTGTGGACGCCGGCAATAACCGGATACAGAGGTTCACCAAGGATGGAGAGTTACTGGGAAGCTGGGGAAGGCAGGGCACTGGGGAAGGGGAGTTTAGCATTCCCTGGGGTATTACGACCGACCAAGACGGAAACATCTACGTGGCCGACTGGCGCAATAGCCGAGCCCAGAAGTTCACGGCCGACGGCAGCTACCTAATGAGCTTCGGCGCCCCTGGGTCCGGGATAGGCGAACTGTACCGCCCAAGCGGCGTAGCGGTGGACTCGGAGGGCGATGTTTATGTAGTGGACTGGGGGCGGCACAAGGTCAACGTTTACTCCAACGAGGGGGTTTACTTGACCGCCTTCACGGGGGACGCGCGGCAGCTGCCCGTATGGGCTCTCGAAGTGGTCGCCGCCAATCCCGACGTCATTAAGGCGCGGAACAGGGCCAAGAAGCCGGAGCTGGAATGGGACTTTTTCTACCCCACGGGCATCGACGTTGATGAGCAACGCAGGATAGTGGTTACCGACCAGCAACGCCACCGGCTCCAGGTCTACATCAAAGAAAAGGACTACGTGGAGCCCCAGTTCAATCTCTAGCCCTCCGCTGCCCCCACTCGTCGTCTTGGCGACGGGATCACCCACGCACCAGATTCGCTGTTACAACTCGTAATGACACTATTGTCGGAGCGCCCAGCCGGTGGAAGATAGAAGGGCAGGGCGAGGAGTAGGCTAGGAAGAGCTTTGTAGCTGCCGTAAGACAGGCGTGCTATCCACTGTGCTCCAAAGCTCCATGATTTTGCCCTCCGAAACTCGGTAGAATACGATGGTGGAGAACGAGACTACTCTGGCGGTGGGGGGCACACCCCCCCATTCGCCCAAATGAGTCCCTTCGGCCATCCAGCGAACCGCTACCTGGTCTCCTTCGGCGATAATCGCCTCAATGTTGAACACCAGGTCTGGAAAGCCCTTTCGCAGATTGCCGACGAGAAGCTTCTGGCCATCCGGACCGGGGGGAGACCCAAACCCCACGGGATTGTGAGGCACGAAATCGGGTGATATCAGCTCGTCGATAATGCCCAGATTGCCCCCGCTAAGCCCCTCAAGGTAACGCCGGATGATAGCCTTGTTTTCCTCGGACATTCTGACGACTCTCCTATCAGGGTGCTGAAAACCCCTTCCGACCATCCCCCTGACCCCCTTCCTCGCCAGGAAGGGGGAATAAATTACATCTGACGGACACCCTCAGACTCCCGGCAAAGGGGCTTCTCCCCTCTGCGCTCCCATTCTCATCAGCTTCCTAGACTCTAAACCTGGAGTAACGCCCCAGTTACCTTTGTGCTAGCATACGGGTCTCGCGACCACCTCGGGGGAAATCTTCCTGCCCAACCACCGGCCTTCGTCGGTGGAGCCGATCAGTTTGCCATTATCGACGATCACCTTTCCCCGCAACATGGTCATCACCGGATAACCCTCACAGGCGAAGCCCTCCCAGATACTGTAATCCGAATCGGCGTGGAGGTCTCCTAAAGTGATCGTCTTTCGTATCTTGGGGTCTATGACAACTATGTCCGCGTCGCTCCCAACGGCGATGACCCCTTTCCTCGGGTATAGCCCCATTATCCTGGCGATATTGGTGGAGCTGATCTCGGCGAAACGGGTAAGCGGCATGTCGCCCTGGGATACGAACTTGGTAAAAGCCACGGGAATCCTGGTCTCGATTCCGTTATGTCCTCCACAGACGTGCTCTATGGTCTTGCCCCAGGTCTTGACGTCCTTGTAGGTGGTGTATTCATCCGTTGCCAATGTACTGAGACGCCCATCCACCAGACTCAGATTCAGCTCGTCCCTATCCTCGGGGAATTTAAGGGCCGGGTAAGTATGGTATTTGGTCCCATCGGACTTCATGTAGTCTTCGGAGGTGAACTCCAAGTAGCTGTGAATAGTCTCTCCGTAAACAGGTTGGCGCCGTGCCCGTGCCTCCGCGACGGCTTGGACGCCCTCCTTGGCAGTCACATGCACGAAGTAGATTCCCACCTCACTCAGTTGCGCCATACGGATCACGTTGCGGAATGCAAGGTCCTCCGAGGTCTTATTGTGTACCAGATGGAGGTTATAGGCCTGGTCCTGTCCCTGCCTCTTCAGGTCTTCCGTCATATACCCCACGATGTCATCGTCTTCGGCATGGACAGCCATGATCCCACCATTCTTCGCTACTTGCTGGAAGACGGCCAACAGGTGGCCGTCGGGGACCCTGGAATCCGGAAAGGTCGTGAAAATCTTGAAGCTGGCCAGTCCGGACTGAATAGCCTCCCCGATTTCGCCGATGGTCTTGTGGCTGACGCGTCCCGATACTATGTAGTGGAAAGCGAAATCTATATATGCATGCCCCGAGAAAGCGCCTTTGCGGCTTTCCAACTTCTTCATTATCGGGATAGGGCCGTCTGGTCCCATCCCACCGCCCGTGAGCGGGATATCGCCGGCGAAGTCTATCAGCGTAGTGACTCCGCCGAAGGCCGCCGCGCGGGTGGCCGCCTCGGGAGGCTGAGTGAGCACCTCGGGACGGCCCGCGAAGACTTCGGGGACCGGTATACCTATGTGGGCATGGGGCTCAATGCCGCCGGGCAGGACGATGTTGCCGGCGACGTCTATGACGTTGAGGGATTTCGCGCTCAGAGAGCCGGGAAAGCCTATCGCGGCGATCTTCCCACTCCGAACGCCTATGTCCATTTCAGCGACCCCCTCAGG
Source organism: Dehalococcoidia bacterium (assembly GCA_965226805.1). GTDB lineage: Bacteria > Chloroflexota > Dehalococcoidia > Lucifugimonadales > JAGWBF01 > CBDDDW01. The sequence goes on from CBDDDW010000024.1 coordinate 143,657, forward strand.
GGTCACGACCCGGCCTCCACGTATCACTGTATCAAGCATTCTCGCCCCCCTGAGGCAGCACCAGCCGGGTATAGCATGGCGACCACGCCCAGTGCGTTACCACGCTCGAACCGGTGCTTGCATGATCATGTTAACGGTACTTCGTCACCAATTACCCCGTCTCGCTCCAACTCTCGGATTTCCCTGTCGCTCATTCCTAGTATAGACCCGTAAACGTGGTGGTTGTGTTCTCCATAGCAATTAGGGGGTAGACGAACCGGTTCCTGCATCTTGCTAAATTTCCACATGTAGCCGGGATAACGGTGTGTACCAGCCAGCGGGTGGACTATCTCCTCGAAGGTATTTCTGGCCAGCAAGTGGGGGTCTGAGTACAGGTCGCCGTCGTCCAATACGGCGGCCGCTGGTACGCCAGATTGCTGGAGCAGTTCCATGACCTCTCTCTTGTCCCTCAGGCAGGTCCAGCCTTCGATGAGGCTATCCAGGTCAGTCTGGTGCTGGTACCTGCTCAGATGGGATGAGAAGCGCTCGTCGGAGCCCCATTCAGGGTCGCCCATAGCGTGACAAAGCCCCCTCCACTCCTCCTCGCAGGTAACGGTAATGACCACCCAGTCATCTTCTCCACGGCACCTGTAACAATTGTGAGGGACCATAACGCTATCCCTGTTTCCGACCCGTTGAGGTTCCCTCTGGTTCATCACGTAGTCCATGATGGGATAGCTCAAGTGGGGGAGGAAGGACTCGACCTGGGATATGTCTACCCATTGACCCTCGCCTGTCCGGTTCCGGTGATGGAGTGCCACCAGAGCGGCCAGAGGCAGCGTGACCGCGGCGATCGCGTCCACATGCTGTACCTGAGGGGTGAGGGTCGGGTCACTATCCGGATAGCCCCTTATTGCGTGGTGGCCCGTGAAACCATCTACCACGCTTCCAAGACTAAGGTACCCGCGATAAGGGCCCTGTCCACCCCATCCAGGCATCGAAATCAGAATAATGCTGGGATTAAGCTCCCTGACATCTGAGTAGTTGATACCCAGCTTATCTGCAGTCGCGCTGGAAAAGGACTCTGTCAAGATGTCGCTCACCTTCACCAGCCGTCTGAATATGTCAGCGCCCTTGGAGTGTCTAAGATTCAGGGTGATCCCCAGCTTGTTGCGATTAGAAGTGTTATGTATAGCCGCCCGGTCCCAGGGCCTTGGGCCGGAGGGATCGTTATTGGAGTAACCACGGGTGGGCCTGCTGCCCCCGCCCATGGTTCTGGTAATGGAGGGCTGGGGGTAAGACTCCACCTTGATTACTCGTGCTCCCAGGTCGCCCAGGAGTGAGGTCCCCATGGGTCCTGCCCAGACCGCCGTCAGATCCAGGACGGTCACTCCCTCAAGGGGCCTTCTCAGCTGAGCCTGGCCTCTGGCAACCTCGTCGTTCGCTGGCGTAATATTGCTCCTCCTAGCAGGGTGCCGAAAAGATCTTTCGACCATCCCCCCGACCCCCTTCCCTTCGGCAGGCTCAGGACGGGCCTGGCCAGGAAGGGGGAAGGATTGTTGCAACTGAGGGACACCCTCAGACTCCCGGCAAAGGGCTCCGCCCCTCTGCACTCCCTTTCTCCATCAGGCTCCCGGAGCTCAGTCTCGCCAGAAACTTGTCATTCTGAACGAAGTGAAGAATCTGGTCGCGGGGCTGGGTTCGCAGGTGGACCCTACCACCTCCCCAGACCCTTCGCCGAGTTTACCCTGAGAACAACCCCAGGGGCTCAGAGCCTACACTGAGCTTGCCAAACGGTGACGCGAAAAGCGACCACCGCTTTAGGGACCAACGGCTAGATCGTACCCGCTGACCGTAGTCGTACCAGGTCCGCCCTGGAATAGCCGAGGTTGTGGCAGTAGACCTCCTCATTATGCTGTCCCACCTTGGGTGCGGGACTGTTGGTCTCGGGATGACCCAGGGTCAGCCTGAACGGAGGTCCGGGATAGGCCATGCGCCCTGCATGCGGGTGGTCCACATATCGGAAGAAGCCTCGAGCTTTCAGCTGAGGGTCTTCCAGGAGCTCACCGGGATTGAGCAGGGGAGCGCACATCACCCCAGCTCTCTGACAAGTCTCAAATATTTCCTGCTTATCGTGGTCCATCAGCCACCCTATGAACAGCGCTTCCAGCTCCTCCAGATGCTCGGAGCGCGCCTCTGGGGTGCCGAACTCGGGCGTCTCCAACAGGTCCGCCATGCCGATGGCATGGCACAGCCGCCTGAAGAACCTTTCGTACCCGACCCCGAACATGACATAGCCGTCCTTGCAGGGATAGGCGCCCTGGGGGAACCCGCCCGGCCAGTTGCCTCTTGTCCCTTTGATGCCGGTGTACGCGTAGTACAGGGGACGGTTGTCCACGTTGTTGACCAACGTGTCCATTGCCGATACATCTACATGCTGGCCTACGTTCTGGAGCTTGCTGACGAAGAAGGCGCCCATGGTCGCCACAGCCGCGGTAGCCCCGGCTTGAAACCAAGATATTTCCGGCGCGTAGCGAAGGGGAGGCCTGTCCGCTAGGCCGTGAATGTACATACGGCCACTCATGGCGAAAACACCCATGTCGGTAGCCTTATAGTCCCGGTAAGGACCGGTTCTGCCGAAGGGAGTTATAGACGTCATCACCAGCCGGGGGTTGACCGGCTCGAGTGTGTCGTAGTCCAGATTCACCGAGGACAGAAAGGACGGAGGGAAGTTTTCGACGACGACGTCTGCTTCCGCGACAAGCTGCTTGAGGATTCGAGCTCCGTCCCGTGATGACAGGTCCAGCGTCACCCCTTTTTTATTGCCGTTGAGGTGTAGGAACAGCCCGCTCGCCTCAGCGTCTGGTATATCCTGCGGGAAGGGTCCTAGGTGACGAGCTCTATCCCCTTTCACGGGCGGCTCTACCTTGATGACCTCTGCACCGTAGTCGGCAAGGAGCTTGGCGCAATAGGGGGCGGAGATATGGCTTCCGAGGTCCAGGACCTTTATGTCTGATAAAGCCGCACCAGGCATCTGCTGCAACTCTTGCTTTAAGGAGGGCAATGTTCCCACAGGGATAAACCTTAAGCAGATTGGGCGATAACGGAACGGGTCAAGGTTGCATCCCACTATATTCTTCCTGGAACCGTTGTCAATAAGGGTCATGCAGCCTATGATACTTGCTGCGTGTGACCACCGTGCGCAGCTTGACGTCCCCGGCTGGCAAAGCTATCATGGCCCCACGCCACCGTGAAGGGTTTCGTACCTTGCGCGAACCAGGGTTTGGAGAGACGGCATGACCATTGCAGAAGACCCCATACTCCTCGAGGTGCTCAAGAACGCCTTTGAAAGCATCGCCGATGGCATGGCGCTCACCGTGGTCCGCACCTCACGCTCGACCGTTGTGCGGTCGAGCCTGGATTTCTCCACGGCAGTGCTCAACGCCAGGGGAGAGCTGGTGGGCCAGGGCATGTGCATTCCGATTCATATGGGTGGCATGATGCCGGCCCTGGAAGCATTCATGCCCCGGTATAAGGACAAGCTGAAACCCGGCGACATACTGATCAGCAACGACCCCTACGAGGGCGCAAGCCACCTGCCCGATATATTCCTGTTCAAGCCGGTCTTCGCAGGAGGAGTACTCTTGGGATACGTGTGCGCCATGACCCACCATACTGACGTCGGCGGTCGAGTGGCGGGCGGAAATGCCTGCGACAGCACCGAGATATACCAGGAAGGCATACGTATTCCTCCCCTGAAACTGTATGAAGGCGGCGAGCCCAATGAGACCCTGTTCCGCATCATCGAGAAGGCGGTCCGTGTGCCGGAGAAAGTGCTGGGTGACCTGCTTGGCCAGGTGGCTGCCCTGGAGTTCGGAGAGCGCGAATTTCTGAAACTGGCCGATCGCATTGGTGTTGAGGAGATGGATCACGTCATGGGTGACTTGATCCGCTACGCGGAGGAGCTGACTCGACAGGCCATCTCCCGGCTGCCTGATGGGTCCTGGAGTTTCGCCGACTACATCGACGACGACGGATTTGGAAACGACCCGATCAAAATCGTGGCCAACCTGCGCAAGAAGGATGATGAGATTCACGTCGATTTCACGGGCACGTCTCCTCAGGTAAAAGGGTCCATTCAGCCGGTCTTTGCCACGACGAAGAGCGTCGTCTATGCGATCGTCAAAACTGTTCTCAGCGCGGTCGCCCCGGACATACCCAATACAGCCGGGTATTTCCGTCCCATACAGGTTACCGCCCCAGAAGGATGCTTCCTCAACCCGGTGGCGCCGGCTGCCGTGGCCGCCCGGTCTCTTGGGTTACGCCGCATGAGCCACGCCCTCACTGGAGCCTTCGCCCAAATGCTCCCAGAATGTGTGCCGGCTTGCCCGGGAGGGTGCGAGTACGGCGCAGCTATAGCGGGCTACGACCGGACCGTCGCTCCCTGGAAGTCCTGGGTCTGCATGGATTTTGCCAACGAGACCGCATTGGGTGGGAGCAACGGACAAGACGGCATCGATGCTCAGAACGCGGGGATAACGAACATAGCCAACGTGCCCGTAGAAACGATAGAGGTGGAGTTCCCAGTAAAGATCGAGGAATATGGTCTCGTAACCGACTCGGAAGGGGCAGGAGAATACCGGGGCGGCCTCGGAATGGTCCGGCGTTACAGGTTCCTTGAGGATGACACCGTGGTACAGGTCAGGTCGGACCGTCAAAAGACTTCACCCTACGGCATCTATGGGGGTGAACCCTCGAGAAAAGCGATGATCACCATGCGTTCGGGCGATGAGGAACGCCAGATGACCTCCAAATTCTTGACTTCGATGAGCAAAGGCGACGGAATGGAGATTACCTGGCCCGGAGCGGGAGGCTGGGGAAATCCACTGAACCGCGACCCGGATCGTGTCCTACGAGACGTGATCGCAGGTAAAGTAAGCGTGGAACGAGCTCGTGAAAAATATGGAGTGGCACTCGAACCAGGAAGTCGGTCGATCGACGTAGAAGCGACCGCCAGCCTTAGACAGGCGCTGCGCACGAACAATTAGCCTATCTATCTATCTACCTACCTACCTGCCTGCCGCATCATCCAGCTATCAGACTCAGCGAAGCTGGCGATGCTCCACCTCGTTCCGTTTTAGCTAACCCTAGGAGGAACCTGATTGGCTAAGGAACTACGTCTCGGGATAGACGTCGGTGGAACTTTCACCGACGTTATCTTATTAATGCCAGACGGTACGGCACTCGCCAAGAAAGTACTGTCTACTCCGCCTGACTTCAGCGTGGCCGTGAGGCGCGGAGTAGAGGAACTGCTCTCAGAGCATGGTCTGTCTGGAAGCCAGGTCCGTGAGTACAGCCACGGCGCGACGGTAGCCACCAATGCCATCATAACCCGCACGGGCGCCCTCACAGCCCTGGTCACCTCCAAGGGATTCCGCGATGTGCTCGAGATCCGAAGGCTGCGGGTGCACAAGCTTTATCAACTCCGCTGGGACAAACCGGAGCCTCTAGTGCCAAGACACTTGCGCTTAGAAGTCCCGGCCCGCATGCGCCCCTCAGGCGCCGAGGATGAAGCGCTGGATGAGGAGGTTGGCAGGCGGATTGCGCGGCAGCTCGTGGATGAGGGGGTAGAGTCCGTCGCGGTGTGCTTTCTGCACTCCTACTCCAACGGCTCCCATGAGCAAAGGATGCGGGAGCTCATAAGGGAGCTGGCCCCCGGCGTCCAGATTTCCCTCTCCTTTGAGATATTGCCGGAGATCAAAGAGTACGAACGGACCAGCACCACTGTGATCAACGCCTATGTCCAGCCGGTGGTCAGCCACTACTTTGCGTCGATGGAGCAAGACCTGAGAGATATGGGCATTGACGTACCCATAATGGTAATGCAGTCCAACGGCGGCATGACGCCGTCGGAAGTAGCCCGGGAAAGGGCGGTGCACATCATAGAGTCGGGACCGGCGGCCGGAGTCACCGGAGGCTATCATCTGTCCAGACGGATGGGTCTGAGAGACGTCATGACCCTGGATATGGGCGGTACCACGGCCAAGGGGGCCTTGATCGAGGACGGGGAAGTCTCCCGTTCCCCTGAGTACGAGGTGGGTGGAGAGGTAAGCATTGGACACCGTCTGATGAAGGGCAGCGGCTACCTGATACGTGTCCCTTCCATCGACCTCGCTGAAGTAGGAGCGGGAGGTGGCAGCGTTGCGTGGGCCGATGAGTTGGGTGTTGTCAAGGTTGGGCCCCGGAGTGCTGGAGCTAACCCCGGCCCCGCATGCTATGGCCTGGGGGGAGAGGACCCCACCATTACCGATGCCGATGTATGCCTGGGTTTTACGAACCCGGAATATCTAGCCGGAGGATCACTAAAGATACACCCGCACCTGGCGGAAAAGGTGATCCACGATGGCCTTGCCAAGCGACTGGGAATGGACACTGTGGCGGTAGCTTGGGCCATAAGGATGGTAGCCAACTCGAACCTCATACGGGCACTCAGGGCCGTTTCGACCGAGCGTGGCCGTGACCCTCGCCGGTTTTCCCTCTTTGCCTTCGGTGGCATGGGACCCGTACACGCTGTGGACCTGGCCGAAGAGCTGGGTATTCGCAAGGTCCTGGTCCCACCCCTCCCAGGGCTGTTCAGCGCCCTCGGGCTTCTGTTCGCGGACGTAGAGCACCATCTGATCCGCACCCACTATGCCAATACCTCTGACCTGGATATGGGCCGGGCAAATGATGTCCTCGGCGAGCTTGAGGGGGACGCTCTGTCTACCCTGGAACGGGAAGGGTATAGGGGTAGATTCCAGTCCACACAGTTATTCGCCGACACCAGATACGCGGGGCAGGACTACGCTTTGACCATACCCTTGACGAGCCATCGCTTTGACCGGGAATCGGTGGGAAACTTGGTAGAGAGCTTCCATGTGGAGCACGGAAAGACCTACGGGTACCGCTCGGACAAGGAAGAGGTGCAGGTGGTAGGGTTCCGGTGTTTGGCGAGGGGGCTATCAGAAACGCCACGGGTACCGCCCACCTTGCGGTTCGATCCAGAGCAACCCCAGGAATCAATGCCCTTGCCCAACCATAGAAAGGCGTATTGGGGGCCTAAATACGGGTGGATAGAGGTACCGGTCTTGAGCCGACTGGACTTGACCAGTGTACCGGTGATGGGACCGATACTAATTGAGGAAAGCAATTCCGCCACCGTGGTGTCCCCCAACTGGAATGCCACGATAGACGACTGGTCCAACATTGTCCTGGAAGCCCAATAGAGTGACAAACATATGAGCGCGGTCCGAGGCAAAGCCGCGATCGTTGGTATCGGAGAGACGGATTTCTCATGGTCATCTGGTCGAAGCGAGTACCAGCTGGCCTGTGAAGCAATAAAGTCCGCATGTGAAGACGCTGGAATCAGTCCGACAGAGATCGATGGTGTCTTCAGATATGACTCAGACACCAACAACGAGACCATGCTGATACAGGGACTCGGGATCAAGAACCTGCGACACTGGGAAGCGGTCCCATTTGGCGGTGGTGCTGCCAACGCCATCGTAGGACACGCCGCAGGAGCCATCGCCGCCGGTTTCTGCAACTACGCGGTATGTTTTCGGGCGGCCAATCTGAGGTCTCGCGTGAGGTTGGGACAGGCCGTCAGCTCGGATAGGATGGTAGAAGGCTATCGAAAGTATCACTCACCCTACGGCTTATTGGCCCCGGCCCATACGTTCGGAATGTTCGTTCGTCGATACATGCACCGCTTTGGGGCTACGAGCCGGGATTTCGGATGGGTGGCTGTCACTCTCCGATACCACGCCAGCAGAAATCCGAGAGCTCTGAGGCGTCAACCCATCACGATAGATGACCACCAGAACTCTGCCATGATAGCCGACCCGTTGCGTCTCTTGGACTTCTGTCAGGAAAACGACGGTGCGGCAGCTCTGATCGTCACGACACGAGTTCGGGCGCGGCATTTGCGTCATTCCGATACATTGTGCGTGGTAGAAGCCGCGGCCCAGGGTTCTGGACCCATGGCCGAAGGCATTGTCTACAGACCGGACCTCACTACCCCAGAGTCGACCAACACGGCGAAGGACTTGTGGGCAAGGGCAAAACTTACCCCCAAGGACATCGATGCTCTGATGTTTTACGACCACTTCACACCCTTCTGTCTCGTGAACCTGGAGGCCTATGGCTTTGTACCCCGGGGCGAAGCCAAGGACTTTGTTCAGGGAGGACACAACATTCGCTTCGATGGAATCTTGCCCATTAATACCCACGGTGGGAACCACTCGGAGGCTTACATACACGGGGTGACCCATGTCCAAGAGGCCACCCGCCTCATACGGGGCACATCCACTTCCCAACCACCCAAAAAAGAAGTCAATCGAGTCTTGTCCTGTAGCTCGACGGCGCAGCTGAGTGCTGCTGTAATTCTCTCTCGGGGTTAAGCGAGGCGGGGAGGCAATGACGGACGGAAAGCACGGCAGTGTGACGTCAGGGGGAATGGAGGGTCCACTCGAAGGGCTTCCGCTCCCCGACCCCGGGCTGGTCACCGACTTCGAGCGCGGCTTTTGGGAGGGCGCCCGCGATGGGGAGCTTAGACTCCAGCAGTGTTCCCGCTGCGAAAGGTTCCGGCACCTCCCCACGCCCATGTGTCCGCACTGCTATTCCCTGGACTATCAATGGACCAGAGTGAGCGGTAGAGGAAACGTGTATTCCTATGTCATTGCCAACCGCCCTATGCATCGAGCCCTCGCGGACCCGGAGCAGTGCCCGTACAACATCTGCCTCATCGAGCTGGAAGAGCAGGAAGGGCTCCGCGTTGTGAGCAACGTCCTCGATATCGCGCCTGAAGACCTGTACGTGGGTATGCCGGTTGAGGTCACCTTCAGGGCCACCAGGACGGACCCCGACATCGTGCTGCCACTCTTTGTTCCCGTTTGAACGGCCTGGACTGGCACCCCCACGTACTTGCCGGGGGTCGACTGCCAGGCAGGCTTGTGGTCATGCAAAGCATAGTGATTAAGCCGACTCCCAGAGCCTCCACCACCGGCGCAACGGGCGCAAGCGTAGCCCAAGGAATTCCTCCAAACTGGCTCGGTGCAGCACTGTCCTGCCACCGCCGCTGGCCTCCTCGTCTATTAACGTGGAGGGCACATCCTCCCAATCAAACACGCGTCTTCCGAAGGCGTCCCGTTGCTCCCATACGATTATCTTATCGCCCTCAATCATCCAGCCGTTGGGCACGTCGCTCTCGCTCGTAGCGTGGGCCGATTCCCTCAGCAAATTATTCAGGCGGGATTTCACCCGGTCATACCGTTTTTCGGCGTAGTCAACCTGCAGCTGGGTAGCTCCCTTATCTGCACCGGGTGCGTGAGCACCGGCGCGGTAACCACCGGCGGGTTCGCCCTGGCGAACCTCAGCAACGATGAAGCCGTTGCCGTTTTGTGCCGCCTGGAGGTCCAGATTTGGGAAGGCGCGACGAACTTCCAGCTCTCGCCACATTGCCTGGATCGCTTGCCCGCCGCTCTCACCACAGTGGACAGCCCGGAGAACGTGGGCAAGGACACCTCCATAGCCATCGGGCAGGACGGCCTGCCAGTCATCAGCTACCGCGACGTCGGCAACGGACACCTGAAGGTGGCTCACTGCAACGACGCCGCCTGCACCAGCGCTACCCTGGTCACCGTGGACAGCGCTGGACAAGTGGGCCAGTACACCTCCATCGCCATCGGGCAGGACGGTTTGCCAGTCATCAGCTACTACGACGCCCCCAACAGAGACCTGAAGGTTGCCCACTGCAACGACGCCACCTGCGCCAGCGCTACCGTGGACACCCTGGACAGCCCGGGGGAGGTGGGCTGGTACACCTCCATCGCCATCGGGCAGGACGGTTTGCCAGTCATCAGCTACTACGACATCGGCAACACAGGCCTGAAGGTGGCCCACTGCAACGACGCCACCTGCGCCAGCGCTACCCTGGCCACCCTGGACGGCACGGGGGATGTGGGCTGGTGGACCTCCATAGCCATCGGTGTTGGGTGTCAGCGGTTTTGGACAGTTCTGGGTCCGAGAGATTGGGGTGAAGAAGCTCCTGGTTTGAGGGTTTCTCTGACCTCCTGATTGTACCGCCTCCGCCGGTCAAAAGTCTCTCGCTGTACCTCCTTCCTCTGGGCTAGAATTGCCTCCAGACGGCCTTCCAGCACGTCAGCCGGAGTTACAACCCTGAGCGCCTGATGATATCTTCGGTAGTTGTAGAACTCGACGAAGTCCCGGATGGCCGCCTCCAGGTCTTCCACCACCTCGTATGGCACCTGGTTAATGTCGTCTTTCAGGGTTCGGTGATATCTCTCCAGCTTCCCGTTGGTCTGAGGGTGATAGGGTGCTGCCAGGACGTGGCGAATGCCCACCACCCGCATGTACTCGCGGAAGGCCCGCGATACATAACCTGAGCCATTATCTGAGAGGAGCTTGGTCCGATCCTCCAGAGGTACATCAGTCATACCAGTAGAGTCAACAGCTTCCTGGACCACCTCTATGAGGGAGTTGGCCGTCATGTCCCGTTGCACCTTCCAGGCCAAGATGAACCGGGAGTAGTCGTCCATCACCGTCACGAGGTAGTAGTAGCCCCATCCCACTACACGGAAGTAGGAGGCATCGGTGGCCCACAGCTGGTGGGGCCCTGTGGTCTTGTGCTGGTACTCTTTGCTCGCTGCCAACTGGTATTCGATCCGTTTCACCAGACCCTCCCGTCTCAGAATACGATAGACTGTGGAGGCGGAGACCGATAGGCCTCTGTGGTCGGTGAGCCAAGCCGCCAACTGCCGGCTTCGCCAGGTCGGCATCCCACGGGCTGCCGCCAGCACTACTGCCTCCTCTTCTGGACGCAGGCGATTCCAGGGCCTCTCAGTTCCTTCCGTACCCTCCCAACTACCCTGCCGGTGCCTCCACCTCCACCAATAATACGTGCTCCTGGAAATGCCAAGCTCCCTGAGTCGCCTGTTCTTCCCTCTACCATGTCGCTCCACCTCAGCCACGACCTTCGATTGTTCCACTACGCTCATGCGACGGTGCCGTTGTCGTGTAGGGGCGGCAGAGCTGTTTTTTTGAAGCGGTGCAACTCCAGGGACAACTCACCCACCAGCTGCTTCAGTTCTCTGTTCTCCCGCTTGAGCTGCTCTATCTCTTGCCGGGTCGCATCACGCACACTGTCCCGAGTCAACCTCTCCTTCCCAGCTTCCATGAACCCCTTCGTCCAGGCGTAGTAGGAGTGGGGTTTGATTCCTTCCCGTCGGCACAGGTCATTAACGGTAGTCTCCCGTCTGAACCCCTCCAAGACGATGCGGATCTTCTCTTCAGGGGTATACTTACGGCGGGTCGCTGCACGGACCTGACGCACGAAGCTTCGTGTCTCCTGGCTTCGCTCCTCAGCTTGGCTGGCCTCATCCTCTACCTGGGTCATCAATGACTCCTTTCACTTAGGGTTAATCTACCCCTCTGAAGGAGCCTCTACCACCCCCAACCTCTTCGGTTTTCTAGGCCTCAATAGTGTCCAATTGCGCTGACACCCTACAATCGGAAGACCTAGTCGAAGACGCTGCCGACGATGCCACCGATGATTCCGCCGCCGGTGCCGCCGGTGCCGCCGATGAAGCCGCCGTTGACGACGCCGAAGAAACCGGCACCGATGTGAATGCCGCCGTCGATGCCGCCAGGGGGCGCGCCGTCGATGTAGCCGGAGAAAGTGGCGCCGGTGATGCCACCGAGGATGGCACCAATAATGCCGCCGAAGATGGTGCCAGCGAGGACGCCGCCGCGGATGCCGTCGATGCCGCTGGTGGCGCCGACGATGGCTCCCACAATGGCGCCGCAGACGACGATGGCGCTGATGATGCTGCTGATAAAGATGGCGCCCAAGATGGCACCGACGAGGGCACCGACGAGGGCACCGACCATGGCGCCGAAGACTCCGCCGACGATAGCGGCGATGGGGCCTTTATCTATATCACGTAGGTTGCCCAATACCCTAAGGAGTACCTCCGTAGTTGGAGGACGGCATAGGCATGATACTCGTAATTTAGATTCTTTGGCAAGCTGCCAAGGCGGCATTAGAACAATTGTCTACCTTGAAGACCACTCTACCCGCACTTGTTCCAGCCGCAGGCGTGGCACATGAGGCAGCCCTCCTGGTAGAACATGGGGGCGCTGCAGTCGGGGCAGCGGGTCCGGGGGTGCGCGCCGCTTAGGTCCCAGTCCGCCCTGTCCTTGACGCTGGCGAAGAGTTTCAACTGGGCGCCGGCGTTGGGGTCCTGCTGCTCGCCTTCGGCGGCGGCGTGCTTCTGGAGGGCCAGGGCAACCGCATCCGGGGCGGAGCCCACCAACGTGCCGTTGTCCCATGCCGGGCAGCAGGTGATGCCCCTGATCTGGGCAACCACCGCATTGATATCGACTCCAGAGCGGAGGGCCAGGGATATCAGGCGGGATATGGCCTCCAGCTGGGCCGAGTCGCACCCTCCAGCCTTGCCGAGGGTCGTGAATACCTCGAAGGGCTGCTCCTGCTCGTCGAAGTTGATGGTGATGTACATGTTTCCGTGGCCAGTCCTGATCCGCTCGGTGACTCCCGTCATGTGCTGGGGACGTGCCCTTGGGGTCAGAGTCCCGCCTTCGACAGCGCTGAGGGGTATGGGGACTGCCTCCGCGCCTTCGACGGCGGGCGCCGTGTGCTTGCCGGTCTCGCCTGTGCTGAGAACCTGAGCCTCCTTGCTGCCGTCCCGGTAGATGGTGATGCCCTTGCAGCCCAACTCGTAGGCCAGCATGTAAGCGTGGCCTATGTCCTCAGGGGTGGCGTCGTGGGGGAAGTTGATGGTCTTGGAAACGGCGTTTTCGGTGTACTTCTGGGTGGCGGCCTGCATTCGCACGTGCCACTCGGGGGTGATGTCGTGGGAGGTGGCGAACAGGCGCCTCGCCCATTCGGGGATGTCTGCCTCGACTTCTCTAAGGCTGCCTTTCCGCGCCAGCTCCTTCATGAGGGCTTCAGAGAGGAAACCCTCCTTCCGGGCCACGGCCTCGAAGAATGGGTTGCCCTCTACCAGGCGTGTGTTGTCCATCACGTTGCGTTCGTAGCTCAGGGCGAAGAGGGGCTCGACGCCGCTGGAGCAGCCGGAGATGATGCTGATCGTGCCGGTAGGAGCGATGGTGGTCGGCGCCGAGTTGCGCATGCGGGCTCCATCGGGGCGGTTGTAGATGCTGCCCTCCCAGGCTGGGAATACTCCCCTGGTTTCCGCCAAGGCCATGGATGCCTCGTCGGTCTTGCGCTTCATGAAGGCCATTACTTCCCCGGCTACGTCTAGTCCCTGCTCGGAGTCGTAGGGCACTCCAAGTTGTACCAGCAGGTCGGAGAATCCCATGACTCCGAGGCCGATGCGCCGGGTCTTCTTGCTCATGTCTTCGATCTGGGGGATGGGGTAGTCGTTCATGTCGATGACGTTGTCCAGCATGTGCACGGCCGTCTTGATGCTATAGGCCAGCTTTTCCCAATCTACCTCCGCGCCTTCGTCGGTGTACCGAATCATGCGGGCTAGGTTGATGCTGCCCAGGTTGCAGGACTCGTAAGGCAGCAGAGGTTGCTCGCCGCAGGGGTTCGTGGACTCGATCTCTCCGAGCTGAGGGTTGGGGTTGTCCCGGTTTATGCGGTCCAAGAACACGATGCCCGGGTCACCAGTCTTCCACGCCATCTGGGACAGCGTGTCGAACACCTCGCGGGCGTTAAGCTGGCCGGTGACCTTTCCCGTGCGCGGGTTGACCAGGTCGTAGTCCTGGCCGTTCCCGACCTTCTCCATCCACTCCTCGGTTACGGCGACGCTTATGTTGAAGTTGGTTATACTCTTGCCGTCCTCCTTGGAGCCTATGAACTTGAGAATGTCGGGGTGGGTGACGTGGAGGATGCCCATGTTGGCCCCTCTTCTGGTGGAGCCCTGCTTGACGGCCTCGGTGGCGCCGTCGAAGGCGCGCATAAAGCTGACTGGTCCGCTGGCCACGCCTCCAGTGGAGCCGACGATGTCCCCCTCGGGCCTCAGCCGGCTAAAGGCGAAGCCGGTGCCACCGCCGCTTTTCTGCACAAGGGTGGCCTGCTTGACGGTCTCAAAGATGGATTCCATGGCATCCTCGACGGGAAGCACGAAGCAGGCGGAGAGCATCTGCAACTCCCTGCCGGCGTTCATCAGGGTGGGTGAGTTGGGCAGGTAGTCCAGCCGGGACATTATCTCGTGGAACTCGTCCTCGGTGGCCTGCACCTCCTGCACGGAGGCGCCGTAGTCCCGGTCGGCCTGGGCCAGGTTGTGGGCCACCCGCCGGAACATCTCTTCGGGTGCCTCGACGACGTTGCCATCCCGGTCCTTGGCCTGGTACCGGCGCTTCAGCACCGCCCTGGCGTTGTCCGTCAGCTTCGCCGGGGACCTGGAGAGCCCCTCTATAATCCCTGCCTCCGTGAGGGCCTCCATGACCCTGTGTCTTACGTCGATTATTGCGGTATTTGAACTCTGATGAGTGCTGGCCACCGTTCCATACCTCCTGATATAATTGCTCTACATATAGTATGTGTGCGACGATAATAGTGCTTATGTGGTAGTTGTGTCTACCGGAATTCAGGTCAGATTAACCCTCGATTTGGCTTTGGTGATTCCTCATTGCCGGTTGCTTAGGTGGAGAATTCCGCGAAGAGTGCCGGTCGCATACCTCGGGATACAGCGCTCTTTGTGGAACGTCCTCTTGGCTTCCGCTCCGGGGCTACACCCGGATCAATAAGAAGCTGTAGTCAACGCAACCGGAAGGGTGCTGAGGTCGGAGGCTAGCTCTGATCGCTATCGATGCCGCCGGGAAGCTGCCGGCCCGGGCTCGTGGTGAGCCAGTACACCACAAGGGCTTCCCGGATCTTCTGGTCGATCTCCTCTTGCATGGAAGCTATGTGGTTACCCTCGCGGTCCTCGACTCCAACCAGGGTGAAGGTGTTCAGGGAGTCTTGCATCCACCGGACCTCTCGGCTCAGGGTCTCCCAGCGAGGGCGCGGAGAATCTTTGGGCAAGTCATTCATATCAGTTACCTCCTACGACACGGGCGTCCAGATTCAGATGTTGGGGTGTACTCGTGACACCTCCACGCCTCCTCCCCCTCCTCTTCCGTCCCAACGACGGCGGAGACACACCTTCCATGAGCAGAAGCTGCTCGCTCTCCCGCAGGTCCTGCACGACCTGCTCGAAGCTCTCTATGTCTCGAAAATCACGGTAGACGCTGGCAAACCGGATGTAAGCTACCCGGTCGAGGCGCCTCAGCCGCTCCATGACCATCTCACCCAGGTGGGTAACGGTTATCTCCGCATGGCCCATCTGGTGTAGCTCGGTCTCTATGTCCTCCACTATCTTCTCTACATCTTTGGTGGAGATAGGCCGCTTTGCACAGGCCTTGACGATGCCCGAGGTGAGCTTCTCTCTGCTGAACTCCTCCCGTCGTGAGTCCCGCTTGGCCACCAGCAGGGCGGCGGTCTGGACGCGCTCGTACGTAGTGAAGCGCGAACCGCACTCGATGCACTCTCTCCTGCGGCGGATCCCGTTCTCTACGGTCCGGGAGTCGGTGACCCTGGAGTCGAAATGGTTGCAATATGGGCAGTGCATAACAGCTTTATCTTTTTCTCAAATAATTCTAAGAATGTTCTTAGAATTACTATATCTTGTATGACTTCTTATAATATACCACAACCTGTTGTGGTGTGGATACTGATTTTATCCAGGGGTAGGGGGCTTGTCAAGTACCTTTAGGCTCTATTAGAGCAGACTTTCGGCCCTTTTGTTAGAGGAAGTTGTCAGGGGACCATCACCCCAGGCCCCTCTCCCTGAGAGGGGCCTGGGTGAGGGCTTCCCTACGCGGCAAGCGCATTGTGTTGGAGTCATGGATGACAAAATCGAAGGCCGCTTACGTGAGTAAGCGGCCTCAGTCGGTTCCCGGTCGCTTTGTGCCCCTTAAGTATGTATCGAGTAGTCCTTTGGGCGGCCAGGAATATTACTCAGATCTAGGAAAGGGCCTTTAGCCAAATAGCCCTCGTCTCTTTTGGGAGGTGTGCCGGCGCAGGAAGCTGGGTATGTCCAGGTCCTCCTTTTCGTCAGGAACGGCGTCTCTAAGCAGTTTCTGGAGCTCTTCGTCCCTTTGCCCTAGGGTATCCTGGGGAACGGGGAAGGCCGCCGCAACCATAGTAACCTTAACCTCGTCATCGAGCTTATGGTCTTTGGCGGTGCCGAATATCACGTTGGCCTCTGGGTCCGCCATCTCCTGTATGACGTCGGCCGCATCCTGTACCTCTTTCAAGTTGAGGGTGCTACCGCCGGTGATCACGAAGAGCAGGCGCTTGGCCCCCGCTATGGAGATGTCCATCAGCGGGCTCTGGATGGCCTGTTTGGCCGCATCTTTGGCTCGGTTTTCACCCTTTCCTCTGCCAATGGCCAGCCATGCCTGCCCGGCGTTGGTCAGGATCGTCTTAACGTCGGAGAAATCCACGTTGATCTCCCCAGGGATCGTGACCACTTCGGTGATGGCCTGTATCCCCTGCTGCAGCACCGAGTCGGCCATCTTGAGGGCGTCTTCCCAACTGACTGCCTGCTCCAGCTGGACCGAGACCGGGAGCAGGCAGTCGTTGGGAATCACTATCAGGGTGTCGACGTGCTCTTTGAGGCGGGCAATGCCCTCTTCGGCGTTCTTGCGTCGCACGCTGGCCTCAAAGGAGAATGGCCGGCTGACCACGGCGACCGTTAGGGCGCCAGCCTCATTGGCCAATTGGGCAATGACTGGGGCCGCACCTGTTCCCGTTCCGCCACCCATGCCGGCGGCCAGGAACACCATATCCGCCCCCTCCAAGGAACGCTCTAACTCCTCCCTGCTCTCCTCCGCCGCCTGGCGTCCCAGGTCGGGATTGGCCCCCACACCCAGGCCCCTGGTCAGAGTCTGCCCAATCGCGACCCGCTGTCCCACGTCGCACCTGAATAAGTGCTGGGAGTCGGTATTGATGGCGTAATACTCAACCGCCGCCACCTTCTCCTTGTACATCCGGCTGATGGCGTTGCAGCCTCCTCCTCCGACGCCGATGACCTTTAGCATAGGCGCTCCAAGCGCAGGTGGGACTTCGTCCCGCTCTGAGTTGGGCTCTATGTCCTCCTGGCCGCTGTTTTCCCCATCGCCCCTGGCGAAATAAGCTCCCGGGTATTGTTGATCCTTAGAAACCATTGCTCCCTCCTTATGCCGTTCTTGTGTAGGTTCGATCCGTTTTCCTCGACTCGTGTGGATTATGACGCAACCTTCTCCTTGGTCCTTCTGAAAGGTTGTGGGAAATGCCTGGGCCCTCGCAACGTCTTCTTTCCGTTGGTGTAGGGGCGCTTCTCTCCCTGGTGCTTGATACCCCACAACAGTGTCCCTACTGCGGCGGAATAGGCGGGCTTGCGCAGCTCCGAGGGCAAGCCAAGGATGCCCGTGGGATACGCGACCCGCACGGGTCCGGCCGTGGCTTTCCGTGCCAGCTCCTGGAGACCGGGTATCTCCGACGTCCCGCCAGTGATCACCATGCCGCCGGTAGGCATATGCCGGAGCCCCGCCTTACGCACCTTCGACAGAACTAGCTTTATGATCTCGGTGAGCCGTTCGTTGAGGGGATACACCATAGCGCGGCGCTTCACCATGCGCTTGGGCTGGCCCTGGAATCCGGGCAGCTGCACCTCCTCATCCAGTGGCACGTCTTCAGGCAGGGGGGCTCCGTGTTTGACCTTCAGCTCCTCGGCCAGGTAAGAAGGGATCCCCAGGGCTACGGAGAGGTCCCGGGTAAGCTGATTGCCCCCTACAGGTATGACCGAGGTATACCAGGGATTGCCCGCCCTGTAGATGATGACGTCGCTGGTACCTCCGCCGATGTCCACCAATACCACGCCTACTTCCCGCTCGTCCTCCGTCAGGACCGCCTCGGCGGCGGCCAACGGCTGTAGTACCAGGCACCTCACCGAGAGCTTGCAGCTCTCGACTACTTTGACCAGGTTCTTGAGGATTGGCGCGTCCCCCAACACCACATGGGACTCGACCTGCACACTTTCTGCGTGCAGCCCGGTGGGGTTCCTTACACCTGTCAGACCATCAACCACGTACGTGGTGGGGATAACGTGCAGCACCTCTTTGCCCTTACCGACGTCGGGGTAGGAGGATCGAATCAGCTGCTGAACGTCCAGAGGCGAGATCGCTCCGCCGTTTGCTCTGGACCCGCTAAGGCTCCCAGTCGTGTTGATACAAGATATGTGACTGCCCGTTACACTCAGGTATGCCCAAGAGACCCCCCGCCCCAGGTAGCGCTGTGCCTCCTGCACCGAGGCTTTGACGGCTTCCTGGGCCTCGCCCATGCTTTCGACCTGCCCTTTCTGTATCCCTTGAGATGGGACGATCCCCGTTCCCAGGACCTTTAAATCCCCCTCCGTCCCTATCTTCGCGATGATAGTGCAGACCTTATTGGTACCCAGATCCGTGGCCGTGTAAAAAGTCTCTTTGGCCATTGCTCCACCTTCCTTGCCCGGCTTTCCGGGCGGTTCGATTCCTAACTCCAGGGCGCGCCCTATAGGCGCCGCGCTACCCGCATCCGGGAGCTTCTACTCCGAGGATTTCTTCTGACCTCGTCTCTCGACGGCGTAACCACTTTCCTCGTGACGACCGCGAGGGACGCTGTGTGCCCACAAATGCAGACCGGGACTCGGGGCGGGCAAATACATCCCTTTGCCTCTGTCGCCATTACCCTCTTGACGATGCGGTCTTCAAGGCTGTGGTAGCTGATTACCACGAGGCTGCCCCCCGGCTTTAGTAGGCCGATGGCCTCCTCGAGGCCAACCTTGATGTTGTCCAGCTCGGAGTTGACAGCGATGCGCAGGGCTTGAAACGTGCGAGTCGCCGGATGGATTCTGCCCCTCCGGCCGCCTGTGAGTTCGGACACCAGGTCGGCCAGCGCCAGTGTGGTCTCAATGGGCCTACGAGATACTATTGACCTGGCGATGGAGCGGGCCCTGGGCTCTTCGCCGTATGAGGAGATGATCGCCACCAACCTATCAAAGGGATAGCGGTTTACAATATGGCCAGCGGTTAACTGGGTCTCAGGATCGAATCGCATGTCCAGTGGCTCGTCTCGCTGAAGGCTGAAGCCGCGTCCCCCGGCTTCTAGCTGGCGAGAAGAGAGGCCCAGGTCAAACATGATTCCGTCCAGACTCAGGAACCCAAATTCCTTTGCCAACCGGGCTGCGTCGACGTAGTTGCCTTGAGCCAGGGTGTAGGCGCCGTCATAAGGCCGGAGGCGCTGGTGTGCGCGCTCCAGTCCATCAGGGTCTAGGTCGATCCCCAGGAGGGTCCCACCTGGCATGGCGGCCGAGAGTATGCCCAGGGCGTGCCCGCCCTCCCCGACAGTGCAGTCTATGTAGACGCCTCCTGGAGCCACCCCAAGGTACCCCACCGCTTCATCGAGAAGCACGGGCTGGTGTGAGAACTTGGCGGGCCGCCCTTCGGGCGAAGTCTCTCCCTTCTCCACTGTCACACCCTCTATGTCCGCCACGGGTGTTGAGGATAGAAACCGACGCTCAAGCACCAATTCCGTCATTGTATTCCGTTCGGCGACCGGGGTTCTGATCCAGGTGCCCCCGATGGCGTTCTGAATAGCCTGAGCGGAGCTGGAGAGTCCGTGGGCACACTGTTGCCCGGTTTAGCCCCGCCTGGGCCTAGAGGATCTGGCGGCTAGCCTGGCCGGGGAAAGCCCGGCGTAGGACTTGCCTGAGCTGGCGCCGAAAGTATGGGCGCTTGAGACGCAAACAGGGGGACATACCCTCCTGCTCTGCCCGCCGGCCAGGGGCCCGCGAGAAGGCGGTCTCAATATCATCGGGGTCAGCCTAGCAAGATTGTTAGGTGGAATTCAAGACAATTCCTAACCAATTTTTGATAAAAATATTAGATATTTGTCAGCAAAGTTCTTGGTGGAGCCAGGCGGCGTGATGCGCTGGCACTCAGTCAACCCAAACGTGTTGTCTTCACTCTGAGTCGGCCGAAGGGGGCGAAGGGCCTCAAGGAAGTGGGACGTGTCGCCCGCAACTCAAGATCCTTCATCCGCCTCTGGCGGACTCAGGCTGATACTTTAGTGGCGATGACTCACTATTGGAATCTGGTTGACAAGGTGCTGGAGAGGTGGCGGCAAGCCTTGTCTCGAAAATCCTAGGGAAACCCTATCGGTTGAATTCTCTCCTGCGTTCGTGCTACCTTAGCGCAGACCCTGGCCTCAGATTCTAACCAAGGCATGGCAGTGAACCTTACTCTCGACACCCTTACATCCGAGCGCGTCGAGGTCGCTGGGACGGTTGACGACGGTATCGAGTATTGCTACGAGCGCCGGTGGACCGACGGTCTCCCTGTGGTCCCTCCCACGGAAGAGAAGGTACTGCTCTTTCTCGACCGGGCAGGCCGCCACCCTTCTGAAGTGATAGGAGTGGAGCCTGTCAGAGGGAGGGTCATCACCGCGGAGAAGGTGGCCATCAATGCTGTGATGGCGGGATGTCGGCCGGAGTACCTATCGGTCGTCCTCGCCGCCGTGGAGTGCATGGTACAGCCGGAGTTCAACCTGCACGGGAGCTCCGCCAGCACTGGTGGCTCAGCTCCTTTGCTGGTGGTCAACGGACCGATTCGAGGCAAGCTGGGCTTCGCCAGCGGGCACAACGTCTTCGGCCCAGGGCCCGACCGCCGGGCAAACGCCACTGTGGGGAGGACAATACGGCTGCTGCTGATCAACGTGCTGGAGAACCATCCTGGGGTGCTGGACCGGTCTACTATGGGGCATCCAGGGAAATACACCTACTGTATAGCCGAAGACGAGGACAACAGCCCTTGGGATTCCCTCCACGTAGAGCGGGGCTTCCAAAGGGAGGTCAGCACGGTGAGTGTGTTCGCTGCCCTCGGCCCCACGCAGGTCAATATGGTCGGCGCGGGTACCCCTGAGAAGATACTGTCAGCCATCGCGGATAGCATGCTTGGGTTTGGGCCCGGGCGCGGTGAGATACTGCTCGTATTGTCGCAGGAGCATGTGGGGCTCATCAGTGATGCGGGCTGGAGCAAGCAACGGGTGCGCCAGTTCCTCTTCGAGAGGGCACGAAGGCCGGCGGGGGATGTAGCCGCCATCTACAAGTCAGAACCTCCGGCTGCCGGATCGGAGAACGAGATGGTGCCCGTGTGCCGCACGCCGGAAGCTGTGGTGTTGCTGGCCGCCGGCGGTACTGGAGGTCCCTGGTCGGTGATCATCCCAAGCTGGGGCCGCGAGGACATTTCTCGCTCGGTCACCAGGGAAATCGATACCAGCGGGATTCCATAGATAGGCCTCACTTGCGGCACGCAAACGGGACAACATCACCGTCGAGAATGGGAATATCGTCCAACGTAATCAGACTAAGCCTATCATAACGGAGGATGCAATCATCCGGCGGAAGCGGGCGCATCCAGCGATGCGAGAGCCCGATATGGATATGGTCGAGCGTGCACGTGCCGTGGCCGTTAGGCTCGCGGACCGTGCTACGACGGCGGACCGTGCCCGTGAGTTGCTTCCTGAGACAGTGGGAGACCTTCACGGTGCGGGCTTGCTCACTATGGCGAGCTCCCGAGTCCAAGGTGGGACCGACGCAGACTTAATTACACAGCTGGCGGTCCTTGAGATTATCGGTGGAGCGTGTGCGTCCACGGCTTGGTGCCTGGCCAATCATCTTGCGACTCAGGCAATCGTGGAGGGACTATTGGGCGAGGCCGTCGAGCCCTACATCAAAGCGGTCGTCGAAGAGGGGGCCGTGTTTGCCGCCGCCCACTTGCCATCTGGGACGGGCAAGGCGGTCTCCGGCGGGTTCGTATGTTCGGGTCGCTGGCCTTTCGTGAGCTTCTCTAACAGGGCGAGGTGGGCTTTCTTGAGCACTCCAGTGGACGGCCCGCCGCCTGGCTGGACTCCCTCCGAGGACACACCCGATCCACCCCAATCCCACACCCGTCTAATGGCGGTGGAGTTCGGCACCCCCGGGGTGCGTATCGAGGATACCTGGAAGGCTATGGCCTTGAGAGCCTCGATGAGCCACCACGTCGTACTTGAGGAGGTTTTCGTTCCGGAGGAGCAGGCCCCCGCGCACAATATTCCACACATTGACGATCCCTGGCCTCCAAACTCCAGGACGGACCCGAAAGTGCGCAAATCCGTTCACCCGCTGGTACTCCATCTCGTGCATATTCCGGCCATGATGCTCGGGATCGCTGAGGCCGCCCTCCATGACACAATCGAGTATGGCAAGACCCGTTCTATGTCTATAGGGGGACAGATCAGGGGAAGCATGCCGGGCAACCAGTTCGCAGTGGCAGACGCCGCAATGGACATAGAGTCCGGCCGTGCTTACATTTACCGAGAGACCCGAGCGATCATGGCGACGGTAGAGGCCGGAGAGGTAAGCACGCCTTCCGAGCTCATGCAGCTGCGAATGGCCGACCTGGTGGCGCGAGAGAACGCACAAAAGGCCGTGGACCGGCTGTTCTCTATTCGAGGAGCGCACGGCCTGTATGAGTCGACCCGCTTCGAACGGTACTATCGAGACGTCCGCATAGGTACGCTGCCCGCATGGATCGCTCCGGACCTGGTCCGAGAGGAAGCGGGCAAGCATCTATTCGGTATTCCGGCGGATGTCAAGCCCCGGTGGGGGTGACCCCCGTGGAGAGGTACGAGGCCGGTAATTCAGCCGGTGACCTAGTGACCTCGATCACAAAACCCGAGGCAACAAAGTGGCTCTGTAACGAGAGCAGATTAGGCTTGGTCAGCGAATGATTAGACCCTCCGTCGCAACTTTCTTGCCAGGAGCGGGCCCTTAGCCGCTCCGTTTGTCACGACAGAATTAATTCCCCGGCGAACCACCCGCGTTCACCAGAGCGAGTTGAAAATCGGGGCTGCCGCGATTCCCGTTACCTGGCATTTTCCCAGCCAGTCGCCGAGGGCCGGGAAATCCTGCCAGCCCGCCGTGGCCTGCTCAAAGTGGTCGGCGACGCCAGCCTCAGATTCATAAATCTCGCTCAGGATGAAGATTGTATTGCCGGTCGGGGCAGAATTCGGGTCCATGGGGTTCGAGAGCTCTGGCGCCTTGGACACGTTATAGCTCAAAAGGGCCTTCTCACCGTCGCGGTGATGCGTAGCCTTCATCCAAGGAGCGTGGCTCCGAAAGATTCGGTCTCCCTCCTCCACATGGTCCGGAGAAGCAACGATGACGAACGTCAGCTGAGTCTTGCCTTTGTTATCCATGTCTGGTTCCTCCATATTTTGAATTCTCGTTGATGACCGAGAGAAGGAGTAGATTGTAACACAAAGGCAGTGCACCGGCCCTTAAGATGACGATATTCTGACTGAAAAGGAACGGGCCAGGCCGTGCGAATCACTAAACGAACTTGCGACACAAGACATTAAGGCGGACCTCAGATGCTATAATGCCATATGGATCAATCCACGGGAGGCGAACATGGTTGTCGAGGCAACGAAATTCAAGTTGCTGGACCCCACGGTAAAGGCCTTGCCAGAGAGCACGGAGATGGCTCAACGGCCGGGAGACCTGAACGGCAAGGTGGTAGGGCTTCTCTCCAACGGCAAGCGGAACTCCGATAGGCTGCTGGACGTCGTCTACTCCTTACTCCAGGACACCTACGAATTCGGGGACGTGGTCCGCGTTAACAAGAGAGACTCCTCCAGGCCCGCTCCCAAGCACATTATGGACGAGCTGATGGAGAAGTGTGACCTGGTGATCACGGCGACGGGTGATTGAGGCTCGTGCAGCTCGTGCAGTATGCACGACGCGATAACCGTGGAGAAGGGCGGTAAGCCTGCTGCCTACATCGCTACGGAGCCCTTCATTCCCACCGCCAGGTCTGTGGCGAAAATACGGGGGATCGAAGATTATCCCTTCGCGGTAGTATCCCATCCCGTCGGTTCCCTGGACCAGGAAGCGGTACTGGCCCGGGCAAGGCAGGCCCTTCCCAGAGTGCTGGAGATACTTCTGGCCAAGTGAAGCCCGCCGCCGGACCGACGTCTTGGAGTCCCTGATGAACGGGTGTCAGGGCGCTCATATCCAGACGCAGCCTGTTGCAGGTTCATGTCCGGCCCCGCGTCTGTAGGGGCGAGGCATGCCTCGCCTGCCCAGGGGGTGGGACCGGGCTCTTAGATCACCTACGTAGACTTTGGACCCGGCGCATCTGATCGGAACACACCCCTGGGACATCCCCTCACGTTCCGAGCAACTGAACGGTTCCCACCTCCGGGAATAACCGCCGCGGGTCCGGTCCCAGAGCACACGTCGTCTTACCAGGCTCGACTTGAAAGGTAATGACGGCGGCCTTAGAATCACCCAGGCGCCATCGAATCATCCAAGGAGCCGCCTTTGGCAGAGACTTCCAAAGTCCAGGCCTCACAGCAACGGAGCAGAGGGTTTATCCTCGGAAATCTGTCTTTCGGGCACGGGTTTTCCCACATGTATGACTTCGGCCTGCTGGCTCTGATGCCGACTATCTCCTCCGCACTTGGCCTCCGTAATATACAAGTAGGTGCCCTCTTGGCGGCGCGAGCTATAGGTTCCGGAGTTGTGAATGTTGGGGGCGGGCCTGTAGTCGATCTGATGAAGCGCCATTGGGGCCGTATCCTGACCTGGTGTATGATCGGGACCGCGATTTCCTTTGCCCTGATCGGAGGCTCTCCCAACTTTACTCTTCTGATCGGAGCGATGCTGCTCGTCTCGATTCCGGGCACCCTATGGCATCTTCCTGCTGGGGCGGCCCTATCCCAACGTTTCCCAGAACGTCGGGGATTTGCCATGGGAACCCATACTTTCGGGGGAAGTGTGGGCAACGCGCTTGGCCCGCAAGGTGCCAAAGGATTGCTCCGTCTGCTGGCGTGGAGAAACGTGTTCTTCATATACGTCGGCCCTGCCCTGCTGATGGCCATATTCGTGTGGTGGGCCCTGAGGGACCTCGGCCGAGAGGCCAGACAGGAGGAACGGCGAGAAGTAAGGTCACAGTTCCGTGGTTACCTGATGCTGCTGAAGAACCCCATATTTGTCGGGATCATAGCGGCAGCGACCATCCGGGCAGTGTCCCTTGAAGCATTGTTCAACTGGACACCCTTCTATCTGGAGAACACTCTGGGAATGGGCCACATACGGAGCGGTTTGCACTTCAGCCTCCTGACCGGCCTGGGAATTGTTTCGATATCCTTGCTGGGCGCCATGTCTGACAGGTTTGGTCGAAAGCAAGTCCTTGTACCAGGGTTGATCGCCTCCGTTATCCTATCCATGTGGGTGGTCAGTGCAGGAGATGGCGCATTGCTTGTCCCATTGCTGGCTGGTTTGGGGCTACTCAGTTTCGCCCTGCACCCAATACTGCAAGCCGCCGCTCTGGACCAGGCCGGCCGGGGTATGGAAGCTACAACGATAGGGGTGATGTTCGGCCTGGGTGGGTTTTTTGGAGGTCTTTCGCCGTTCCTAGGGGCCTTTATCATCGACCACTTTGACGGCTACGGGTCTATGTTCTACTACTCAGGAATCCTGACCGCGATCACAGCAGTGATCATCATCGCGGTCCCCTTAGCCGACTCCAGGAACGCCGGACCTACAGAGGATTGATGGCGTGCGAGAGTCGTGAGGCCGACCCGCTATCGCGATATTCACGGCTGGTCTGACGGACGACAGAGGCTAGCTCTTGCTCACGCCGTTATCTGTGGGCCAGCGCAACGTCCATCTCACAGCTAAACTGGACGAACTCCCGACCCCTGATGACCTGTGTTGTCCACTTGGCGAACTCTTCCAGGTGCCGGCGCAGCGAGTTTCTCGTTTCTTCGTCTGTCAGGTTTCCTTCCGAGTCGAATCGGCGCGGAGCGAATGCTTGTACCAACATCCCCGGTTTGACCATTACCACAGCGCCGGTTTCGGCGAGTGTCTCCTGGAGTTGCATCTGAGCACGGGCAGTGCCCGCTCTTCCCCCTGCGCCAATGATCGTCGCCGGTTTACCCATGAGCGATCCCTCTTCCCGGTCGCGAGAGGCCCAGTCGATCGCGTTCTTTAATGCCGCTGATGTGCCCCAGTTGTACTCAGGCGTGGCCAACAGCACGGCGTCGGACTCGCGCACGGCTGACTTGAGCGCCAAGACCGACGTTGGATCCCCTTCAGCCTCGATGTCGCCGTCGTAGAAGGGGAGATCTCTGATGTCAAAGATCGTAATCTCCATTCCCTCGGGAGCAAGCTCCCGTCCGGCACGTAAGAGTCCGATATTATACGAGGCTTTCCGAAGGCTGCCGGACATGGCCAGGACCCGAATGCTACGATCTTCCCTCCTATGGAGAGTCATGGTGGCCCCCTTGCTCAAATGGTTTCGCTTAAACGGCTACCTATAGTCTATGTTCACTAACAGAGTGCCGAAAAACCCTTCCGACCATCCACCCTGACCCCTTCCCTTCGGCAGGCTCAGGCAGGCTCTCATCCGCCTGAGGGGGACCAGCCTTCATGTCCATGCTCTCGGGGCTGGCAGAAGAGGGAATGGCGTTGGCGTGTGGACCGAGTGTCATATGGGCACCTCCAAGCTGAGATCAGGCAAGGTCGAAGCGATCAAGATGCATCACCTTGCCCCAGGCAGCCACGAAGTCGTGCACGAACGCCTGCTGCGAGTCGTCACATGCGTAGACTTCCGCGATGGCTCGGAGCTCGGAGTTCGAACCGAATACCAGGTCCACCCTGGTGCCAGTCCACTTAAGATCACCGGTCCCACGATCACGTCCCTCGAACATGTCCTCAGATGTGGAGGACGCCTGCCACTCGATGTTCAAGTCGAGCAGGTTCACAAAGAAATCATTGGTCAACGTCCCGGGCCGCTTGGTGAAAACGCCGTGTCCAGACTGCCCAACGTTCGCATTCAGGACGCGCATGCCGCCAACGAGCACCGTCATCTCGGGAGCGGTCAGCGTCAGCAAGTTTGCCCGCTCCACCAGCAGATACTCCGCTTTTCGGTGTTCGGCTCGGAGGTAGTTGCGGAACCCGTCTGAGGTGGGTTCGAGCACGGCAAACGACTCCACGTCGGTCCACTCCTGCGACGCGTCCGTGCGCCCCGGCGTAAAGGAGACCTGCACGTTGTGCCCGGCGTTCTTCGCGGCCCGCTCGACGCCTGTGCACCCGGCAAGGACGATCAGGTCAGCGAGAGAGACCCTCTTCCCACCGGTCTGCGAACCATTGAATTCCGTCTGGATCTGCTCCAGCGTGTGCAGCACTTTCCTGAGCTCGGCCGGGTTGTTCACTTCCCAATCTTTCTGTGGCGGGAGGCGGACGCGCGCCCCGTTTGCCCCACCGCGTTTGTCGGTGACGCGGAACGTTGCCGCCGACGACCAGGCGGTCGAGATCAGTTCGGACACAGACAATCCCGATGCGAGGACCTTAGCCTTGAGGTCCGCGATATCCTGCTCCCCGATCAACTCATGATCGACGTCTGGGACTGGGTCTTGCCACAACAACGGCTCTGCAGGAACCAACGGCCCGAGATACCGACTGCGGGGCCCCATGTCGCGGTGGATCAGCTTGAACCACGCCCTGGCGAAGGCGTCTGCAAGCTCCTCTGGGTTCTCGTGGAAGCGCTTCGCGATCGGCGCATAGACCGGGTCCATCTTTAGCGCCAGGTCCGCCGTGAGCATCATGGGGGCGTGCTTCTTCGACGGGTCGTGCGCATCCGGCACGGTGGCCACTTCAGACGCATTCCTGGGAGCCCACTGCGCCTTACCAGCAGGACTCTTCGTGAGCTCCCACTCGTAACCGTGCAAGTTCTCGAAGTAGTTCTTGTCCCACTTCACCGGGTTAGTGGTCCAGGCGCCTTCCAACCCGCTGGTGAACGTATCGCTGCCTTTGCCGCTGCCAAAGCTGTTCTTCCAGCCGAGGCCTTGCTCCTCCAGGCTGGCGCCCTCTGGTTCGGGAGCGACGTGGTCCTCAGAGGCAGCACCATGTGCTTTGCCGAACGTGTGTCCGCCGGCAATGAGCGCAACCGTCTCCTCGTCGTTCATCGCCATGCGGCTGAACGTTTTGCGAATATATTTTGCTGCAGCGACCGGGTCCGGGTTGCCCTTCGGCCCCTCCGGATTCACGTAAATCAGACCGATTTGGTCGGCGCCGAAGGGTTCTTGGAGTTCCCCGTCGCCGCTGTGGCGCTCGTCTGCAAGCCACGTGTCCTCAGATCCCCAGTCAGTCTCATCGGCCTCCCAGACGTCCTGGCGCCCGAAGCCGAAGCCGAAGGTCTTGAATCCCATCGACTCCAGGGCATAGTGGCCGGCGAAGATTATCAGGTCGGCCCACGAGATCTTCCGGCCGTACTTCTGCTTGATCGGCCAGAGCAACCGGCGCGCCTTGTCCAGGTTCGCGTTGTCGGGCCAGCTGTTGAGAGGCGCAAAGCGTTGGTAGCCTGAGCCTCCACCGCCGCGGCCGTCGGTGATGCGGTACGTGCCTGCGGCGTGCCACGTCATCCGGATGAAGAGCGGCCCATAGTGGCCGTAGTCGGCCGGCCACCAGTCTTGCGACGTCGACATCACCTGTTCGATGTCTTTTTTCAGGGCACCGAGGTCAAGTGTTTTGAACTCCTCGGCGTAGCTGAAATCCTTGCCCATAGGATCTGACCGGGGAGAGTTCTGGTGGAGAATCTTCAGGTTCAGCTGATTCGGCCACCAGTACCGGTTCGAAGTCATTTCGTTTCTCCTTTCGACAAGTCGCTGAGTGTGGCGCAACGCCATTCGGAATCGAGTTTGATTCAGAATTGCTATCGACTAATTATGCGTCAAGGGGTTGCACACCACGCAAACTGATATCAAAGATCGTTATTTCCATTCCCTCGGGATCAAGCTCCTGTCCGGCACGCAGGAGTCCGGTATTAGACGAGGCTTTCGGAAGGCTGCCGGACATGGCCAGGAACCGAATGCGACGATCGTTGCTCCTATGAGTGGTCGTAGAGACCTCCATTCTGCAATCTTCTTGCCCGAGCGGCTCCTATAGACGATGACCGCCGACAAGTCGGTTCAACTTAATACAATATAGCAGGCAACAGACATGAGTGGGAGTGTGCTCCTGAAATGTTTGCCGCGGGGTAACCCCGTAGGGCGGTCCCAAGCTCGGAGAACTAACCTCTCACACTTCCCTAATTCTCTACTCGGCGCCGCGCCTGAGCCTGTCTTGGTAGCTGTAAACGAAGCTCAGCTGGATAGGGTTCTCAACGGAACCGGGCCGGACCCCGCGAACATGCGCTACTGCGTCCGTGGCGCTGTATCCTGTGTGAACCAGATAACAAGCCAGGACGGTTCCCGCTCTGCCTACTCCGGCTTTGCAGGAAACGGCTACCGGCGCTTCACAGTCGATCTGCTCTTGAATAAAAGCGATTATTCGATCGACCTGACTGAAAGTAGGTGGCTGAGTGTCCTCGACGTACTCAGCGAAGTCGTTCAGGCCCGCGCCCTCGCCGGAGATCGTGTTGCGCTCCATCCTGACCAGGGCCCCTATTCCCTGTTCCTTCAGGTAAAGAAGCTCTTCTGGGATGACGGGGCCCATTGAGCCGGCGATCTTGTCCTGGATGATCCAGCTGAAATTCACCTGAACGAATTCTTTCCTAGCCGCCTATCGAGGTCGTCGGCGGAGAGCCCGCCCATGGCTACCAGCTTGTGCCGGGAAAAGTGTCCACTGAGGATCTCGACACGGGTTTTGGCGACGCCGAAAGTGTCTGAAAGCAGCTCGACCAGAGCGTCGTTGGCTTTTCCTTTCTCCGGCGGCGCGGTCACCTTGACCCGAAGTACGCCGTCTTGCAGTCCAACGACCTCGTTCCGCGATGCCTTAGGCTGGACCTTTACTCGGATGCCGAGTTCTGGATCGGTGGTCCTGTCGGAATTTGCCATCCTATCAAACATGATTCGAGCCCCATAGGGCCCGCTTTATACGCCGTTGTCCTTTCTATGATGTTGGTGCACACCGGCACCGGACCTCATGCGCTTTCTCCAGACTCCTTGTTGAGTGAATGGCAGCTTGAGCACGTGCCGCTCACCGCAAAATGGTCCAGGTCGGGGACAAAACCGAACTCCTCGACGAGACGGGAGCGAAACTCATCCAGGTAACTTGGGCTGAGGTTAAACGCTTTGCCGCAGCTCCGGCACACCATGTGATGGTGGATGGCGCTGGGGTCTGTCAGCTCATAATGGAGCCGGTCACCCATCCCGACCTCGGTAACCAGGCGGAGCTTCTTGAACAAGTGCAGTGTCCGGTACACCGTGGCCACATCCATGTAGGGATACGATTGCTTCGCCCTGCGGTAGACGTCGTCCACGTTCATGTGACCTTCTCCGTCGGCTATCGCTGAGAGAATGATCAACCGCTGGGGGGTCATGCGGAGTCCCTGGGTTTTCATCGCCTTGAGCAGATCGTCGTGCCTGGTCATGGTCCCTCGTACCCGTAGTCGCTGCTATCTACCACAATTTAGAACACAACAAGTGGGCTGTCAAGGAATCCCATACCGGGGTCGATTGACGCGTTGTGGTCACGGTGATATCGTTAGCCTCATTCCCCGTCTAAGACGTACTCCACCAAATTCCTGTGCGGTACCAAGCGCGTAAGGTGCCGCGCAAGGCAGGACCGGGGTCAGAGGACGAGTCCCAGGAGAGAGCGGCAATCCCCTGTTTGAGGCGCGCATGAGAGAGCAGATCGTAGGGCTCTTCGTTAGGGAAGGGGGGGTGGTGGAAGCGGCTCGGATGCTACACGCGGCGGGTTGTAGCTCCTCGAACCTGGACCTGGTCAGCCAAGGGGATCTGTATCGGCCCGAGTTGCATCCGCTCCTTCGCCACGTCCGAATCGGGCGCCTTTTCCAGCGGCCGGAGGGAATGTGGCCGTCGGCTCTCAGGTGGGGTCTTATTGGGTCCGTCCTGGTTGAAATTCCTGTCCTCATTTGGGTCCTCCTGGCGTTCGAATCCTGGGGCGTGCAAGTCCTCCTTGCGGCGACACTTTGGAAGATTGGCACCATGTTTGGTAGCATCTTGGGAGCGATCGCTGGTAAAGACCAAGGCCTGGAATCCAGGGTCGCCAGGGGCTACGAAGCGAATTTGGCTCAAGGGTCTCTGGTGCTGGCGGCGCGTGTGAATCACTGGGACGCCCCCCACACCAGGGGGATCCTGATCGAGAGCGGGGCGTACGACGTGCGGAACGTCGAGGGGAGATTCGTCGTCCGGAGGGCCCCCGGTGCCCAAGTTACGGCCAGCCAGTACGCCGACAGCAAGTCTATTTACTGACTCGGAGCGGGCGTTTCGGGATCTAAACGCACCGGCGTCGCGTGGAAAGGGAGGCGGCTTTGTCTGAGGCTATTTACCGTGCTACCGAAAGCCTCGGCGAACGTGACCTGTTCGATATGGCGCTGGCCAAGGAAGACTTACCCGATGAGCTCAACGGGTTCCAGGTTGCCAGAGAGGGAGTTCTGGACAACGAGTCCATGGCCACCCACGGATTCCCAGGGATCACGACCGGAGGAATCAGGTCCACCGGCCGCATTACAGGGTACATTCGCGAGTTTGTGACCGTTTTGGACCCCGGCGTTCTACAACCCGGCTGTGACGTGATCGCCGCCACGGTCGTACACCTGTTCCAGGACGGGGGACAGGTGTCCCGCTGGATGAAGGAGAACTTCCTTGGTGAGTTCAAGCGTTTCGTAGGAAAAGACCTGGGCGATGGCCAGCATCTGATGGGCGCCGACGAAGTGCGATGCGACGGCTTCTCGGAGGAGGCCGTAGGGCTCAGAACGGTCCAGACCACCTCCTCGAATTTGGTGTCTTCCAACGTCGTGGACTTCCGGCTTGGGCGGCTCCTGGGTGTGGCATACGTAGTCGCGCTGGGCGACGTAGACCGAGAGCGGCTGGCGGGGCAGCTCGCGAGCCGCCTGGAGACGCGCATCGTCAGAGTGGTGTTGGGAGCGAGTTAGCGGGACGAACTCCGGCCCGCTGAACGGCTCGAATCTGAATAGGCGTCTTGATCGTAAGATAGCTGAGGAATGGGGTGGAGTGCCGGTAATTTGACGATGAAGCTCCTGGGGCCCATTGCCGGGGTTGTGGTGGGCCTGCTGGTGGCTGCGTGTTTGCCGCTTCCCACCGCCACCCCAGTCCCTGGATCTCCGACGGACATCCCAACGTCCACTCCCACTTCAACTCCAGTACCGACACCCACTTTTACGCCAACCCCCCGCTTAGACGCCAGTGCCAACGCCTACTCGGGAGTAGGAGTAGGAGTAGGAGTAGCTGTGGCAATGGTACTCTCTCCGGCGCCGCCGACTCCAACGCCCACCCCTACTGTAGAGCCAACTCCGAGCCCGACGGCCCTGCCGACTCCGACAGCTACACCGTCCCCGACCCTGACGCCTGCTCCCATTTCTACGCCTACTCCTAGCCCGACTCCGAGTATCGTGTTGCCGACCGCCACGCCTACTCTTGCGCCCATCCCGACGGCCACACCTATTCCTACCCAGACTAATACGCCGTCTCCCACTCGGACCCAGACGCCGGTGCCAACAGCTACGCCAACTCCGGCCCCTGTTTCCACTCCGACGCCTACTCCCATCCCCACGCCCACTCTTACCCCGACGCCCACACCCACCTTGACCCCGACGCCCACATCCACTCCTACGCCGCGACCTACCCCAACGCCGACCCGTAGACCACGCCCGACGCCGACGCCCACGCCGAGGCCTACTCCCACCCCTACTGCCACCCCTATCCCTACGCCGACACCAACGCCTACTCCGACTCCTACCCCCACGCCCACACCCACACCCACACCCACACCCACACCCACACCCGCGCCGACATCGACGCCTACACCCGTACCTCCTCGGACTCATGAAGTGCTGACGTTCGACATCCCGCTTCGGTACGTCCCTCAGGACATCACCATCAGAGCGGGAGATAGCGTGGTCTGGGTGAACCCGGCTGTTGATGATGGGCGGGAGGGAGCAGATCAGATCGAGCCCCATACGGCAACCGAAGGTCCGCCCTTCGAGGGCAACCCTGAGTGGAATACCGGCGTTTTCTTCCCGGTGGGCAGTCGGACCCAATTACGTTCGAAACGCCAGGTACTTTCGCGTATTGGTGCCAGATTCACCCAGAGGATATAACAGGGACGATCACCGTCATACCCTGATCAGTCCAGCCTGTACACCAGGCAAGCCCACTTCCGGCACGCAGGTCACCTGAACGTACCTTGGAAAAGTAGTGTGCAG
>CBDDDW010000025.1:0-166545 GCA_965226805.1 Dehalococcoidia bacterium
GCACCCGTGGCGACTTCAAGCCCCTGCCCTATGTGGAGGACACCGCCGTGGACCCCCAGAGGCTGGGGGAATACGTCCGCCGCTTCGAGGAGATCGTAAAGGCCCATGGTACCAAGGCGGGCTATTACGGCCACGCCAGCGTCGGATGTCTGCATATACGCCCGTTGGTAAACCTGAAGACCAGCGATGGACTGGACAAGATGGTATCCATAGCCCAGCAGGTAGGCGATCTGGTGTTGGAGTATGGCGGGTCCTTCAGTGGAGAGCATGGGGATGGGATCGTGCGGGGCGTTTGGACGGAGAAGATGTTCGGCCCCAAGCTCTACGAGGCCTTCCGACAGCTAAAGCGGGCCTTCGACCCCCACGGCATCATGAACCCCGGAAAAATCATCGACTGCCCACCCATGACGGAGAACCTCCGGTTTAGCGTGGATCACGCAGATGTCCCCCTCAAAACCAAAATGGACTTCTCGGCTGACTTCGGGTTCGAAGGGGCCGTGGAAATGTGCAACGGCATGGGCGCCTGCCGCAAGGTGGACGGCACCATGTGCCCGTCCTACATGGTGACACGAGAGGAGGAGCACTCCACTCGTGGAAGGGCGAACCTGTTGAGGGCCGTGCTGTCTGGCGCGTTGCCCGGCGAGGACCTTGCCAGCAAGAGGCTTTACGACGCCCTGGACCTCTGCCTGGAGTGCAAAGGCTGCAAAGCCGAGTGCCAGACCGGCGTGGATATGGCCAAACTAAAGTACGAGTTCCTTGATGGATATAACAGGGTCCATGGTCTTCCGCTTAGGGCCCGCGTGTTTGCCAACATCAACCTGTTGAGCCGTCTGGGCTCCCGGCTCGCTCCCGTCTCCAACTGGCTCGCAGGTAATCCCCTGAGTAGGTTCGCTCTGCACATGGCCATGGGGGTCCACGCCAGACGCCGGCTGCCGGCTTTCATGAGGCCTGGGTTTCCGGAGCTGTTCGCATCGAAAATGGCTTCCGGCGAGTATACACGGGAGGGAAAACTGGGCTCAGTTGTCCTCTTCAACGATACGTTCATGAACTATAACTATCCCCAGATAGGAGTGGCGGCCGTAGAGCTTCTGCAACGCGCCGGCTTCGGGGTGATTTTGGCCAACGCAGCCTGCTGTGCCCGGCCCATGTTCTCCAAGGGCTTGCTGGATAAGGCCCGGTCCCACGCCCGCCACAACGTTGACCTGCTATTCCCGTATGCCCAGCGCGGAATCCCCATAGTTGGTTGCGAGCCCAGCTGTTTGCTCACATTACGAGACGAATACCCTGACCTGCTAGGGGACGACAAGGCGAAGACCGTGGGGGCAAACGCGTGGTTGATCGATGAGTTCCTCGCGATGCTCCATGACGAAGGAAAACTGAATATCGATTTCGCTGAGACCGAGAAAAAGGTGCTGTTCCACGGCCATTGCCACCAGAAGGCCCTGGTGGGCACCCGGCATTCCATGGCTGTGCTGCGGCTTCCGCCGGGCTACCAGGTGGAGGAGGTCAGCTCCGGCTGCTGCGGAATGGCCGGGTCCTTCGGGTACGAGAAGGAGCACTACGAGATATCCATGGCCATCGGACGAGAGCGCCTGTTCCCGGCGGTGGAGGCCAAGGGCGAGGACTGGGAAATAGCGGTTATGGGAATATCCTGCCGCCAGCAGATCGAGCACGGCACCGGGAGGCCGGCCCGCCACTTGGTGGAGGTGCTCCGGGACGCCATCACCTAGGCGGCGCTGGTGCACCGACTCCGCGGCGGACTCCCCGAATCTCGCCCGCAGTGCAAGGGTACCTCATATCTATTCTATCGGTCTGTCGCCGTGGCGTATCCCTACAACGTCGTGAGCAACGGGACGTTAACCAGATATTCTCATTGAGCGTGGTGCTCGACCAAGGAACGCAATGCTCGCCTGTAAGGATATGGTCCGAAAAGCTGCGGGCTGTAGGCCATGTCCGAACAAGGGAAAGGCGTGGCAGAGGGTGGCGCGAGTGGGCGGGGTGGTTATACCGCCAGCGTTGCGGCGACGAATCTAATCAGGCGCGTCAGGGAGGCCGTGGCGTACTCGACCAGACTTGGCTCGCGTCTGGCGGAGCGGCGATGCCCCGGCGCCGTCTGGCCGGCGTATTGCCAGGCTTGGGATGGATTGATAGGGACCGCGCTGGGCCTCGCATCGTACTCGGTGCGGGTCGCGGGGTCGGAGAGCGTCTCGTAGGCCAAGTTAATGGTCTTCATCCTAGACGCAGCCTCAGGGTCATCGGGGTGGAGGTCAGGATGGTATCGGCGGGCGCTTAACAAATAAGCTCTTCGAATGCCGTCGGTGTCGGTAAAACGTGGCACTCCCAGAATGCCATAGTAGTCTTGATCTGTCGTAGTTGCTGCCAGATCGGCACCCCTTGATTGTTCCACCAAGTCCACCTCAAAAAATGACCCATACATGTTGTATGGGTACCCAGGAAAACCACCACATAGTATATCACTAGTGTCAAGTTTACAGAAAGACAGCTAGGTACGTTATCAATAGAGGTTACTGGGGAAGGTTTGGGAAGATTTGGGAAGATGTAGATGGAGGGACGTTAGGTCTAAGAAGTTGCTGCACGGGATGGGCCAACGAAAGTCTCGCGAAACCGGTACAGAGTCATCTCCGGCTCGATGGGGGCGCGGGGAAGGTAGGCTTCCGCTTCCTGGATTTTGGCCACGATAAACCAGGGGCCGTCGGAAGCTAGAGCTGTCTGAACGATGGCTTTCAGAGCTTCCTCTGTGGATACGGTAGCCGTGTTGGAGATGCCGCAGCTCTGGGCGACCTGTTCCAAGTCGGTCCCGGTGGAGGTATGGCTGGGCTGATGGCCTGTCTGACCCCATTCCTCGTTGTCCCAGACGATCACACTGAGATTACGGGGTTTCTCTCGGGCTATGCTCGCGATAGTGCCCATGTTCATTAGCATGGACCCATCACCATCCAGCGATATGACCTCTTCTTTCGTGGCAAGGGCCATCCCGAGAGCAAGGGAGGAGCAAAGTCCCATCGCGCCGTGAGTGTAAAAGTTGCGGGACCTGTGTCCTGCGTGCCAAAGCTCATCTGAGGTAGGGCCCAGGTTGCTGACAATGGGGAGGTCCCCTATGATGCCCAGCAGCATTTTGGTGGCCTCGAATCTATGCATATGCGCCACGGTGGAGCAACGGGGTGAGGCAGAAGGCTACCGGTTGGCGGATCGCATAGCAGAGCTGGATGCCGCCTGCTACGACGCGGTCCAGGTCCTTCTCCTCGGTCGGAGTGTAGTGGGGTAGCCCCAATATGTCGAGGATCGGCTTGGTGCCGCGGCCCATGGCTAGCTGGGCGATGTTGAACTCCCCTAGTTCCCCCCGAAGGTTGATAAACATTGGGATGGGTACACGATAAGGGATGCACAGGCTGCCTATGGCATTGAGGCAGTTACCGAACCCGCTGGACTGCATGAAAACGGCGGAGTTTCGGCCCGCCGCGTAAGACCCGGCGGCTATGCCGATAGCTTCCTCTTCCCTGGTGGCCGAGACTACATGGAAGAAGGGATCGTCCTCCATGATCTGGGTGGCCTTCGAGATGCTCTTGTCGGGGACGTAAGCGATCAAGGAGATGTCGGCGTCCTTGAGGCATTGGACGATACATTCTGCCCAGTTCACTCGGTTATCCTATCCGGGAACATCGCTTATCTCTTTGATCCACGGGGGAGTGTCCAACGGACCGCCATAACACGCCGACGCAGGCGGGGGGCCGCCTGTAGGCTGGCAACACTATAGCAACGGCCAACTTGGTTGTCAAAGCCCGTGAGCGCATCATCCAGCCTTGTTTAACTCATAAAGGCTGAAGTAGAGGCCGCCGTTGGCTAAGAGCTCCTGGTGGCTTCCCTGCTCGACAATACCACCCTGGTCCATTACCACGATTCGGTCCGCGCTGCGGACAGTGGAGAGCCTGTGGGCGATGATCAGGGCGGTGCGGTCTTTGAGCACCTCCTTCAGAGCCAGCTGGAGGAGCATTTCCGTGTGGCTGTCGATCGTCGCAGTCGCCTCGTCTAGGATAACGACGCTCGGATCGGGCGCGAGAGCCCGGGCCAGCGATATCAGCTGGCGCTCGCCGAGGCTGAAGTTCACCCCGAGCTCCTCTACGCGGGAGTCGTAGGCGTTCTCCAGCCGCATGATAAAGTCGTGGGCGCCAACGACCTTGGCCGCTGCCTCCACGTCTTGGTCGGCCAGCTCCATGTGGCAGTAGCGAATATTGTCCTTGATTGTGCCTGAAAATAGGTAGGGCTCCTGGGCCACCACACTGATCCGCCGGTTCAACGAGGATCTAGCTACATCTCGAATGTTCAGCCCGTCCAGGGTAATGCGGCCCCCTGTGACTTCGTAGAGCCTGGAGAGCAAGGACGCGAGTGTGGTTTTGCCGGCTCCGGTAGGACCCACCAGGGCCACCTTCTCTCCGGCACGTATGTGCAGGTCTATGCCTCTGAGGACTGGGATCTCTGGCGAATAGGAGAAGCTCACATTCTCGTAGGAGATATCGCCACGCAATGATGACAGCTCCACCGCTCCGGGGGCGTCCTTAATCTTGGGTTCGGTATCCAGGATTTCGAAAATATGCTGGCCCGAAGTCATGGCCCGCTGCAGCTGGCCGTAGTGCATCGTCAAGCTACGGATTGGGTCAAAGAAACGCTGGACATATAATGCGAATGCCACCAATACTCCGACGGCTTCGGGGTCTTCCAGTACCCTTATTCCCCCGTAAATTATCACCAGTGCCGTGGCAATCGCCGTGATCATCTCGACGGAAGGGTTCAATGCAGAGGAGAGGCGGGAGGCCCGGAGGCTCTCGCTGACGTAGCGGTGATTCGTGTCATCGAAGTTGCGGAGGTTCTTCGGCTGTCGGTTGAGGCTCTGGACTACGCGCATGCCGGAGATGTTCTCCTGGAGGGCCGAATTAACCACCGCGAGACTTCTTCTGACCCGCATGAACGATGGCCAGGCGTAGCTCTGCCACACTATCACGATTATGAAGAGTAGTGGTATTACCGACAGGGTGATCAGGGCGAGCTCCCAGTCCATCAACAGCATGGCGACGATGAACCCGGCCAGGCGCAGAATATCCCCCACCGCCAGAGTGAAGATCGACAGAAACTCCTGAAGCTGCTGGACGTCGTTCTGCACCCGGGACATATTCTTCCCGACTTCTGTCCGGTCGAAATACGACATGGACAACCGCTGGAGGTGGTTGAACGTCGCTGTTCTCAGCCCAAAAAGCAGGTTCTGCCCTATCTTTGAAAGGGCGATGAGATGCAGGTAGTTGGTGACGTATCCCATGAACGCGTTTGCCACCAGCAGTAAGGCGACTAGAGTTAGCCTCGATCTATCGGAGGAGACCACGCTGTCTATAGCCATCTTAATGAGCCACGGCGCGGCTACCTCGGTGGCCGCGTAGAGTATCATCGCTAAAAGGCTGACTATGGCGAGGAGCTTATGTGGTCTCACGTATTCAAGCAGACGCAGGGCGATGCGGTAGTCGAAACCGCTGCTCAGCTTTTCATCCTCTAGTCCGAGGTGCCCCAATCCGCTACGTACCCGCATGTCCGGTATCTCCGCGTTGTACCCGTTCGTGGCGCTCTCCGGGCTCCCAAGTGGGGTCTCCGCTTTCCCCTCCCGGCAAATGTTCGGCCAAGACATCTTCTTCGACACTGAGCTGGAGTTGATATATCTCTTTGTATAGCCCTTGCCTGGATATGAGCTCTTGGTGGGTGCCCATTTCCGCGACTCTGCCATCCTCAAGGACCAGAATCCGGTCGGCGCTTTTGACGCTGCTGACACGGTGGGCAATGATGAACGTGGTCCGGTCTTTCATGACCTCGGCCAGGGCTCTGCGGATTTGGAACTCGGTCGCGACGTCAACGCTGGATGTGGAATCGTCCAATACGAGGATCGGTGGGTCCAGCAGCAGCGTCCGGGCGATTGATACCCGCTGCTTCTGTCCCCCAGAGAGAGTAATGCCGCGCTCTCCCACCAGGGTGTCGTACTGGTCCGGGAGACCCATTATGAAGTCATGGATTTGGGCAGAGCGGGCGGCGGCCTGGACCTGTTCTAAAGAGGCGTCGGGGAAGCCGTAGGAAATATTCTCGCGGATAGAGGCCATGAACAGGAACACATCCTGGAATACGATTCCCACGTTGCGCCGCAGTGACTCCAGGGATGCGTCCCGGACGTCTATGCCGTCGATTGTAATGTTTCCTCCAGTGACGTCGTAACAACGAGGTATCAGATTAACCAATGTGCTCTTGCCGCTGCCTGGAGGGCCCAGAAGGGCGATCTTCTGGCCCGGACGAGCCTCCAGAGTGACATCGTGTAGGATTTCGCCGTCCATAGGGGCCACCTCAAGGTTGGAGTCGTGCCCGTCCGCACTCACCGAGGCGAGATAGCGGAAGGAGACCGAATCGAATTTGACATGCCCTCTCGCTCTACCCAGACTGAGGGCCGCATGCTTCTCTTCCACCGGTGACTTGGCGTCGAGGACCTGAAATATCCGGTCCCCAGCGGCTGCGGCTCTGGTGAAAATGTTCACCACCCATCCAGACATGCGGATGGGAAATAACAGGAGACCCAGGTAAAGGACGAACTGTGTCAGCTCTCCGGCCGTCAGGCCCGGGCTGTCGATGATCCTCGAACCGCCGACCCAGATGACGAGAGCTATGACGAGGGTGAACAGTAAGCTGAGGAGCGAAGAGTTGGCGGCGTGGAGGCGGTTCACCGTGAAGGTCTCTTCCGCGACTATTTTAGTGGCCTCCCCAAACTTGTGCTTTTCGTACTCCTCGCCCCCGAAGCTCTTCACGACCCGCATGCCCGAAAGGTTTTCCTGCAAGACGGTGGTCATACGCCCCGTCTCCACCTGCACGCTCGACCATAGGTCTCGGAAACGGCGGCGTATTCTGACGGCTATGTACACCGTGACCGGAATCGCTGCGAGGCTGATCAACGCAAGCTGCCAATCGATGAGCAACAGGAGGACGGATGCGCCGACCACAAGCACCACGATGTTCATAGAGTAGATAAGCCCGAAGCTGACGAACCATCGGATGCTTTCGACGTCTGATGTAGCTCTAGACATCAGGTCGCCGGTCTTCTGCCGGTCGTGGAAGGCGAAGCCGAGGTACTGAAGGCGGGCCAGGAAGTCGTGGCGTATGGCGTAAGCGACGCGCTGAGAGGTGAGCTCCGAAACGTAGCTTTGGCCGTACGCGAAGCCTCCGCGTAGCAGGCTGACGGCCAGCACGAGCACCGCCATCCATACCAGGTCACTCTTGTCGCCACTGCCGAGAGCGGAATCGATGGCGAGGCCCAGAAGCTTGGGGATGGCAAGGGATAGAAGGGTGGCGCCTATGAGGCAGGTATATACTATTGCGATCTGTAGTTTATATCGGAGCGCATAATCCGTCAGTCGCCGCAGCACACCCATACTGACCTGATTATAGCGCTTTTGTCGGGGCGTTCAAAATCCGGGCTCGGCACAGCCCCGCGATTACGCTCTGTCGATTTCGCCCATAGCCTGGGCCCATCTATTGCGAACGTAGGGCCGAGGCATGCCTCGGCCCTACACGAAGGCGGTGCAATACTCGACCGGGGTAGGATTAGCGCCTCCCCATCCGGCAGGGCGCTGGCCGGCTAATGGGGTCTCACTAGTATCCTAACGACAATTTTGGTGTCTGGAGAGTATAAGGCCAGATCCACAAAGTCTTCCGGGCTGATGCTCTCTATCGAGGCCGGGGCGCCTTCCACGAGAACGATTCCGGGTTTTGCCGGACCAACAGCACGACTGGGTCTCCCACCCTTGGGGTAATGGTGACAATGCCCCTCCGGGTGTCTACGTCGGCCACCGATCCCGATATGCCGATGGTCTTGGGTGGCCCTACCGAGAGGTGCGAGGCCCGAAGGGTCAGGGGATGATGAAGTCCCGAAAGGAGTCTTTCCCCTACTTGCAGAGCCTCGAAGCCGGATTCT
This sequence comes from Dehalococcoidia bacterium, assembly GCA_965226805.1. GTDB lineage: Bacteria > Chloroflexota > Dehalococcoidia > Lucifugimonadales > JAGWBF01 > CBDDDW01. Next base: position 8,009 of record CBDDDW010000025.1, read on the forward strand.
TCACCTCTCTTGACAATCGATGTCAGATCAGAGAGCGCAAGGGTCACCAGATTTAGGTCGTCGGTAGAGATCGTCAGGTAGTTTCGTCCGCTCGGAGCGGTGAGCTTGCCCCGTATGAACCCCTGGACGCTGCCTGAGGTCAATACTAGTCTCTGGACTTCACGGGTTGAGGTGTTATAGCGTGACGTAGGCCGGATCAGATCCCCGACCTTTATCGCGAAGACGGTCATCCTCTCCCCATCCACCTCGATGACGGTGTTGCCGGTGACGCTCAGGGTAACGGCGTCGCCGTCAACGGTTGAGATCAACAGATTTCCTGATTCCGCGTTCCCCGGTATAACGATCCCCGGCTCTACCTTTGGGATGAAGCTTGTAATCACCCCGGATGTGAACGCGTCTCCCTGCCTTTGGGCGGCCTGTTCAATCGCGAGGGCTTTCATCGTGGCTGGGTCGTAGGTTACCTTCACCGGAACCACCCGGTCCAGGTCTCCCAGGACCGCCGGCGCCTCTTCGGTCCTTATGCTCGTTTCCGCCGTGATTTCCAGCTGCACCATGACGCCTGAGTCGAGCCTGATGATAACGAACGACGGGCCGGTCTCAACGATCACTCCCTCTAGCTGAGTGTCGAGCATCTGGGCCAGCAGGCCTCTGATAAGCTCCTGACGCAGCGAAGGGAAGAACACTTCGAGCGACTCGGCCTCGCCGGAACTGGGGTCGTATACGGACCTGACCTGATGCCCGATTTTCAGATCTGTGTCTCGGCCGATCGTGCCGAAGACACGGATCACCGTTTCGCCAGTGAGATTGATCTGGACCTCCGGCCCCTCCCTGGGGGAGACAAAGACTGTCCCATCCTCTCCGTCCACGGCCTCGATGATTCCGGTGACCTCCAGTGTGTGGGTACCCAAGCCGGCGGCGGACAGAATATCGTCGTAGCCCTGGCCGGCCCGTCGGAAGGCGGGGGCAAATACCAAGGACCTGAGGTTGTCCTCAACACGGTTGAGGATTTCCTGAAGAGATGTCATGTGTCCAGTAACGCTGGATCGCAACCGTTGCTCCAGGTTCCGCCGGTTTTCCGTGGCGCCAGTATCCACGGCTGTCTGCAGTGCTCGCTGTAGGCGCCCTATTTTGGTGTCGGCGGGCTCCGCGCCCATGATGGTGAGTAGGCCCGTGCTGAGGTCCTGGCGCAAGGAGGCGGTGACCACCTCTCCTGGGTCTGGTACCTGGGCCCTGGGATCGTGGTTCACCGTTACGAAATTCCCGTTCCGGTCGATCAAGCTGATCTCGTCACTCTCGACTGCCACGACCGAACCCGTTATGTGGGTGTGGAGCATGGGCGAGGCCGGTCGCACGAGGATGGCAATGGCCTCCAGTCTGTTGCCAGACGGTCTAGTCTGAATAGCGAGGAAGTCTCCCAGGGAAATATCGGTCGCGGTCGCGGCGTCTCGGCCGGGGATGTCAACGACGGTGTTGACCGTGGTCTCTATTCTTTGACTACCTTCGGCCACAGTACTCAAGGTTATCTCAGCCACGCCAGGGGCGGGAGTTCTGACACTATTGACGGTCCCAAACAGGCCACCGTCCCCATTACCTATGAGGGTCATTACCCTTGGCGCCACGTTGCCCGCTAGGTCACTGGCTATCACCTCGATAAGGTTGGGGCCATCGTGCAAAGAAAGAGAAGCCGTGAAGTTGCCGGTAGGCTCCAGGGTCACCAGCCGCCCGTTGACGCTGACGGTGGCGTCCGGTGAAGTCCTGCCGGTTATCGAGATTTCACGGAATTTAGATGCGCTGTTGTCCTCTGGGGACGAAATCTCGAGGAAAAGCTCCTGAGGATGGTCGATTGCCGGTGGTAGAGGTGTGGGGGTAGGAGTCGGAGTAGTGGGTCTAGGTTGGACGGTAGCTGTGGGTCTGGGTGTGGGGCTGGGGATAGAGGTAGGAGTGGGAATCGCAGTAGGTGTCGGAGTAGGTGTGGGCGTGGGGATTGGAGAAGCCGGAGTGGGGGTCGGGGTCGAGGTTGGAGGGGTTGTTGGGGTAGCTGTAGGTCCAGGAGTGAAGGTCGGGGTTGGCGTAGGAACTTCGGTAGGTATCGGGGTATCCGTGGGGGACGCACCTCCCCCACAGGCGGCGACCAGGGCGAGAGATAAGCAGACCCCGACAAGAGCTGTGCCCATGCGAGCGGCAAGGGCGAGTCGCACCGGCAACCGCTTCCAGCCAGATTCGAACGCGCCCTTGGTCCCGACCGTCATCAGCCACCTCCGCTGGTCAAAGAGCTCTTGTGATCCAGGCGATACCCACGGGATACCCGTCGGTATATGCCTTCCGTGTCATCTGGAACAGTATAGGTGTTGCGGTGCCAAATTCAATAGCCGTTAGCTCGCAGATTATATTAAATTCCGTGCCCATATGATAAAATCAAGTTTGGTATCCATCCATGAGAAACCCACGTGAACGTACAGATTCGTTGTTTGAGGCCAGATGATATCGGTCTGCTCGTGCAGATCGAGAAGCAGGCCTTCCCCACACTCTCACCCCCGACTCCCTTCAAGCGTGAGCTGAACAATCGCCTCGCCAAGTACCTCGTGGCCTGGGCCCCCAAACCACCTGACGAGCCGGCCCCAGAGCAGGTTGAGTCTGAGACGCCCACGACCCCGTCAATGTTTGGCCGACTCTTGAGTACCCTGGGGGTGAGCGCCACATACGCCAGACCTTCTATCCAGCTGGACTACCGCGTCCCGGGGTTCGTTGGACTCTGGTTCATGGCAGGGGAGGCTCATATCACCACCATAGCAGTGGAAAAGGCTTCCAGGGGGATGGGGATAGGTGAGCTCCTGCTGATGGCCTCCGTTCAGCTGGCAATGAACCGTGACATTCGAGTGGTGACACTCGAAGTCAGGGCTTCGAACGCCGTAGCCCAGTGTCTGTACCAGAAATACGGGTTCCGGAAGGTGGGGCTCCGAAAGGGCTATTATACAGATGACAGGGAGGACGCCCTCATCATGACTACCGAACCCATCTACACTTTCTCTTTTAGGCAAAGGTTCCGGAGATTGAAGGACAGGTACGCACTGCGATACGGAGAGATGAGCATGGTGCTCGAGTGATCTCGTTAGGTTTGACACCTCTATCACAGGTTGACCCCTCTATTGCTGATTGATAGAATGTTGGGAACTTCGGCCCGGTAAAGGGGAAGATGCTGGTAGTCGGGCTCACCGGAGGAATAGGTACTGGGAAAAGTGAGGTCTCTCGTATTCTACGAGAACTCGGGGCGCAGGTGGTAGATGCGGACGAGGTGGGCCATGAGGCCTACCGGCACCATTCCAGGATATGGAAAGAAGTGGTGTCAGCTTTCGGGGAAGAAGTCCTAGGATCGACGGGTGAGATTGATAGAAAGCGGCTTGGAGCCATTGTATTCAACGACCCGACGGCCATGGGCAGGCTCAATTCCATCATGTGGCCCTACATGCGCGAGCAAATCCGTGAGCAGATCGACGTGCACCGGAGGGACGGAGCGGAAGTCGTCGTGGTGGAGGCAGCCCTCCTGCTAGAAGCCGGCTGGGATTCCCTTGTTGACGAGATATGGGTCACTTGGTCCCCAGAGGACGAAGTGGTGGACCGGCTAACACGTGGTCATGGATCCGGAAGACGGAACGGTCTTTCCGAAGACGAGATCGGGAGCCGAATCCGAGCTCAGATTTCCTTTGAAGAGAGGTCGGCCCATGCCCATGCCATCCTGCGCAACACGGGAAGCAAGAATGAGCTAAGAGAAGAAGTTGAATCCGTTTGGGGAATCAGAGTGGAAGGAAAGGTCGGGTAGGTATGGCAAGCGGAACCGGTACCGCGTACCAAGAGTACGAAATAGAAGAGTACGTGATCAAAAAGGAGCCCTTCTACCGGGCCCTGGGGGACGAGATAGAGCTCTTTGAAGCGGCTTACTCTCAGCAGCTACCAGTTCTGCTCAAGGGGCCGACGGGCTGCGGCAAGACCCGGTTTATAGAGTATATGTCCTGGCGGCTCTCCCGTCCTCTCACGATAGTTAAGAAGCGAGGTAAGCGGACACCGGTCGAGGCTGACGGTGCGGCGGCGGACGGCCACCGAATTCCTCTTGTGACTATCGCGTGCCATGAAGACCTCACCGCAAGCGACCTTGTCGGGCGCTACCTTCTAGAGGCCGATGGTACCAGGTGGATGGATGGGCCGCTGACGAAAGCCGTCAAAACCGGAGGCATCTGTTACCTGGATGAGATAGTCGAGGCCAGAAAAGACACCACCGTGCTGATCCATCCATTAACCGATCACCGGCGCATACTGCCGGTGGACAAAAAGGGTCAGATATTGGAAGCCCACAGCCGGTTCCTTCTGGTCATTTCCTACAACCCCGGCTACCAGAGCGCCCTGAAGGACCTCAAGCACAGCACCCGGCAGCGATTCATAGCGATCGAGTTCGGCTATCCACCCAAGGAGATTGAAGAGGACATCATCCAGCGGGAAAGCGGCTGCTCTAACGCCGATGCCAGAGCCTTAGCCAAGCTGGGCGAAAAGGTGCGCAACCTCAGGGAGCATGGGCTCAAGGAGGGGGCAAGCACCCGGCTGCTCATCTATGCCGGAAAGATGATGACCCAGGGTATCCCTGCGAGGAGGGCATGCCAGGTCTCAGTGGTATGGGCGCTCACCGATGACCAAGAGATCCACCGGAGTGTGGAGGAGGTTGTCTCCTCGATATTCGAGTAGCTCCCGCAAAGTTCCAGCAGATGAAGTACCTCAAGTCCAACCGCCTCACCGAATTTCCACATGGGTTTAGTCGAGACTCCCTTCCCTTTAAGAGGCTCAGCGTGGGCCGATGATCGAGATGGTTCAGAAAGCGAATGCCACGACGAATGCTATGCGTGGCGTACTTTCGACCCGCAGTAAGAAGTCTGTACAGGACGATTCCCTCAAACCGGCGGCCGTTCTTGTGCTCCTATACCCCAAGAACGGGAACCAGTACCTCCTTCTCCAAAAGCGGTCCCAGTCCGTAGATCTCCACAAGGGAGAGATCTCATTCCCCGGCGGAGGAAAAGACCCGGGGGATAGAGACTTTCTACAGACGGCACTACGGGAAACCCATGAGGAGATGGGTGTAAATCCCAAAGATGTAACGGTGCTGGGCCAGCTGGACGACGTGGTCACGCGCAGCCATTATGGCGTGCGGGTCTTCGTGGGGACTGTGCCGGAGGAGTACCCCTTTGATCCCAGCTCAAGGGAGATAGACGAGGTGCTTGAGGTGCCCATTCGAGACCTCCTGGACGTCGCGAACCGCCGGGAAGAAATCCGTTGGGCGGACGGAAGGCCCAACAAGACGTACAGCTACGTCTATGGTGAGCACTTGATATTCGGGGCGACAGCAAGGATCGTTCAGCAGTTTTTAGAGGTATTTCCCCGGTATATGGTTTGATGGGCGGGCGGTAAAGGAGAGCTCTCAATTGGAGATTCCGGAGCAAAAATCACGTAACTTGCGGCAGGTCGACATCGAGAACGACCTGAAGAAGCTACCGTCGGGAGTCATGGAAGAGTATCACAGGGCGAGGGAGGTGCTCACCTCTGCCTTCAATGAAGAGGAGCTTGCCCAGTGGTCCAGGGAGGGCGTGACTATCGCCAACCAGACCGTGCGCTCCTGGGAGGCAGCGATCGAATATTTCCGCGCAGGCCCAGAAGTCGCGAAATACCTGCATTTCCCGACGTTCACCCAGTGGGCCCGGTGCGGGACCTATCTCGCTCAAGACTCTCCATCCCTGGCTGTATCCTACTTCAAGGCCAGTCCGGAGATCGTCCCCAGCCTAAGAGCCCAGTACATCCCGCGTTGGGCCGGCCTGGGCCGCAGCCTGTACAAAGGCACCTGGAAGTCAAGCACCCTGGCTGCCAAGTTCTACGAGGTAAGCCCCCAGCTTATTCGAAGCTTGCCGTTCTGGGACGTCGAGGTCTTCGCCGCGCTAATCGAGGCCCTCTCCTACAAGTCTTACGACGTTGCCGTCGAATGTCTTATCTTGGGCCAGCACGCCCTTCCCAAGATGGGCAGGGAACGGGAGGCGTTTTTGTCTATGTCCCGCGCCCTCACCACGGGAAGCTGGCGGGAAGTGAAGAGCTGCCTGGATGTTTCATCGAGCGTAATGGAGGTTATAGAGGAGAGCCAGCGGAGCCGATTCCTTCGCCTGGCCGAGCGGTTGGCGAAGGCTGGTCAGCGAGACACGTCGTCCTTCCTGGGGGAGGGCTCCCAGTCCCTGAACAGAGTGGGCGGCTCTTACCAGAGGTACATCCTTGACCTGTGTGAAAGCCTGATCTCAGTGTCTCCAGGGGCAGTCCCGGCCTTCCTCAAAAGCCTGAATACGGTGCTGAACCGTGTCACACTCAGCCAGTTGGACGTTTGGTTCGAGCAGGGGCTAAGGCTTCTGAAGGAGAATCCAGATGGCGGCCTCGCTTATTTTAAGGTGGAGTCCAATACGTCTGAGCAGCTCCTCGAAACCCTATCCTCGAGCCTGGAATTGGAACGAGTAAAAGGGGTTATGCGTCTTTATTGCAGGGCTCTGTCGGGTAGCCCGGTGGAAATCCTGAGTAGCAAGGAACTGGTACACCAGGGAATAGGGTGGGTATCTGAGCCAGAGGCCTCCACCGAAGGAACCAAAGTATACCTCGCCCCGGTGGTGGATCGATTTTCCACAAAAGATGAGAACTTTGGGTGGTACAAGGTCGTTTCCACTCATCAAGTGGCCCACCTCGAGTTTGGCAGTTTCGAGTTTTCCTTCGACAGACCTTCACCACAATTTGACACCATAAGGGCCACTGTGGAGATGGATTCAGCCGCCCTCGCGATGGCCAATCTGAAGGAAGGTCTGGAGGGAGATGGCGGCGACACCTCCAGCGCGGAGAGAGGCTATCTCACCGACATGGGCCGGTTCTTCCACCTTTTTGATGACCGGAAGCTGGCGCTGGACATATTCACGATTCTCGAGGACGGCAGGCTCGACTTTAGAGTCAGGAAGGAATACCCGGGTATAGTCGGGTACTACAGGCAAGTGCAGTTGGTTGCCCTTGGTGAACGTCCGACTATTCAGGAGCTTCCTCTAAGGCAAGCGATGATTGAGCTTCTCGTTCGCCAGAGCCTGGAGCAGTTCGAGAAGCTGCCCGTGCCGAAGGATCAGGTGAAGGTGGCAAGGGTGCTGGCCAAAATCTTCAACCGATTGCTTTCAGTTAAGGCGAGGGTGGAGGATACAGCCGAAGCCACCATCAGGGTGTACCAGGTGCTGTCCCGGCTCCCCAACGAGCTTCAACCGAGCGAGGACTTTTCCTCCCAGGACCTGGATGAGCAGGAGGAGTTCTCTGATGAGGAGTTTCAAGAGCTGCTTGATAGTCTGGCTGGCGGTCAGGGGCAGCCGGGCGAGGGTGAGGACACAGGGGATCCATACGATTCGCCCCAGGACGTCGAGTATCGAGGGGACTTCAAGCCGGAGCTGGTACAGCTGTTGAACAAGCTCCGCATGGACAGCTCCCAGGAGGGCCAGGGAGAGGGGCAAATGATCACCAAGGAGATGCTCGAAGAGCTTTTGAAGGAGAGCCCTGAGGTGGACCTAGATGACGAAGGTGGCAGATTCCAGAATGCCATGGCCCTATTCGCTGAGAACATCATGAAAGAAGCGGGAGTTCCTCCCGTGTCGTCCCAGCCCGGCGAGGGATACGGGCCCACGGTCCATCAAGATGAGCAGGGGGGCTCCTTGGAGGTCCGAGAACCCAAAGCGCGGGTCTACGATGAATGGGACTTTAGAGCCGCCGACTATAAGCCCAAGTGGTGCATTGTTCGAGAGAAGAACGTGGAAGAGGGGGATATCCAATTCTTCAACGATACCCTGCGCAGCTATGCCGCCCTTTCTGCGGACATACGGCGCCAGTTCGAGATGCTTGTCCCCGAGAACTTCCGCAGAGTCAGGCGCGTCATCGATGGGGAGGACCTAGACCTGGACGCTGCGATAGAGGCTACCATCGATATTCGCTCGGGCAGAACTCCCCCTGACAAGATATGGTGGAGAAGAAATAAGATGGATCGGGACGTGGCCGTCGTGTTCCTCCTGGACATGAGCGCTTCCACCGCCGAAGCAATAGAAGAGGGCCGGCCCACCATCGATGACCGTGATGCGCCAGACGACCCGGTTGAGTACATGATGTGGCTCCGCTCCCGCCGGGAAGGTCTCGTGCGCAGGCACTACAAGCGTATTATAGACCTCGAGAAGGAGAGCACTGCCCTCTTGATCCAGGCATTAGAGACCATCGGGGACACCTATGGGATCTATGGTTTCTCGGGCTATGGCCGAGAGAATGTCGAGTTCTACGTTATCAAGGATTTGAATGAGCCCTTCCAAGACAGGGTGAAGAGGCGCATAGATAAAATTACACCGATGCACGCTACGCGCATGGGCCCCGCCATAAGACATGCTGCCAGCAGGCTGGAAGCGCTTGAGGCCAAGACCCGGATACTATTCCTGATCAGCGACGGCCGGCCTCAAGACAGGGGATATAGCCGTGAAGGGGTGGAAAAGGAGTACGCCGTTCACGATACCCACATGGCCCTCGTAGAGGCCAAGCGCAAGGATATCGTTCCCTTTTGCCTGACTGTGGACAAGGCGGGGCATGATTACCTGAAGACTATGTGCGGCGATATGAACTACGAAGTTTTGGATAATATCTGGGCTTTGCCTGAACGCCTGCCCATGTTATACCGCATGCTGACGACCTAGCCGCCGCGCGCCGGCGGGCAGGCAGAGGGTAGTGTTATGCCGCCTCGAGTATCCGGCGTAGCTCTATGAGGCTCGAGGATACGGCCCGTAGTTTTATTAGGGTCCGGCGGGGGGGTACACGGCTGGGGAAATGTCTTACATCGTCCCCTGCCTCGGAGGGCAGAGCGATGGCGATGTGTAATGTTCCTACCGGCTTCCCTTCGATCTCTTCCGGCCCCGCCACTCCGGTCACTCCTATGCCGATATCCGTATTTAGACGGTCTCGGGCGGCGTGGGCCATCGCTTCGGCGGCCTCGCGGCTTACGATGCCGTGCTCTTCTATGACCCCCGGAGCCACTCCGCTGGCCGCGGCCGAACCGCTGTCATAGACCACCGCTCCCCCCTTGAAATAGGTGGCGCTGTCATGCACCTCTGTGATCTTGCTGGCCAGTAGCCCCCCGGTGCAGGACTCCATGGTGGCCAGCGTAAGGTGATTCTTGGTTAGAAGAAGCCCCACAGTGCCCTCGGGCGTTTCTTCGTCGTAGCCCCAGATGTATGGTCCCACTATTGAGACAAGGCCCCGCTCCATCTGCTCAATGAGTCCCCGAGCGGCGTCCTCGGAAGGGGCTCTGGCTATGATGCGCAAGTGTATCCCGTCGGATTTGGCGTAGATGCCAAGGTAGGGGTTCTCCTTCCCAAGGTACTCGCTGACCATCTCATCGAGGCCTCCCTCGGACAGCCCGTGGGTCTTAATGTTGCGAGTCAGGATTACTTGACTCCGGCGACGCTCGTATGAGGGATGACGCAGTCTGGGGACCACTTGCTCCTCCCAGATCCCATGAAGCTCTCCCGGCGGCCCAGGCATGGAAACGATGGTCCGGGCTACACCGTTTTGGATACACTGAACCCACCACCCGGGGGCGGTGCCTCTGCGGTTTGGAATAGTCTCGGCCGAAGGGATGAGCGTAGCTTGTTTGAGGTTGTTGGGGGGCATCTCGGCACCGCGCTTGCGGAAGAACTCTTCTAGGTGTTCGAGAAGATCGTCCTGGACCTCCATCTTCTCCCCCATGGCGCCCGCGATAGCCTCTCGGGTGAGGTCGTCTTGGGTAGGACCCAATCCGCCCGACGCGAAAACGATATCAGAACGGGTGAGTGCCCTGGTAAACGCCTCCACCAGCATGTCCAGGTCGTCGCCGACCTGAGTGACCCACTGTAGGTCTATGCCCAGGGCAGGCAGTCTGGAAGCGATGAACACGGCATTGGTGTCGGTCAGCTCCCCCATCAATAGCTCCGTGCCGATGGAGATTACCTCAGCTTTCATGGAGCTATCCCTCAATTAGAGTCTTGGAGATCTGATCGGTGAGCAGCGGCAGTCTCTCGCAGCCGTGGCGGTCCAACATAAGCATCCGGGACCTACAGGTTTCTACGTCGCCGAACCTTCTCCCCCGGGCTCGGGAGTGGGTTCGTAAGGCGGGTCGGTCGCCAGCTTGGAGACCACCTCTCCCCATATAGAGGGTAGAAGGAACAGCCTGCCATCCCCTTTCAGCTTGACGTACCAGTTGTGACCGTCGGGGGTCGGGTCCCCCATCTCTAACTCTACTGGGAATCCACTTCGGGTCTCTATGAGGATCTGGGTCTGGGGGGACTCTAGACCATATAGTGCTAGGTCCTCGATCTCGTCAAGGACCGCGCGCCTTACCCGGGGGCCGCTGAGGAGTAGGGTTGTGCCCGCCCATTTGTCATTGAAAACTGGGGTGTCGTTCCCGTCTTTGATGAGCCATTGCCTACCGTCAAGGGCATAGGCCATGCTCGCATCCAGATGAGTGACGGATATCGCGATGATCTCGTCTGTGTCGATCTTGAACAGCCAGGGCTCCTGTTTTCTGGGCTCCTTCGTGTTAAGTTCCCGGGTAATGAGCACGGAGCCGCCGATAAGCGCCAGGACCACGAGGAGCAAGAGGGAGAGTCTTACGTTCATAGTTTACTCTCGGTCACTGCTGGTGGGATCACCGCCTTCTCCACCACACGAACCCACCTGCCAGGGCCATTAGCGCCGGCATGAGCAGCCAGCCCGAGAACCTCATGAATTCGTACTCGTTGGCGGTTAATACCAGAAGCCTCTGATCAATTACCTTGGGCCTAATGTTGGCGAGGGGGATATCTCCAACCAGCCAGTTGACCGAGTTAAGGAAAAAGTCACTGTTGTCCGGTGTGTAAAACCAACCGTTGCTGGCGAAGTCGGAGTCCCCAAACACTATCATGGAAGCGAGCGCTATATCATCGGGGTCGGTAGGTGGATCCTCGCCCACAGGGGCTACCGCCCTCAGCGCGATGGCGGGGAAGAAGGGACCCTGGAGGTCACCTGGCTGACGATCGTATCTGTTCGGATCCTCTATCAACCAGCTTTCGGGTGATGTGAAAGCCAGCGCAGTGGCGAAGACGGTTGGAGCAGCCTGTTCTTCCTCAGGGTCGTCGCCACCGTCTCCTTCTTCATCCTCCTCCTGCAGCGGAGGGAAAAACAACACTTCCTTCGAAGCGTTGATCGGAGTGAGTCCAGGGTAGTAGACGGTGTCTAACCCGCTGGTCAGCTTGAATATCGGCAAGAGGCCGGAGAGCAACTGGTCGGGTATCTGCGAGAAATATTGACCTCTTCTCAGGAAGGTCACCTCGTTGTTATCTCCGAGAGAACGTTGGGTATCAAGGAGATGGCCCGCGCCGACCTCAAGTCCCCACACCGCCAGGAAATCACGGAAGGTCTGTGGGGTACCAGGGTCTAGAAGGAACATCATATTGCCGCCGTCCTTCAAATATTCGTGAAGGATCTGGGCCTCTTCCTCCGGAAGGTCGCTGGTGGGCCCTGCCACGACCACCAAGTTGACCTCATCTGCGGTGCGAGCCTGCGCGAACCTTTCTTTATCCTGGTCAAATCTAAGATTTAGGGTGGAAACAAGGTAATTTTCACTCCGGACTGCCTCATTGGCGAGGCCGAACCCGTCGGTCTCCCTTTCGAAGTCGAGGGTGTCCCTTTCTCCGTGACCTTGAAGGAAGTAGACGGCCTTTTGCTCCTGGCCGGTGACGATGATCAGCGCGGTGACAAACCCCTGCTCCAGAAATCTCGAAGGGGTTACCGTATGCCTCTTCTCGGAGTCCAGGGCTTCAAAGACGATGTTGCCGTACCCTGTGGTCGGGTTGATCCCATATTGACGTGCGGTCTCGGGGTTTATGTCCGGATCGATGAACTCGAATTCAAAGTCGCTCGATCGGACATCGAATTCATGCAGAAGGCTGTCTATTTGGTCTTGCAAGAGCTCCTCTCCCGGACTGAGAGCAGGGCCGAAGAAGGCTTTTGCTTCCACTGGTTCACTCAAGGTCTTGAGGACGTCTGTTGTGCGGGGCGCTAAACTGAATTTCTTGGTGGCGGTTACGTCCATACGCGCCGTGTTTTCGAAAGCAATGAAGTTCACAACCGCGGCGATGCCGATGAACGCCGTAACCATGATCACCGTATTGGTGCTGTATCTGCCCCGGCGCCCAGTTAAGGCCCTGGCCACCGTTTCGAAAGAGATCACCACCGAAGCAGAGACCAGCGCTCCCCCGGCGCCGAGGAGTATGTAGCCGTATAGCCGCAGCTCTGAAGTAAATATGAGGAGTCCGAGCCCCACGACAATGGCGAGGATGCCGAAGGCAGCGAAGGCAGTGCTTAAAGCACCCAGGGCACTAGTCACGCTTTGTAAGCCGCCGAATAGCGTCCCTGAAAGCCGCTCATCCTCGGGCGGAATTCCGCCGCTTGGTGGTATCTCGGGATCTTGGGGTTCCAGGCTCACTTTATCGCTCCGCTCAATTCAGACCTTACCTCCATCTGCGGGTTTCCAGGGACCTCACTGCCAGGAAGAGGAATACTGCCGTCACCGTAAGGTAATAAACTATGTGGCGGGAATCCACTACTCCACGGGAGAAGTCATCGAGATGGGTGTTAAGGCCTATCTCGGTGAAGACGGTAGCTGTTGCCCCATCTACGAGTGTTGATAGCTGGCTCACCAGGTTCAGGATCAGGAGTACCCCGAACCCTACCACGAGCGCGACTATCTGGTTGCTCGTAAGGGATGATGCCAGCAGGCCAATTGAGAGGGCAGTCGCCCCATAGAGGATCAGCCCGAGGTAGCCGCTCCAGACCGGACCAGAATCGGGGCTACCGAATGCGTACAGCAAGATCACATAGTAAAGGGTTAGGGCGAGGGTCCCTATGAAGAAGGCGAGGCTTGCCATGAATTTGCCGAGCACTACCTCCCAATCCTTGACCGGGGAAGTCAGGAGGAGCTCGATTGTGCCAAGCTTCTGCTCCTCGGCCATGAGCCGCATTGTCATAGCCGGGGCCAGTAATATCAGGATGAAGGACATGGGACCCATGTAGCCGTCTATGGTGGCTTGAGGGAAGACGCCGCTTATGCTGAGCCCGAAGAAAAAACCGGCGATGGCAAGAAAGACCAAGGCCACGATGTATCCTATTGGGCTTGTGAAGTAAGCTTGTATCTCTTTCCAGGCTATGGCCAGGGAGACCCTCATTCTTGTAGTTCCTCGCTGGTGGTGAGCTTGAGGAAAATCTCTTCCAGACTCATGCCCACGAGTTGAACCGTGAGGAGGCTCCACCCATTGCTGATAATCACCTTGGATATCGTGCTTCTCAAATCCAGTCCTCGCTTCGCTTCTACCGTAAAGGTATGGCGGTCTTCATCAGAGGTGCTGGAGACATCCGTCACACCTCGTATTCCCTTGAGGGCCTTGGTGGCCTCGGGCTCTGGCCCTCGAATCTCGACCTGCACCCTCTCTGTTCCCTGAAGCCGCTCCGCCAGCCTGGTAGGGCTGTCCTCTGCAATTATCTGCCCCTCGTGGATGATGAGGACGCGCTTACACAGCATGCTCACCTCTGGGAGAATGTGGGTGCTCAAGATGATAGTGTGCTCGCGGCCCAGATCCTTGATGAGGGCGCGAGTTTCCACTACTTGAATGGGGTCGATACCAATGGTGGGCTCGTCGAGGACCAGGACCTGGGGCTCGTGGAGGACTGCCTGGGCTATGCCCACCCGCTGGCGGAATCCCTTGGAGAGCTTGCCTATGTGCGTCTTCTTGTAGTCGCCGAGGCGGCACACCCCAATCACCTCTCCAGTGCGCACCTTGATCCGTTTCGGATTCATGCCGCGTAACGTGCCCATGTAGTTGAGGTAACCCTCAACAGTCATATCGGTGTATAGGGGGACGGTTTCTGGGAGGTACCCCATCAGCTTCCTAGCTTCCAGCGACTTATCCACGACGTCATGTCCATCTATTGTGGCTGTGCCGCTTGTTGGGGGCATAAAGCCCGTGATGATCCTCATCGTGGTAGTCTTTCCGGCGCCGTTGGGTCCCAAGAAGCCAAGGATCTCCCCCTTCTTCACCTCGAAAGACACATCCTCTATGGCTGGAAACTCGCCATAGTACTTTGTCAGATCCTTTACTTCAATCACTCCAGCCATATGGTTAACTACCTTACCTTACCCGCTCCATATGCTTGGGCCTTGAGCCCATAGCCCGGAGTCCTTATACTGCGTGCTTGGGCCCAATACCATGGTATGGACTGCTTGCGTCACAGGTATGGACTGCTTGCGTCACACAAATGTGGATGATACTCCTATATGTTGCGTTTTGCCAAGAGAGATAACGGCCCAGTTCCATGATCAGTTCTCTTTTGGTCCCTTGAGTTGACTACGCTCCTGGGGCACATAAGGTAACATGGCAAAGTTATGAGACTCCTTGCGAGTCCGATCTAATCAAACAACGCCCATGGGCTCACTCTGCTACAATTGATCTACTCTTAACTACGCACAGCACCACTCAGGAGATTTAAAGATGCACCTGGCTATAGATGGATATGGAGCAACGCCTTCGAAATTGTGGGACGTTGGCCTGTTCAGAAGATTCCTGTCGGATTACCCCACTGCGCTAGGAATGACCAAGCTTTGTGAACCAAAGGTGTTGACTTATCATGCCCCCAATGCTGAAGACTCCGGGATTTCCGGATTTGTAATAATAGCAGAGAGTCACATCAGTTTCCACACTTTTCCAAACAGGCAGTACGTGAATATAGACGTCTTCTCCTGTAGATCGTTCGATAGCGAGCGCGCAATTCGAGATGTCAAGGACCTGCTCTCACTGAAAGAAGTGAGAACTTGGATCTTGGACCGGGGTCTGGAGCATCTTGAACGTGGACCGGCCCCGGAATCGGTGGATTCCAACTGGTCGGCCGTAGAGACCCCAACCGAGTCTGCTTGAGATCTGGCTGACAGAGCGCTCCATCAAGCGTAGAAAGAGACGAGGCAAAGCCGCCATGGACTCCATTTGGGTGGCCCGTAATTTTCTGGCCCTGCCCGATGAGCTTAGCAACCCGGACACAGCGGGAGTCATCGTGATGCCTGTGCCTTACGACAGCACCACGTCCTTTAGGACGGGAGCCCGGGAGGGGCCCCAGGCGATAATCGAAGCTTCCTACAACCTGGAGGATTACGACCCCGAACTGGACGCCGACGTGTCTCAGATCGGCATCTATACCGCTCCTTGGCTGGAGCCCCACATGGGCGGTCCCAGGCTGATGACGGAGCGTGTAAGCGGTGCCATCAACTCTTTCATACGTCCGAGCGGGTCTTCCCCGGCCGAAGGTCCCGGCCAACGATTGGTGGCCTTGCTTGGTGGAGAGCACTCGGTATCAGTAGGACATGTCCATGCGCTCTCCGAGTATTACCCTGACCTTTCGGTGCTGTACCTGGACGCCCACGGGGACCTGAGGAATGAATACATGGGTACCACCTGGGGACATGCCTCCGTCGCGAGGCGTATCTCTGAAATCTGCCCAGTCGTGCAGGTGGGAGTGCGCAGCGTCAGCCTGGAGGAGATGGAGTTCATCAGAAGTAGTGAGGCTGTCCATACCTTCTTCTGGCCGGGCGTAGGCGCCGTCGGTGCTCCCGGCCTCTCAGGCCCCAACGACGGTTCGCATGCGTCTACGCTTTCCACTAGCGGTACCCCATGGGGTCCAGTAGGGATGCCGCTGTCTGCTGAGGTAATCCGGAGGCTGTCGAGCAACGTATATGTAACCGTAGACTTGGATGTGTTTGATTCCGCGATAATGCCGGCCGTGGGCACGCCCGAGCCGGGGGGGATGGACTGGTACTCGGTTACCTCTCTTCTGCGGTCGGTCGCAGAAGAGAAGCATATCGTGGGGTTCGACGTGGCTGAGTTGAGTCCCCGTGAGGGCCCGACATCCTGCTCCTATACGGCAGCGAAACTGGTATATAAGCTTATCGCCTACGCTACCCTGTTACCTGGGGCTTCACAGGGGAGCGCACGCGGCGGGCCCGCCGCGCAGAGGAAGCGTGAGTAAGGCTACAAGGTCGCCAAGATTGTTCTGTCCGGCCGGGCGGTCTGGGGGAAGTTAGGCTTAATGGGAGCCTCATTGAGAATAGGGAAGGTCCTTGGTATCCCGATAAGCCTACATTTTAGCTGGTTCATCATCTTCGTCCTCTTCACTCTAATGTTCGAGGGCCACTTTGAGGACCGTGAATTCTCTTGGTCTGCCCAGGAGCGCTGGCTGATTGCGCTGGCCACCAGCCTGCTCATGTTTCTGTCAGTCCTGACCCACGAGCTCTCTCACAGCATTGTGGCCGTGCGTCGTGGTATACCGGTCAAAGGCATTACGCTTTTCGTATTGGGTGGAGTGTCGCAGATAGCAAGGGAGGCTGAGAGGCCCTCCACGGAGTTCGTTATCGCGGCCGTTGGGCCTTTCACCAGCCTTATCCTGGGGTTGGCGTTTTTCGGCCTCTCCATTGGGCTGGAAGGTGTGAACGGCCACCTATCGGAGCTTACGTGGATACTTGGTTGGGTCAACGTGATGCTGGGTGTGTTTAACATGCTGCCCGGTTTCCCCCTGGACGGGGGCCGTGTCCTCAGGGCAGTCGTATGGAAGTTCACCCGAAATTACTGGCGGGCTACGAGGATGGCCACCCTGGGAGGTCAGGCTTTAGCATTCGCGATGATTGGTGGTGGTATCGCCATAGGGGTGACAGAAGGCGCCAGCTGGGTACAGGGTATGTGGCTCGTGGTACTAGGAATTTTCCTTTATTCGGTTGCATCTGGCAACCAGCGCCAAGCACGTGTTATGAAGAGCCTCTTGGGTGTCACTGCCGCGGATGTTATGGAACCTAGATTCCGAAGGGAGCCAGAATCAGCGACCCTGCTTAATATAATGGAGGGCCGCGGCGACAATTCCGACGACGACCTGGTGGTTCTCACCCGGGGGGGAGCGGCCCGCGGTTCAGTTACATATCGGTTAATTAAGCAGCTTCCGAGGGATCGCTGGACCCAGCAATCGGCGGATTCCGTCATGATTCCTCTGGAGGACACACTCATAGTAGGGCCTGATGAGGTCGCGTACAGGGTTGTCGAGCTTATGGATGAAGGCGACCTTAGCCAAGCCCTGGTCATGGACAAGGGTGAAGCACTCGGGTGGGTGACCCGGGACTCGTTGCGGCGCTACGAAAAGCTCCGAAACAGCCGGGATTCCGGGCGCTAGTCGGCCTGGCAGGGTTCCCCGGGCCTTGCCCCTATGCTACAATGTTGGGTAGGTTCAAGAACCTGCATGGTGCTCGAGTAAGGCGGTGATTTTGGAGAAGGCCTCCGGGATTGTCTACATGGATCATGCCGGCACGACTCCGGTGGACCCAATGGTGCTCGAGGCAATGATCCCCCACTTTTCCGATCGGTTCGGCAATCCTTCCAGCATTCATACCTTCGGACAAGAAGCCAGACGTGCCCTCGACGATTCCAGGGAGACAATCGCGAAAGTGTTGGGGTGCAGGTTGAGCGAAGTCGTGTTCACCAGCGGCGGCACCGAGTCGGACAACGCCGCCGTCAGGGGGGCGGTCACGGCTTTGCAAGAGACGGGGACACATATCATCACGTGCAGCGTGGAGCACCACGCCGTGTTGCACACCTGCCAACATTTGGAGAATATAGGATTCGACGTAACCTATCTGCCCGTGGACGGCTATGGGCAAGTGGACCCGGACGCGGTCGCTCGCGCCATAACGGAACGTACGGTTCTGGTCAGCATCATGTACGCGAATAATGAGATAGGCGCCATTCAGCCCATCTCCGAGATCGCCGGTCTTGTGAAGGAGCGGGCAAAGGCCATGGAGCGGACCATAGTCGTGCACACGGACGCTGTCCAGGCTGCCGGTTACCTGGACATAGATGTCGGAAGGCTGGGCGTGGATATGCTGAGCCTCTCAGCGCACAAGTTCTATGGGCCGAAGGGTGCCGGGGTATTGTACGTGCGACGCGGATCGCCGTTTTTGTCTCAACAGATGGGAGGGGGACAGGAGCGGGAGCGCCGTTCTGGGACCGAAAACATACCAAGCATCGTTGGTACGGCGGTGGCCCTGGCCCGGGCCGAGGCCGAGCGTGAAAATAGCAGCAAGCACGTGGCCAGGCTAAGGGATATCATAATCCAGGCAATACAGGAGCAAATACCCGGGGCACACCTGAACGGGCATCCGACGAGGCGGTTGCCGAATAACGTGAATTTCTCCTTCGAGCACGTAGAAGGTGAGCCGGTTTTGCTTGGTCTCGAGATGGCTGGGATAGCCGCATCCAGTGGAAGCGCGTGCAGCTCCGGGTCCCTCGAGCCCTCCCACGTGCTTCTGGCCCTTGGGCAGTCCGCCGACCTCGCCAGGGGCAGCCTGCGCTTGACATTGGGCAAGAGTAACACTGAGGAGGAAGTGGAGTACCTGTTGCCGGTGCTTACGGACCTGGTGAGCCGGTTGAGGCAGATGCCCTCTCTGACGCTCACTGGACCGTCGCGGTAGCTATGCCTTCATCCGTTATGCTATCAACCTCCCCCATGAACAGCCGCCACATGAGCTTAATATGGACCCTTCGAGGGCCCGCGCTGGCGTTCTTGATCTTAGCGCTTGTTGCTTGCTCTGGTGGGGAGGGGCTACCCGTTGGCAAAGCTTTCCGGGGAGATGCCCTGATCGTTGGTTTTGAAGATGTGAAAAGGGCTTCTGAGATAAGATACCTCGGACTGGACCAAAAACATTACCTGGTGGTGCCTTCCAGTCTCGACAACGAGCTGGTGGCGATCCGTCTCAACGTGTACAACGAGAGGGCGACCAAAGTATTGATAGACGTGAGCGAGAAGACCGGGGAACTGCGGGGGTTCGGTCACGACGAAAAATATGGTGTGCTGGACGTAACTCCCGCGAATGAGGTAAATGTCAAAATCGTGGAAACCTCCCATCCTAACGAAGACCTTTTTGTCCCGTTCATCAGCGGGTCGATGGAATTGCTACAGGGATTTTCGGTGGTTGGGTGGATCGTCTTCGAGGTGCCCAAGGGACTCAAACTGAGGGAGATGAGGTGGGAGTCAGGGGGAGACGTGATCTTCATAAGGTCGTAACTGGCTGGCCGGTACGACGCTAGCCCGATGCGGAAGCTCCTTGAACTTGAACCCCGCGCCGCGGCTGAAGGACCCCCTGGGTGGCGAAGGCTATTCCACCTGGTGGCCTGCAGCTCGATCCCTATCGTAGCGATATTCACCATATCCGCCGTGATGGTTGCCCTCATGGCCACGCTTTCAGGCCTGGCCATCGCCCTGGAGGCGGCCAGATTCAGGATTCCCAACCTTAACCGCGTTCTGTCCAGATGGTTGAGGCCCCTCCTCAAATCTGCGGAGGACCGCAATTTGACCGGCGCCACTTACATAGCCATCTCCGCTCTTGTGGCATTCCTGGTCTTCGAAAAGCCCGTCGCCATCGCTGCCATATTCTTCCTCTCTCTGGGTGATCCAGCGGCTGCGTTGGTGGGAGTGCGGGTGGGCGGGCCCAGGATTCTCGGGAAGTCCCCGTGGGGCACCCTGGCCTTCTTCCTGGTAGCGCTCGCCGCAGCTGGAGTGCTGTCAGCTTCCGACGTGCTGCCCTTCCATTGGGGACTGGCGGTGGGAGCGGCCGTTGCGGCGCTCGTAGAACTTTTCCCCACAAGGCTCGACGATAACCTGACGGTCCCCCTGGTGAGTGGGGCGGTGATGACGTGGGTGGGTGTGGGGGGCTGGGCGCTCTAGCAGGCTGATGAAGAAGGGGAGTGCAGAGGGGCGACGCCCCTTCGCCGGGAGTATGAGTCAAGTGGACCCCATCATCAGGACAGCGGTGAGGCTAAAATAAGAGAGTCTACCGCTGGGGTGTCTCGTAAACCTTCATCCGATTGTAAGGCTTGTGGATGTTCCAGTAAACACCTTTGTGGGCTCACTGCATGGAACACCTGACCCGGTGACCGATAGCCCAGGGCTTGATGGGGCCGCTCTTGGTTGTAGAAGGCCAGATAAGCCCCAATCCCTTTTCTGGCCTCAGTCCCATTTTGGTATGCCTTCAGGTACACCTCCTCGTACTTGATGCTGCGCCACAGCCGTTCCACGAAGACGTTGTCCATGCACCGGCCCCTGCCGTCCATGCTCACTTGAACGCCTTGCGCCAGCAGCATGCTGGTGAAGGCCTCGCTGGTGAACTGGCTGCCCTGGTCGGTGTTGAAGATCTGTGGCCGACCCTTGCTCAAGGCCTCTTCCAGAGCCGCAACACAGAAGTCTACCTCCAGGGTGTTGGACAGCCGCCAGGCCAGCACGTAGCGGCTGTGCCAGTCCATGATGGCCATCAAGTAGAGGAAACCCCGAGCCATGGGTATGTAGGTGATGTCGGTGGCCCACACCTGGTTGACCCGGTTGATCTCCAGCCCCCTGAGCAAGTACGGATAGACCTTATGCCCTGGGTTTGGCTTGGTGGTGTTGGGACGCCGGTAGATGGCCTCCAGGCCTATCAGCTGCATCAGCCGTCGGACCCGCTTGCGGTTGACCTGGTGTCCGTGATTTCTGCGCCAGGCAGTCATCCTTCTGGAGCCGTAGAAAGGTGTCTTCAGGTACTGTTGGTCTATGAGGGCCATCAACTCCATGTCCTCGGCGCCGGCCTCGGTTGGCAGGTAGTACAACGAGGAGCGGCTGATACCCAGCAAGGCGCACTGGCGCACCAGAGACAGCTTCGGTTCTTCTCGGTCAATCATGGCCCGGCGTTGGGACCGGCTCACAACCCGAAGCTCCGTGACAAAAAATCCCGTTCCACCTTGAGCTGCCCAATCTGTTGGTAGAGCTGGGCAGTGAGGACCTCTTGGTCCTTCTCCTGGCGTCCAGCACCATTTTCAAAGAGGTGCGGCGCCCCCTGAGTCAAGGCCTTCATCCAGGCATGGATCTGGCTCGGGTGGACTTCAAACCGGCTGGCCAGCTCTGCAATGGTGTGCTCCCCCTGGAGCGCGGCCAAAGCCACTTTGCCCTTGAAGACTGGGCTGTGCTTCTTACGTGTTTGCTTCATGTCCTGCTCCTTCTTTCCGTCCTATTTTAGGAGCGGGACTCTCTCTTAGCCACCTGTCCGAATTTTTGGGACCACCTCAGAGAGCCTGCCCTGAGCTTGCCGAAGGGGTGTCCCTCAGATCTGAATTGTTCCCCCTTCCTGGCCAAGCCCGTCCTAAGCCTGCCGAAGGGAGGGGGGCCAGGGGGATGGTCGGAAGGGCTGTTTCAGCACCTGGCTAGCTGAATCTTTAGAGTTCCGACCCGTTGAACTGTTCCACCGTTGCGCGCTTTCGCTGGACGGAGAGGTATTCTTCCTTTGTCATGGCGGGCCTGGCGTTGGCGATGATTTCACGGGCTTTGGCAGCTCCTTCAGCCAGAAGGTCGATCACCACCATAGCCATGATTCTTGCGGGGTTAAGGACGGCCTTCTCGTAGTCGCTGATGGTGTATTCCCTGCTGTGGCCCGGTCCCGTAGCGCCTGCAGCGTAGGGATGGCACACAGGCATGATCTGGCTCAAATCCCCCATGTCGGTAGAGCCTCCCTTACTCTTGGTCTCGGGGATGTAGGAAATCCGGTCCCGTCCGAGGAGGCGGGTAGCGTTGCTGCGGAACAAGTCTTGAAGGGTTGGGTCATGGTGCAGGGGGAAATAGCCGGGGATGTTGGTGATTTTCACATTGGCGCCCGTGGCCAGCGCGCCTGCCTTGAAACACCGGTCCACGCGGGAGTTGTTCTTAGTTAGGCTCGCGGCGTCCGACGACCTCACCCTCCATTCCAGCCTTACGTCTGAGGGAACGGCGTTCACCGCCTCACCGCCCTTGGTCATTATGCCGTGGATTCGAGATGTCTCCCGCTCAGTAAAGGTCTCCCTGTTGGCATGAATGGCTGCCATGGCGAAGTTCGCCGCATTGAGGGCATTGATGCCCAAGTGGGGGCCGCTGCCCGCGTGCGCGCTGCGACCCGTAAACTGGACATATTTCACCATGTGCCAGTTACTTGTTCCGCCGATGGAGAACCCTCGTTCACCCATGTTGCTGGCCGTGTGGCACATGATCGCCATATCCACGTCGTCGAACTCTCCCAGACGTATAAGCTCCTGCTTGCCCCCTAGAAACTCCAGGGCGCCTTTCTCTCTGAGCGCCAGGCGTTGTTCCACCTCGACGAACTCCTCGGCCGGCACGGCGAAAGGTACGATAGTGCCCGAGAGCGCGCTCAGGATTTCGGACGACCGAAGCCCGACCATAGCTCCCAGCATCATGCCTATTTGGGCGTTGTGGCCGCAGGCGTGAGCCGCCCCGGTCGCGGGGTCGGCGTTGGGGTGATCGGATACAAGCAAGGAGTCGAGCTCCCCGAGGATTGCCACGCTTGGGCCAGTGGAGTCTCCCCCTTGGACTGTTCCTTTCACTCCGGTGAGCGCCAAACCTTGCCTGTGGGGTATGTTTAGCTCCGCAAGTTTCCTTGCAACGAGCCCCGCGGTGCGCTGTTCCTTGAAGCCCGTCTCTGGGTTCTGAAGAATCTCCTTGGCGACACCGACGATTTCAGTCTTCTGCCTTTCGATGGCGTCACAGGCCGTTCTCTTCAGTTCATCCTTTGAGAGCATGCTCTTTGCAGTCCCGTTTACCCCTGAAACTCGAATAGCTCCTCTTTGGCCAGGCCACGCATGAAGGAAAGGTACTTGTCTTTGGTCATCGCTGGCCTGTGGTCGGAGACTACCTTTCGACCGAGAGTTGCGCCATCGGCCAGAAGGTCCACGGCGGTAGCCGCCAACGCCTTGGCGGCGGTGAGTACGGCTAGCTGGTAGTCCTGCACGATGTAGTCTGCCCCATGGCTCAGGCCCGTGGCGCCGCCCACGTATGGATGTATGGCGGGCATGAGCTGGCTGACGTCGCCCATGTCCGTGGAGCCGGTGCGGTGGTCCGATCGGCCTAAGTTGTCCTCTCCCACGAGGGAGACTGCGTTGGCCTCGAACACCTGAGCAAGATTCCTGTCCTGTCGAAGGGGCAAGTAGCCTGGGAGGGTCTGGATATTCACCTTGGCACCCACGGCCATGGCGCCGGCCTTAAGAGCCCTATCAACCTTCCGGTTGGCGTCCATGATCGAGTCCAGCGTCTTGCCGCGGACAAAGGTCTCCATTCGTACATCGGCTGGCACAGCGCTGACCGCTTCTCCCCCCTTGGTCATGATGGGGTGTACTCGAATGGTATCCTCGTCCCGGAAGGTCTCCCTGTTGGCGTGGATGGCCATGAGGGCCAGGGAGGCGGCGTTGAGGGCGTTGATCCCCAGGTGGGGAGCCCCTCCCGCATGAGAGCCGCGACCGATGAATTGGATCTTCTTCGCGACGATGCCGTTAGAAGTGCCACTCATACACAGCTTCCCATCGCCTTCAGTGCTGGTCGTGTGACACATCATCGCGATGTCGACGTCGTCCAGCTCTCCCAGCCGAATAAACTCAGGTTTGCCGCCTAGGAACTCTAGCTTTTTCTGCCGCCGTAACGAGTCCCTATACTCTATCTCTATATACTCCTCCGCCGGTGCGGCGATTAGCACCAGCCGGCCGCTCAGGGAAGGCAGAACATCCCCGGACATGAGACCGATGGTTGCCCCGATGAGCATGCCGATTTGAGCGTGGTGGCCGCAGGCGTGGGCGGCGCCGGTATCAGGGTCGGCATGGGGGTGCTCCCCCACTATCAAAGAGTCCAGCTCGCCTATCAAAGCTACCGAGGGACCGTCGCCCCCTCCTCTCAGCTCCCCTTTTATGCCGGTGAGGGCTATGCTCTCTCTTGTGGGCACGCCCAGCTCCCTGAATTTCTCCGCGACGAGTTTGGAGGTTTTCAGCTCCCGGAACCCAGATTCCGGATGCTGGAGAATGGCCTTGGATACCTGGACGATCTCCTCGGCCCGGGAATCGATCTCAGAGTACACTCGGCGTTTAAGATCCGCCGTCGAAGGCATGGGCACCTCCCTGCACGCTGGCACAGATTTTAGCAGACACGGTTGGAAAAGAATACTCCACGACACTTGTGTATAATTGGGCGCGTAATGAAGGTGGTGATTGCACCCCAGAGCTTCAAGGGTGGCCTGCCGGGAGTAGAAGTGGCGAAAGCCATTGAGCTGGGGATACTTGAAGTCTTTCCGCAGGCCGAAACCGTTCGGATTCCGGTGGCCGATGGGGGCGATGGCACACTGGACGCTCTCGTGCATAGCACAGGAGGGGAGTTCGTCTCCTGCCGCGTAACCGGTCCGCTCGGCGAGCCCGTAACAGCCCTGTGGGGCGTGATGGGGGACGGCGAGACCGCAGTGATAGAGATGGCGCGGCGGGCCTCGGGACTGGCCCTGGTGCCCCTCCGACGGCGCAACCCTAGAACCACCACCAGCTATGGGACGGGCGAGATTATTGTGGCGGCACTGGATAAGGGTTACCGTCGAATGATAGTGGGCCTGGGCGGGAGCGCTACCAATGACGGCGGAGTGGGTATGGCCCAGGCTTTGGGGATACGGTTCCTTGACTCCAACGGAAGAGAGTTGCCCTTTGGAGGCGCAGCCCTGACCAGGCTTGCCAGGATAGATATGTCCGGCCTCCGTCTCGGTGCCCTGGATACCCGCATCACCGCGGCCACCGACGTGACCAACCCTCTCTGCGGGCCCAGCGGGGCTTCCGCGGTCTACGGCCGTCAAAAGGGGGCCTCGCCCCAGGACGTCGATGACCTCGAGCGGGCCCTGGCTCATTTGGGCATGATTATCAAGAGAAACCTGGGCGTCGACCTGTGCGAGACTCCCAGGGCAGGGGCCGCTGGAGGACTGGCCGCCGGGTTAATGGCGTTCTTGAACGCCGAGGTATCGTCGGGGATAGACCTGGCCTGCGAAGCACTGGGCCTTCAGGATCACTTGGTGGGCGCCGACCTGGTTATCACAGGCGAGGGTCGGATCGACGACTCTACGGCGTTCGACAAGGCCCCAGTGGGAGTAGCACGCAGGGCGAAGGCGGTAGGCGTTCCGGTGATCGCGATTGTGGGGAACCTTAGGAGCGGCTACGAAGAAGTGTACAGGCACGGCATCGACGCGGTGGTCCCTATACTGGACAGGCCAATGGACTTCAAAACGAGTGTCGCCCGCACCTTTGACCTGCTCCGTAGCGCCACAGAGCGTACTATGCGGCTCTTGAGGGCGGGCAACTCGCTGGCGTTGCCCCCCTCACCTTAATCCTCTCCCATAGGAAGAGAGGAGCCTGGGTTCAATCTGCTGCCCTGGACACTTTAATTGGGAGGGAGGAGATCGAGTCCCTTCCCCCTTGATGGGGGAAGGTCAGGATGAGGGTGCGGCTCCCACCGTAATCCCACAGGGAGAGGAGACTATGGCCTCTACTCGGGGGGCGGCAGCACCTTCTTCGCCTTGCGGACGACCCCGAAGAGGAGGAATGCCACAACTACAGCCGCCAACGCCACCACCGTAGGGAACAGCCAGGGGAAGCGCTCGCTGAAGGGCAGACGCTTCTTCTCTATCTCGAACGCCTGATTATCTGTTTGCGGCCCCAGGGCGCCGGTCGGAAGGTCCTCCGTGTCCAGAAAAGGTAGAATACGCTCCAGCTCGTAGGATGGGGCGCGGGCACTGGGATTGCCGTAGTAGAGCTTGTAGGATGCTTGCGGTTCCGCCTGAAAGATGAGCCTTCGTGATACTCCGTAAACTTCAACCCCCTCGATGGGAAGGGGGGGATTGTCTTCGTTACTGATGGTCAGTCGGAAGAATCGGAAAGTGGTCTCGGGGTACTCCAACGCGAGCTTGTCCCCTACGAACTTGGGGGTATCGTAGGAATAGAGAGCCCCGGACCTCTGCACCAGACTCCAATTTGTGGCATCCTCCAGCGGCGCATCCCCGGTCCCCTCTAGCGTGATCTCGCGGTAGAAGTTGACCTGAGGTGTGTCGATCGTCAGACGGTTTGTCGGCAGGCCGCTGACTCTCAGATCGAAAACGATAAGACTCGTTCGCTTCTCGCTGTCCTCCGTACGATTGCTGATCGTGGCTGGATAAGCTGTCTCTTGAGCCTGCTTTTCGGTAACAGAGAAAACGGATGCTCCTGAAATCTCCAGGGGCTCTTCACCGTCGTTCATGATTCGCACCCGCAAATACCGCAACATACTCTCTGGGTAGCGGACTCGTGTGTCACGGGCGGTGAAGCCTCTTTCTTTGAGAGTGAAGTCGAAGATCTTCGTTCGTTCCTGTAAGACCGCCCAGGTTGATGCGTCGTTGCTCCCCTCCACAGTCACCTCCCGCTCGAAGTTCTGGGAGGTGGTGGAGACCTCGATCTCGTTGTGAAGGGTCCCCTCCTGGCCGAGGTCGGCGACGAAGCTGGAGTGCTGGCCTGGCACGAAACCGATGTCCCGGACGCTCACGGGGAAAGACCGGCGTTCCCGGGCGCCCCGCTCCACCCCCAAGTGATAGGGTACCTCCCGGTCTTCTCCGTCGATAATCCTCAGGTCTATAAGTCCCAGGCGCGCCCGATCGTACACCTCGGGATCGGGGACCAACTCTACGAGCCCGTCGTCCGTAAACCCCGTCGGGAGCGTAATGGATTTGACGCGTTGCCAGTCTTTGAGTGAAAAATCGGCGGCCGTGTTGGGCAGGTCCAACAAGAGAAAGAGGGCCGCCAGGCCCAGAGCACCCAAGACAACAGACCCAATCTTGATATGCAAACGCTCATTCAAGGATGAACCCCCTGATAGCTCTGCTATATTTCTGGTAGAGGAACCCACCGACTACTAGCAGGGCCCCCAAGCCCATAAATGCACCGACGCGGTATCCCTGTTCCAACTCGAATACGTCGAACACGAAGAGCTTGAGGACTGGTATTGCTAGGAGGGCCAGCCCGGCGAGGCGCATCGAGCGCGACCTGCGCATGATCCCCAGAACAATCCCTATGGCGGCGTAGGTGGCCCAGAGGATGCTGAGACCGAGGCTCTTCAGATCTCCGGCGATCGACCGTTTCGCGTCGAAAAACTCGCTGTCCACCGAGGCGATAACCTCGGCGCTCAGGATCCACAGGGTGACGAAGCTGGCGGCGCCCATAAATACCATCATGAGGACGCCCTCGCGTTCGTGGACCAGCCTTTCCCTCCACCTCCATAACATATACGCTGCGGCGTACATCGAGGCGATACCCGCCGCGAAGGCAAGAAACCGGTAGTTGATGATGGGGCGGAAGGTCTCATCGTCTACGTCGCGAGTGTCAAACGCCAGCAGCCTTACGATAAGGATAGCGAATACCCCAAGGCTGAATAGGCGCAGCTCGATCAAGCCCAAGCGGAAAGATAACCACATCAAGACCGCGGCCTCGATGGCCCATGTTACGGCGATCCAGGCCCCGACTGCCTGAATGGGCACTGTGATGGTCAGAAAGAGGTTTCCAGCCACGAGGAAGGCCGGGAACAGATACGCCTCCCAGGGCTGTAAATTCTCCCTCTCGCGGTACAAGAGGTAGGCCATCAGGTACGTAATGCCGATGACCAGTGCGTAGGCGACCATAAAGACATTGAAGATAGGCGTGAAGTCTGACCCGAGGGCATCGGGGGTGTCGATGAATAGTAGATAACCTGCGAAAGCGCCGAACACCGCCAGGCCGAACAGGCGTAGCTGAGGCAGGCGTAGCGTGAAAGACATGTATAACAACACCGCACCTTCGACGGCCCAGGCGACGCTTATCCAGGGCCCACCCAATTGGACGGGCACGGCGATGGTAAGGAAGACCGCGGCGATCCCCACCGCGAAGAAGCTGAGGTAGACCTGTTCCCGGCTCCTGGCCAGGACGGCATAGGCCAGCAGGCCGTACACCACCGACAGGAGCAGAGTGAATCCCCCCATCCAGGCCTGAAACTCGTCGAAGAGCAGCCCGTAGCTTATACCGAAGTAGGCCGCCGCGTTGAGCACCATGAGGGCCTGGTCCGCCGGCCCGGATGCCCGCCGCCATAGTATGTGGAAAAGGGTCGTGGCGCCCATGAAGATCAGGAATATGAAAGTGATTCCCAGCTGGGACAGAAGCAGGCTGGGGTCAAGCTGGTCGTGCCAGAACCAATACAGACCAAGAGAGCCCGCCAGGGCCAGCAGGGTGAACCAGCGCCAGTTGCGGAAGGTGGCCAGCGCCAGCACCCCCAGGTCCAGCACCAGGACGTAGGCAATCAGGAGGCGCGGGTCGGGCAGCTTGTCCGTCACAAACTTTAGACCCGATTCGTCGCTAACTTCTATCGCCAAGAGAATGGGGGTTATGAAGCCGCCTATGATGCCCAGGATGGCGATGGACATGGACTCGTTCTTCAGGGCCAGCCCGGCGGCGGCCAGGGTGATCAGGAAGAAGAGCCCGAACGCGGTGACGTTATTGATTAGGTCGTACAGGGAGAAGGCCGCGAAGATAGAAAGGAAGAGGAGGGCAATCCCGCCGCCGGTCAAGGGCTGGGCCCATATGGGATACTTCCTTTGCCAGTACTCTCCCGCTCCCAGCAGCGCCAGGCCACCTACGATGGCCAGGGCCACCCGGCCTGTCTCCCCGATCCAGTCGTTGTCAAAGGCCAGCCTCAGGAAGAAGCCGATGCCTATGATGAGGGCGACAACGCCTATTCTGGCGAGCCAGTTCCCCCCGGCGAGCCACTCCCAGTTCCAGCCTGCCATGGTGTCGAATATCTTTGCGCCGGGGGGTCGTGGCGGAGCGCCTGCCGTGGTGGGTTGAAAAGCTCGTGCTCTGGGGGGAACGAAACCTGAGGGTGCCGTTGCCGTCGCAGGACCGGGAGGGACAGCGGTGTGCCTCGGTGGTTGTGGTGATCGACCCGTTGGAGACAGCTCCCGGATCTGCCGCTCTGTTTCCGAGAGGCGGTTCAGCAGGCGGGACAGGTCCTCTCTTATGCCCTCGACGGCGGACTGAAGGGACACCACCCGTTCATCAATGGTGCCTCCGACCTCGCCCTCAGCGGCAGCCTGTTGTACTTCCTCTTCAGGCGGCTCCTGTTCCTCCGGACCGATATCGACAATCAGTGACGCCCCGCAGAAGATGCAGAAGCGTCCGGTGGAGGGGTTTTCGCCCCCACAGTGTGGACAGGTCATGGACGCCAGCGCCTTCTAGGGCTGATCAAGTGGCCGCTCCAGTCAAGGTTCACCATTTTCCGCCAGCTTTCCGTTTGTTGTTGATGTTTTGTTGCTATACGCAGCATATCGACCCAAGACGCGTGCCACCAGGTGCAAAAGAACCAATCTGGAGTAGTACCCCGACCAATTTTGAGTAGTACATTTGACCCGTGGTGATTAGAGGTGCTCGCATCTCCATGCATATGAGGTTTCAATTATACACGTATGCAAGCAGTACTAATTTCGCAGTGTCTATTGCCCGGGAGTGGCATGTGAGGATTGGCCCCGTCGCCAGACCCACAGGCCGGCAACTATGGTCCCGAAGAGCAATGCGAACGCTACCACATCCACCGCTACGGCCCCGAAGAACACCGCCGCCCCGACCGCGATTCCCCGGCCCGGACCTTCGTTCCCACAGAAATCGGAGCAGTCAGCCGCCACGAGGTAGCCCACTCCAAACGCGAGTAGGCCGTTCAGCCCGATGGGAATGAGGGAGATGAGCACCCTGATAATCGGGTGAACCCGTCTGCGTGTTCCCGGCCATTTCCCTACGACTCCTACCCAAACGCACGCTCCTAATAGAGCTAGCAGGGCGAAGACGGCAAAAAAACCTCCTCCGAACAGGGAAGGACCAACATGGAACCCGACAAAACGCATTCCCCCCAATAGCAAGAAGACCAGAAGGACTACTAGCGCTATACCTACCCAAGGGCCACCGGTCGTGGGCTTCCCGAATTGCTTCTCAACCAACGGTGGCGTGGTAATTGGTGGGGGTTGAGGTGGAGGTGGCGGAGTTTCGGCCAACAGCGGAGCGCCGCACTGGCCGCAGAACCGGGCTTGGGGCGGGTTCTCGGCGCCGCAGGCTGGGCAGTTCACTGACGCTGGTCCCTTCTGGGGCTGGTCAAGCGCATAGCTCCGATCAATAAGTCTATCTCGCGGACCTGATGATACATCTCGGAGCAGGTTATCTTGGGCGCTATCGGCCTGGGCCGGTGTGGGTATCAGCGTGGCGTGATCGATTCCCAGCTGATTGGACTGTTGAGGCGGCGGGGCGATGACGGCTAGGTCGCGTGGCATAGACGCCTGCGCAAACTAGGACAGGCGTAAGGCCCCACAGGCCCACACCCAGGCCTACGGCCCCCGCTCCTTCACAGTCTGACCTGAACGGCGACGGCGTCGTGAACATCTACGACCTGGTTCCGGTGGCCCAGCACTTGTGAGACTCGACTCTGCCCCCTCGGGTCACTCTTCCACCATCTGTACCTTGACGAAGGAGATCACCTCTTGGGCGATGTGGATTGCCCTTTCGGCGTCCACCTCATCGTAGGCCTCGGAGGGGATGCCGCCCGGCAGCATGTGGGGATAGCGCGTCAAGTCGTGGTATTTGTCCAGGAGAACGGCGAGAGACTTGATGACGTCGAACATCCTGTTCAGGACTTTGGCGTCTTCACACAGGTCGGCCAATGAGTGTCCCCAGACATCCTCGGCACCGTGGTGGTAAAGGTAGGCTTTGAGCGCCTTCTCTCCTGCCTGCTGACTCACAAAACAAGCGAGATTGTAACGCTTCCCCTCCTGGAGGAACCTGCCGTCCTCCAAGTCCCTCTCGGCTTGTCTCATCCACCTGTCCCCTTCCGCTGCTCGGTCATGACTCATAGACCACTTTTCCTCTCTCTAGGGCCGTCCTCAGAAATGGGCTTGACTCCCTGAGGGACTCGTATTCCTCCAGCGTGTAGACCAGGAAATTCGTGCCTACCATCGGGTCTAGGTGGCTGGTGAAGAAGTCCATTCGCCTGGTGAAGTTGCCGGGCACATCCTGCACGATGATAAGGTCGAGGGTGCTCTCCGGCGCCACCTGCCCGGACGCCAGGTCGCCGGTCAGGATCGCCCGCTGGACACCAAGCTGGGGCATCATTGTGGTGATCCGGTCAAGCTCCGCTTCGAGTGCCTGCCGCCGGAACTTGCTAAATCCTATTCTCACCGGCATGTCTCACCCTATCCCAGGAGTACCATGTGGGCCTCCTGCGGCCCGTGCACGCCAATGACCAACGTCTGTTCGATGTCGGCAGTGCGGCTGGGCCCAGTGATGAAGTTCATGTACATACCCGCGTCGTCTCCCTCCGTATGGTAGGCCAATCGCCTCAAGATAAATAGGTCGTCCAGGCTCTCTACTACTTCGTCGGGACGCACAATCGCCACGTGGATCGTCGGCGCCAGGGAGGACAGCCGGCTCAATCCTCGGCGGGGCAGCAAGACTACGGATCCAGTCTCCGCAATGGCGTAGTCCACTCCGGTGATTCCCACACCCGCTTCCACCGAGTGCCGGCGCAACTCTTCACGGGACATGCTATGGCCCTGGGCGGTGACGACCACTTGAACCCCCGCGCGTTGGAGTGGGTCGTCCACCGCGACGGTCTCGAATACCTCTTGATCTGACCTCACCACCAAGCCGGTCGCCGAGGATCTTACAACGTCGCAGATATAGCCCAAAGCTTCTTCGGGCCCCGCGGCGTGGCAGACTTTCCAGCCCCTCAGCTCCGAGACCTCGCCGAGCGTGTGGACCAATTCCGGCCCCTTACCCTCGAGCCTTTGGCGCACGGCTATGGCCTTCTCCTGGATCTCAGGGAGAGTCTCCTCGAGGAGGGCATAGGCGGGAGCGGGCTCGCCCTTTTCCCTGCCCAGTGCCTGTCTCACCGACTCGATAAATTTGTCTCTTTCCAGACCATCGCCTCCGTGAATGGACTCTTGCGGGACCGAGCAGCGCCTAACCTAGTCGTGTGTCTGCCAAATGGGTTTACAATACGTCAGCGCTCGACGTGGCCCCCCGGTCTGCCTCCTCTCCCTATGGGAGAGGATTGAGGTGAGGGTGAGACCGGGGTTCGCGGGGAGGACCTCCTCATATCAGCATTGTAATGCTATATACGAGACACTAGACTAGCAGGGTGCTGAAAAACCCTTTCGACCATCCCCCTGGCTCCTTTCCCTTCGGCAGGCTGAGGACAGGCCCGGCCAGGAAGGGGGAGAAACTTATATCTGAGGGACACCCCTTCGGCTGGCTCAGGGCAGGCTCTCAGACCCCGGCAAAGGAGCTTCGCCCCTTTGCACACCCCTTTCTTCCGCAGCCTGCTAGTCCTCTCGTGATAGCTCCCTATCCCAAATTTCGCGGAAGGACCTTCGGGGCAGCGCCGGCATGTCTCGTACCCTGGTCCATTGAGAGAATGGTGGGAATGGGATACTACTGATCTTTCCTTTCCTCGCGAAGGGGCTCTGGCCGACCCTCGCCAACCGGCGCACGAGAGATAGAGTACGGGGACTTCTCATGATCAGGTAATAGCTCCGGGCAAGGAGCCTGTCCAGCAGCGGCGCCGACCGTCCGGTGGAATCTTCGCTCTCCACCGAACGCGTACGAAGCTTGAGAAGCATGTGCGGTATGTTGATTTTCACCGGGCATACCTCCCGGCAGGCGCCGCACAGGCTGGAAGCGAAGGGCAAGTCTCTTGTCTGCTTCAACCCAAGCATCACAGGGGACACGACCGCGCCGATAGGGCCGGGATAGACCCATCCATAGGAGTGGCCTCCGACCTTGCGGTAGACGGGGCACGCGTTGAGACAGGCCCCGCAGCGAATGCAGTACAGGGACTCCCGCAGGTCCGGGTCACGGAGGAGCCGGGAGCGGCCGTTGTCTACGAAGATCAAGTGGAATTCCTCGGGGCCATCCTCCTCATCGGCGCGTCTGGGGCCGGAGATGAGGCTGACGTAGCTGGTGATTCGCTGGCCTGTGGCGGCCCTGGGCAGAAGCCTGAGGAATGTGGCCAGGTCTTCCAGCGAAGGGACAATCTTCTCCATGCCGGTTAGCGCCACGTGAATGCGGGGCGCCGAGGTGCAGAGCCGCCCGTTGCCCTCGTTGGTGACTATTACCAGAGTGCCTGTCTCTGCGACCACAAAATTCGCCCCGGTGACACCCATGTCGGCCCGGAAAAACTTCTGTCGCAAGGTTTCCCTGGCGGTCTGGGCCATTTCACTTATCTCTACGAGGCCAGGCCTATCAATCTTCCGGGCAAACAGGTCCGACACCTGCTGCCTGCTCTTGTGCATAGCAGGCGCGATTATGTGGAAGGGTGTCTCCTCCGCAAGCTGGATGATATATTCTCCCAGGTCAGTCTCTACGCTTTCTATGCCGTTTTCGGCGAGGGCGCGGTTGAGGTCTGTCTCCTCGGATACCATTGACTTGCTCTTGGTGACCAGACTGACGCCACTGGAGCGGGCCAGCTCTATTATGATGGCGTTGGCTTCCGCTCCATCTTTGGCGAAGTGCACCTGTCCGCCGTTACGCGTTACCCTCTCAGCGGAAAGCTCCAGGTAGTAGTCCAGGTTATCTATGGTGTGGCGCTTCACCTCTCGCGCGTGAGTCCTCAGCTCCTCCCAACGTGGGAGGGTGATCTCGTCGATCGCCTCCAACCTGGCGGAGTTGAAACCGCCACCGGCCTTGTCCAGCGCGGCCTGGAGTTGAGGGTCGGCTATGGCCTTGGTGGAAGCGGTTTTGAACTCCCTTGTCCTTACGTCCGCCACTTTTACCTTCAGAGCTATGTGTCTAATAGTGCTACGGGGGGTCCTGACGTTCCAGCAGCTGAGCCAGGTGCATCGGCCTCACTGGGATGCCACGGCGGCTGAGGGAGCCGCCGATGTGCATCAAGCAGCTCATATCGCAGGCGACCAGGGTACCAGCGCCGGTTTTTGCCACGTCGTCCACTTTGTCCGCGAGCATGGCCCCAGAGATGGCGGGGTACTTGACGGCAAAGGTCCCGCCGAAGCCACAGCAGGTCTCGGCCCGCTCCATCTCGACCAGATCAGCTCCTCTGACGTTGGCTATTAGCTCCCGAGGCTCCCGCGAGACCTCCAACTCCCTCAGAAGGTGGCAGGATGGGTGGTAGGCGACCTTTCCGCCACCGGATGCCTGGAAAACCGCTCCAACGTCGGTGATACCCAGCACCTTCACAATAAACTCCGAGAACTCGTAGACTCTGCCGCTCAAGTTCTCAGCCTGCCCGCTGAGGCGAGGGTCTTCACGGAAGAGCTGAGGATAGAAGACGCGTATCATCGCGGCGCATGAGCCCGATGGCACCACCACGTAACCGTTACCACCTTCTGTTGCCGTTGGGCTGTCGCCGAAGCTCTGGAGCACACGTCGCGCCAAGAGCCTCGCTTCCTTGCTGAATCCGCTGTTGAAGACAGGCTGGCCGCAGCAGGTCTGGTCGCGGGGGAAATCCACCTCCACGCCCAGTCCCCTCAGGACGCGTACCACGCTTACGCCGACTTCGGGATAAAGCTGGTCGATGAGGCACGTGACGAATAGAGAGACCTGTATGTTCGATTTCATTAGCCAGATATGAAAGAGCCAGGTCGAGCGTCCAATCCAGACTAACAGACAACTCCGAGGGTAGCAACTTGCATGAACGCGCACAAAGCCAAAACGTGCATGCGAACACTTAGCCCGCCTGAGGTAGGCCCCTTTGGGCCTGTCTCAGACACCGGTAGGTACGGCCTTCGACATTGACTATTAGTCACAATCGGTGCTATAGTTCCTCAAACCCCACTTGATCTCAGGTGATGATTACCGCTCTCCGAGGGGGACTGTCCTGCGCAAATTTGCTTGCATTTCTCTTATTTCATTATTAGCTGTCCTTGCTGTTCTCCTGGTCAAGACCCAGGTCTCGCTAGTGGCCGAGGGGCATCCTCCGCCGGGCAACTCCCCCGTATCCGCTGAAGTGACCCTGATCAGCGGGCATATAGTTAGAGTGAACCTGTCCCCCGACGGCCCCAGAGATTATCACGTATACAGCGCGAACCCCAATTATAGCGGTACGTATAGGATCTTGAAAAAGGGCGACGATACCTACGTGCTCCCGACCGGGCTGGACATGTCCAAACTGGATAAAGAACTTTTTAACGTTGACTACCTTATTCGAGAAAACTACCACGAGAAAGACACTCTTCCGGTAATCATCGCAACCACGGATTCATCCGGTCTGGCGATAGTTGGACGTATGGTGGACGATTTAGGGGGCGCCGTCACGTTCAAGTCTCGGGCCTTGCCTCTACTGGCGGCTAAACTGCCTGTCACAGTGCTTCGGACCACCTCTGTCCCGCCCTGGAAGAGCAACGAAGTCAGCAATATCTGGCTAGACAAGGTCGCGCGTGCGAACCTGGACGTGAGCGTACCACTTATCGGGGCTCCGGAAGTGTGGAATATGGGCTACCGGGGCGAAGGTATACAGATAGCGATACTGGATACAGGGATTGACGAGACCCATCCCAGCCTGGACGACCTGGATGATGATCCTGCCACCAACGACCCTAAGGGAACCTCTGAACAACTCGGCGCAAGCGTGGATGGGCAGAGTGGTTCCGTTCTTTGGAGACGTTCAGGCATCTTTGTGACGTTCCAGGTCGTGGTTGAGGCGTTCAGACCGTGTCTGTTGTGGCCTCGAAGCGGCTTTTCGGAGCCATCGCGGCTCCCCGGCCGTGATTTGCGCACTGCGCCCCTCTCATGCCGCCAGACGGCGCTCTGCCGTCATCAAGTTGGCCAGCCCCAGTAGCAATGCCAGCCGTTGCGCGTTCTTAGCCAACCCTCGGTAGCGCACCTTGGCGTAGCCAAAGCGCCGCTTCACGTACAGGAACGGATGCTCCACTTTCGCTCTGACCGACGCTTTGCGCTTCTCCGCCAACGCCTCGTAGCTGCCAGGCTCCAGGTGCCGTCGCCGGCCGGGCCTCATCGCCACTCGCCACTCCACATCCAACTCTCGATTCTCCAACCGCTTGTCCACTCCCTGATACCCCGCATCCCCCCACACTCGTTTCTCTCCACCGTGCAGCAATCGGTGCGCTTCTGTCACATCATGCACGTTAGCTGGCGTCGTAGTCATGCTGTGTACCACTCCCGTCTCAGCGTCAGCGCCTACGTGTACTTTCATCCCGAAGCGCCACTCGTTCCCCTTCTTCGTCTGGTGCATCTCAGGGTCTCGCTCACCCGCACGATTCTTCGTCGATGACGGCGCCTCTATGATGCTCGCGTCCACGATCATCCCCTCCCGAAGCCGCAGTCCCTGGGACTCCAGATGACGGTTGATCTCCTCGAACAGACTCTGCCCCAACTCATGCTCTTCCAGCAGATGGCGGAAGTTCAGAATCGTCGTCTCGTCCGGCAGCGGGCCCGACAGCTTCAACCCTACGAACCGTCTCACCGACTCGACCTCGTAGAGCATGTCCTCCATACCAGGATCGCTCAAGTTGTAGAACAACTGCACGCAGTGTATCCGCACCATCGCCGACAACTCATATGGTCGACGGCCTCGGCCCGCCTTGGGATAGAACGGACGGATGCGCTCTTCCATCTGTTCCCACGGGATCAGAGCATCCATGCGCTCCAGGAATATCTCCCGGCGGGTCTTGCGCTTCTTGCTCTCGTATTCCAAGTCCGCAAATGTTGGCTGGTCCATCAATTATCTCCCCGAACACAGTGCTATTCTCTATGCTACTATGCCCAGACTTGTTCAGAGTATCCCTAAGGTAATCCAGGCGCGGGATTTCACGGATGACGCTTCGACAGGTGACATCTTCGGTCACGGTACCCATGTGGCCGGGATCGCAGCCGGTACGAGAGTCCTCTCCGGGGATCAGTACACCGGGGTAGCTCCCGGGGCATTTCTATGGAACGCCAAAGTTCTGAACTCCCAGGGGTTCGGATTCAACTCCTGGATTATAGCTGGTATCGAGTTCGCAGCGCTGGGTCCGGATGGCGTCGCAGGTACCGACGACGAGGCCGACGTTATCAACATGAGCTTGGGCGCGTCCGTCAACGGAGACGGCAGTGACCCCCTATCTCTAGCTGTGGATTTCGCGACCGGCCAGGGCCTTGTGGTCGCGGTTGCCGCCGGTAACTCCGGTCCGGATATGTTCAGCGTTGGTCAGCCGGCAGTATCGAGGACAGCGATAACAGTAGGCGCCACCAACGACTTTGACCAGATGGCGGGCTTCTCCAGCCGCGGCCCAACTCTCGATCTGAGAATAAAGCCGGATGTGACCGGCCCGGGCGTGGCCATCAGGTCCACTCGGGCTGGCGGCGGATATGTACGCTTCAACGGCACTTCCATGGCCACTCCCCACGTGGCGGGCGCAGCGGGCCTCATTCTTCAGGCCCACCCCGATTGGGACCCCATGATGGTGAAGGCGGCGTTGATGAACAACGCTCTGGTCCTGGGCGGCCCAAGGCTGTGGGATCAGGGTGCCGGCAGGATACGAGTACCCCAGGCGGTCAACACCACCCTTATGGCGATGGAACCTAGCTTTAGCTTTGGCGAGTTGACAAGCGGGGACCTGGTTACCGCGGATCTGACCGTGAGAAATCTGACCGGGGTCGAGGCGACCGTCAACCTCACGACATTTACAACGGTTGATGGCGTGGTGACGAGCGACCTGGTTACAGTTGTGCCGGCGGGCCTCACAATCCCGGCCTCCGGCAGTGCCGTAGCGACATTGACCGTAGGTCCCGTGGGAGCGGCGCCGCAGGGATGGTACGAGGGCCGAATCACCGTGTCCGGTGACCACGACAGTTTGACGGTGCCCTATCTGTTCAGGCTAGCGCAGAATCCCGAGATACAGGTGACTCCTGACGCTATCAGCGGCGATGGGACTTTTCTTGAGAGCGTCACGAGAACCCTCACCATAACCAACACTGGTCAGAGTGATCTGACGTTCGCCATGGGCGTTGCGCTAGTAGAGCAGGTGGGTGCGGCCGAGGCAGCGCTGCCGGCCTCCCAGGCGCGGAATTGGGTTACTGAAAAGAAGAGGATAGCCGCCTCTAGGTCCGACGGGAGCCGGCCCGTGGTGACCGAAGCGCCGGCAGGCCCCCAGCAGCTGGCCCCAATCATACAGGACCCTGAAGGGGACAGTGGAGTCCCTAATGTTGATATCCTCAGATTGGACGGAGGCACCCACGGAGCAACGGCGACGCTTCAGATATTTTTCAGCGACGCTGCTGCCTTCGGCGCGCTGCTTGGCTATGTCCATCTGGATGTGGACCAGAACCCCTTGACGGGCGTCCCTCCGGGGGATTGGTTCGGCCTGCCCGAGCAAGATATCGGGGCCGACTTTGTTCTCGTCGTAGAGTCCTCTTCGGATGTGGGTCCTGCGGTAAATGTTCTGACACTCACTTTAGTGGACGCGGTGGGGAGGAACGTCATTACAAATCTCCCCGGGGAGTACGTGGGCACGTCCATCCTGGTGGCAATCCCGTTGTCCCTACTAGGGCAGGACGACGGTTTGATAGACATAACAATGGTGATGGGAGACTTCGCCGCACCCGGCGACTGGGCACCTAGCGCGGGACACGGCAGTATTGGGACGCCCGCGGTCCCCTGGATCTGCACCGAGCCCTCGACTGGGGTAGTGCCGCCGCAAGGGAGCAGAGACGTCACGGTCACCTTGAACTGCCTGAGAGATCTGGCGCCGGGCGCCTACAACGCCGACATCATTATCCGGAGTAACGATCCAGACAACGATCAGGTGATCGTCCCGGCTGCGCTGGAGGTTGGGGAGCAGCTGCCGCCCGAGATCGACGTCACGCCCGCCTCCTTTGCTGAGGCCCTCGCCCCAGGCCAGCTACTGAATAGAACAATGAATATCTCTAACATAGTGGGCACGGGATCAGGCGGCGTATTGACTTTCGACATAACCCTTGTAGATCAGGACACCGGACAGGCTCCTACATGGTTGTCTGTGAGTCCTTCAGATGGTTTTGTGGATCCTGGTGAGACTCTGCCGGCGCAGATTACCTTCGATGCCACTGATCTTCCGGCGGGTGTACACAATGCTCAAGTGACCATCGCTAACAATGACGCTGATGAAAATCCAGTAACAGTCTCAGCAGTGCTGACTGTGGAGAACCCTGAAATCGAGGTCAGTCCTGCCTTCTTTTCGGTTGTTCAGGACCGTGACCGGGTCACCACGGCGGACCTTGTCATCACTAACAGCGGCGACGGCACGCTGACGTTCGACATCACAGTGGCGCCCACGCGTCCTGCGGCTGGGTCGGGCGGATCGAATGGTCCGCTGGGAGCAGGAGGACCAGACCTGTTCGGGTACAGCTGGACAGACAGCGACAAGTCTGGAGGTCCGGCCTTCGACTGGATAGACATCAGTGCCACGGGCATCCCAATCGGAGCGGGGGACGACAGCCAGTTCACCATACCGATTGGGTTCGGGTTCGAGTTCTACGGAACGGTGTACGACACGGCCTACGTAGGGACCAACGGGATCCTGGGCTTTTCCAGCAGCGGGATGTCCGACCTGAGTAACCAGTTGCTGCCCGATCCGAGCACACCCAACAACCTGGTATCGGCGTTCTG
Organism: Dehalococcoidia bacterium; assembly: GCA_965226805.1. Classification (GTDB taxonomy): domain Bacteria; phylum Chloroflexota; class Dehalococcoidia; order Lucifugimonadales; family JAGWBF01; genus CBDDDW01. The sequence goes on from CBDDDW010000025.1 coordinate 47,663, forward strand.
GGACGACCTGAGAGTTCAGACGTCGAACCGGTTGCTGCGCGAAGTAGTGGGGCAAGCGCCGAACCGGAAGCTGGTGGTGGAGTGGTTCGGAGTGACGGAGTACGGTAACTCAGGAGCGTCGCATACGTTTGAGGTGATCCTGGAGGAGAGAACGGGGAACGTCCTGGTGCAGTACCTGAGCATGAACGGCGATCTGGACTCGGCGACGGTGGGGATAGAGAACGCCACGGGGGACGACGGGCTGACGGCGAACTTCAATGCTCTTTGCGTGCACAATGAGTTATCGGTGCTGTTCTCGACGGGGCAGCTCTTCGACTTCGCGTCTGTGGAGCCTGCGACGGGGTACGTGGCGCCAGGGGAGAGTGTGGACGTAACAGTGACCTTTGACTCCACCGATCTGGATCCGGGCGTTTACACCGCGGACATCGTAATCAACAACAACGACCCGGACGAGGACCCCACGGTAGTGACGGGAAGTCTGACGGTACCCCCGCCGGACATAGAGGTGAGCCCGCTTGCCGTCGATGTCGGTATCCTGGACCGCGGGTGCAGCACTGCGGACCTGACCATCACTAACACGGGAGATGGGACGCTGATATTCGAGATTCCCGGCGTTGATGGAACGATCACGGCAGCACCCGCCGCCGGCAGCGTGGCGCCGGGTGGAAGTCTCAGCCTGGTGCTCACCGTGTGTGGCGCTGAACTGCTGCCCGGTGTACATCAGCTGGACATGGTCATCTTGAGCAACGACCCGGATGAGGGAGAGGTCATCGTTGCCGTTAGCTTTATTGTGCCGCCTCCGGACATCGGAGTGGCTCCGGATTCCTTCACCCTGACCCAGGACCGGGACCAGGTGACCACCGCGGACCTGACCATCACCAACACCGGCGACGGGATCCTGGTGTTCGATATGACTGTCCAACTGCCAGAGCAGGCCGCGGCCGCGGCGGTGGTGGTGAAGTGATAGTGACCACCCTGACCTACGGTTGGGGGTGCTGTGGTGGGAGAGGGACGCCGCTGAGCAACCTGGCGGAGTACTCACTGTTCCTGCCCGCATTGACCTTTGTGTCGGTTGAGCCAGACTTAGGCTCTGTGGCGCCTGGGCAGAGTGTGACCCTGACCGTCACCTTTGACTCCACGGACCTGGACCCGGGACCACACATAGCGCAGATAGTAATCAACAGCAACGATCCGGATGAGAACCCGACGCTAGTAACGGGAAGTCTGACGGTGCTGCCGCCGGACATCGGGGTAAGCCCGGCTTCGTTCACAGTGACCCGGGACCGGGACGAGGTGACCACCGCGGACCTGACGATCACCAACACGGGCGACGGCACGCTGGTATTTGACATAGAGACACCATTCCCGCCGGGCGGTGGACCCTTTATGTCGGTTGACCCCGACATCGGCTATTTGGCGCCTGGGCAGAGTGTGACTGTGACTGTGACCGTGACCTTTGACTCCGCTGAACTGGACCCAGGCGTTCACACCGGGGACATCGTAATCAACAGCAACGATCCGGATGAGAACCCGACGCTAGTAACGGGAAGTCTGACGGTGCTGCCGCCGGACATCGGGGTAAGCCCGGCTTCGTTCACAGTGACCCGGGACCGGGACGAGGTGACCACCGCGGACCTGACGATCACCAACACGGGCGACGGCACGCTGGTATTTGACATAGAGACACCATTCCCGCCGGGCGGTGGACCCTTTATGTCGGTTGACCCCGACATCGGCTATTTGGCGCCTGGGCAGAGTGTGACTGTGACCGTGACCTTTGACTCCGCTGAACTGGACCCAGGCGTTCACACCGGGGACATCGTAATCAACAGCAACGATCCGGATGAGAACCCGACGCTAGTAACGGGAAGTCTGACAGTGCTGCCGCCGGAAATCGAAGTGACTCCGCAGGCGATAGACCTGGGTATCCTAGACCGGGATGCGTGCAGCACTGCGGACCTGACCATATCCAACACCGGTGATGGGACCCTGGTATTTGAGATAACGGGCAGAGGGTCGGGGGACCTGACGGCAGTGCCTACCACTGGGGATGTATCCCCCGGTGGGAACGTAGTGATAGCTCTGGCAGTGTGTGCCACGGACCTGGACCCTGGGGCATACCAGGCCGAGGTGCTGATAAGCAGCAACGACCAGAATGAGGCCCAGGTAGCGGTGGTCATCAGTTTCACTGTGCCGCCGCCGGACATCGGGGTAAGCCCGGCTTCGTTCACAGTGACCCAGGACCGGGACCGGGTGACCACCGCGGACCTGACGATCACCAACACGGGCGACGGCACGCTGGTATTTGACATAGAGACGCTATTCCTGCCTGTCGGTGTACCGTGGCTGTCCGTTGCCCCTGACAACGGCACCGCGGCGCCAGGGCAGAGTTTGGACCTGATCGTGACTTTTGATACGGCTGGGCTGGCCCCGGGGGTCCACACGGCAGACATGGTGATAACCAATAATGATCCGGACGAGGACCCAACGATCATAGCGTTGACACTGACGGTGCCGCCGCCGGACATCCAGGTGAGTCCCAGCTCGGTCGCCGTGGTCTTCGGTGTGGACCAGGTGACCACTACGAACCTGACTGTACGCAACCTTGGTGAGGGCACTCTGGTCTTCGACTTGGCCGTCCAATCCGTCGAGGAGGCGCCTGCCTCGGCCACAGCGAACCGGCCGCACCGGGCGGGAGGACCTGACCTGTTCGGGTACAGTTGGATAGACAGCGACGAGCCGGGCGGTCCTGCCTTCGATTGGATAGACATCAGTGCATCGGGTTTCCAGATTGGGGAGGGGGACGACAGGCAATTCACTATCCCGATAGGGTTCGACTTCGAGTTCTACGGAACGGGGTACGACACGGCCTACGTGGGGACCAACGGTATACTGGGCTTTTCCAGCAGCGGGATGTCCAGTCTGAGCAACCAGCTCCTGCCCGAACCGAGCGCACCCAACAACCTGGTATCGGCGTTCTGGGATGATCTGAGAGTTCAGTCGCCGGACCGGTTGCTGCGCGAAGTAGTGGGGCAAGCGCCGAACCGGAAGCTGGTGGTGGAGTGGTTCGGAGTGACGGAGTTTGGTAACTCAGGAGCGTCTCACACGTTTGAGGTGATCCTAGAGGAGAGAACGGGGAACATTCTGGTGCAGTACTTGAGCATGAACGGCGACCTGGATTCGGCGACGGTGGGGATAGAGAACGCCACGGGGGACGACGGGCTGACGGCGAACTTCAATGCACTTTACGTAGACCATGAGCTGGCGGTACTGTTCTCCACGTTCCAGCCCTTTACGTCTGTGGAGCCTGTAGGGGGCGTCGTGCTCCCCGGTGGGAGCCTGAACGTTACCCTGACCCTTGACTCGACTGGCCTGGAACGCGGGAGACACAGAGAAAACGTCGTGATCAGTAGCAACGATCCCGACGAAAACCCCACAGTGGTGCCGGTGACTCTCGGCGTCGGCCTGGCCCAGATAGAGGGTAGGGTCACTCTGGAAGGCCAAACGGACCATAGCGGCACCATCATCGCCTTCGTGGGACCCGACGTACAGACCGCAGTGACGGATGAGAACGGGAAACTTCTCTGTGATGCTGGCGCCTGGGACTTACACGGTCCGAGCCGCCCACCCATACCACCTGTCAGCCCAAACGGTGGTGGACGTGCAGCTCGGGGAGGTGCTCTCGCTAACGACCGAGTTGCTTGGAGGTGATGTCAATAACGACGGCGTCATAAATGCAAGAGACCTGGCCTTAGCCGGCAAGAACATAAACAAGAATGAAAGCCCGTGGCGCTAAGAGTCTTTGCCGGGGAGGGTTTTTCGATATGGTCGGGTGGATCGCCGGGCCCTATCGGACTCTACCCACGGCCCGAACGTCGCGAGCCCTGGAATCCAGCATCTCCTTGAGAATCTCGCGGTGGCAATGGCTATCGGAATTTCTCAGATCTTCATGGCAGAGCAGAGTGACAGTGCCGTGCTCCCCCTCAAGCCGCTTCACTTCGTCCAGGTGGTCCCTCCCGCGCTCGGTTTCGGATACCTCTTGTCGATAGAGGGTAGAGAAGGTCTCCCAGTCCACTCGATCTGCCCTTACAGCTGAGAGTAGCGACCGGGAGGGCCCCAGGTCCCTCAGCCATCCATCCACGTGCGCCTTCCGAATTCCCCGGGGCCAGTGGCGCATCACCAGGAGCCTGTAGCCGTCTCCCGGGTCGATGGGATCGTGGTAAACGCTTTTTGTCTTGATCACTCCATCTCACGCTCTCGGATCTCAGTGGAGGCGGCCGCGTGCTGTCCGGCCACCTTGCCCAGGCCCAAAGCCGCCAGAAGGCCATTGCCGGGCAGATAGCCCTCGGCGCTTGAGCCAGACATCCCGGCTGCCGCGCCGCCCCCTGCGTAAAGGTTCCCGATAACCGACCCATGGGATCTGAGGACTTGCCCGTTGGTGTTTACTTTAAGCCCACCTTGCGTGTGGTATATGGCGACCGCTACCCTGGTGCCGTACATGGCTGGGTGCATAGGTGTCTCCATTGGGCGTCCGAACTCGTCCTCGCTCCCAGGTGCTGCGCCGCTGTATCTCTCAATAGTCCTCTCCAGTCCCTGGGGGTTGATCCCCAGCTGGCTCGCCAGCCCTGCGGTAGTCTCCGCCCGGTGCATTACTCCCGTTTGGCCAGCGTTCTCAAGCTGTTCTCGCATCAGCTGAAAGACCCTCTCGTCGAAGATCAGGTAAGATTCCTTGTTGGGAAGTCCTAACATTTTCGACCCCGCGCCGCCCGGGAACCGCGTCTCGTCGGAGAAGCGTTCACCCCGCTCGTCGACCAGGATTCCACCGAGCATCAGGAGGTTCGCCGAAAGCCCCGAGCGTAGAGAGGGGCTGTATACGGGATATGGCTGGAAGGCGCCCAGATTCTCGGTGGCTCCTCCCGCTGCGAGTCCCATTAGCAGGCCGTCGCCTGTACTTCCGTGGTGCCCCCCGTGCGGAAGGTCTGCGGCCTCTGGAATGTATCGGGTCAGTAGCTCGTGACTTGCCGCGAAGCCGCCCGTGGCCAGGATCACCGTCTTGGCGGGGATCACGCCTCCCGCGGTTGCGACCCCCGTGACAGCTCCTTCAGGGTCGAGAATGAGCGATGATGCCGACGTGGAGCAGACTAAGCTGATGTTGCGCTGAAGCTCGACTGCCTTAAGCAGATACTGGACCAGGTCTCGCCCCCTTCCCCAGTGGTGAAGCCGGCGTACGCTGTGGCTGACCTGGTCATCTCGAAGCTCACACTCGGTGCCTATGGTGTCCACAAGCCAGTCCACTAAACCGGTGGAGAGTTCGACCAGGGACCCCGTTAGCTCGGCGTCGCTCTGGTAGCCGTTGCGGCTCAGGATCTCCTCGACAAGCCTGGCCGGGTGGTCCTTGATCCCTGCTCTACGCTGAAACCGCGATCCGGCGGCCACAATTCCCCCGCCCGATAGCGCCGTCGTGCCTCCTGGAGCCTCGGTCTTCTTCTCAAGAAGGATTACCTGGGCCCCATTTTGAGCCGCTGCCAAGGCTGCCACCATGCCGCAACCCCCTGCGCCGACAACAACCACATCAGGGGAGTCCAGGGCTCCTCGCGAACTCAGGTTTGATGTGACTTTTTGCTCCTGCTGCACGGAAGACCGGCCTTTTCACCCACAAGGACCTCTTCCCCTACGGGGCGAGAGGGCATGGGCGGTTCAGATTAGCGGGTCATGGGTGGACTTCTATGGGTGCCGGAGCGGTTTGTTGTGGCGCGTGCTTCCCGTCCGCAAGATGTAGGTAGACTCGTGGGACGATGCCGACAATCCCCATCACAAAGTGATACAGGGCGTAAACCTCCAGGCCAAAGGGAATGTACCCCCCGTATCCCAGCAGTGGCATCTCGAAGACGCGGGCGAATCCCAGGAAGGAGATGTCATACTGCCACTTCGGGAAGGCCCAGTAGTTCCACATTTCCCAGAACCATCCGCAGACGAGAGCTCCCATTCCCAATGCCATCACGAGGCGCCAATCGCCTTGTCGCAGCCACATAAGCACGCTGGGTCTCCCGCTGAGATAGTTGATGGGGTCCAGCACAAGGAAAAGAAATAGCCATGCGCCGGGGAAGGCGTAGGTGGGCCAAAAGACGAGGGCGGCACCAAGGAGAAGTCCCAGCAAGATGGCGCCCAGGGGGACCAGGCCCGACGCTGGCAATCTGGGCCCGCGTTGAAATCTCCATACGAAGGCGAAAGACCCGACAAGTTCGGCCATCTCGAACACGGCCGGAACCACGATAGAGAAGTGCCAGGAGGCCAGCAGGACATAACGTAACGTCGAATAGTCCTCGGCGCCCAGGTAATACCAGTTTTCGGTAAACTCGTTGGCCGCCTCAAAGGTCCACCACAGGGGCACGGACACAATGAACATTCCGAGGAACGCCCTGGGGCTTCGGGTCATAAGCGACGTGCCCCTCCGCTGGAAGACTAGGGTGTCGACGACCAGGATGTACCCCAGCCACAAGGGGAAGAAGGCGTACTCGCTGAAGGGCTTTACCTGAAGCCAGGATACCGGCCACCATATAGCCACTAGCGCCAGTCCCACAACCCAGCCGAGTTGCGGCCGGTACTGGCCGGAAGCTGCCGGGAGGTGCAAGCTTAGGGCAGGACGCATTTGCCGGGGCCTACGAATGGGTGGGCGGGCTGTATGGCCATGGGATTCTCACCTATACCTGGGATGGCGTGGGCCAGAGGGTAGCGGTGCTATCTTTCTGGGGGCTATCAGAAGCTAACATAGTTGACCGGAGAGATGCAACGGCCCAGGGTGCCTCGGGCACGTGGGGGGTGGCCGGGCGCTTGCCCGAGAAAGCGAGGAGGAGTATATTCTAGCAAGCCAAGAAATTTCGCGGTGTTGTTGCCGGCGGCTCTAAGGCCGCGCCCGGAGGGGGAATGGATGTAAAACGTTTGGTGGTGGACACCTTGAAGGAGATGGAGGACGACCTGGAGCGGGCCTTGGACGGGCTGACACCCGAGGAGCTGTCGTGGGTCCCAGCAAAGTGGGCCAACTCCATTGGCTTCACCTTCTGGCACGTTATCCGCGCCGAGGACTTGTGGATTCACAGGTTCGCGAGAGGAGTGCCAGAGACCTTCGCGGAGCAAGGTTGGGCCGACAAATGGGGCATCCCGGCTAGGGACTCGGGGTATGGCTACGATGAGAGCAAGCTGGCCGATTTCCCTACCCCATCTCTCGATGAGCTGTTCCTTTACTACCGGGAGGTCCGGCGCGATATGCTGGGTTTCCTGGACAGCCTGACACCCGACATGCTCGACGAGCCCCTCGCTTCGCCAAGTCCCACGGGTTATTCCAACGGCCGTATGCTAGGCCACCTGATGAGCGAGATCGGGCAGCACGTGGGCCACATACGGTACCTGCGGGGACTGCAGCGAGGCCTTGACAGCTAGCTCATGAGGTGCGGAGGAAGCTTCGTCCGGCGGCCATTACATTGGGGCGTCCGTGCCGGAAGTCCAGGGCTTCTACGCGTGGGGCTGACAGGCTGATTAATGTCCTGGAAGTGAAGAGGGTGCGCAATGCGATCCGTCATACCGGCAGCGTAGGCACCTTTGAAGTGGAGCCTGGATTAGGGATGAGGGTGATACCGGTCCCGAAAGCCAAGCCGTAGCTCTGGGAGACGGTCCCAGTATTCCTAGAGGTTGAACTGAGGTTCCAGGTAGCCTTCCAATTTGTTGTAGATCTGGAGCCGGTTCCGCTGGGGATCCGTCACAAAGAAACGTCCCTTTCCCGCGTCGAAGGCTATTCCAGTGGGTAGGGCAAACCGCCACTCGGGTTCGGTGGTGTAGACCCTGCGGCGGGCTCTGAATACGTCGATATTGGCGTCCACGTTCTGCTGCTGCCAGGTGGAGAGCCTCTGTGCGTCTCCCGTGAAGCTGGTGATGAACTTACCGTCAGGCCCGAAGGCCTGAATCCGACTGTTCCCCCAGTCGCAGGCATATACGTCGCCGTCTGGGTCCACCGCGACACCCGATGGGCGGTATAGCTGGCCCCCGGCCGCGCCCGTAGCTACCAAATGCAGCAAGGAAACCACCATCCGGCGTGAACTTCTGGATCCGGTGGTTCAGATGGTCGGCCACATACACGTAGCCCTCAGCGTCGACCGTGAGGCCCCAGGGGCTGTCGAACTCTCCCTCGCCTGAGCCCAGGGTCCCCCACTTGGCCAGGTACTTGCCGTCCTTCGCGAATTTCTGCACTCGGTGGTTCATGCTATCGACGACGAAGACGTCGTCCTCCGGGCCCACGCCGATACCCGAGGGGCGGTTGAGCTCCCCGTCGCCATCCCCGGTAGAGCCCCAATGCCCCCAGGAAGCTGCCCTCTTTGTCGAATGTGGATACCCTGTTGAGCCACTCATCGGTGAGGTATACGTTCTCGTTGTTGTCGACCGCGATTCCCCGCCCCCCAGATGAACTGGCCGTCGCCATTACCGTACTTGGAGAATTCGGTCAAGAACACTTCATCGCCGGGCGCCGTACCAATCGTGTACTTGCCTATTCGAGCGCCGAGGCCCGTGCGGTTCCAGGGAACTTCCGAAATGGCCTCGACTCCCCGGCATAACACGTACACCGTGTCTCCCTTACCTGTGACCACGTCGGTAGGTTGGAACAAAGCCCTGGCCGGTAACCGCGCCACGGCCTACAGTATGGCTGTAATCATAAACCCGCCCGGATACGTTTCGTGTAAGCATGCTCACCTTCCAAAGGTTAGGCGGGGAAATGCCCGCCGAAGGTCTCTAGGCACTCATCGTGGGCCCTTTGGAACCAACGAACACGTCCGGATTCACGCTTCCGTTGGGGGGCGACGGGTTGGCGAGTGCTGTCTTTGAGCCGGTCGATCGGGAGCAGCTCCGGCCGGCCTCCCCCGATTCCTATGCGTATTGGTAGTCCCGTAGCGAGACTATCAGTTGCAGCATCTCTCCCACCCGCTTCGAAGAGGTGGCGTCATCCTGCTCTGTTCCCCAGCTCAGGACACCCGATTCTCCGGCGTGGGATACCAGCTCCCGCCGAGTGTCCTCGTTGACCTCCAGCGGGCCCATGAGGTCCAGGCAGCTGTCGACGAACATCTCCGGCGTCAGCTCTGCCTGGTCCTTGAGCCGGCTGATGATGGACAGGATCCCCGGCCGTTGGATGTCGCCAACGTAATCGGCGGTGAAGTTGACCCGCCTCATCAACGAGCCGCTGTTGATCCACTCTGTGCCCGTGTGCCAGCCCTCCACGCTGGGTGGGTTCAGGAGGTCCTGGCCCATATAGCCCGGCTGCCTGGACAGCTCTCCGATGCCTGGTGCGGGGAACTCGGCTCCGCCGACCAGCCTCAGCGTCCCCACCACCACCTCGGCGGGGCTCTTTATCTTGGTGAATCGGGCGTTCTTGAAGAAGTCGGAGTTGAACAGCAACCCGCAGCACGGAAACGAATCTCGTAGCCAGACTCGGTGAAGGCCCTAGATAGGGTGTCTATGGCTTCCTGGTCCCTGGGCGGCGTCACCGACCAGGCAGGTACCTGGGCTTCATCTGCTACGAAGAAGTTGTACAGGTGCCGGCAGATGAACCGTGCCGTTGCCGCCTGTCCGCAGACGATGTCTATGATATCCTCGCCATTGAAGCGGCCCGTATGTCCCAGGAAGGTCTTTTCGGTGTCGTCGTGGTCCTCCTCCTTGTACTCGAAGACCCAGTCGAAACGACCCATTGGGAATCTGGGAAGCTTGGGGCTCATGGTCCAGCCCGTGAAGGCCCTCGAACACTCCCGCACGTCCACCTCGGTATAGTTGCCCACCCCCAAGCTGAAGAGCTCCAGAAGCTCCCTACCCCAGTTTTCGTTGACGGCCTCGGCGTGGTTCTCGTTGTTATCCAGCCAGAATAACATGGCAGGGCTCTTGGCCAGCTCCTGGAGCAGCTCCCGGTAGTTGCCCATTCCACGCTCTCGGAACATGTCCACCAGCTCCTGTACTTCATCGTAGTGGTCTACTTTTGAGACTCCGGTGGCGAATACGTGATGCCAGAAGAGGGCCATCTTCTCTTCCAGAGGCCGCTTGGTGTTGACCATGAAGAAAAGCCACTGGGCAGCCCCCATTCCCTGGGGCGTTCCGGGCTTCCATCCCCACGGGTGGTACCTCAAGAAATCCAGCTCATTCATGGGCTCCTGTACCCCAGCAAGCAGAAGCTCCTCGACGGTGGCCTCGTATCCGTTGGCCACCCGGGCTTCCAACTCGTCGCGGGTTGCTCCGAAGCCTGCGCGCCTCATCAAGTGAGCCATAAGGGCGATGTCGTCGTGATTGCTGGACATTCTGTGCCTCCGCTTGTGGAATCCGTCGAATAGTCTCAAATTACGAACGTGAGACTTTGAATTATTCTGAATGAAGGATAGCATGTTGTCAAGAGCGTCAGGTGCGGCGCGGAGCTACGGCTACCTCACCATCCTGTTGACGTTCGAATACCCCACGAATACAATATCCTCACTTTTCCGAGAAGGTGACCAGCGGGCTCAGAGCGCTGAATCCAGAGGATCAGACAGGAGGAGTGACTATGACGAATCGGCCCTTTCGGCATCTGTTCACTCCCTTCAACCTGGGTCCGGTCACCGTGCGCAACCGGATAGTCGTACCGGCCCATGGCACCCACTTCATGCCTCTCGATGGGCTTCCGACGGAGCGCCAACTACACTATCTGCTGGCAAGGGCTCGTGGGGGAGCGGGCCTCATAATCACTCACGTGACTCCTGTCATGCCCTCCCATACGGGGGCGCCTCCCGTGGCCTTCCAGACCGACGCCATCATCCCGGCCTACCGGCGCGTGGTCGATGCCCTTCACGGCGAAGGCACCAAATACCTGGTCCAGCTTAACGCGGGAGGAGGCGCCAGCTCCAGGCTGCATGGGGGTGTAATCATGGGGCCCTCGGCTTCCCCCGCAGCGAGAACAAGGCTCATACCCGACCGGGTTGAGACACCTCGTGAGATGGAGATCGAGGATATCGAGGTCGTCGTCCAGGCGATGGGCCAGGCGGCGGCACGGGCCAGGGAGGCGGGATTCGACGGCGTGGAAGTCCAGGGAGAGGTCGCTTTCCTCGTAGCCCAGTTCATGTCACCTCGTACCAACACCAGGCGGGATGAATACGGCGGCAGCCTGGACAACCGCCTGCGCTTCGCCCGAGAGGTGATCGCTGCGGTGCGGGACGCCATAGGCCGGGACAGGGCTCTGGGCATCCGCCTCAGCGGCAATGAGCTTATCGAGGGTGGCATGACGCTGGATGACTTGTTGCAGATAGCCCCCAGATTGGAAGCCACGGGCCACCTGGACTTCATCCATGTGGGTGCGGGGCCCGGCATGGGCGCCCATGTCCCTCCTTCTTACTACAAGCCGGGCAGCTTTGTACACCTGGTGGAGGCCGTCCGCCGGGTCGTCAAGCTACCCCTGATCTGCTCCCAGCGTATCAACGACCCTGTCATGGCCGAAGAGGTGCTGGCCGCGGGCACGGCAGACCTCATCTCCATGAACCGAGCGATCATGGCGGACCCCGAGATGCCCAGGAAGGCCCAGGAGGGCCGCCTTGATGAAATCCGCCGCTGCATCGCCTGCAATGACTGCATCGGCCGAAGTAGGGCCAATATGCCAATTGCATGCACAGTGAACCCGGAGATGGGCAGGGAGCTGGAGATGGCGCTGGTGGCTGCGGAGTCGCCGAAGCGGGTCATGATAGCGGGAGGTGGGCCGGCGGGACTGGAGGCGGCGCGGGTAGCGGCACTCAGGGGGCATCGGGTGACGCTGTACGAGAAGGGCGACCGGCTTGGGGGTCAGTCTCTTGTGGCGTCCAGGGCGCCGGGGCGCGAGGAGCTGGATGAGGTGCGCCGCCACTATACCGAGGAGCTGCTCAGGCTGGAGGTGGGTGTCCATCTGAACAGCGAGGTTACCCAGGAAACGATAGAGAGCGAGGCGCCCGACGCGGTGGTCATCGCTACCGGTTCGCTGCCGTCGCTGCCCAACATACCGGCCATGGACGGCGGGCACGTGGTGGATGCGCGGTCCGTTCTGGCGGGGGAGGTGGAGGTGTGGAAGGGCCAACGGGTCTTGGTACTGGCTGGGGAGCACCACATCCAGTCTCTCAGCACGGCCGACTACCTGGCCAATAAGTGCTGTAAGGTAGAGGTCCTAACAGAGGCCCTCTACCCTGGGATACAGATGGACGAGGACACGTTTGAGCTGCTCTACAGCCGGGTCCTCACCAAGGGCATCGCTATCACGCCACTCACCAGGGCAAAGGCGCTGAAGGGGAGCACTGTGGTAACGGAGCACGTGATTACCGGGGAGGAGGGCAGTGTGGAAGAGGTGGAGCTTGTGGTAGCGGCCTACCCCGGCCGTGCGGCCGACTCCCTGTACCGTGCCCTGAAGGGGAGAGTCGAGGAGCTACACCTGATCGGAGACGCACTGGCGCCGAGAGGTTTGATGGATGCCATCCTGGACGGGGCCCGGCTGGGCCGGCGCTTGTAGCCACAGAGCTGATGGCACTTATGATAAGGAGGGGGAACGATGCCGAGACCCAGAAAGATGGACCAGGTCTTTCAGAGCATACTTCGTTACTTCAAAGAGACGGGTCGGGCGCCCCACTACACGGAGCTGGCCGCCGAGTTCGGCGTGTCGCCAGACAAGGGGCGCAAGCTGGTGCACGACCTGGTTGACACAGAACTGCCGATCTGGTTCCATCCTGACACGGACTACATCGCCTCCTTTCCGCCATTCAACAATCTGCCCACTCAATACCGCGTCACGGTAGACGGCGAGCAGAAGTGGTTCGCTCAGTGAGGATTCGAAGCGCTGGCGGTCCGCTGGCATTTTCCGGGGAAGCTGGTGCGGGTCGATGCACCCTGTCTGGACTGTGGTGAACCCGTAGTGATTGAGATGAGGGACGAGGATGTGCTCTCCGTGGACCCGGAGGGTATCTACGGCTACAGCTACAGCGCACCCAGTACGGACCGGTCGAAGCTTCCCTACAGGTGAGCCGGCATGAATCTCTTCCGTTCGGAAGAGCATGCCCGCAAATGGTCTCTCTACAACCCGGAGTTTGAAGAGAACCTGCAACCTCTCGCTTACTACTTGGATAGGTTTAGCGGCGAGCTATTCCGCTCCAGGGAGCGGCGCGACTTCGTGTCCTGGTGGCAGGAATGGCGCAAATAGAGGACTCCAGCCAGGCTGAATTCTGCGGGTCGCGGCTATAGAACGCCACGCGGGCTCTGTCAATAGGGGCGCGAATCGTCTAGTAGGCTGATGAAGTAGGGGAGTGGAGAGGGCGAAGCCCCTTGCCGGTCCGCCTCAGGTGGATGAGGGTGTCCATCAGGCGCAATTCCTTCCCCCTTCCTGGCCAGGCATGTCCTGAGTCTATCGAAGGGAAGAGGGTCAGGGGGATGGTCGGAAGGGTTTTCAGCACCCTGCTAGGAAGCGTTCGAAACCGATGTTTGGAAGGAAGGCGTTGAATGGGAAGACTGGACGGAAAGGTGGCTATCATTAGCGGCGGCGCCCAAGGGCAGGGAGAGGCGGAGGCCAAGCTATGTGCAAGAGAGGGCGCTAGAATCGTTTTGGGTGACATCCTGGATGAGCAAGGGGGACAGGTAGAGGCGGAGATCAGGGAGCACGGAGGCGATGCTACATATATCCACCTGGATGTGACCAATGAACGGGACTGGGAACGGGCAGTGCATCTGGCCGAGAGCAAATACGGCAAGCTGGATGTGCTTGTTAACAACGCCGGGATTGCTCGCCGCTACTCGATTGAGGACACCAGCGAGGAGATGTGGGACGAGGTCATGGCGGTGAACCTCAAGGGGGTTTACTTCGGGATCAAATACGCAGTTCCCTCCATGCGCCGGGCGGGAGGAGGATCGATAGTGAACATCTCCTCCATTGCGGCCCTGGTGGCCAGGCGCTATCCCGCCTATACCGCGTCCAAGGGGGCGATACGGTCACTCACAAAGATGGTGGCGGTACGGTATGCCGAATACGGGATACGTTGCAACGCCGTCTATCCCGGCCCCATTGACACCCCGATGTTGAGAATAGGTGAGGACAAGGCCAAGGAGAGTTGGCTTACCGAGGTTCCCTTGGGACGGATCGGCTCCAGCGAGGACATAGCTTACGGTGTGCTGTACCTGGCATCTGATGAATCTTCCTTTGTTACCGGAACCGATCTTGTTATCGACGGTGGTATCACTGCGCGGTAGTGCCAGAGCGTGTTGACAGTAAATATAACGACGTGTAGGCTACCGCGACGACTGGTCCCAGCGCACCGCACCGCCCAGACCCGGGAGTCCCCGATTGAAGGCGGATGTCGCGCGGACCTGAGTGGCCAGAGCGTGTCCGTTGGGACCGAGTCCTTAGCAATAATGCGAGCGGCTACCGCTGGTCATCTATCCAGGGATGGGTACGCGGACGAACAGAGATACTACGTGCCTTCCTTCACTTCTACGATCTCATCCGCGACGAGACCATGTGCCTCACGGTGGACAGCAACAGCTGCTTCTTTATTAGGAGCCTCACAGAGACAGTATACGGTACCCTCTCCTTCATTAAACCAGTACTTCAGGTAGCTCACTCCGTGCTTCTCCTGAACCTCCAGGTCCCTCTGGTGAGCGCCCGCGACGGCGTCGGCAGTCAGCCCTGGTACGGCCTTGTGGGTATCCATGTAAAGCGCCACGTTACCTCCAATCCAATGGTCTATTCCTCTAAAGATGGAGACAACATATATCCATCTATGTGTCGTGTCAAGCCTGGGCAATTTGTATTGGGGATACCGGGCAGAGCCGTTTCAGCACGGTAAGAGCGAGGGCCGGACGTTCCTCCGCGATCGCTTTGTCCTTGCCTAAGCCCGAATCCACCGAAGGACGGCCTTGGGGACAGTCCTTGAAGAAGCCATCGGGTGCTCCTCTGAATCTGGGATAATGGTTTTGGAACAGAAACCAGCCCGGAAACAAGGAGCACCCAATAGATGCTGCCACAGAACAAACCCGACCGTATCCGCATCCTCTTTGACGACCATCGCCTGGTGGCCAATGCCGGCCTGCTCCTGCCGGCCACCCTAGCCCGGCACCTGGGCCTGCGGGAACTCGTCGACCATCACCTTGACCTCGGCGGAGCGCCGGGACGGGCGAACACTGGGGACAAGATGCTGACGCTGGTCGCTTCCGCGCTGGCAGGCGGCGACTGCATCGACGACGCCGATGCGCTGCGCGCTGGTGGGACGGTCGGTGTTCTAGGCTGCGTGGTCAAGGCGCCATCCACCCTGGGGACCTTCCTGCGCAGCTTCCGGTGGGGGCATGTCCGTCAACTCGACCGCGTGAGCCGCCAGTTGTTGGCCCGGGCCTGGGCCGCTGGGGCCGGACCCGGCGACTCGCCCCTGACCATCGACCTGGACTCGACCATCTGCGAGACCTATGGACTGGCCAAGGAGGGAGCGCGCCACCACGGCTATACCGGCGCCCGCGGCTATCACCCGCTGCTGGCCATTGCCGCCGGCACCGGCGAGGTGCTGATGTCCCGGCTGCGCGAGGGCCGGGCCAACACCGCCCGTGGCGCCGCCCACTTCCTGCGTGAGACGGTGGGGCGGGTGCGCTACGGCGGGGCCAGGGGACAACTCACGGTGCGGGCCGACAGCGGCTTCTACGCCCACACTGTCGTTGCCGCCTGCCGGGAAATGGATGTCCGCTTCTCTATCACCATCCGCCAGCGCGCCAGCCTGCGGGACCTGATCGAGGCGATACCAGAGGAGGACTGGACTCCCATTCCCTACTGGATGGACGGCGCCGCCGATGTCGCCGAGACGACTTACACCCCGTTCCAGACCAAGCCGGACGCCGCGCCGGTGCGGCTCATTGTCCGGCGGGTGAAGCCGACGCCCGGTTCCCAGCTCGCCCTCTTCGCCAGATACAGCTATCACGCCTTCATCACCGACCGCGATGGGGAGACGCTGGAACTGGAGGCCGATCATCGCCGCCACGCCGAGGTCGAGAACGCCATACGCGACCTCAAGTACGGCGTCGGGCTGAACCACATGCCGTCGGGGCGCTTCGCCGCCAACGGCGCCTGGCTGGCGGTCCAGGTGATGGCGCATAACCTGGCCCGCTGGACAGCCCGCATCGGCCTGGGTCAGCAGATCGTGACCACCAAGACCCTCAGGCGGCGGGTCTTCGCTCTGGTGGGACGGATCACCCGCTCGGCGCGCCGCCTCACTTTGCATCTCCCCCGGCGCTGGCCTTGGGAAACCCAGTTCAGTCGCGCCTTGGCCCGGCTGCAAGCCATTCCATTCCCGGCCTGACGGCCAGCCTGCAACTGACCCAACGTCCCCGCAATCTCGCGCCACCCCGGTCGCGAGAGTCCCCTGCTGCGTATCCTCTCGCCATCCCGCGCATCGCAACTCCCGCATAGGGCCTTAGGGGCCCTGTGCGGCGCCTGAAGACCCTCCGCCGGCCTCCCATCTACCCCAAGACCCCAGGCCATCTCCCCTGTAGCTCCCTCACCCACCCCCTTCCGCTGTCCTCACGCCGTCCATCCGTGTCCTTCGGTGGATTCGGGCTTAGGGTCGATCCACGACTATCATGTCATCAAAGCTTTGGCATTTACTCATTTCCTAACCTGGGGGGCGTAGGCATGACGAAACAACGATGGCTTGGCGTTGCACTTGGTGTTATGGTCTTCCTGATCGCCTTCGGGCTTGCCCTGGCCCAGCAGCTTTTCCAGGTGAGCCGGACTGTGCCCGCCGACCTGGAGGTATTCGATACGACCGTCCTACCTGACGGACAGCTACAGTTAGAGTTCCGGGATGGGGTGCAGGTGGAATTCCTGGGCTTCAGAAGGTTCCAAATTCAGCCCCCCTTGCGCCAGTTCAATGAGGATGCGGCTGGCACTAGAAGAATATTCGCTAGAAACGCCACCGAGCCGCCGATCAGGCTCCGCCTGTTCGACCCGTGCCGCCCGGCGGTGGATTCGAACACGGGGCAGGAGATCGGCTTCTTCGTCGCCGATCTGCACGGTGGAAACATCTGGTGGGACGAGCAGGCAGGTAGGTGGAACGACGACGACAGGGAATGGGCGGGTAACACCTGCGACCCGGGTAACGAAAGGCCCGAAGGCAAGGCGTTTGTGATGCCCGGCCAGACCTTCACTATGGATATCAGGCTAGAACTTAACGAAGCGTACCGAAATATCGATCCTACGACGATCGCGCTTGAGCCCGTCGTAATCGGCGGCGTTGGACGAGAGGTCCTGGGTCCAGCGCCTATCCAGCCACCCGCCGGAATGGTGGGCTGGTGGCCGGGCGACGGCAACGCCGAAGACATCATCGGCGGCAACCACGGCACACTCACTGGCGACTTCGTCGAAGGCATGGTGCAGCAGGGGTTCGGCCTTGACGGTGTCAGTGATCATATCCTGGTATCCGACAGCGCTGACCTCAACATCACAGGTGATGTCACAGTTGATCTGTGGGCCAGGCGGACTGCGTTCGGTGCTGAGTTTGGCTACGAGATGATTTCTAAGTCGGGCGTTGGCGAGCAGGGCAACAGTGGCGATGCTTTCGACATGTGGTTCCGTCGCAGTAATGTAGTAGCGGCCGGCTCGCTGAACACAACCGGCTCATACGACATAATCGTAGGTCCTGTCGTAGAGGACACAGACTTTCACCACTACGCCTACGTACGCAGCGGCAACCGCCACATGCTGTTCATGGACGGAGAAGTGGTTGCGAGTGTGGACTTGACGGCAGATGCGGCGGATACTTCTGGCATTCCCATGACAATTGGCGCCTTCCGGTTTCTTGACGAATCGGGTTTCTGCTGTCACTTCGGCGGGGTCATTGACGAGGTCGAGGTCTTCAACCGCGCCTTGACCGCTGAGGAGATCAGGGCCATCTACAACGCAGGCAGCGCTGGGAAGATCAAGCCCGAGCCCTCTCCGTACGGCGAGTTCCACGGCTCCAAGTGGAACGACATCAACGGCGACGGAGCGTGGGACGCTGGTGAGCCAGGTCTGCCGGGCTGGGAGATCGTCCTGGATCTTAACCGCGACGGCACTGCAGACAGGACCACTATCACCGGCGCCAGCGGCGAGTACTGGTTCATGGAAGTGCCACCTGGCACGTTCGATATCTGGGAAACGCCTCAAGCAGGATGGGTTCAGACCTACCCCAACAAACCCAAACATACCGGCGGGTCGTCCGCGGGCCAAGTGATCAACACGGTGGACTTCGGCAACATGCAGCGGCCCAAGATAGTTTTCGTCTCGGACAGAGACGGCGACAACGAGATATTCGTGATGAACGACGACGGCTCCGAGCAGACGCAGCTCACCCACAACGCTGTTGGGGACCAATTTCCTGCCTGGTCACCAGATGGCACCAAGATCGTCTTCGCTGGAGGATCGGGCGCCGGCACCGAGATATACGTGATGGAGGCCAACGGCGACAACCTGACTCAGATTACCGACAACAGCTACCAGGACGGCTGGCCAGCCTTTTCTCCCGACGGCACCAAAATCGCTTTCGCGAACTACAAACATGGCAACACAGAAGTCTTTGTCATGGATGCCAACGGAGCGAACGAGACCCGCCTTACCGGCGTCCCATCGTTTCAAGGCTGGAACTACGCCCCCTCCTGGTCTGCGGACGGCGCAAGGATCGCCTTCAGGTCTGACAGGGGCGGCAACTCCGAGATATGGGCTATGGATCCGGACGGCTCGAACCAGACCAATATCACTGCCAGCTCCCCCGAGTGGGATGAAGGTCCCGAATGGTCCCCTGACGGCGGGGGTATCGCCTTCCACTCCCAGGCATCTCAAGGCCAGGATTGGGATGTATGGGTTATGAACGCCGACGGCTCAGCTCAGGTCAACCTTACGAACAACCCAGCCGGATCCGATACGCAACCGACCTGGTCACCGGATAGCGGCAGAATTGCCTTCGCTTCTGTTATTGCAGGGGACTATGAGATATTCACGATGGGCGTCCGTGGAGGCGACCTCATCCAGCTCACAGACAACGATGATCACGATGTACAGCCACGCTGGTCCCGCGGTGTGGTGCCACCATAGGGCCAGGGGGGCATCGGCTTCGCCCAGCCACACCTCCTGATAACGATTGAGGGTTATGCCGACAGGCTACTCCGCGTTACCTGAAAGAAATCTGCCCCTGTGTGCGGTGTGGCTGAAAGAATACTGGGGTTGAGGTATTGGGGATAGGTAGAGGGGCCGCTCACACGGGGTCAGGAATGTCTCAGCCCCGCGCGGCGGGGCGGGCGGTGTTGCCGTGCCGGCCCTCGAAATTCAAAACTGTACCCGGGGAAAGCAATTCCATAGCGGTCAGCGGGAAACCCGGATGCTTTCCTGCAGGCTTAAAAAAGTTGACCGTTTGTGCGATTAGCTAACGCTGGTCGCCCTAGCAGTTAGACCCCTTGACCAGGTCTTTGTCGGTGGCTGTTTAGGGGGTCAGCGGATTGTTTCGTGACCATCTGGGTTTTTCGGAAAACAGCCACAGTCTCAATAACAGAGGGTTTTATCTCAGTTTGTATTGGCGGGAGCGGGAGGGTGTAGAACTTAGATAGAGAATCCACTAAATCCAGGGGTTTTGTACAGATTCTTTGTACACTGTTGGCAGGAACTATCGGGAATAGGACGGCAACATCATGATGGGCCTTTATCCTCCCCTGGATACCCCTCCAGATCAACCTAGTAGTTGGCGCTAGTGCCGCGCTGGATGGCCTCAATAACCCGATTAGCTTGCTCCCGGCTATACTTTTTGAACATGGCCTCTAGTCTATCTTCCGTATCCTTCAATGCCTTCGTCAGGTCCTCTGTCGTAACGTAGTCTGCTACTGCCATGCTCTCCTCCTCTCCATAGGTAAAGGGGTCATGGTACTCCCCTGGATACTCCCTGTCAAATCATGGGACTGCGGCGGGTTAGGAGCAACAAAACACAGTGTCGGGTGAAGGGGTAAAACGCGCTGTACGGCCATCCTGGACATAGATTAGGGAATCTGTGCGCCCCTTACGATCAATTCCAGCATCTTACCCGCGCTGTCGTAATGGCCGACTCCCCTAACCGTCCACTCCATGCCATCATCGGTAAAGGTGTTATCCGAAGTGGTCCACTCAAGGGAGAGGCTGCGCGTTTCCTCGCTTGACTTCCCTTCGTTGTACAGGTAGTCCGCGCTCCCCGTGGCCGGGCGCACAAGGTAACGGCGTACAGGCCGGTCAAGTGTCTTTCCGTCTGAGTATGACAGTTGATCGCGGGCCGTTAGGTCCAGCCGCCGACAACGGGCCGACGTCTCAAAGTTGCTGAATAGCTGGCTACCGAAGTCGTCACGGGCCGACTCATATTTGATCTTCCGGGTGATTACCCGGTTAAGGCTGGGAATCTCAGACCGGCGCGTTATGCCGCACAGGATGGCCGTAGAGATCATCCTCAAGCTCCAACAGGTTAGTCAGCCGTGCCGCCTTGTCAATGTCCATGCCGCCTTTCACCAACTGGCCGAAGGAACGCGCCCGGCCCGATAGGTCCGAGGCCATCAACGGTGAGAAGTCGAAGGCGAAGGTGTCCAGGTCGAAGGTCCGCGCTATGGTGTCCGCGAGCTCACCCGCCACAGGGTTGACGCCGATGTGGAGAAACTGCCTTAGTTGCTCCCGAAGGGTAGTACCGTCCGTCTGCCCGACAAGCCCCCCAGGAACACCACACGCGGCCAGGATATCGCGCCCGGTATCACCACGTAGGCGGGCCAGCACTTCAGGCGGTGCCGCCCCTATCCTCAGCTCGCGCCAATCAGTACGCGGCGCTCCCTGGGCGCCGGTTTGCCAGTTGTTCGCAACCGAAGGCGTCAAGCGCACTTCCCCGCGCATGGTGTTAACGTCCGCCTCAAGGCCGGAAGTTTGGCCGCCCGCCGTCCGGCATTGGGACAACCATACCGACCGGCCCGCCGACCTCTTGGCGTAGACGTGTCTCAAGGGCCATCGCCAAGTTGTGAGTCTCTTGACAGTCTGCCAACGGCCCGACTCCCTTCCAAGGCTGAGTCTCCGAGCGTTGGTACATCAAATGAAGAATTCTTGACGCTGGCACTTCCAAGACTACATCATGGGACGGGCCGCTAATCGTCGCTTTGTAGGTCCAGCTCGAAGGGTCGGCGCCGCCGCTAACGTCCCAGGTCGACGCCGGTGTAAGGCTGAGGCCGTCCGCGCCGTCCAGGATAAAGACGGCCTCACCGCGTAGGATAAGCTGGCGTCCGGTGTAACCTCGAAGGGCCGGGCCGAAGGCGTCCGCCACAATGCCAGGTGTCAACTTCGCGCTGGCAAAGGCTCGCGCCCACCATCCCGCCGCCGCCGCCGTAGCGCCGACACGGGCCTTGACAGGGCCTTTGGTGCCTTGAGCTTGCGCGAAGATGGCCGCAAGTACGGCGTCTCCGAAGTCGGTATCTGCCCGTGTCTCGCGTGTCCAGGGGAACCTCATTTATATGCCCCTCCAGATTAGATCAGTGTCGCCGCCCCACGTTACCAACGTCTGGCCGCCCCACCGTATGCGTCCAGGCGGCGCCGGTGGGAAGGCGACAAACTCGCCGCCAGGTTCGCCTCAGAGCCTCCGAACGCGCCAGCGTGACAGTACCGAGGCCGCGCCACTGTTCACAAAGGCATTGGCGAATGACTGCCCACGCGCCGCGAAAGGCTGGTCGTGCTGGTATGCCGCGAACCTCTGGATTGCAAGGTCTCGGATAGCGGTCGGCGCGGCGGGCGCTTCCTCTAGGACAGTGGCATTAGCAGCGTCCAGGAGCAGTTGCAATTCGGCTGTTTGGTCTGCATCCCGCCCCTCAATGCCCAGGTACGCGGACAGTCGAGCGACATCTATAGCCATCGCAGCACCTCACGGTTTAGTTGCCAATAGTGGCGCGTTTCATCGTCTCGCGCCTCAAGGGTTGTGTCGGGATAGGCCGCCCGCGTGACGGCTGAAAACTCGCCTAGCAGGGCCGCCCCTATAGTCCTAATGGTGGTCCCAGGATTGGCCGGATTAGCGGCCTCGGCCTCGGCCTTCGGATTCATGGATTTGGGCAGTACGTTGAATCCTGGTGAGAGGCCGCGCAACAATCCTTGAGCATGGGCGCGCATGAAGTCACGTTGCCAGCTCGTTTGTTCCCCTTCGGTCGGTAGCACGGCCTCGAAGGTCAAGGCGTCGGGTGAGTCGGCCAGGGTGAGTGTTCCCGCGTTCCTGGACGCCAAGGGCCGGGCCATATCGTGAGAGAGTAGAAAGTTGACCTCGTGGTTGTCCACGTCCAGGCCAGGCTTGAAGGCGCCGGGTAGAAACCGCTCTTGACGCCGTGTGCCAATGACGGCCAGGCCGCCATAGGGGAAACGGCCCGCGATTACGGGCCGCTCACCATCTTGTCGAATCTCAAGGTCTACGGCGTAGACGCCGCGAGTCTCTAGCATGGCGCCCGCCTTAACTGCGCCTGTAGGACTTCCGAACGTAGCCAGCCGTCCGAACAACGGCGAAGTCCCACATTCCAATAACGTGCATCCTCACTTCACCCTCACGCGCCCGCGTAACCTCGTCACGGATAATCTGGACTCCCGACCACAAGGCGCCAACGCAGTTACGATGTCCCACGCCCTTCACAATCAGCCCCTCTTGTCGGTTCCCGGTGTACGCGCCCGCGTTGTCAGTCACCAGGACGCCGCCCGATATGCGGGATACCTTGTCAATGACAGTCTCAGGGTGTCCAGTGGCGATTGCCAGGCCGCCCGCGAAGGCGTAGGTCTCCGGGCCGTAGAGTACCCGAACGTCTCCGATGCTCCCGGCATAAACGCCGTCAACCCCGGTGTACAGGTCGACCAGGAATTCAGCCGCCGTGGTTGCGTTCGCTGGTGCGGTCGGTGCGGTCCCGAAGTCCAGCAGCCCCTCACCAGACCGCTTGAGTAGGTCAACGTCTATCGCGTTCTGTACGGCGGCGCCCAGGTCGGCCCGTAGGCCGTCCTCGAGCATGGGGAAGGTTGCCAGGTCGACTTGCCTCACCGCAAAGCTGCCATTCAGCCGCTTGGGTTCCAAGGTGCTGATAGCGACGGCGCCGGTAGTCTCCGTTGCTTCGGTACTGTCGGTGTACGGTCCGCCGATGGTTACGCCGGTATTGAGTACCGGCACTACAAATTGACCAACTTCCACGCTTTGAACGTCCACGCCACAGAAGGCCGCCGCGCCCATCGGGAACACGCGCCCTATGAAGGGTGCGGTGTTGGCCGGTTCGTCTCCGGTTGTGGTCACGGCGGCCCGCCGCTCCAACAGGGCCATCGGGATATAGTCGGCTGGCATATTGCCCAGGGCCGACCTTAGCTCCCGGTCGGCGCCTTGCCCTTCGCCTTCCTCAAGGATGCCCGCGAGCATCCGCCCGACGCTGGCCTTACTCACCAGTTGGCGAATCTCCCGGCCTTCGGCGTCTCCCGCGTGTACGCGCTCGACCTCTTTGTTGCCGCCGTCCAGGACCATAACCGCTTGCATCCGCTTTTCGCTGGCCGTGACTTCGTGCTTGGGCCGTCTCGATCGCGTCCACGTCCGGCGTCTCGGCGTCGAGAAGGGCGCTAAGGGCCGTCCGCTTTTCCGAGACTTCCAGTTGTGCCTTTATCAGCTTATCCATGTATGGATACCCCCTATATGGTAGTTGCCACTCTCAAGTCTACCACATTTTGTTATAGGTTGTCAATCAAGGCCGCCCACTTCTCACGGTATCCGGGCCTCTCAGGGATAACCTTTAGCTCGCCGCGAGTCTTGGTAACATGGCATTGAAAACAAAGGCACTGAAGGTTAGCCAGGTCATACCACGCGCCGCCCAGGTGAAGCGGTCGAATGTGGTCAACTTCCATGCGCCCACCTCTTCCACAATGTCGACAACGGTAGTTATCCCGCTCAAGGGCAGTCCGCCGCGCCCGCGCCCACTGGCCGCGATTCAGGTTAAACCGGCGTCTCATAACTGCCATACAAAGGGATGGTCCGCCGACGCCATCCGGCGGAGACTGCCAAAATCGCCGCCGCTACAGCATCATCCCGCGTTGTGGTCCGCCCTTCCCGCCTGGGTTCCCTTGGCAAGTCGGGTGTTCCCGCTTGCGTCGGTTATGGTCCGCGCCGATGCCAGGGCAGAAGTGAGTAGCAGGGAATCAACGGGCCTCACGCCGCCCGATAGACAAGCATCCCGAAAGTTCCGCAAGTCCTCGCTCCCGTCCTTCGGGCCGTTGCGCCTCAGCTCGAAACCGGCCATCGGGAAGTTGATAGCGCCCAATGCTTCCCGTAGCTTCGCCTCTCTCCAAGTGTCGCACACGATAATCGTAGGCGCTCCCCATCGGTCAAGCACAAGGTCCAGGAGTCCAGGGATAGACGCCACCAAGTCACCCGCCTGGGTAAGCTCCCCACGGTCCGCTAGGCGCTCGTACAGTGGGCCTACGCCGTCACGCTGGCCGCGCCTCCAAGAGGCCGGGCCTCATGGGGAACACCGCTAGGGCCTCAAGGCGTCCAGTGTCGGGCCAGTAGGCCGACGCCGCAGTCATGGCCGCATTCTCCCCACAGTCGACGCCTAGCGCCCACGGGCCGGTCGGCTCGGCCTCTTGGCCGAGTATGTCTTTCCAGGCGTCCGGGCCTAGCACGTAGGACTCGATAACGTCCGCCGTTCCCATGTTCAGCCGTAGGGCCTCGAAGGACGCCAGCCGGTCGGGGTCTTTCTTTGCCCGCGCCGCCTCTTTTTTGATGGTGGATTTCAGGTCGGGCAGGTACTCAAGGGAAGGGTTGGCCTTGCGCCAAGTGACGAGCTTGAATGGGTCGTGCTTCCCTTTGTCCGCCTTGTGGACTTGGCGATAGTCCGCCGCGCCCGCTAGCATCTTCTCGAAGGGGTGATCTTCGCTCGCTGGCCGTGTCCCAATCCAGAGCATCCTACAGCCCGGAATCTTGCCTCTGCTGGTGTCCAAGGCCGCCAGCATCCGATCGATTTGACCAGGCGGCCACTGTGCCAGCTCATCACCAAGTATCAGGATGGGCGCAGCTCCGTGCAGTCTCCGAGGGTCGCTCCCGCAGCATCGAAGCAAAGCTCCCGTCTCCCTGTTCTGGACAGTCGCCATGTTCTGAGAATCCCTTACCCTCAGCAGCTTTGGATACCGCTCAAGAGTCGGGGCCAACATCCGCAGGACATGGCGAAAGGCTATCGTAGCCTGTCCGAATGAGCTTGCCACCAGCAACGATTCAGCGTTGGGAGAGTTCAAGGGGCCGTCCAGGTCCACGGTTGCGGCCAGTAGGCCAGCGCATAAAGTCGTCTTACCGTTCCCACGTCCCAGGGATAAGGCAGCGTCCAGAACGCCATCACGGAACGCGCCCGCCACAAACTTACTCTGCCAGGGAAGGACCGGAAAGGGTTGACCGGCGAAGCGGCCTTGCGGCACAACCAGCCCGGCTAGGTAGCTTTCGACGGCCTCAGCCAGCCCCAGGGCCGCCGGTGGATTGGCTTTGAGCTCCCGCGACGGCCCCGCAGGGTCTCGCAGGGCCGAAGGCGCAGGGGTCCCCACGCTAGGCATTGTCGCTGTCCCCCAGGGCGGCACGCTCCATCGTGACAACCACGTACAGCGAGCCGTCATAGGCGACGGGTTGCACGCTCTTGAGCGTGTACCCAGCGTCGGCGTACGCGGTGGTCCAGTCGTCCATCTTCCAGCCGTTGGAGTCGGCAAACGCGCCCACGTCTTCACTCTCAAGGCTGTTAGCCTCGAAGAGCCTAGTTCGGTATCTGTTCATGGTGTCCTCCTCCGTCCATCAATTCCGTTGAATCGCTTGACGCTCAGCCTCAGCGTAAGCGCCCGCGATCCGCAGGGTCAACCTCCACTTCCTGGGTGTCTGACCGTGCGAGCACCTCATCTGTGAACTTGCCCCAATTCTCAAGATAGTAGCTTGTCGCTTCCTCTGGCCGTTTCGCCCACCAATCCGGCCAGCAACCCAGGGCGTCTCTGATGGCCTGTGGTTTCAGATCATCAGGGCAATTGTCCAGGTATTCCCGTAGTTCACGTATCACGGTGTACGTAATGTCCGGTCCAACAGGCTCATTTTCTAACGCCTTTGATCCCCTTCTCCCCCTAACAACCCCCGTAACCCCTGAAGAGAGAAGAGAAGAAGATATATATTCTCTTCTCTTCTTCTCGTTGTCTTTGTCTAGTTCGTTTGCGTTCTCTTTATGTTCCTTTAGCCCCCCCTCAGACGGGATATTGGGGCCCGTCAAACGGGATATTGCATCACGTTCAACGGGATATTGAATCACGTCAGACGGGATATTGGATTCATCGGAGGATTCGGGCTTTATATCACGTTCAACGGGATATTGGACTAGTTCGTAGATAGTCGGGCCTCGAAGTTGGGCAGTTCCCTTAAGCACTCCCTCTTTAACCCACCATATCAGGCACTTGGATACGGTGTTCCTTTTCATCCTCGTTTCCTCTGCAATCTTGACAAGCGGCCACCGTGCCTCATTCTCAGGCCCTACACGGAAGGCGATAAAGACCAGGACCGCTTGTTGGTAGACGCTGGCCCCATGTTCCTGCCCGCGCTCGATCGCCCACTGGTGCCGGACTGCTACACTCTCCAAGCGCCGTTAGCCCTGGCGTCCCGTTGCCAGGGGCCGCGAATCAACCCACGCCTCGATCTCGGAGGCCAGCCACCGGACCGCCTTCGGGCCAACTCTTTAGCGGCACCGGAAACTTGCCCTTCCTCATCGCGTCGTAGATGGATGATCTTGTAAGGCCAACCCTCCATTCCACTTCGGTCCTGGTTAATGAGATGCTCTGTCGCGAGTCACAAGAAAAACGCCCTCCATTTCCTAGCTATGCTAGTAATGATAGGGCGTTATTCCTGGTATAGACGTACCTTAAGTTTTTCGTAAATCTTTTAGGACACGGCGGCCCGGTCCGCCTCGAACCATGCTTTTTCGATTAGCCCTTGTAGCTTCAACGGTCTTGTAGGGCTTCAACCCCATTGCGTCGCAGGCCGCATCACACGCCGACAGCTTCAGCCGCCGTCTCATTCCGGGTAGTCGCCAATTGATGTCGCAATCCCGGACTACCCATTCCACCATGAGCTCCCCAGCTATAAAAACGTCACGGCAGTTATCATGTGGACTTCCGTGCCTGTACCCTTGGCAGCTCGCGTTTGCCCTCTTCAACAGCCTCGGCAACGTCCATAGCCGCTCAAGCTGGCCGGCATGGGCTTGCGTTCCAGGATCATATAGCCTCAGCAAGTATGGGGCCAGGTGCATTCAGACAGTCCCACATCAGCTTTTCTCTCACGCTGATCAACTGTCAATGGCCATCGGCCAGCCATCTCGTCCTGCAGTTCAGGCCCCATGTTTTTCCAGGCGGTCACTGCATTCCCGCCTCATTGGTCTGCCAGTTGCCCGAATTCTTCCGCTCTAAGGTCAGCCACTGAGTCTTCGATGTGCCCATTCGACTGCCTGCCTCATATCGTTCCTGCTTAGTCATCATTGCCACTCCCCAACAAAGGCCTGCCCCACTGGTCCATCAAGTTCACGGCGTCGTTTCTCGAACAGGTCCGTCCTGGCGTATGCGGCCTCCATGCTGTTTCCGAGGTTGTGGGCCAGGGCCGCCTCGGATACCGCCCACGGCGACGACGTTTCCGAGAGCGCACCAGTCTTTGAAGCTGGACCGGAAACCGTGAGTCACCCCGTCAAGCTCCAACCGCCGTCAGCAGCATCGTAAAGGCCATGTTGGAGAGAGGCTGACCCTTACTTCCAGGGAATACCAACGGGCCGCGCGTTGCCAAGCTCCCGGGCCTCTCGGAGTATCTCTAGAGCCCGCGCGGACAGGGGTACGCGATGAGCCCGGCGCATCTTCATGCGCGATGCCGGTACGGTCCATGTGGCACCTTGGAAGTCGATCTCATCCCAGGTCATACCCCGGACCTCACCCGTCCGGGTAGCGGTCAAGATGATGAACTCCAAGGCCAGCCGGGTGAGGGTGTTCGCCGTCGAATGACGGATGGCTTGTACCGTGCTCGGGAGTGCATCGTAGGCCACGGCCTTGTGGTGCTCCTGTAGTCGTGGGCGCCGTGGTAGGGCCTTGCCCACGGCTGCAACTGGGTTGTCCCTCCGGAGCCCCGCTGCTACCGCGTAGTCAAAGACGATCTGCGTCCTCTGCTTAACCCTCGTGCTTGTCTCGGGAAGGTCATTCCAGATCGCCGCCAGCATCGCCAGCACGTCGCCAGAGGTAATATCTTCCATGAGCTTGTCGCCTATGACGGGGTAGGCATGGTTAGTCAGGGATTCAATCCACTGTTTCGCATGTCGGTCACTTGACCACGTAGGACGTCGCAACGCGATAACCTGAGCGGCCACGTCCCGGAATGTGGGCTTAGACTGAGCTGGTGCCGTCCCTCGCGCCGTGGCGGGCTTCCTGCCCTCTGCGATCTCCGCCCGCCGATCATCGGCCTGGGTCCGGGCCTCTTTGAGCCCGATGGCGGGATAGCTGCCCAGGCCGATGTTAGCGGCCTTGCCTTGCCAGATGTAGCGGAGCACCCAACTGCGCTTCCCGTTCGCTCCTACCCTCAGCGTGAGCCCGTTCCCGTCATTGTGCGTCCCCGTCTTGGCGTTGCTCACGGTCCGGTCGGTTAGTTGGTTCACCCTCATTGCCCCACCCCTCTTTGTACAGATTCTTTGTACGTTCCATGCAGGATTGTATAGGACAATCTAGGCTTTGTAAAGCATCAAAAGGGGGAATCAGTAGCTACGAATCGGGTGAATTGGGGGAGTTTGAGGGTGATCTTGGCGGGAGCGGGAGGGAGTCGAACCCACCTACCCCGTGCTTAACGAGGCACAACGGATTTGAAGTCCGCAAGAGCCACCGGGCCCCATCCACTCCCAACGCGGCACACACACGAATTCCGCAGAACTGCGGGGTTACCCCGCAAGGGTGGAGTCGATCTTCTTCTTGAGCGCTCCCTTGGGTACAGCACCTATTATCTGATCGACTGGCTTTCCTCCCTTGAAAATGAGAAAGGTTGGAATGCTCCGCACGCCGTAGGCCATGGCTGTGGCGGGATTGGAATCCACGTCCAGCTTTGCAAAGTCCAGTTTCCCCGCATATTCCTCGGACAGCTCTTCTACTATAGGTGCGATCATCTTGCAGGGCCCGCACCACTCGGCCCAGAAGTCTACCAGGACAGGCAGATCAGCCTTGAGCACCAGCTCATCGAAATCGGCATCGCTAACTTGAATAGGGGACATTGCTCTCCTCCCAGAATTTGGTCTTACAATGATTAGATTCTCTGGATTGGAAACAGGTTCGATCATTCGCGATACGTTGGCTCCAGTGTATACTGGACCGAAGTATTGGTCAACTGGGATTTGATTCAATTGCAGCCCCTTCCCCATTCGAGCAACCCTGGGGAGCCAGAGGGGATTCAGCTTAAGTTTATAGCGTATCGCCGGGAGCACGCAGATGGTCCAGTCGAATCGTACGAGGGAGCGAATCCAGCTTACTCTGGACCGTTGGGGACAGTCAGGTGAAGCGCTGGCTCAGGATGATGGTAGGGAGGTAAGGGTTTTCGGAGGCATCCCCGGAGAGCGTGTGGTGGCGGAGGTCGTGCGCCACGAGCGGGAATACGTAGCAGCTAGGGTAGTCGAGGTGTTGACGCCCTCTTCCCACAGGACTTCTCCTCCTTGTCCTTATTTCGGCCCGTGTACCGGCTGCCAGTGGCAGCATGTAGACTACGAACATCAGCTCGAGCTCAAGAAGCGGATTGTGCACGAGGCCTTGACCCGATCCGGAGGCTTTGAGGACCCTCCTGTCGCGCCCACTCTGCCGGCTCCCCAACCCTACGGATATCGAAACCACGCCCGTTTCACCGTCGGTCGCAAGAGAGGCGACGTTGGCTTCGTGAACCGAGACAGTCGCAGTCTTGTGCCGGTCGAGAAATGTCTTCTGATGCATCCTATGATCAACGAGTGTCTGGAATCTCTTCTAGGAAAGTGCTCCGAGACTACCCAGCTATCCATCCGCTACGGCGCCAACACAGGGGACCTTCTCATCCAGCCGGCCTTGAAGAATCAGGATGTTCCCTACCCTACGGGCCAGAAAAGCTACGTAGAGGCCCTGGGCGGAAGGGAGTTCCGCATCGCGGCCTCGTCCTTCTTCCAGGTCAACACGTCCCAGGCTGAAAAGGTGGTGGAGCTTGTTAAGGATGGGCTTCGCCTCTCCGGAGGTGAGACCGTGGTGGACGCCTACGCCGGGGTCGGAACTTTCGCCGTCCTTTTGGCGCCGCTGGCGAGGAAAGTAATAGCGATCGAAGACTCGGCGTCGGCCGTCCACGACGCCGAGGCAAATGCCGCGGGCCTGAGCAACATTGAGTTCCGTCATGGAAAGACCGAAGATGCGCTGACCGCCATTAATGAAGCTGTGGACGGTGTGGTCCTGGACCCACCGCGGGCCGGCTGCCACCCGGAGGCTTTGGTGGCTCTCCTGCGGCTGGCTCCTCGTAGGGTCGTGTACGTATCGTGCGAGCCGGACACCCTGGCCCGAGATCTGAGAGTCCTGTGCCAGGGACCATATCTGCTGGAATCGGTCCAGCCAGTCGATATGTTCCCGCAGACGCATCGTGTGGAGTGCGTTGCTACACTCTCCCGGGAAGGGCCGAATCCTGAAAGTCGCGAGGCCCAGGAGACCGGTGCGGCGAGACGCGTTCCCGAAATAGTCCTTGCATCCAGTTCGCCGAGGAGACGCCAATTGTTGTCCGGCCTGAGCATAGAGTTTCAAGTTGAGTACCCTACAGAGCCCGAGAACATCCTGCCAGAGGAGTCACCTCGGGAAACGGTGGAGAGACTGTCCATCAGCAAGGCCAGCAGCGTGGCCAGGTCCAGGCCCGAGGTACCTCCGGGGAACCTGGTTTTAGGCGCCGACAGCTTGGTGGTGCTGGAGGGCCGCGCCCTGGGGAAGCCCGCAGACGCGGCCGAGGCCCGGAGGATGCTGGAAAGCCTTCGAGATCGGGAGCACCAGGTCGTTACCGGAGTGTCAATCGTTGATACCACCACAGGTCGCACCGTAACTGCCAGCCAGGTGAGTAGCGTAGTGATGCGGGCCTACTCCGATGCTGAAATCGAATCTTACGTGAGTTCCGGGGAGCCCATGGACAAGGCCGGAGCCTATGCGGTGCAGGACAGGGTCTTCTGTCCCGCGGCTGCCGTAGAGGGCTGCTACACCAACGTGATGGGCCTGCCTCTTTGTCTGGTGGTCGATATGCTAAGGGAATCGGGACTCCAGCTCTCCCCTGAATCCGACATAACGGTCCCAGACGAGTGCCGTGAGTGTCCTCTCAAGGGCGACCGCCTGTCAGGCGTGACTCCGTTGTAGGAGGGACTGCTCGGCTTTGGACTTATTTGGGGTAGGTATGCTAGAGGTCCTGGTGATCCTGGTGATTGCCATCGTGGTACTGGGACCCGTCGGCGCGATCAATACAGCCAGGAGTGCGGGGAAAATGATAGGCGAGGTGCGCCGGGCCATGGGCGACCTCTCCAAGGCTGTAGAGTTAGAGGAGCGGGAGGGAGAACCTGGGACTAGGACCGATGAGGGTCCCGGACCCGGGAGAGGTACTCCTCCCGAACAGCGGCCTTGAAAGACAGACAGATCTCGCTCACGAAGCACCTGGAGGAGCTCCGCAGACGGCTCATAATATCGCTGGTCGCCCTGATCGTCACAACGGTCTTATCCTTCGTCTTCTACAAGCAAATCATCGAGCTGCTTCTCCGGCCGGCCGAAGAGCTGACGTCCCCTGGCGGCAGCGGCGCCGAATTGGTTTTTGTTGAAGTCACAGAGATGCTGGCGGTAACGCTGAAGGTATCTCTGGTGTCGGGACTGGTACTGGCTTTTCCGATTATCCTGTTCCAGATCGTGATGTTCGTCGCTCCGGGCCTCACTTCAAGGGAGAAGAGGTATCTCCTGATCTCTATGCCGGCGGCGGGTCTGGCCTTTCTGGCCGGAGTGGCATTCGGCTATTTCGTCCTAATTCCTCCAGCCATGGACTTCCTGCTCAACTGGGGCAGCGATCTGGCCAGGCCGCTGATCCGGATAGGCAACTACGTAAACGTAGTGGTGATGCTGCTGTTCTGGATGGGCGTGGTCTTCGAGACGCCCATCGTGATGTTGATTCTTGCGAAATTGGGCATCGTCTCCTGGAGAGGGTTCGCCAGATGGAGAAAGTACTGGATCGTCGTCGCCTTTATTCTGGGCGCCCTGATAACCCCCACCTTCGACCCCATTAATCAGTCGTTGGTGGCGGTGCCGCTCATCCTTCTTTACGAGGCCGGCATCTGGCTGGCGTGGCTGGTGGCCCGAGGACGACCCGGTACTTATCCCGGCATTGCTGCGCCGGAGCCCTAGCAGGGATGAAAAAGGGATGCTACCGCGAGCATCCCTCAGAGCCCTCTTAGTTTGCTCTGTGAGCCGTTGAGCTATTACTCTTCGTCCTTTGTAGCCGACGCTACCCGTGCCTCGTCTGCCGCTGGCGACGCATCCTGCTTATCGCCGGTTGCTGCCGATTTAACCTTCTTCCTCTTTGCCCGCTTGCCCGCGCCGTCAGGCTCGTCATGGCCACTTATCGCTTCCTTGAACGCCCGCATGCTGCGGCCCAGGGAGGAGCCCACTTGAGGAAGTCGCGCTGCGCCGAATACCACCAGCAGTATAAGCACGATGACCGCAATTTCAGGAAATCCTGGCATCCGCATGATCGATGTCCTCCTGTCTCCTCCCCGCAGCTTCCCACCATCATAGCAGGGAATTTAGGCACCGGCAAGAAATTGTCGCGTGGATCTACCGCAAATCCTCCGCACAGCCAACTGCACGAGCTTCCTTGATCCATGATGCAACTTGGTCGTCGAGTTGGTCGTCGGAGGTGGTCCGGAAGACGTGTATCGTTGTCGTGGAGACTTCACGCCAGGAACTCTCTGACCGGGCTTCGCCGATTATGGCACTCAGGGCGATTCCTTGAACGTCCAGCACGGCGACTGTATAATGGCGTGGGTCGCAAAGGGTATGCTCCCAAGGACATTCTTTCAAACGAGTTGTAGCTAATGACTACCGCATCAGAGTATGACGTAACCGTAGTTGGCGCCGGGCCAGGAGGATACGTCGCCGCCATCAGGGCAGCCCAGCTTGGACTGAAGACGGCGATAGTGGAGCGGGAGGAGCTGGGTGGAGTATGCCTGAACTGGGGATGCATACCCAGTAAAGCCCTCATCAAGAATGCAGAGATACTCTCCCTGTTTCACCGAGGAGACGAGTTTGGCTTCTATTTCGATAACTTGCGCGTTGACTACGCCAAAGCAGTTGACCGAAGCCGAGGCGTAGTGGACCGCAATATCAAGGGCGTTGCTTACCTCCTGCGTAAGAACAAGGTGGAGCACATAAAGGGGGACGCCCGGTTGAGGGACCGGAACACGCTGGAGGTCGCGCCGGATGGCAGGGTCATCAAGACCAAGAACGTGATCCTGGCCACGGGAGCGAGGCCGAGAAGTATTCCACCCCTGCCTGTGGACGGTGAGCTGGTAATGACCAGCCGCCACGCTCTTGAGCTCAAGAATCTCCCCTCATCAGTGGCGATTGTGGGAGCCGGCGCTACCGGCATGGAGTTCGCTTACGTCTACAACGCTTATGGTGTGAAGGTGACCGTGGTCGAGCTCCTACCCCGCATCGTGCCTAACGAAGACGAGGAGATCAGCGAGCAGCTGGAGCGGGCGCTGTCAAGTGAGGGCATCACCTTCATGACAGGCTCCAGCGTCACGGGGATGAAGCCGATGGACGGTGGGTGCAAGCTCACGGTCGAGTCATCCAAAGGGGCTGAGGAAGTCGAGTGTGAGAGAGTGCTGGTGGCCGTGGGAGTACAGGCCAATACCGAAGACCTTGGCCTGGAGGGGGAAGGGATCGCTACCGAGAAGGGATTTATTCAGATAGACGGCAGCATGTCTACCAATGTGCCCGGGGTCTATGCGATAGGGGACGTCACAGGGAAGTTGCTACTGGCCCACGTGGCGTCCGCACAGGGTGTGATGGCCGTCGAGACCATAGCGGGGCAGGCGCCCCAGCCGCTGGACTATGTGGCCATGCCCAGGGCCACCTATTGCCTCCCCCAGGTGGCGAGCTTTGGGCTGACCGAGCAGCAGGCCCGTGACATGGGATACAAAGTCAAAATCGGTAGGTTCCCCTTTCAAGCCAGCGGGAAGGCGATAGCCATTGCCGAGACGGCGGGGCTGGTGAAGCTTGTGGTGGACGAGACCTATGGCGAGATTCTCGGGGCTCACCTCATAGGACCGGAGGTGACGGAGCTATTGGCAGAGCTCACCATCACCAAGCTTTTGGAAGGCACTACCCTGGAATTAGGGTGGATGGTCCATTCCCACCCCACCCTTTCCGAAGTGGTCAAGGAGGCCGCCCTGGCCGCCGATGGCCGGGCTATCCATATCTAACGAAGGGCGTGTAGCCGTCGTATAGGCGGCGGAGGGGCAGGTCTTCATGCCCTATTCCAGTCTCATGTAGCCAGCAGCCTTACTGCATACTGGGAGGACGCTACTCCACATGTCCGTTAAGCAGACTACTTCCTTTCCCAGGCGGGTATATCCTCTGAGTCCCAAGGATCTCACGGAAGAGCAGCTAGCTGTTGTCTTCGCCATGACTTCCCGGAGGCCCGAGCCATTCGACGAGATCGCCAGCCAGGTCAGCCAGGAGAAGGCCGCAGGCTTCCACGAGCGGTGGGTGTTGGGGTACGGACATGCCTCTGTGGCGGAGCACGCCATGATCCACATGGCGGTCGAGAACATTTCCCGTCTGGCTTGCGACACCCTGGAGGATAACCGCCTCGCATCCTACACCGAAAAATCCTCGCGCTTTCAAGTGCTGCCCGAAGGCTACTACCATATCCCTGCGGAGTTGGATGCAGAGCCCTCCCTCAAGGCACTTTACATAACAACTTGCGACTATCTCTTCGGGACCTACAGCCAGATGCGCGAGCGCACGATCGAGCACCTACGGGACGTGGATCCCCAACGGGAGGATGAAAAGGACTCGGCCTATAGTCTTCGCCTAAGGAGGGAGGCGATCGATAGCTGCCGTTTTTTGCTGCCGGCTGCGACACTTACCAACGTGGGTGTCACCATGAATGCACGCGTCATGGAACATGCCATCAGCAAGCTCCTCACGTCTGAGATTTTAGAGGAACGGGAATTGGGAGATCAGCTGAAAGCTCAGGGCAGAGAGATTACCCCCACATTGATCAAATACGCAGAGATAAGCAAGTACCTGGAGCATTCACGGGAGCAGCAGAAAGCACGGTCAGCGCCCCTGGTAGGTGAAGACCGCGCCCATATCGAGGTCAGTCTGGTGCACTACGACCCCGAGGCTGAGCTCAAGCTGGCGGCGGCGCTCCTATACCGGTTCTCGGGCTTGCCCTACTCTCAGCTGTGGCAACGGGTGAGTGCCATGGACACGGAGGGTCGCTCCGAAGTGATCGCCGCCTGCCTGGATGAGATGGGCCCGCATGATCCACCTGTGAGAGAGCTGGAGCTTGTGGACTATACCTACGAGCTGGTCATGGACTATGGGGCCTACCGGGAGTTCAAGCGGCATAGGATGCAGACCTACATACCACAGCCCCTCACCGTCGCCAATGGCCATCTCACGCCGTCTTTGCTGAAGAAGGCCGGCCTGGAAGCCAAGTTCGACGAGGCCATGGAGAGGACAAAGGAATCCTTCTGGCGGCTCCATGGGTACTCTCCGGTCGTCGCCCAGTACGTGGTCAGCCATGCCCACAAGAGGCGTATCCTATCGAAGATGAATTTGCGGGAATGCTATCAAGTGTTCAAGCTGCGCACTCAGCCCCAGGCCCACTTCTCCATAAGGGAACCAATCGAGAAGGCGATGCGACTGGCGGCTGAGACCCACCCGGAGTTGTTCAGGCACATGAAGCTTCGGACTTTCCCCGAGTGGTGGGGCGACTATTTCAAAGACGAGCGGAAGGGCTGAGTCCTTGGTGATAAGGCCGGCAGAGGCCGCTGCCCAGCAAAGAAACATGCCCCGGATTACCGGGGCATGTTCTGATATCCTCAATTAAGGCAGTCTGGGCGTCTATCGCCCAGGGGCGTTAGTGGCTACCGCAGCCTCCACTGCCGCATCCACAGGAAGTGTTGCCACAGCCGCAGCCGGACGCGTACATGGGGTTGTTGATGACGAAGCCCGTCCGGGTAAGCTCTTCCACGTAGTCCACTGTGGCCTCCTCCAGGAACGGCGCGCTGTCGGAGTCCATCAGGAAGCGGACTCCGTCGAGGTCCAGAACTGTATCGTCCTTCTGGGTCTCATTCTCCATTTGCATCATGTATTGGACGCCGCCATTGGGACCCGGAACAGCTATTACCCGTAGAGCCCCGCCGTCTTCGCCCTGTTCATCCAGGACTTCCTTCAGCTTATCCAACGCCGGTGAGGTGACTTCTAGCATATTACCACCGCTCCTTTTGGCCCATACCACCGAATATATAGGCGGAGCATATCACATGCAATATGCAGTAGTCAACAAAGGGGGATAGCAATAGTCGACAAAGGGGGATAGCAATAGTCGACAAAGGGCCGACCACTCTAATAGTCTGCGGAAGAAAGGGGTGTGCAGAGGGGCGACCCCTTTGCCGGGAGTCTCAGAGCCTGCCCTGAGCCAGCCGAAGGGGTGTTCCTCAGATATAAGCTTCTCCCCTTTCCTGGTCAGGCATGTCCTGAATCTATCGACGGGAAGGGGGTCAGGGGGATGTCCGAAAGAGTTTTTCAGCACCCTGCTAATGTTCACTTCGGCCGAATTATTAAGGTTGTGTATTTTATTGACTGTGGCTCCGGTCGGATGGTAGATTACCTAAGCTATCTCAAGCCTGCGGGGACGCTTCTCCATGGACGCAACGGTTAGACGGCTTCTTGAGGGGGACCAGCGGGCGCTGTCCCGCCTCATATCCCTTGTTGAACGCGGCGACTCTCGTGCCACTCAGGTATTGACCGAGGTTTACCCTCATACGGGGAAGGCCTACTGCGTCGGGGTCACCGGTCCACCCCGGGGTCGGCAAAAGCACGATAGTAGACCACA
Organism: Dehalococcoidia bacterium; assembly: GCA_965226805.1. GTDB lineage: Bacteria > Chloroflexota > Dehalococcoidia > Lucifugimonadales > JAGWBF01 > CBDDDW01. The sequence continues at coordinate 84,841 of CBDDDW010000025.1, forward strand.
TCGCGGAGCTAATGCGAGGCGACGGCCTCTCCGTGGGTATCCTCGCTGTAGACCCCACCAGCCCTTACAGCGGCGGAGCATTTCTTGGAGACCGGATAAGGATGCAGCGACACTATCTCGATCCGGGTGTCTTCATACGTAGCATGGCCTCACGGGAAGGCTCCGGGGGGCTGTCTAGGATGGTGCGTGGGGCGGTGCGGCTGCTAGATGCCTCGGGCAGGGATATCGTACTGGTGGAGACGGTCGGTGTGGGCCAGACCGAGCTGGGAATAGTTGGTGTGGCTGATACAGTGATCGTGACCCTCGTGCCTGAAGGGGGAGACGTCATCCAAACCCTGAAGGCCGGAATTATGGAAATCGCCGACATTTATGTGGTCAACAAGGCCGACAGGGAGGGAGCAGGCCAGATGGCTGCCGCCATAACCTCAGTCCTCAAGATGTCGTCTGCCAAGGGCAAGAAAGCTTGGGTCCCTCCCGTTCTGGAGACTCGGGCCGATCAGAGTGAGGGTGTGGGAGAGCTCTACCAGGTTATCCAGCGCCACCGTGAGCACTTGGAGAGTACCTCATCACTGGAGCGGCGGAGGGGACTCCGGAGAACAGAGGAGTTTCTAGATATCATAGAGGCAGGGTTCCGCCGGAGGCTGAAAAAGCTGATTGCTAACGACGCGGCCCTGAACACGATCCTGGAGAGCGTGAACAACGGGGATGTGGACCCCTATTCTGCCGCCGTAACGATTCTAGATGGCGACCTCCCTTCACTGAAGGGTCTAACCTCCCTGCCACAGTAACGGCCAGCTCTGCGGCGTGCCGCCGGCTGTTGCTGTTCCAGCCAAGGACAGGGACAACCTCGGACTCTGGACGATGATTGGCCCTTTTCTTGCTGCCACGGCCGCCGCGATAGGGATTGGGAAAAGCTTGGGTCAGCTAGACCAAGTTGACCAGAGTCTGAAGGGGCCGAGAGTGGGCCGGGAGCTCCGCCATGTTGGTGATGGGTATTGACCTGAGTGCCTCCCCCAAGCGATATAGTGCATACGCCCTGCTGGACGAAAGGGTGCGGCTCGCCCAGCTAGGGCAGTTCTGGAGGTGCGACGAGCTCCTCGCTGCGCTCGATGGTGTCGAGTGCGGCCTCGTAGGTATAGATGCGCCTCTGTCACTGCCGCTGGGGCTGGACTGTCTAGAGGAGGATCATCCATGCTCTCCCATTTCCAGACATAAAGGACGGGCTGCAGAGCGTGAGCTGGCTCGAATGGGCATAGGCCGTTTCTTTACCACCAAGCGTTCCATCATCAAGGGCCTTACATACCGTGGTATGGAGCTTTGCCGGGATTTCGTTGGGAGGGGATACGATGTGCTGGAGGTGTATCCATATGCCAGCAAAGTGGTCCTTTTCGGTCGCCGGATACCTCGGAAGAGCACCCCAAGGGGGCTGGCTTTTCTGGTGGAGAGACTTGCCGCTCTGATCGGTGGCCTTGAGCCCTACCTGGACCGGCTTGATCATGATGAATGCGACGCCCTCATCGCGGCGTACACAGCCAGGCTTCATCTGGAACGGCGGACGGACTGCCTCGGTACGAAAGAGGAGGGTTACGTCGTGGTGCCGCGTCCGCCCGAGGTTCTGGTCTAGTGTCAAGTTTCAAGGTGGCCTGCGTCTTGCTCCCGTGTTTGGAGCCAGTTACAATTGATTTGTGGCGAAACACGCGACGGGAGCTGCCGGGAGTATGAAACTACAGATACATGGGAAAAACCTCGAACTGAATGAGAAAACCCAAGACTACATAAGCAGGAAAATCAACCGCTTGAGTCGGCACCTTCCTGGAATCACCTCGGCCACTGTAGAGCTCGCCCGACAGAGCACAAGGTCTCAGGACGACAGAGTTGTGGTCCAGGTTACTCTGGATATCGAGGGCACGGTGTTGAGGGTCGAGGAGCGTGGCGCCAACGCCATGTCGGCAATCGACTCGGTGGTAGCGGTAATGGACCGGCGGGTGGAGCGCTACAAAGGGAAGGTCTATAAGAGCCAGCGGACCAAAAAAACCGGCAAAAACGTATCGATCAGGACCGTGGATGCACCGCCGGTTCAGGGTGATGCGAGTGACGAAGAGGTAGTAGAAGTCGTCGGGAAGGTAGTACGGGTGAAGCGTTTCCCGATCAAGCCGATGACCGTTGAGGACGCGGCTTTCCAGATGGAGCTTTTGGGTCACTCCTTCTTTCTTTTCCTAAACAGCGAGACCGACGAGCACAATGTCCTGTATAAGCGGCGAGACGGAGACTACGGCCTGATGGAACCCGAACCTCTCTAGCTGGGGTCAGGAAGACAGCACGGCTATCGCTTCGATCTCGATCTTCAAGTTGGGGTCCACGAGGCCTGCCACCTTCACACGTGTACTGGCGGGTATGTTCTCTCCGAAGTACTTCTCTCGCATGCGATAGACGGCATTACTGGCCTGCTCGTCGATTTCAGTAACGAACTGAGTCAGCTTGACCACGTTCTGAAGAGAGCCTCCCTCGGCCTCCAGGATATGCCTGATTCTCTGATAGATAACCTCGGTCTGAGTCCCGATATCGCTAAACGCCGCGTCGGTGTCCCTGGCGGTTGCCCCCGAAAGGAAGAGGAGGTTCCCTGCCCGCACCGACTGGTAGCGGGGTGCTCGTGTAGGCGGAAGCTCGGGGTAGTTCTTCCTGACTATTTCCAAACACGCCTCCTGGATAATCTCTCATCGCGGACGGATGACGTGCCGCAAACGTAGAGCCAGTCCTAGACTTCACGTGGGCAGCCTGAACTGGCTCTAGGATATCTGCTCTCGGGAGTTGTGTTCTGCTTCCAGCTAGCCCCGATTGTCGCCCGGCTGGCTTCCCCCTCCTAGGTTCAGGAAAGGCTGGAGCATGGAGGTGAACTCCATCGGGAAGATGAACTTGGTAGCGGGACTGCTTCCGAGGGATTTTAACGTTTCGAAGTACTGAAGGCTCATGGTCTTGACATCCACCGTGTTCGCTACCTGGTAGATCCTGTCCAACGCTGTGCTGAACCCCTCGGCCCTGAGGACCGCCGCCTGCTGATCGCCCTCGGCCTGCAATATCTCAGCCTGTCTGCCGCCCTCCGCTGTAAGGATCGCCGCTTGTTTCTCGCCCTCGGCCCGGTTTATCGCCGCCTGGCGCTGCCCTTCAGACTCGGTGATATCGGCGGTCTTTATGGCTGCCGCGGACTTCTCCCGCTCCATGGCGGACTTTACTCCAGGCGGGGGATCTATCTCGTTTATCGCGATCTGGGTCGTCTTCACTCCCCAACGCCCCGTCTCCTTATCCAGCTGGACCTGGAGGGTGTTGGTGATCCTCTCCCGCTCGGCCAGTGCCTCCGCCAGGGTTGTGGAGCCGATAACAGCCCTGAGATTGGCCACTGCGAGGTTTATGACGGCCGCCTCCACGTTTTCTACGTTGAGTACCGCCTTTTCGGCCTCTTCGCTAATGATCCTGAAATAAATCACGAAATCCATGTCCACCACCACGTTGTCGCTGGTGATGTACTTCTGAGTAGGCACGCGCCGGACCCGCTCCCTCAGGTCAATGATTCGGCCCGACTCCACTATCGGAATCACAACCCTGAACCCAGCTTCAGAGACTCGGTTCAGCGCACCCCACTTGAGCACGACCATCCTCTCGTACTGCTTCACCACGACGATCCCTATTGCCATGATCCCTCCTCAACTCTCGTCAGCCGCCATTGCCCCTTCTACAGGAGCAACGGTTAGGATAGGCCCTTCCGCTTTCAGGACCCTGACCCTCTCGCCAGATTTTGATAACGGTATCATCTTCCGTAACTGCTGTCCACACTTCTTGCTCTAGCTGCACTGTGCCCTGTGGCGCCAGGTCCGAGGTCACTATGCCAATGGCCCCGACCAGAGGCGAGTCGGCCGGCGCAGGCCTCTTCCGCGCGTCTTTTCGAGCCTGGGCCACCGTGTCAATGAAATATACTCCGAAAAGTGTCAGCGCGGCTGACAGCGAACCCAGCAGCCAGAGGTTGACCCGTACCGAGGGTGTAGTGGGAGAGGGGGTGCCGAAGCTGTCGAAGAGGAGCAGACCACCAAAAATGAAACTAACTATAGCCGCTATACCGAGCACACCGAAGCCGGAGACAAAGATCTCCGCGATGAGCAGCACCGCCGCCAGGAGAATGAACCCTACCGCCGCCCAGTTCACGGGCAGGTTGCCTAGGCTGAGGAAAGCGAGGAGAAGCAAGATAATGCCCGCGACGGCGGGGACTATGAGTCCTGGGTTGAACATCTCGATAACCAATCCCAGCCCTCCGATGGAGAGTAAGAGAAAGGCGACGTTTGGGTCGGCCAGGAAGAAGAGGAACTTCTCGATGATGCTCATCTTTATTTCGCGTAGCGCCAGGCCTTGGGTGTTCAGCGTCCTGGACCCCGAGGCCGTGTCCACGGTCATGCCATCTATGCGCTCCAGCAGGTCCCTCACGTCCAGCGCGACGAAGTCCACCACGTTCAACTCCACCGCCTCCTGGTCGGTGTAGGATTGGGGTTCGGGCTCCGTCACTGTGTCTACAAGCGCCTCAGAGTTCCGGTTGCGTTCCTCAGCGATGAGCCGCATAAGCGCAGTGACGTCCTCAACAATCTTGCTTTTCAAGGTCTCAGAGATGTCTTCTCCACCGCCAGCCACCGGAGCTGCCGCGCCTATCCTGGTGCCGGGTGCCATAACGGCGAAGTTCGCTGCCGCCGTTATGAAGGTGCCTGCAGAGGCGGCGTGTGCCCCCGAAGGGTGTACGTAGACGACGGTTGGGACCCGGTCGCTCAAGAGGTCCTTTACAATCTTCTGGGTGGAACTCAAAAGACCGCCAGGGGTATCCAGCTTTATGACGACGACCTCCGCCCCGTCTTTTTCCCCTTTTGCGATTGCCCGGGATATAAACCGCTGAGTCACTGGGTTAATCATCCCATCCACCTTGGCCACGATGGCATAGTGCTCCCCGTGGTCCGCGAGGGCCGGCCCAACGATGCCGAGGGCCAGGCTGGACACAAAGAACAGGAGGACCGCTACGCGGATTGGATTTGATCTTGGTATGCCGGTGATCCTTAGCATCTTACTTGGACGAACACACGGGAGCGACTATGAGTGACTCCATGATCACCCGACTCTCTGCCCTTGTCAACATCATTCGTGCCTGGGGATAGTCCTGGTTCAGGGCAGCGTAACTCTTTGTGGATTTGGACGAAGGGCAACCTCGGAGTCGTTGACACTCACATGTACTGGGGTTAAACTACGCCACGAAACTCGAAGTGTGAGCCGGTTGTGGCGTCGCAGAAGAACTGACCCACGGGATCTATTTGAGCAGATAGCCTCCAACGAGGTAAGCCAAAAAGGTGCTGTGCGTAAGAAGGGAGGAGCATGACGGCTCTGGCAGAGTGGGACCCAGAGATAGCCTATGCCATTCAGCAAGAGAATGAACGCCAGCGCAAGAGCATAGTGCTCATAGCTTCCGAGAACTACGCAAGCCGCGGGGTGATGGAAGCCCAGGCTACGGTGCTCAACAACAAGTACGCTGAGGGCTATCCGGGTAAACGGTACTACGGTGGCTGCCAGTTCGTGGATGTAGCGGAGCAGCTGGCTATAGACCGGGCGAAGGCGCTCTTCCATGCCGAGCATGCCAACGTGCAGCCCCATAGCGGCGCCCAGGCCAACATGGCCGCCTATTTTGGTCTGCTGGAGCCAGGCGATACTGTCATGGGCATGCGGCTGGACCAGGGAGGGCATCTTACCCACGGCAGCCCGGTGAACTTCTCCGGCAAGCTATACAACTTCGTGGCGTATGGTGTGAGGCGTGATACGGAGACCATCGATTATGATGAAGTGGAACGGCTCGCCATGGAGCACAAGCCCCAAAGTCATAGTTGCGGGGTATACCGCATACCCACGCACGATAGACTTCGGGCGATTCCGGCAGATCGCCGACATGGCAGGCGCCACCGTGATGGTGGACATGGCTCACATTGCCGGCCTTATCGCCGCGGGTATTCATCCCTCGCCCTTACCTCATGCTCAGGTGATAACTTCCACGACTCAGAAGACACTAAGAGGTCCACGTGGCGGGCTTATCCTGTGCACCGAAGAGCTCAGACGGAGCATAGACAGGGCGGTTTTCCCATTCACCCAGGGAGGCCCCTTTATGCACGTTATTGCCGCCAAGGCTGTCTGCTTTGGTGAGGCGATGAGACCCGAATTTGTCACCTACCAGAGCCAGATCGTTAGCAACGCTCGTGCCCTGGCTGCCGAACTGGTGGAAGGGGGGCTGCGAATCGTATCTGGCGGAACAGACAACCACCTCCTACTGGTGGATCTGACGCCCCTGGGAATCACCGGCAAGGACGCTGAAGAAGCCCTGGAGAGGGTTAACATAGTCGCAAACAAGAACGCCATCCCCTACGACGAGAGACCGCCCAGGGTGACCAGCGGGCTCCGTCTCGGCACTCCCGCTGTGACCAGCAGGGGCTTCGGGGAGTCTGATCTGAGGCATGTGGCAGGCATGATTGTGCGGGTCGTGTCCAACATCGGCGACGAACGAGTAGAGCTCGACGTAAGGAATGAAGTCGAGGAGCTGACCTCGAAATTCCCTGTTCCGGGGTTAGATTTCTAAGTTGAGCGTCGCCTTCCGTGGTGGTATAATCTTTATCGTTACGAGATAGTAGGAGGAGATTTGCGCCATTATGAACTTGTGCTAGTTTTGAGCCCCACGCTGTCCCCGGAAGAGACCACCGGAGCATGGGACCGGGTGAAGGAGTTGGTGGCAACCGCTTCTGCAGCGATCACCCACGAAGAACAGTGGGGCATGAGAAGGCTGGCGTATCCCATCAGAAAGGCCGGCCAGACGTTCCTGGAGGGCAACTACCTGCTAACTCGTTTCAGTACGGACAAGCGCCTACCCCAAGAATTGGATACCCACCTCAGGATGACAGAGAGCATCCTAAGGTACCTACTGGTCAGGTCGGAAGCTCCCCCACCACCGAAGCCACCGCCCCAAGAAGCTGCTCCCGTGGCAGCGTCCGATGACCTAGAGGATGTCGAAGCTCCAGTGGCGGTCGCGCCCACAGAAGAGCCGGCGGCGGCAGAGGTAGAGGAAGCCGAGCCCAAAGCGGAAGTCGAAGAGCCGGTGGTGGCAGAGGTAGAGGAGCCCGAAGCCGAGGCGGAAGTCGAAGACCCGGCGGTGGCAGAGGTAGAGGAGCCCGAAGCCGAGGCGGAAGTCGAAGAGCCGGCGGTGGCAGAGGTAGAGGAACCCGAAGCCGAAGCGGAAGTTGAAGAGCCGGCTGTGGCGGAACTGGAGAACCCTGAAGACGGCGCCGAGGATCAAGAGAAGAAGCCGTAACCTCCGGAGGGTGTCCCACCCGAGGAGTAAGAATCCAGAGAGTAGTGGGTGTCGTACCCAGAGAGTAGTGGGTGTCGTATTATGACGATGAATAAGATGGTAGTGATCGGGAATTTGGGCGGAGACCCCGAAATGCGGTATACGCCCAACGGCCAGGCGGTTACGAACTTTAGCGTCGCCACCAACTACAAGTACACGACCGCTGAAGGTGAGCGGCGAGAGGAGACCGAGTGGTTCAGGATCTCCGCATGGGGGCGCCTCGCGGAAACCTGTAATCAATATTTAGGTAAGGGCCGGAAGGTCTACGTCGAGGGAAGACTCAAAAGCCGTACCTTCGAGGGGCGCGACGGTCAGACCCGAGTGTCGCTTGAGATATTCGCTTCTGATGTGCGATTCATAGATACGCCCGGTGGCCGAACGGATGACTTCCCATCAGGTGCAGAGGGAGCAATGGAAGAGCAAGCCCCAGAATCGACCACGGACATAGATGACCTACCCTTCTAGGAACCAAACGGCATGGAGGCGATGTTCTCGTTATGACCTCACGATTTCAGCGTAGGGGGCCAGGATCCGCTAGGCCTCGGGGACGAGGGCGATTTTTCCCGAGGCGGCGAGTGTGCGCGTTTTGTGTAGAAAAGGTGAAAGTGATCGATTATAAGGACGTATCGAGGCTGAGGCGCTACGTCTCCGATAGATTCAAAATGGACCCCCGGCGAAAAACTGGCGTCTGCTCGGGCCATCAGCGGAAGCTTGCTACAGCGATCAAGAGAGCCCGACATCTTGCTCTCCTGCCGGTGACTCCGGCCCATAGCCGCTCGATGATGTAGGTGAAGCCTCTGTGCCCGGGAACACCCAAAGAGCCTCTGAGTTGCCCTCCAAAACGATTCCCACTTTACGGTGGGAGCATCTTAAATTTCGGCAGATATCCACATGGCATCTGAACACGACAAAGAACAGGCTTACAGACCCTCCGATCGTAGGATGCGCCCCCGGAAGCCTCAACGGGCCGACAGGCGGATGGAGGCCAAACGTAGCCCGGAGCACAGGCGCAGACGCCTTATCGCTATTCTGACTGGATCGGTCATCGTCCTGGCGATTGCTGGAGTTGTGGCGTACGGCTATTACGATATCTATGTCGCCCCTACGAAAGTGCTGGCTGCCAGGGTAGGCGATAAAACGTATACTCAGGGAGACCTGGTGAAGCGAATGCGCGTCCTCCAGGCCGATTTCGCTGAGCAGGGCCAATCCCTCGATTTAGGCAGTGAGCCTTTCAACGTGCTGGCCAGCATGGCGGACGCTGAAATAATCCGGAGAGCCGCACCTGGGTACAACATTCGGGTGACAGATGACGAAGTTGAGTTAGCTCTGATTTTGAGATTTTACCCAAGAATACCCGAAGGCCAAGACGTCATAGAGGGACAGGTCGAGAGGGAATTCCAGGTGCGATATCGGTCCTTCCTAGAACAACGGCACATCTCGGACGGGGACTACCGCGAGCTCGTGGAAGAGCGTGTCTATAGAAGCAGAATGCGGGAGAAACTTGGTGAGCAACTCCCCACAGTTGCCGAGCAGGTGGAGGTCCACTGGATACAGCTTCCATCACTAACCGGAGGGGACCCCCTCGGCGGACCCAGTCAGCCTTCCCCCGAAGACGTGCGAGAGCGGTTAAAGACGGAGAGGTTCAGGGACGTCGTGGCGGAGTTCTCCGTAGACCGGCTCTACGCAGACGATAGGGGATACGTCGGCTGGATTCCTAAAGGAGCGTTTCCATTTCTGGACCCCGCAATGTTCGGCGACGAGGAACGAGGACCCATTGGGCACAATGAATTGAGCGAGCCCCTCACTACTATCCAGGGCACCTATATTCTCAAGGTGTCTGCTGGCCCCGAGCTCCAAGAGATTTCAGAGAAAATGCTGGAGAGGCTTAAGAACAAAGCCTTGGATAGTTGGCTTCTGGAGCAGAAAGGGATCGGATCCGATGAAGGCTGGCTCGAGCAAAAATTCAACAGCGATATATATGCGTGGGTAAACGACCAGGTGAGACAGGCCCTCCCTCGCGGCGTCACGCTTACTCCACCGAGGCGGTAAGGGGGTAGTGGGCCGTTCAGGCGAGATCGGCATAGGTCTCATGGGGCTGGGTGTCGTCGGCGGAGGCGTCGCGAAGGTGCTGCTGGATCAGGCTCATCCCTTCATCAGAAGAGCCGGTCGCTCACTCCGACTAACAGGGATTCTGGTTAAAGACAAGGCGAAACGCCGGAACGTATCGGTTCCCGCCGGCTTACTCACGACCGACCCACATGACATATTGTCCAACCCCGATGTCCACGTCGTGATAGAGCTGTTAGGCGGAGAGAACCCGGCTAGCGAGTTTATCAAGGAAGCTCTTTCTACCGGGAAGCACGTGGTGACCGCGAATAAAGAGGTTATGGCCAAGCAAGGGCCAGGCCTGATCGCCCTCGCGGCAAAGAATGAAGTGAACCTCCTTTTCGAGGCCAGCGTTGGCGGCGGGATATCCATCGTAGGCCCGTTAATGAGAGACCTCCTGGCAAACGACATCAAGTCTATTCACGCTATAATAAACGGCACTACCAATTACATACTGACTCGCATGGCCGAAGACCAAATCGATTTTCGTGAGGCATTGGAAGAGGCCCGGCAGCAGGGCTACGCCGAGGCTGACCCGACCAACGATATCGAAGGGGTAGACGCGGCGTACAAGCTGGCCGTGCTGGCGGCGCTGGCCTTCCATACGAAGGTCCACGCCGACGATGTCTACCGGGAGGGAATATCCCGCCTCGCGGCTCAAGACTTCCGCCATGCTCGTGAACTAGGGTATGCCGTCAAGCTGCTCGCGATAGCTACCCTTGAAGGAAACTCTGGTAGCGCTAGGCAGGGGCTGCAGCTAAGGGTTCATCCCGCCCTCGTGCCTCTGGAGCACATGCTGGCTAAGGTAGATGGAGTTTATAACGCGATCGAGGTAGAGGGCGACTTGATGGGAAGGGTGCTATTCCACGGCATGGGCGCCGGTCGCGAGCCGACTACCAGCGCGGTGCTGGGAGATGTAATGGAGATATTAAGAAGGCTTGGCTCGGGAAGCCAGCCGGTGCCGCCCATGAAGCTTGACGAGTCGCTCGCCACAGTTCCAATGTCTGAGTTGAGAAGCAAGTACTACCTCCGCCTAACAGCGGCAGACCGGGCGGGTGTGCTAGCACAGATCGCAAAACTCCTCGGAGACTTGCGTATCAGTATCGCGTCAGTAATCCAAAAGGATACCGATCTGCTTAACCAAACTGCGGAACTGGTGGTAACCACTCACCCTGCCCAAGAGTCGGAGATGCAAGAAGCTATCACTCGGATGGCCCGACTTGACGTAGTTCGCGAGATCAACAACATGATTCGAGTGGAAGATGGCCTGGCTAACTGACTGAATGAGAGTGCGGGCCTTCCGGCCGATGGTCTCCCGCCGAGGGTAACGATGGGCGAAGGTGTCTTAAGAAAGTACGAGAAATTCCTTCCCGTGAACGACGCTACCCCTATGATTAGTCTAGGGGAGGGAGATACGCCGCTGGTCAAGTCCAGCAGGTTAGGGAAGGAGTTGGGCTGCGAAGAGCTTTACTTCAAACTGGAGGGATGTAACCCGACCGGATCATTCAAGGATCGGGGCATGGTGGTGGCAGTGGCCAAAGCCCTGGAGGCCGGCAGCAAGACAATAATATGTGCCTCTACCGGCAATACCAGCGCTTCCGCATCGGCCTATGGTGGCCGATGCGGTCTTTTTACCGTGGTGCTGGTGCCCAAGGCTGACGTAGCCTCAGGGAAACTAGCGCAGGCCATGGCTTATGGCGCCAAGATCCTGGCCGTCAACGGTTCCTTCGACCAGGCCCTCTCAGTGGTGCGCACGATCACTGAGAGGCATTCCATAACTCTCGTAAACTCAGTGAATCCCTATCGCCTGGAGGGACAAAAGACCGCGGCCTTCGAGATAGTGGATATACTGGGAGACGCGCCTGACTACGTTTTCATCCCGGTTGGGAACGCGGGCAACATCACTGCTTATTGGAAAGGTTTCACGGAATATCTGAGCCATGAAGTGTCGAGCGGGACCCCCAGGATGATGGGATTTCAGGCTGAGGGGTCATCACCGATAGTCAACGGCTCGCCGGTGAGCAACCCAATGACCATCGCCTCGGCTATTCGAATAGGCAACCCGGCCAGCTGGGAGAAGGCCCTGGCGGCAAGGGACGCGTCTGGAGGAGTCATAGATAAGGTCAGCGACGAGGAAATCCTAACTGCGTATCGACGGCTCGCGTCTGAAGAGGGGATCTTTTGTGAGCCGGCTTCAGCCGCCGCCTTCGCGGGTTTGACCAAGTTGTCCAACCAGGGACTTAGCCTAGCCAACCGGCGGGTTGTGTGTATAATAACCGGAATGGGCCTGAAGGATCCGGAGTTGGCTGGCCGCGTAACGCAGTCGGAAATTATCGAGGTGAGCCCCGATATAGAGCAGGTGGAAGCGGCCCTCATGGTCCCCACAGCTTCGGAGAGAAGGTGGGATGGTTGAAGAGCAGAGGATCGAGGCGGCCGTTCGCGACATCCTCAATTCCATCGGAGATGATCCCTCTAGGGAGGGTCTGAGGGAGACCCCACTTAGGGTTGCGCGCATGTACGCTGAGCTGTTCTCCGGTATTGGCGTGGATCCGAGGTCGGCTCTGGACACTGTTTTTGAAGAGGAGAGCCACTCCGATTCGGAGGAAGTAGTTATCGTGCGGGACATGCCGTTCTTTGCTCTGTGTGAGCACCACCTGCTGCCGTTCTATGGGCATGTCCACACGGGTTATATTCCGAACGGTAGGATCGCAGGGGCAAGCAAGATGGCCAGGGCCCTGGAGGTGTTGGCGAGGAGGCCACAGCTCCAGGAGCGCTTGGGAAGCCAGCTGGCAGACGCCATGCATGACGTGCTGAGGCCGGACGGGGCGGCGGTCGTGATCGAGGCAGAACACCTGTGTATCTCCATGCGTGGGGTTAAGAAGCCGGGCGCTCGTGTCGTAACATCAGCTACCCGAGGGTCCTTCGAAAAGCGCGGGATCAGTAAAGGTGAGTTCTTGGCGTTACTCCATAAGAGTGGACGGTGAGCTACCTGACGAGGATTGACTCCTACCAGAGCGCTGAGGGACGGTGGCAACCTCTGCTGGCGATGTCCGCGGCAGCCACAGTATTTGTCACGCCACAATGGCAAAAAGTGTGGTGGGACGAGTTCGGCGATGGATCCGAGATGCTTCTGCTATGCTTCCAGACGGATCGCGACGTCGAAGGAATAGCTCCACTGATGCGCCGGAATGGCACGATCTCTCTTATCGGCAGCCAGGACCTGTTCGACTATAATGATTTTCTAGTCTCTCGGGACGCTGAGTCTCGCTTTTACCCGTGTCTCCTCGATCATCTGGCTGGAGAGGAGTGGGATACTCTCGACTTGTCGTCTCTACCTGAGAACTCGCCTACGCTGACTTATCTGCCGGGCCTTGCGAGAGAGAAAGGATACCGGGTAGAAGTTAGGGAGGATGACGTTGTTCCGGGCCTACCCTTGCCGGGCGATTGGGACGCCTACTTGCAAGCCCTGCCCAAGAAAGATAGGCACGAACTGCGCCGCAAGCTGCGCCGCCTGTCTACGGTGGAGGACGGATTTAAATGGTACAAAGTCTCCGACCCCTATGAGGTTGAAAGTAGTCTAGAGGACTTCTTTCGCTTGATGAGATATAGCCGGGAGGTGAAAAACCATTTTCTTACGGAGCCGCGGGAGCGGTTTTTCCGGAACGTAGCGAGGGAGATGGCCGACGCGGGTGTCGTCAAACTATTGTTCCTGGAAATGAGAGGTGCGAGGGTGGCAGCGGCTATGTGCTTTGACTACGGGCAGTCGCGCCTGCTCTACAATAGCGGGTACGACCCAGAGTATGGATTCTACAGCGTGGGTTTGTTGCTTAAGGCCTTATCTATAAAGGACGCCATCGACGAGGGAATGGCTTATTTTGATTTTCTTAGGGGATCCGAGCCCTACAAATACGATCTCGGTGCAAAAGACAGATCTCTCTATCAAGTTGTGGTGACGAGAAATTGAAAGTAAATAGGGTAGCGATTATCAGCTATCACACGTGTCCTCTTGCGGCACCGGGCAAAGGAAAGACCGGTGGAATGAATGTCTACGTCAGGGGGCTTTCCAGGCACCTGGGCGGTAAAGGGGTCGCGGTGGATATGTTTACCCGCTGCCACCCCAATCAACAGGACGATGTCGTAGAAGTCGGGGACAATGTGCGGCTGGTCCATTTGGCGGGTGGCCCGCCCGAAGCGACATTGGACACCCTGTACTCCCACTTGCCGCTTTTCCGCGAACAGCTCGAGAAACATGCCCTTGATGAAGGCGCAAAGTACCAGGCAGTCCATTCCCATTACTGGCTCTCGGGATGGGTCGGCGACAGGGTCGCCAAGACGTGGAACGTGCCCCACGTGGTGAATTTCCATACGCTGGCCAAGATAAAAATGCAAGCGAGGGCCAGACAGAATGAGGCGCCTCTCAGATCCCATGTGGAGAGAGACCTAATGGGCTCGGCCGATTTGATAATCGCGTCCAGCACTCATGAGAAAGAGGCGATGGTGCGGCTTTACGACGCCCCTGACGACAGGATTAGTATCCTACACTGCGGTGTTGATCTGTCGCTGTTCAAGCCCCTTGATATGGGAGAGGCGAGAAGGAGACTGGGTCTGAACGGCGAAAAAGTGGTGCTCTACGTGGGCAGAATAGAGCCCATCAAGGGGCTGGAGCTGCTTGTTCAGAGTGCTGCGCTGATGGAAGGGACCCAGAAATTAAGAGTGATGGTGGTCGGAGGAGACCCTGCCCAGGACGGGGAGATCAAACGGCTGGAGGCGCTTGCTAAAAGTCTGGGAATCGATAGCATAGTGGATTTCGTGGGCGTAGTGGACCAGAGACTCCTCCCCCTTTATTACAACGCAGCCGATGTCTGCGTCGTGCCATCCTATTACGAGAGCTTTGGCCTGGCAGCCTTGGAGGCTCTCGCCTGCGGCACACCTGTGGTGGCATCAAGGGTAGGTGGCCTGCCAGGCATAATACAGCATGGCCGTTCCGGCTACCTGTTGCCCTGGCGTTGCCCTGAGCCCTTTGCCGATTCCATTGAGGCGATCCTCTCTAGCAAGGGATTGCAGGTGAGCATGAGTCAGGCCGGCCGTAAGCGCGCGGAGGGCATGGGCTGGAACGCGGTGGCGACGGAGACACATCGGCTGTACACGTCCCTCCAAAGTGTATAGCTAAGGGCCTCCTTGTTCATAGGCTATGGGCTTCATAAATAAGATAGTAAGCGGCTGTGGCCTGCATATCCGGACCACACTCGTGGCCGGTATGTTGGTTATTGTCCCTGTCGTCATCACCTTCGTACTCCTGAGATTTGTCTTCAATGCCTTTGACCCCCTGCTAAAGGACCTGCTCGAGCTGTTCGTCCCCAAGTATACGCCGGGAATGGGGATAATCGCCCTATTGATAATCGTATACCTGGTCGGTCTGGTGACTACCCACTGGCTCGGGAGGCGCACGATAGCCCTCGCAATGGGTCTTGTGCACATGATCCCCGTGGTGAATTCCGTCTACCGTACGGCCCACCAGGCGACCCAGGTGTTTTCGTCGGTCAATGCCAACGGCAAGTTCAGTGCCGTGGTGCTGGTGGACTTTCCAGGCTACGAACTTAAGTCCCTCGGACTGGTCACGTCTACGCTTAAGGACCAGGACGGCAAGAGCCTGTTGACAGTGTACGTGCCCACTTCACCCTTCCCCACGTCGGGTTTCCTGATAGTCCTGCCTGAAGATCGGGTAACTCCTACAGACATTGCCGTCGACGACGCCATGAAGATGATAGTGTCGGTTGGGATCGTGACTCCGAAACAGATAACCACTTACCCCAATCCGCTAGCGGAGGTTCGTCCAATTTCCCTGGACGAAGTCGAGGCGGAGAAGCTTCAATCCAGAGATACGGAAGACTCGAACCAGTGAAGCTCCTGGACCGTCCGGTACCCGGCTGAGAAATAGAGTTTTGTCGCGGCGACGTTCTCTTTGTCCACGTTAAGTCTTATGCGAGCGGCGCCCCTCGCCCGAAGACTGTGCATCCCCGCCAGCAGAATGGGCTTACTCAACCCACGGCCCCGATAGGCCGCGTGTATACCGACCATGCCGATGATACCGACGGGCTTCTCCGGAGAGCCGTACATTAGCGTCCAGCAGTAGCCGGCAGTGTCCCCGTCAGATGTCATGAACAGGATCACCGGAGGGCGATCGCTGGGCATGGCCGCTCTATGCGCTATCTGTTCGACCGTATTGGGGCTGAACCCCCAGTTGCCTTCAAAGGTGGCGTTCTGGATGCGAGTCAGCCGTTCTTCATCGCCCGGCCGAAAACTCTCGATAGCTAATCCCGGCTGCAGATCCACGGTCGGGACGCTCTCGTCCCTCCAGTCCATGAGCCAGTAGCGTCGTACCAGTGAGAAACCCTCACTCTCCATGAGACGCTCCCAGAACCGTGATGGGGGGAGGCATATATGGATTACTCCGGCACCCAACTCCTTCGCCCGAGCCAGCGAAGTGGTGAGTATAATGTCCTCGATGCCCTTCTCTCTATGGTCCGGGTGAATTACCAGCTCCAGGACTGTTCGTCCGATGCGCAACTCAGGAACGACGAGGCAATAGGCTTGGAGCCCGTGGTCGTCCGAGAGGAGAAAGCAGTTTTCCTCCGGAGAAAGCTCGGGTTGGCCCAGCTCCTCCCTTAGAGACAATAGGCTAACGATTCGTTCGCCACCCTCCGCCTCGCTCACCAGGTTGATCAACTCAACTAAAGCGGGAAGGTCGTCCCAGGTGAAGTTCCTTATTGCCAAAGTATGGCTCCATGGCGGATGGCTAGATGAAGCGGCCGGCGGACCCAGGGGAGCTTGGTCGAGGGGGTTGACACTAGGGCTCGATTGTAGCAGAGTATCATACCGCGCACAAGGCTTGGAGCCTGCGCCCAGGTATGGAGGAAAGTCGGTGGCAGAGACGCCTACGAGGGCTCTGGTAGTCATACCCCATCCCGACGATGCTGAAGGATCGTGTGGCGGCACAGTGGCCAAGTGGGTGAGTCAGGGTGCCCAGGTCTACTACGTCCTCTGTACCGATGGGGGAAAAGGTTCGGATGATCCCCAAATGACTTCGGAACGTCTGGCTTCCATAAGAGAGAAGGAACAGCTTCAGGCGGCGTCCACTCTAGGTGTAAAGGAAGTGGTGCTGCTGCGGCACCCCGATGGCGAGCTGGAGGACACCAAGGAGTTCCGTAAGGAAATTGTGAGGGTTATACGACGCTTCAAGCCCGACGTAATTCTATGCCCGGACCCGTACCGCCGTAGCTCGCACTGGCACAGAGACCATCGCATCACCGGCCAAGTCACAGCGGATGCCGCCTTTCCCTATGCGAGAGACTACCTCCACTTCCTTGACCTCTTCACAGAAGAAGGGTTGGAGCCCCACAAAACCGGCATGATCCTGTTCTGGGCTCCCGATGTGCCGGACGTGTTCGAAGACATAACCGACGCCATCGACCCGAAGATCAAGGCACTCTCATGCCACCACAGCCAGCTCTCTGGAAGATCTACTGCGGAGATCGCGGAAGCTGTGCGAAGGAGAGCCAAAGAGGCCGGCGAATCACCGGGATATCAGTACGCGGAGGCGTTCCGAAAGATAGAGTTCAGGCGCTGAAGTTTCGGCAGGTCGCCGCCTGACGTCGGTTCCCTAGGAGATGCCTGGTCCTTGTTTTCGCGTGGCCCCGGAACCGTTGACCTCATCTCACCTTTTGATTCTCGGATTCAGCAAGGCCAGGATTTTCTTTGACAACGGCAGGCGAAGGAAATCTTCCTCCAGCTTTCCCCATTTCACTTTCACGATATCGCGTCGCCGGAATCGTTTCGCCGCCCTGTAGGTAAAGAAGTAACCCCAGGGGACCACTGGATTGACGATCTGGTCGGTCAACAAGTGACCCAGGAAGGCGAAGCTGGCGCCCGTCACCACGGGGTCCCATCCAGAAAGGTAGCCCGCGAGAAAGGCGGGCACGAGGAGCTCGTAGCTGTGAAGGAAGTACCAGATCCTGGTGTTGTCTCCCTTTACGAACCACCAGTAATATTCTACCAAGTGGTCTAAGTCGATCAGTACACCGGTGAAAAAGGCGGATACCATAGCGTAGGGGGACTTGGTCACTGCCCAAAGTACCCCGCCGATAGTGAGGGAAATTACCGCGTGACCCGGGGGTTTCAACTCAAGTCCGCGATGAAAACTCGGTCTAGATCGGAGAAGTCCCGCAGTATAGTAGTGGCTGCCCTAGGAAATAATTCCCGCGCCATTTTTTCCAGAGGCCCCGCCTGATGAGGGTCTATCTCGAGGATTATGGTCCCATTCTCCTTTAGCTTGTCGGGAGCCTGGCATAGCAATGACCTGATGACGTCCAGACCGTCGGGGCCGCCGTCGAGGGCTTCCCGCGGCTCCCATTGGATCTCCCTCTGAAGCCCTGGTATGTCACCGCTCGTGACGTAGGGGAGATTCGCGACAATGAGGTCGGCCTGCGCCTGTACGGGCTCCAGCAGGCTGCCCTGAATTAGTGTCACCCTACCTGAAACACCATGCCTCATAATGTTAAGATTTGCCGTCCTCAACGGTTCGCGACATGTGTCGGTGGCATAAAGCCGTGCCGTGGACAGTTCTTTAGCCAACGCTATCGAGATCGCTCCGCTGCCCGTGCCTGGCTCGACTATCACGAACTCACCTTCGTCCGCTACTCGTTTACCTGCGTAGCGCAAAGCCTGCTTAACCAGAAGCTCCGTTTCAGGCCGTGGAATGAACACTCCCGGGCTCACCGCGAATTCCAGCCCATAAAACTCCTTGCGCCCGATCAAATAGGCCAGGGGCTCCCCATCCATCCGCCTCCCTACTAACTGTCCCAAGACTTCTTCCTGATAGCCAGTTAGAGTTCGCTCCGAGGACGCAAGCAATTGGTGTCTGGGCATCTGGAGGACGTGACCCAACAGCAGCTCCGCCTCGAGGCGGGCATCCGCTATTCCCTCTTTCGCCAGAGAGCTGCTGGTCTGGAGTATGACCGTTCCCAGTGGGGGCATGATTCTACTCGAGCCGGCAAGGTGAACTGAAGTCCCGGTAGGACGACGGCCACTCGAGGCGGTGGGCCGTTGCCGGGCAGGTTGTCAGGCGAGGGGTTCTTCCAAGAGAGCTGCCTGCTCACGGGTGGACAAGGCGTCGATGATCTCATCCATTTCACCATCAAGCACCCTGGGGACTCCGTGGAATGTGACGCCTATCCGGTGGTCGGTGATCCTATCCTGGGGGAAGTTGTAGGTGCGAATCTTCTCGGAGCGCTCACCCTTACCGACCTGAGCGCGCCGCGCCTGGGTTATCTCGCTGTCTTGCTTCCGTTGCTCGGCCTCGTACAGACGCGCCCGAAGGATGGCCATCGCTTTTTGTTTGTTCTTGAACTGGGAACGTTCGTCCTGGCATATTGCCATAGTGCCGGTGGGGATGTGGACAATTCGCACAGCCGTAGAAACCTTGTTTACGTTCTGGCCTCCGTGCCCACCGGCATGGTGAATATCGATGCGCAGGTCATCCGGGTTTATTCTCACGTCTACCTCGTCGGCTTCGGGCATCACTACGACCGTGGAGGTGGATGTGTGGATCCTGCCCGCGGCCTCGGTCGCGGGTACCCGCTGCACGCGATGAGCACCCCGCTCGTACTTTAGGCGGCTGAAAGCCTCCTTGCCCCGCACCCCGAATACGATTTCCTTGAACCCGCCCAGGTCCGAAGCGTTGGAGTTCAAGATCTCGACATCCCAATTACGGAGAGCAGCGTAACGGGTGTACATCCGATACAGATCGGCGGCGAACAGGGAGGCTTCCTGGCCCCCGACACCTTCGCGTATCTCCACGATAACGTTTTTCTCATCATTGGGGTCCTTTGGCAAAATGGCCCGTTTGAGGTCTCCGCTTAGCTTTGCCAAGTCCGCGTCCAATTTCTGCAGCTCGTCCCGGGCAAGGGAGCTGATCTCCGGGTCAGAGCCGTCCTCGAGAATGGCCAGTGCGCCATCCCTTTCCCCGCTGAGCCTCCGATAGTTTCGGTACATGGCCACCATATCCTCTAGGGAGGCCCTTTCTTTCGCCAGCTTGTGGACATGTTCGAAATCGGTCGCTATTTCGGGCTGAGCCATGAGCTCTCCGATTTCTTGAAAACGCCGCTCAGCCGAGGCCAACTTGTCAAATAGTGATTCCATTATTCACCCGTTGTGCCTGCCGGTAACGGAAATCGCCACCGTGTGTGCTAAGTTTATCCCAACCGCTTGTGTAGGACAAGCACGCTAGAGCGGACTTTCCAAGCGATTGATGACCAACTGGCCGCACACACCAACAGGCAGCCCGGTGGGTGCGATAGGGTGATCGACTGCGTTCCATTGGGGAGGTAGAGTCGTCAACGGCGAGGACGGGGCGTTCTTGGGACGATAGCAGTTTGAAACGGGAAATCTCGGCTTACAACTAAAGTAAAATCCATAACCTGACCGATGACGTAACGGGAGTTATGGAGGATAATTATAGGATGATCATACGGAGGAGAACAATCTCAAATACGCGTCCAAGGAGCGAGCAGACGTGCCGTTTTCACCGGAAGGGATTTTTCATCCTCCTGTTACTAGTAGGGGCTATCGTATCTGTAGCCTGTACCAATGGGGACGGAGTGTCATCCCCAGCAACAACGCCTGCTCAGACATCTGTTCCCACGCCGGACATCGAGGCTATAGCTGAAAGAGTCGTACTGAAGACACTGGAGACGATACCCACCGCCACCCCTGTCCCCACGCCGGACATCGAGGCGATAGTTGAGCCAATCGTGCGGCAGACATTGGAGACGTTGCCCACCGCTTCCACTGAGACTCCGGAGCCTACCGCCATGCGTGCCACAGTGTCGCCAGCAGCTACAGCGCTCACGACCCCCACGCCGCCAAGCGTGCCGGCTGAGCCGAGTCCGGATCCCCCGCAGAGGGTCGAGGCGGTAGGGGTCCGGGCTGCACCGGTACCCGTACCCGTACGTAGTGCACTGGTACCCGGTGGCGGCGCCAGCCTGCTGCCCGTCGCGCGAGAGCTCAGTGAGGCCGGGGGTCTCACTGTCACAGCCAGGGGTTCAGTCAAAGTAGCGGCGGACGAGGCCTACGTAATCGTCATCCCAGAGCAGTTCTACGGCCCCACGGGTCCGGTACCGCTCTCCAGCGAGGATCGTGCTGATGTGGTACAGAATCTCATGGGAATCGGCATAGAAGAGGCTGACATAGAATTCCAGTCAGGTCAGCAATACGATCCGGAAATTCTTTCTGTCGAAGTAGAGATGCAGGACCTGCCGCAGATCGGCGACCTCATCCGTGTCGCCGTAGAGGAGGTGCTCAGACGTTCAGAGCGCAGTGGTGTGCGTTTCAGTCTGTCGGAGGAGAATTGCGACCTGGCGCTCGCGCTGGCGCGCCAGGAGGCGATCACTCTGGTCGAAAGAGACTCAGGCGATCTGGCTGACGCGGTTGGTGTAGTCCGAAGCGGGATCATAGGTGCGGTTGAGTACTCGGCCAATAGCTTCGGACCACCTCGCCCTGATAAGTGTGGCGGTGGACAGTTCCACCCTTACGAAACGCAGCTGATGCCGTTCGACGCCGAGCCCGAAATAGAAGTGTCTTTGCAGATGCTCATTACCTACGGCCCGGCGTCCCATGAGGCCGGGGGTCTCACCGTCACCGCCAGTAGCTCCCGGGCAGTGACGGCCGACGAGGCCTACGTAGTCGTCATCCCAGAGCAGTTCTACGGCCCCACAGGTCCGGTTCCGCTGTCCAGCGACGACCGCGCCGATGTGATAGAGCAGCTCACACAAATAGGGATCGACACAGATGACGTCGAATTCATCTCGGGGCGTCAGCCGTACGAGCCGGTCCAAATTTCTGTCGAAGTGATGGTGGAGGACTTGCCGGAGGTCGGCGAGCGGATCCTTGACGCTGTGGAGGATGTGATCAGACGATCCCAGCTTAGTGGAGTCCGTTTCAGCCTGTTGGAGGCGAGTTGTGACGCAGCGCTGGCGGTGGAACGCCGCGATGCTGCCCTTCAGGCTGAAAGGAACGCCGACGATTTGGCTGAGGCACTTGGCGTGGTCCGCGGTGGAGTCATAGGTGTGGTCGAGTACCTGCTCAGCAGCTTCAGCGAAGGCCCGCTCAGCTCCGACAGGTGTGGTGGACAGTTCCAGGAGCCTTACGCGTTGCTGCCCTTCGACGCCGAGCCCAAGATAGATGTATCTTTGCAGATGCTGATTACCTACGCCACAGAGTAGGCGGGCTAGGAAACCTGAGCCGAAACCAGTACGGTCGCTCTCCCAGTCCAGCGAGCGCTTCCTGGTCTATTCCTTGGGGACAGCAGGAACGCGAGATATTCAAGCAATGATTCCTCTTTCTCGGTAGTAACGCTGGGAATCGACATATTGCTGGAATGTTAGGGCCGGCCGGCTGTTCGATGGCCGGCTGCGGGCTTCAGGATATACTCTTTTGGTTGAGTAAGGCTCATGGGGCACAAGGACCGGTGATGACTCAGGTAAAGATATGCGGAATGCGGGAAATCGCTGACGCGCTGGATGCAGCCCGCGCCGGCGCCGACTTCATCGGTGTAGTGCTCGTGCCCGGTAGAAGGCGGCTGGTTAGCGAGGACCAGGGCCTGAGAATAGCGACCGCGTTGCGAGAGCAAGTGGAGAATCCGCCACGGGTTGTAGGTCTCTTCGCTGACCAACCCCTGGACGAAGTGGAACATGCGGTAAAGCACTGTGGCCTGGACCTTGTTCAGCTCTGCGGTGATGAGTCCCTCAGCTACTGCTCCCAGATCTCTACGCCGGTTATAAAGGTGCTTCACGTATCTGAGATCCAGTCGGTGGAGGAGCAGGTGGACAGCCTGTCCCGTGAGATGGCCGCGTTAAGGGAAAGAGGGCATATGGTGATATTGGATCGGAAAGTAGAGGGCTTGCAGGGAGGTACCGGTCAGAGCTTCAACTGGGAGATAGCTAAAGAGCTGTCATCGCGGGGCTTCTCGTTCTTGCTGGCTGGCGGGCTCACTCCGGAGAACGTTGGCCTAGCGGTGCGCACGGTACGTCCATGGGGAGTCGACGTGTCCAGCGGTGTTGAGACGGGCGGAGTCAAAGACGGCGAGAGGATACGAGCTTTCATCGAAGCGGTCAGACCAGCGGACATTGAGGCGTAGTGGTTCTATTACAGGACTATGGAAGGAGTTGCAGGTGAAAATGGGATCGGTGGTGCCCGACCAGTCAGGCCGTTTCGGTGCCTTTGGCGGCAAGTACGTACCCGAGACACTGATGGCCGCGCTTGACGAGCTGGAGCGGGCCTACGGGGAAATGCGAAAAGACGCGTCCTTTCAGACGGAGCTAGGTAACTTGAATCACAACTACGCGGGCAGGCCCACCGCCCTTTACTTCGCTGAACACCTGACGCGCTACTGCGGTGGCGCGAGAATCTACTTGAAGCGCGAGGACCTGGCCCATACAGGAGCCCATAAGATAAACAACGCTCTGGGCCAGGCGCTACTCGCCAAGCACATGGGCAAAACGCGAGTCATAGCCGAAACCGGAGCGGGCCAGCACGGAGTCGCAACGGCTACGGTCTGCGCTATGATGGAGTTACAGTGCGTTGTGTACATGGGCTCCGAGGACGTAAAACGTCAGTCCTTAAATGTCTTTCGAATGC
Source organism: Dehalococcoidia bacterium (assembly GCA_965226805.1). GTDB lineage: Bacteria > Chloroflexota > Dehalococcoidia > Lucifugimonadales > JAGWBF01 > CBDDDW01. The sequence continues at coordinate 108,047 of CBDDDW010000025.1, forward strand.
GCGTACTTGGTGCGGAAGTACGCGAGGTAGAGTCTGGAAGCCGGACCCTTAAGGACGCGATCAACGAAGCGATCAGAGATTGGGTGACCAATGTCGAGAGCAGCCATTACCTGCTGGGCAGCGTCGTAGGCCCACATCCGTACCCCATGATGGTGCGGGACTTCCAGTCGGTCATCGGCCGGGAGGCACGGAGCCAGCTTTTGGAGGTCGAGGGTGGTCTGCCAGACTATGTGGTAGCCTGCGTGGGTGGAGGTAGCAACGCCATCGGAATATTTCATCCTTTCGTCCAGGATGATCAAGTAAAGCTGGTGGGGGTCGAGGCGGGAGGAAGGGGCCTCGACACGCATTCCCATGCGGCGTCCTTGACCGCGGGCAGGCCCGGCGTGCTCCACGGTTCCTTGTCATACCTGCTTCAAGACGAGAACGGGCAGATCAAGGAGACTCATAGCATCTCTGCCGGGCTTGACTACCCTGGAGTTGGTCCGGAGCACAGCTACTTGAAGGATACAGGCCGCGCAGAGTACCTGGCCGTCGACGATGAGGAGGCTCTGGAAGGTTTCCACCTACTCTCCCGCACAGAGGGGATAATCCCGGCGTTGGAACCTGCTCACGCCGTATTCCACGCGGCGAAGATGGCGGGGAATCTGCCTCAACAGGCCCTCATATTGGTATGCCTGAGCGGCCGTGGTGATAAGGATATCCACGTTGTGGCAGAGGCCACAGGAGTGGGTCTATGATTCGCGGAGCGCGGTGGGGTAGGTAGGCTCACGACCGTACTGTATGAGGCAGGTAAGGGCGACGCATGCGTCGCCCCTACGGGAACAGTGTTCGGCCTAAACCGAAACCGGCTCACCTGATGCACTGCTGGCAGAGTTGCCACTGGGCGGGAGGTCACCTTTGAAGGCCCTCACCGGTGGTTCTGTTCAGTGCTAGCTAATGTTGGCCTCATTCCACCTGGGGTAGGAGCCGAAGATTTTCAGCATCAAGGTCTGGCTTTTGACGGCCTCTATGGCCTCTTTGACCAACGCATCCTCTCGGTGGCCCAGGCAGTCGACAAGGAAGATATATTGGCCCAGCGCCGTTTTCATAGGGCGGGACTCAATCCTGGAAAGATTCAGGTTCCTGCGGGCGAACTCGCCCATTACGCTGTACAGGAGTCCCGGCGTGTCGTCGTGAAAGGAGAAGCAGAGGGAGGTCTTGTCGTTCCCCGTTGGCGGATGGTCGGTTTTGGCCAGGACGACGAAGCGGGTGACGTTCGAGGCGTTGTCCTGAATTTCATGAGCGAGAATTTCCACGCCATGGAGTTCCGCCGCGCGCCGGGGAGATATGGCGGCAGCCGGGGTCGAGCTCTCTTTCATGTCCTCCACGGCAGCCACAGTGCTGAGGGAGGCGATCAGCTGGGCCTTCGGGAAGCATCGCTCCAGAAATTCCCGGCACTGGCCTAAAGCCTGAGGATGTGAATAGATAGTTTGGATAGCGGGCGCCCTGATGCCTGGTTTGACCACCAGGTAATGGGCGATGGGAAGCACCAGCTCCCGGCGAATGAACAAGTGGTCTTCTTCAATTAAAGTGTCCAGGGTATAGGTGACGGCCCCTTCAAGGCTGTTCTCTATAGGCACCACTCCCTCTTCGGTGATGCCGGAAGTCACTGCCTTGGCTACGGCAGGCAGACTCGGAAAAGGTTCCAGCTGCCCATGGGGATCGTGACGCATCGCCGCTTCTTCGGAGAATGTTCCCTCAGGGCCCAGGTAGGCAATGCGTTTGGCCATTATTCAACTCCCGTCAGGGCCTCATAGAGGAGTTGCTCTTCATCAGGGCTTGCCACCACGACTACGTCATCCCCCGAGCTGAGTACCACATCGTCGGCGGGAAGCAGGGGACGGTGGGGCTTTACGACAAGGGATATGAAGCTGTTTGGAGGCAGCGTTACATTGCCAAGAGGCTTTCCTACCACCGCGGAGTCGGGAGGAATGTTGATGCTGATCATCTTGAGATCGAGGGAGTTGAGGTTCATAAGGTGCACGAGGGCGCGACCCGGTAGCTCGTCCTCGATAGTGGACACTATCAGCTGGGTCCCGTTGATGGTGACATCCACGCCGAGCAGCTTGAAGAGGGATTCGTTCTGGGGGTCCCTTATCAGTGCCATAGTGTTGGGTGTATTAAACATGTGTTTGGCGAGCTGGCAGGTGGCCAAATTGTCCTCATCTCTAGTCGCCACCGCGATGACGACACTCGCCCTTGAGGTACCCGCTTCCTTTAGCACTTCTACTTCGGTGCCGTCCCCTTGCAAGGCAACCGCCACGCTGCCGAGCTCGTCGCGGAGGGATTCACATCGAGCTGGGTCCTTGTCGATCACCAGGACCTCGTTGCCCATTGCCAGCAGCGCCCTAGTGAGCTGATAGCCTACCCTGCCGCAACCTACTACCACGATGTACATTTGGATAACCCCTCCGCAGCTTCAAGATGCCATGCTCTTTAGAGCCGACTTCATGGTATCCACCACGACTATTGTGGGACACAGCGCGTTTATCCCAATGCTTTTGTAGAACCTCTCCCGATCAGGGTCGTCAATACGGCATATCACTTTGGACACACGAAAGATGTGGGTTGCAACCTGAGCTGCCATGGCGTTCCTTGTGTCGTCATCAGATATGGCGTAGAACACGTCTACGTTGGCTATTCCGACTCGCCGGAGGTCGAACATCAGGGACTCCGAAGCCTGGAACACCTGCAAATTCGGATTTTCTGGCAGCGCGTTGAGGCGCTCTCCGTCCACGTCTATCACAGTTATCTTGTGGTTCTCCTGTGCCAGGCAGGTGGCCAGGCGCACACCGAGAAAGTCGCACCCGAGGATTAGGATACGCATAGGTTTCAGCTCCCGGTGGGCGAGGGTATCCTGGCCTGCTCCCGCCACAGAATCACGGGACAGGGGGCGTTCTTGAGGATGTAAGTGGCAGTGCCTCCCAAGGTGAACTGCCCGAGACGTCGTTTGTATGGGATGCCGAGCACGATCAAGTCTATTTTCCGCTCCAGGGCCTCTTGGACGATGGCCGGTCCAGAATGTCTGGCTTGAACATACTCACCGGCGACGGCGCACTTCTCCTCAGCGCCTACCGCCTCGATCTGGGCCAGGATGCTCTCTCCATGAGTGGGGTCCAACTCGGCGTCCAGGGGGAGCTCTTGGGTGACCTCGATGACGTAAAGCGCGTATAGCTTGGCTTTGTTATCCTTGCATATTCCACAGGCCAGGCGAAACGCGTCCTCTCCAATCTTGTCACCCTTTGTTGGCACTAACACGTTTCTTAGACGTAACGCCATTCTGTCACCATGCAAGAAGGGACTCTAGAATCCAAGACTGTTCTGTGACCGGCCCGGGAAAGCGTCTGGGTGATCTCTCCAGAGGAGGGTGCCTGAATCTCGGTGCTATCAGTCGGCGTCTACGGACTCGGCCGCACCTACTTCAGCTTGCTCCGAATGTTCCTTGGTGGAATTCTGCCTATTGTAGACATGAATCTTACCAAGCTGCTCGTTGTTGCCGGCCACTACGTGGATATCGCCGGGCCTTATTTCCTCGTCTTTGGAGGGCACCAGGATCTGTTCCCTGCCCCGCCGTATGGCCAATACCGCGATGCCGTACTTGTCGCGGGGGCCCGCGAGGCCGGCCTCCTCCAATGTGCGCTTGGTGATGCCGTCCGGGGGTCTCAATTTGGTTATTCCGTAGTTTGGAGCTATCTCCATATAGTCCAGTATGCCGGCTTCAAAGCCGATGTGGGCCAGCCTACGGCCCATCTCCTGCTCCGGATAAACGACCTTATCGGCGCCCAGTCGGTCCACAGCGTTGCCATGGAGCTCGTTTATGGCGCGGGTGACGATGTATGGGATTCCCATATCCTTCAGGATGACCGTCGCCAGAATGCTGGCCTGTACGTCGCTACCGATAGCCACCACTGCCACGTCATAGTTGGACACACCCAGCTCTCTGAGGACGGCTTCGCTGGTGGCATCCGCCTTCACCGCATAGGTCACGTGGCCCAGCATGTCCTGTACGTTCTGGTCCTCGGGGTCGATAGCGAGCACGTCGTGGCCCATCTGGTAAAGCTCTTTAGCCACGCTGGAACCGAACCTGCCCAGCCCTATCACCACTACCTCTTTTTTCATATCCTCCTCCAGGTTCGCAAGGCTCGCTAGAGAGGCGCCGAGCCTATGCCATCAGCCTATTTTAACTCTTTCCTGGACAAAACGATATACCGTTGTCTCTTCACTGGGGGTCAAGGCCAGCGCGACCGTGAGAGGCCCTAGCCTACCCGCGACCATGATAATCATGAACAGTATTTGACCAGTGTCGCTCAGCAGCGGCGGTACACTAGTGGACAGACCGGTCGTGCCGAAGGCCGAGACGGTGTCGAACATTAGGCTCAGAAAAGGTATGTTCGTATCCCTCTCGGTAAAAGTCAGGGCCATTGACATCAAGAAGACCAGAGCCATGCCGAGGGCTGCCACCGTCAGGGCCCTGTGGACCTGGAAGTGCGGTATCTCTCTACCAAAGGCTTCTGCCTCGAGCCTGCCCTTAATTGAGGAGATCGCCGCGGCTATAATAACCGCCAGCGTGGCTACTTTGATGCCGCCCGCCACCGAGCCGGCGGCACCCCCCACGAACATCAAGAAAGGATAAAAAAGATCGGTGAGCTCAGTGGTCTTTGAAAAATCCAGGGTCGTGAGCCCGGCCGTCCGTCCGCTGATCGAGTGGAACACGGACTGGAACGCCTTCTGAAGCAGGGAGTATTTCCCGAGTGTATCATCGTTTTCATATTCGGCGATAAAGAACACCAGCGCACCCAAGACCCATAGAAAGACGCTTGCGGTGATTACCATTTTGGTGTCCAGCGTGAACCTGGAGAACCGTCGCTGTCTAAAGACGTCCACGAGGACTGTCCAGCTTATTCCCCCTAGAATTATGAGCACGGCAATAAACGCTAGGAGCAGTGTGTTGGAGAAAAACGCGGACAGATTGTCAGAATCGGGTAAGATCGTAAATCCGGCGTTGTTAAAGGCGGACACAGAGAGGAATGCTGATTGCCATAGCGCTTCTCCTCCCGAGAAAGTGTCCTGGAGCCGCCACCAGATCACCGCGGTCCCAATGGCGTAGATCGTCATGACGATCAGGATGATATTGCGAAGTACGGAAACCAGTCCTCCCAGCCGGTCTACCCCCATCGTGTCGCGCATAAGCATGCGTTCCGGTAAGGTGATGCGCTGCCCGATAATGATGAGGAAGAATGTTGCCAAGGATGTGAAACCCAGCCCACCCACTAGCATGAGGGTGAAGATTACTCCGTGCCCAAAAGAGCTCCAATGTGTGGGGGTGTCAACGACCGTGTGGCCGGTTACCGTCACCGCTGAGGTTGCGGTGAAGAATGCTTCATGTAGGGTAGTTCGTCCGGCTTGTTCCTCGGACATTGGGCTCTGGGATACGGGTAGAAACAGGAGCAGACCCCCCAGGAGTATCAACCCGGTAAAGCTATAGAAGAGGATAAAGGGCGGTGTGAAGCGCCGTGACGGATGCCTGATCCTGGAGCTCTTTACCACCGCAGGAAGCACATCCCGGACTCTAGGCCGACGTATTATCTTGTCGCCGATCCTTCCCTCTTGATCCATTGTCACCGCCGAACCTGGGTCGCCTTCGCCTACTTGCCCACCCGCGTATACCGCAGACCTTCCGCCCTGTATCGGGCTAGATGTTTGGTGCCAAGTATAACCCACGACCCGCGGAAGTGGAAGCTGACTTTTGTCGGGGAGGCGGTTCACAAAGCGACCTGAGCAAAGCGCGCGACGAGTAGACGGTTTATGAACCCGTCGCCTGATGAATCTTCCAGCCTGTTATGGAATCCAATATTAGTGGATAGGCCGTAACCAATATCAAGAGCAAGGGATCAAATTTGTCGACTTATGAGCGAATTGTTCACAAAAAGAGCCTTGACATAACAATACGCCCTATGCTAACTTCTGAATCCGAGAAAGGTGTAGTGAAGGAAATGGTACAACAGATAACGAGGTCGACGCCGAAAAAAGATCAAGAAACGGGCACATGTCGGCATCATTGGATCATCGAAGCTCCGACAGGTCCGGTGAGTCGCGGCGCGTGCCGTCTGTGTAGCGACGTACGGGAATTCAAAAATTACATAGAAGCGGCGCCCTGGGGTGATGATTCACCCTCACCGCAGCCTGACAGCCAGTTGTCAAAGGCCGCTGCCTCAGAGGATATGGGGGATTTCGAGGAGTCGTAGGCTCCCTGGGTCCCCTTACGGCAAGGCGGTTATCCTCTAATCCACGGGCCCAATAGTCCTCGTCTGAGATGTTTACCGGAACATGTCTCTTTCAGGAGCCCTGATCAGAGCGGCGGCTCCTTCAGGCAGGTCCGAAGTGTCCACCGGTTCGTATGTGAGGCCTTTTATTAGTGCCACCGGCACCTTGCTGACTTTGCCGGTGACCAGCTCGGCGGTAGCCGCCATTTCGTCGGCTACCGCGATAACTGTAGTCCTCATGGTGTGGCCCGAGGCGTCCTCCTTGCCCCTGTAGTCCTCCAGCGGCGGAATGCCAGCGATGCCTATCGCCACGTTCACGGCTCCCTCTCTCCACGGCCGCCCGAAGGTGTCGGAGATGATGACAGCCACCTCGGCCCCCAGGCGCTCGTTGATGCCCGTTCTTATACTCTTCGCCGACGCGTCGGGATCAATGGGCAGTAGGGCGACTGTATCATCGCCCGGCACGTTGGATGCGTCTACTCCAGCATTGGCGCATATGAGCCCGTGCCGGGTCTCGCTGATGATGTTGCCCCTATCCATCCGCACGATCCGCACACTCTCCCTAAGAATGATCTCCGTGTGCCGAGGGTCCCGGTTATGCCCCTTCGATAGCTGAATTGCGATTTCCGAAGGCTGAACGTCGCGCAGTCGCACGATGCGTCCCTCAGCCTTGGAGACTATTTTTTGCGTGACTACCAGGATATCCTTGTCCTCGATGGATAATCTCTGGCGCTGTAAACAGGCGGCGATGATCTCCGCGAGGTCATCGCCCTCCTTGATTTCCGGGATCCCTTCCAACCCGATTACGCGAATCTCTGGCGCCATGGCATTTCTCCGGTTCCAGCCGCCCACTCCGGCATGGCATGGTGATACCAAACATCTGGCGGGGCGTCTCCCATATGGCCGGCGGGAGGGCGGCTTTAGTATAGCGCGCCAAGGTTCGCTGTGCTACAATTGACCCCTTCAGCCCGGATTCGAATAGCCGAGGCAACAACCGGCGCCGCGAGCACCCAAGCGTGACTTCATCCAAGAAAAAGATCTATACGAAATATGGCGACCAGGGCGAGACTAGCCTCCTGTATGGAGGAAGAGTTTCCAAGGACGATGCCCACACCGAGGCCTATGGCATCATGGACGAGGCAGTCTCGACCATCGGTCTGGCCCGAGCTATGTCCCAGGATGAGACGGTCCAGAAGATCCTGAGGGAGCTTCAGTGGGACCTGTTCACCATTGCCGCGGAACTTGCCACCGACCCACAGCGGTACGATCTTTTCAAGCGACACTTCAAGCCCGTGACACCGGAGATGGTCATCGGCATAGAGAAGCTGATCGATGATCTCGAAGAGAAGATGGAGATGCCTAACTCTTTTATCCTGCCTGGTGGTTCGCCCTCCTCGGCTGCGATTGACATGGCGCGCTCAATAATCCGCACGGCGGAGCGGCGTACTGTGGCTCTGAAAAAGGAGGGCAAATTAACTAATCCGGATATCCTCAGCTACATGAACCGACTCGGAGACCTGCTCTTCGTGTTGGCCCGCTACCAAGACCGGGACATGCCTCTGGACAGGTATAGTGGACAGAGGGCCTAAGTCTGTCCTGGCCCCCGGATGGCGTCCGAGAAGGAAGACATGCGGCGCCTGCCATCAGTCAGGGACCTGATCCAGAGCGGGCGAGACTGTCCGGTCCGGTGGGGTGTTCGTGTCCGCCAGGTGATCTATACGGGGTCCATACTCCTCTCTATGACTGTGATTGGGTGCGGAGGCACATCCACCCCAGTGCCCATCCCCCGTGAGACCTCCAGGCCTGTCAGCTTTATGACTCAGGATGGCTATGAAATCCAGGGGCGCCTTTTTGGAGAAGGCGAAACCGGTGTTGTGCTAACCCACATGTTCCCTGCCGATCAAACGAGCTGGTGGGAGTTCGCCCAGGCCCTGGCCGAGGAAGGCTATCTCGCTCTCGCATTCGATTTCCGAGGGTATCGGGATTCGGGGGGCGACAAGGAGATCGAGCTTATCGACCAGGACGTTGTGGGGGCACTCGCATTCTTGAGGGCGCAGGGGGCGTTGGAGGTCTTCCTAGTTGGGGCCAGCATGGGTGGGACTGCCTCGCTTAAAGTGGCGGCCCAACGAGGAAACGAAGTAGCCGGCGTCGTGACCCTCTCTGCGCCTATTGAGTTTGAGGGCATCAACGTTACGGGGCAACGAGTCGAGGTGCCTGTCCTCCTTCTGGCGGCTAAAGGAGACAGATCTGCCGCGAGGAACGTGAACTTGATGTTCGACGATGGAATCGTCACAGATCTGGCGGAACGCGTTGTGTACGAGGGCGTCAATGATCACGGGACCGATCTCCTCAAGGGCAGCAGCGGGACCGCGGCAAAGAGCAGGATTCTAAGCTTCCTGGAGACCCATCGTCAGTGAGAGATCTGAAAGTAGCGGTCATCGATTACGAGTCCGGGAACCTCAAAAGTGTGTCCCGCGCCCTTGAGAGGGCGGGAGTACTCCCGGAAGTATCTGGCGATCCCAACGTGCTCCTTAGGGCGGACGCGGCGGTACTCCCGGGAGTCGGAGCGGGTGATGCCGCCATGCGGGCCCTGGAACGACAGGGGCTGACGGAACCTCTCAGGAGGTTCGCGGCTTCTGGCAAGCCCTTTTGGGGGATTTGCTTAGGCTTGCAGCTACTCATGGACCGCACTGAAGAGGGTGACGCGCCGTGTCTTGGGATAGTCGCCGGGAAGACCCGGAGGTTGGCCCGTGGGTTGAAGGTGCCTCATATGGGTTGGAACACTGTCCAGTTCAATCTTGACCATCCCGTTTTCGAAGGCATCCCGGATGACGCGCACTTTTACTTTGTCCACAGCTACTATGCCGAACCAAAGGATGACGGTCTGGTCGCCGGCACTACCGAGTATGGAGCGCGTTTCTGCAGTGTCGTCGTTCGGGATAACCTAATAGCCACTCAGTTCCATCCGGAGAAGAGCGGCCCCCTGGGGCTAAAGGTGTACGAGAATTTCGTCAGATACGCTCAAGACAGCGCCCGAGGGCAGTGAACATAGCCATGCGGCCCCAGGGGCTGCGAAAGGGCCGACTGAGGCCAACATTTCTAGATTAGGAAGCAGGGTTTCGTGGAGATCATTCCTGCTATCGACATCAAGTCCGGAAGGTGCGTCAGGCTCTTTCAGGGGGACTTCAGCAAGGAGACCATCTATTCGGATGATCCTTTGGCGGTGGCGCTGCGGTGGCAGAGTGAAGGCGCGTGCCGCCTGCATGTTGTGGACCTGGATGGCGCATCCCTCGGCAGGCTGGCCAACCTGGACGTCATCAAGCTGATCGCCGAGCGCGTCGACATACCAATACAGGTAGGCGGAGGGATCAGAAGTTTCAAGGTGGCTATTGACCTTCTGGATGCGGGAGTAGATCGGGTTGTCCTGGGGACGGCAGCGGTGCTGGATCCCGGTCTGGTGATGGATGTGTCCCGTGAGCGGGGAAGCGACTCGATGATCGTGGCCGTGGACGCCCGCGATGGGCAGGTGTCCATCAAAGGCTGGACAGAGCGTACTTCGGTCAGTGCTGAAGAGTTGGTCCAACGCATGGACAAGCTGGGGGCAAGGCGTTTCCTCTATACGGATATTGCGCGAGACGGTACGCTGACGGAGCCGAACTTCACGTCCATTCGTGAGATGGTACAAGGCACTGCCCATCCGGTTCTGGCGTCGGGTGGAGTGTCGTCCACGGAACACATCAGAGAGCTGGCGACGACCGGAGTGGAGGGGGCGATATTGGGGATGGCCCTCTATTCCGGATACCTATCCTTCGAAGAGGCGATGGCTGCCGCGAATTAGTTATGCGCGAGGACGCTTCTCATGACATTCGCGGCACGCATCACGATACCAGGGGCCTAGAGATATGTCCAAGCTTTCTTCGCTGAGCACCCAGGAAATCATAGACTGGCACCTCCGTCCGGAACGCCTGGAGGAGCTTGATCCCTTCATGGTCGTTATGTATATGCCCATTGATCAGTTTGACCACGTAGCGGATATCGGATGTGGACCAGGCTATTTTACCTTGCCTTTGGCCAAGCACCTGGTACACGGTAAGCTCTACGCCCTCGACATAGAGGACCGGATGCTGGACGGGGTCCGCATGAGAGTGGGCGAGGCTAAGCTCGGCAACGTGGAGGTATTGAAGTGCAGCGCAACCGATTTCCCGCTCACCAAGGGCTCCATTGATGGCGCCTTATTGTCCTTGGTCACTCAGGAGGCCCCTGATCGGGCCGACTTCTTGAGGGCCGTGAGAGACCTGCTCAAGCCCGGGGGGTGGTGCACAATCCTGGAGTGGCACGAGGCCCTGAATCTTGATGATGCCGAGGTAGGAGCGCCATTCGAAGACCCCATCCACCCAGCCGAGCTAGAGGGATTGCTCAGATCCGTAGGTTTTCGGGTCGGGTCTTCGCGTAACATTGGCCACGGCTATTATATGGCAATGGCGAGACGGTGACTGACACGTGAGATCGGGTGCCGGCCTGCGAGCGAGAATATGCTCACCAAACGCATAATCCCCTGCCTTGACGTCGACGCCGGGCGCGTCGTAAAGGGGGTCAGCTTTGTGGACCTCCGGGATGCGGGTGACCCAGCGGAGTTGGCTGCGATATACGATCGGGAGGGTGGCGATGAGCTGGTGTTCCTCGACATAACGGCCAGCGCCCAGGCTCGCGATACCATGGTGGATGTGGTAGGGAGGGTGTCTCAAGAGGTGTTTATCCCGCTCACAGTGGGGGGCGGCATCCGGACCGTCGAGGATGTTCGCCGCATGCTCAGAGCCGGAGCCGACAAAGTGTCGGTGAACACCGCGGCCGTCAATAATCCAGACTTGATCCGTCAAGGGGCGGACCGGTTTGGCAGTCAATGTATCGTGATAGCCATCGACGCCAAGCGCATCGAATCTTCGGGTGGACCCTTCGATGCCCCGGCAGAGCTCAAGGACCGGGGAAAGCAGCGGGGCGACGGTATTGCGCTGGGGCCGGACTCCCATTGGGAGGTGTACACCCATGGAGGTCGCACACCCACCCGTATAGACGCGGTGAAGTGGGCCATCAGGGCTACGACGTTAGGGGCTGGTGAGGTACTGCTGACCAGCATGGATGCCGACGGAAGGCAGGATGGATACGACCTGGAGCTGACCAAAGCCATATCAGTGTCGGTCTCGGTGCCGGTTATAGCCAGTGGAGGCGCCGGCAACCTCGAGCACTTAAACGAGGCGTTTGTCCAAGGTAAGGCCGATGCCGTACTGGCCGCCAGCATATTTCACTTCGGGACTTACTCCATAGCACAGGCCAAGGAATATCTAGCGACAAGGGGACTGCCGGTGCGGCTCTCTACCGTATGACGCCCCATACTGTATCTCGAGTTGGTGCATGAACCGAGGCCTCCATAATGGCTCACAGGGCTATTCTATGAATATGCCGGATTGGGCTTAAGCTAAGGCCGTGATTACAGCCGTGATCTTCGATATGTACGAGACCTTGGCCAGGAATACGAGGGACTTCTGGCTGGAAACGTTCAAGAACATATGCCGGGCCCAGGGTCTTGACGTGGATTACCGGCTCCTGTTTCAGGAGTGGAAAGCACTGGAAATGGTGTTTAGAAAAGAACGCATGAATCTGGAGGCGCCGGAGCAGAGTCCGCCTTTCAAGACCTACAAAGAGGCCTGGCGCGACTGCTTCGTCCAAGCATTCGACAAACTGGGATTGAAGGGGGATGCTGCTGTGGCGGCCGGGGATGCCGTCCGCGACCTGGGACAAAGAGAGCCTTATCCGGATGCAGCAGAAGCCCTTCCGGTGATCCAGGCCGGCTGGAGGACTGGAGTGCTGTCCAATGCAGATAACGGCTTCCTTTTTCCCCTGCTCGAAAACCTGGGGTGGCAATTTGAAACAGTGCTCTCTTCCGAGCAAGCAAGAGCGTACAAGCCCCTGCCTGCACCCTTTCTCCAGGTCCTAGAGAAGCTGGGGGTGGAACCGGGCGAGGTTGTATACGTGGGGGACTCGCTGTACGATGACATATTGGGGGCAAAGGGAGTGGGCATGAGGGCCGCATGGGTTAACCGGTACGGCGCTGAACGGAGCTCGAAGTATCCGAGGCCGGACTTCGAGATCCGAAGTCTGACTGAGCTGCCGGAGATGCTCGAGCCGGTGCGGTGACCCTGTCCCCTGAGCAAGGAGGCGGATCATGGAAGTAAAGCTTAACGACCAGGGCCTTGTGCCGGCCATAGCCCAGGACATCAACACCGGCCAGGTTCTCATGCTCGGGTACATGAACCCGGGCTCGTTAAAGCGCACCGTGGAGGGGGACCAGGTCTGGTTCTACAGCCGCAGCCGCGAGGACCTCTGGCATAAAGGGGAGGTCTCGGGCAATTACCTGAACCTGAAGGAAGCCTACGTCGATTGTGACGGGGATACCTTGCTCCTCCGGGTTGAACCCGACGGGCCAACGTGCCACACCGGCAACGTCTCCTGCTTCTTTACTCGGCTGGACGGGCTGCCCGACTCTTACCAGCATTCGGACCCTGGATCGGGGATTCTGGAAGAGCTTTTCGCGGTAATCCAGGAACGTAAGCGGGACATGCCTCAGGGGAGCTACACGGCCAAGCTCCTCCAGGACGGGATAGGCCGCATCGCCCAGAAGGTGATCGAGGAAGCGGGAGAGAGCGCCCTCGCGGCGGCCCAGGGCCAGAAAGATGACTTGCCCGGCGAGGTGGCAGATCTCCTATACCACGTCCTGGTACTGCTGGCTGCATCGGATACGACGCCTAGCAAGGTTTGGCAGGAGCTTCGAGAGAGGCGTGGCTAGTACTACGTGAGCGGGACTTCATCCGCGAGTCCGGGTGGCGTTCATTCCTTGACACCTTAGATTCTTCGCTTCTCTCAGAATGACATTGTCGGTAGACATTATCAGATTGACATTAACTGGGTAGCAGCTTGAGCCGGGTCGCCCCCGCGGCGGTTAGAAGCCATCACCAATCTTTCTTGCTCCGGCCGAACGAAGTCTAGCTGTCGAGCGAGGGAAGGGAGTACCAAATGCCTCAAAACCACGAGAGTTACATGAGAATGGCGCTGGAGGAAGCCGCCAAGGCGGGAGCCGAAGGAAACGCCGCGGTGGGTTCAGTAATCGTGAAGGACGGCTCGGTAGTCGCTAGGGGCAGGAATCTGGTCAACACCACCCTGGACGTAACGGCCCACGCGGAAACGGTGGCGTTGCGAGAAGCGGGAAAGGCGCTGGGACAAGTGGACATGTCGGGGTGTACCCTCTATACGACCTTCGAGCCATGCCCCATGTGCTGCGGCGCCCTCATGGTCGCAGGGATTAATACCCTCGTCATGGGCGCCCGGCACTATCCCACCATTACCAGGTGGGGGTCCTACACGGTCGAGACCTTCATCGACTTCACCCGCTGGGGCGCCGGATTGGAGGTCGTCACGGGGGTTCTTCCGCAAGAGGGCCGGGACGTGAGACATGAATACGAGGGACTCTAGGCGGGCGAACGGTGAACGGCTGTGCCGTTGACCTCTATCTGTGCTTCATTTAGAATATCCACATTGCGTAGGCTAAGGTCCGCACAAGCTGATCAGATTCCAAGCTCACTCGGATGAGAGTGGCCGACCGGCATGGCGTCCGGGGACCGCAAAACCTGGAGGGATCGGGATGGCGTACAAAGATGACATAGCGTTGATGGCCCACCTGATGCGGCGAGCGGGGTTTGGGGCCTCGCCCGTGGAGCTGGAAGAGCGCGTCTCCAGGGGATACGATGAGACTCTAGAGGGGCTTCTGAATCCAGAGGAGCGCGGGCTTCCTCCGGCGGACGAGAACCTGCTGTTCAGGCACCTGCCCCACGCCATGATCCCCGGCGGGACTCCATTCGCCGCGCAGGCCAACCTTGTGTGGCAGATGATCAATACCCAACGCCCATTGGAAGAGAAGATGACCCTCTTCTGGCATCATCTGTTCGCGACGGGAGAGTCGAAGGTAAACAACTCCAACGATATGCTGACCCAGATCAAGATGTTCCGTCGATACGGCATGGGGAGCTACCGAAGGCTTCTGCTGGAGGTGGCCATGAACCCTGCAATGATCTACTGGCTGGACAACAACGAAAATCACAAGGACTCCCCCAACGAGAACTGGGGCCGTGAGCTTCTGGAGCTGTTCTCGATGGGCGTGGGCAACTACACGGAAGACGACGTCTATGAGTGCTCTAGGGCCTTCACCGGCTGGACGATCAGCCGGAAGCTACCACGGTTGCCGTATGGCTTGTTTCCCTGGGAATTCGAATACGATCCCGACGACCACGACGATACCGAGAAGACTTTCCTGGGCCATCGGGGGCGCTTCAACGGCGAGGACATAATCGAGATAATCGTCCGCCAACCGGCCACAACCAGGTTCGTGGCGCGGCACCTATACAACTTCTTCGTGGCGGATGAGGCTCAGGTGCCGGCCTGGCAGGACACACCACCTCGTGACCCCGTGGCGATCAATATCATAGGGGACGCTTTCATCAACTCCGGCTATGACATACGATCCACACTGCGGGTCATCTTCAACTCGGATTTCTTCAAGGACGCCCGATTCATGAAGGTGAAGAGTCCGGCTGAGGTGGTCGTCGGGACCATGAACCTGGTGGGGGAGTTCAAGGGACGCCCCAAGCCGGGGCTCGTGGACCTGGCCCTGGAGCCTACCTACATGGGACAGTCCCTTCTGGACCCACCAAGCGTGGAGGGATGGCACACCGGCGCCGAGTGGATAGACAGCGGCGCCCTTGTGAAGCGCATCAACTTCGTCGCGGACCGCGTCTCGGACCTCACCCTGCCTGGCGTTCAGGATATCGTTGGGAGAGTCAGGGAGAAGGGACGAATCTCGCCCGAGCAGCTTGTGGAAGACTGCCTGGAGCTCCTGGGCTCTGTCGAAGTTAATGCGGAGACCCGTCTGGAGCTCTTGACTCACGCGGAGGGAGAGGGAGAGGTGGACTGGAGTACAGAGGAGAGATCAGCCGTCTCCGCCAGGAGGGTGGGAGACATGTTGGGGTTGATCGCATCTTCCAGGGAGTACCAGTCAGGCTAACCCGATGCCCCGTGGGCGTCGTTTCCGACCATCCCCTGAGGCAAGTTTTCACTGTAGGGGCCGATCATGCTCACTCGAACTGCCCTAGGACGCACCTATACATACAGCCACAGTGTGGGCCGGCTTTCGAACGCTGGGCTCGGTTTCAGATTCCCCCGTGACCTCGCTATAGGGCCGGGAGAGACGATCTACGTGTTGAGTCGCGGTGACGGGTTTACCCCGGCCTCGCCTCGAGTCACAAAGCTGAACATGGACGAAGAGTTCATCCTGGACTTCGGCTCACTCGGCGCCGAAGATGGGCAGTTCATCGAAGCCACAGCTCTTGCAGTCGACAAGGTGGAGAACATTTTCGTGGCCGATGAGTGGCTCAACCGAATCTCGATATTCGATAAGGACGGCAGTTACCTGCACAAATGGGGAGTCCCCGGAACCGGAGAGGGAGAGATGGAGGGTCCAGGGGGTCTCGCCTTTGACAAGGATGACAACCTATGGATCGTTGACACCGGCAACAATCGGATCCAGCAGTTCACCAAGGATGGCGGGTACCTGAGCGGCTGGGGCAGGGGGGGCACCGGAGAGGGAGAGTTCGACATGCCCTGGGGAATCGCCATCGACCATCTGGGGGACATCTACGTCGCAGATTGGCAGAACCGCCGGGTGCAGAAATTCGATCCGAGCGGGCGATACCTGATGAGCTTCGGGGCGCCTGGCAGCGGCGAGGGCGAGCTGGACCGGCCAACTGGCGTCGCGATTGACGAAGAAGGGGATGTCTACGTCTCCGACTGGAGCAGAAGCGTGGTTCACGCCTATCAGAGCGACGGCGGATACATCACTACGTTCGTAGGTGACGCCCAAAATCTTACCAAGTGGGCCCAACAGTTCGTTGACTCAAGCCCCGACACTCAAAAGGCACGCCGCCACGCCAAGGACCTCGAGTCAGAGTGGCGCCTTTACTACCCTGTGGCGATAGCCGTCGACGATAAGCGTCGCATCATAATCGTGGACGAGCAGCGCCACCGCCTGCAACTTTACATAAAGGAATTGGATTACGTAGAACCCCAGTTCAACCTGTAGAGGCGGACGGGGGCGACCCAGAAGCCCGGGGAGCCCTTGTTCTGGTAACCCGACCTCTAGCCCGAGAGCTGGAAGACCTTTCCTTCAGTCCTGATGGATGGAGCGATTACCAACTCCGCCTTGTGGAAGTCTCGTATAGTGAAGGCGCCGCACATGCCCATAGCGACCTTCAAGGCGCCTACGAGATTCTGCGTGCCGTCGGTCTTCGTGGTGGGTCCGAACAATATATTGGCCAGGGGGCCTTTGGTGCCCGCCTTGATCCTGGTTCCCCTAGGGAGCTCGGGATGCGGGTTCGCCATGCCCCAGTTGAACCCCCTGCCTGGAGCTTCCGCCGCCTGAGCGAAGGGCGTGCCCAGCATCACCGCGTCGGCGCCGCAAGCGAGGGACTTGCAGAGGTCGCCGCCGGTCCTGATCCCCCCATCGGTGATTACCCCGACGTATCTGCCCGTGCGACGGTAATACTCTTCTCTTGCCGATGCACACTCCATAGTCGCGCTGACTTGAGGGACGCCGACTCCTACGACTTCTCTAGTGGTGCAAGCGGCCCCGGGACCCACCCCCACCAATATCGCGTCGATCCCAGTCTCCATAAGCTCCAGGGCAGTGCTGTAGGTCACGCAGTTGCCCACCACCACTGGCACCTTTAGCATGTGGGTTAGCTCTGAAAAGATGAGGCCCTTATAGCTCGTCGACATATGCCTGGCAGTGGTCACCGTGGATTGCACGACGACGATGTCCGCTCCGGCTTCAACCGCAATAGGAGAGAAGCGTTTCGTGTTTTGGGGCGTGATGGAAACGGCGCAGATTGCGCCGTCCTTCTTGATCTGCCGGACGCATCTCCCTATCAACTCTTCCTTGATGGGTTCCGAGTACACGCGCTGGAGCGAGGCCGTGACCTCCTCCTGAGGCGCCGCGATTATCTCTTCAAGCACGGCGTAGGGGTCGTCGTAGCGGGTGTACAGTCCTTCCAGGTTGAGCACTCCCAGCCCGCCCGCCTGGTGGATGAGCGTCGCAAAGTGGGGCGACGCCACGGCGTCCATGGCCGAGGCCAGGATCGGAATATCAAATACGTGGTCTCCGATGGTGAAGTCGCAGCGGGCCATTGAGGGATTAATGGTGACTTCACCGGGAACGATGGCCACCTCATCAAAACCATATGCGCGGCGGAGTTCCTTGAACATGGGAGCGCCCATCGACGAATCACCTCTCACCCAAGGTTTAATGTGCGGCCGAGACCGGAATCCAACAGGCCTAATGGGGAGGACCATCCTGGAGAAATGGGTAGCCAAGAATTTAACAGAGACCGATGGCAAAGTCAATAAGCGCGTTTAAGCCGGCGCCAAATCGACGGCGGACTAGGGCAGATAGATGTCGATGCCCGGAAGCGCGCCGGCGATAGAAAACCATAGGGCGCGTCTCGATGGGAGCGGCGAAAGTTGATGCCCCTTCAGGGTTGTTAGATGCTCCTCCTTAGAGTTCAGATGCCCTTTCCTCTAGAGTCCAGATGCCTTAAATGGATTCCTCCAGTTGTCACGGGGTCATGCCTGAAGTAGAATATGGACGGCAAATCGCCCGAGCCCACTTGCGGTCTGTTGGGCCGCTTGGCGGTGTGACGGCAGGCTGGTTTCTAGCACTCATCCTTTGGACACGTAAGGAGGCGTCATGATTTATGAGATGAGGACTTATATGCTCAAGCCCGGAACCGTGCCCGAGTTTGAGAAGAGGATCGGCGAGGCGTTGCCCGATCGGCAGCAGTACTCCAAGATGGCCGCCCTCTGGCACACCGACATTGGGCCCCTTAATCAGGTGATCCATGTCTGGCCCTATGAGGACATGGGGGACCGCGCCAGGGTACGGGCGGAGGCATCCAAAGGGGGCAAGTGGCCCCCGAAGCTGAATGACATCATCCTGTCCATGGAATCGGAAATCATGCTTCCGGCGCCGTTCATGCGTCCCATGGAGCCCCAGACCCTGGGCCCTCTGTACGAGCTCCGTATCTACACGTACAAGGTGGGCTCGATTCCCGAGGTCATCAAGATATGGGCAGATGCTGTCCCGCATCGCGAGAAGTACTCTCCCCTCGCCGCCTGCTGGTATAGCGACCTGGGAGCTCTGAACAAGTGGTACCACCTGTGGCCCTATAAGGACATGGCGGAGAGGGACCGGGTACGGACCGAGGCCAGGAAGGACCCCCACTGGCCACCACTGACTTTTGAATATATGGTGAGCCAAGAAAACAAGCTCCTGATGCCGGCGGAGTGTTCGCCCATGCAATAGAGGGTAGGGACCGAGTGGAGCCCTTGGACACGATGGGAGGCTGATCAACGTATCGAAGGATGGATGTCGGGGCGACGCATGCGTCGTCCCTGCAGGATTGATCTCCACCGGCCCGCGGTATCATGGGAGGCGACTTTGAAAATCGGCGTTTCGGTGCCGACCCTAGTGGGCGGCAACCCCGTGGATGTGACCCTGCTAGCCCAGAAGGCCGAAGATCTTGGGTTCGAGTCCTTCTGGGTGCCCGAGCACCCCATCATGCCGGTGCGCACGCTCTCTCGCCGCCCGGGGCCCGACGACACCATTCCTCATACGTACAGTTACATGGTGGACCCGTTTGTCGCCCTGGCACGGGTTTCGGCCGTGACGACGACTCTGAAACTTGGCACCGCCGTCTGCCTCGTCCCCGAGCGAAATCCCCTTCTTCTGGCCAAGGTGATCGCCACCCTGGACCACTACTCGGGCGGCAGATTCCTCTTCGGCATTGGGGCCGGCTGGCTAAGGGAGGAGACGGAGATCATGGGGGGCAACTTCACTCATCGGTGGAGCCAGACCCGCGAGGCCGTCTTGGCCATGAAAGAGCTCTGGGGCAGGGATGAAGCCGAGTATCATGGGAGGTACTACGACTTTCCTCCAGTGCGGTGCTTCCCCAAGCCGGTCCAAAACCCTCATCCCCTCATCCCCCCGTGCTCTTGGGCGGAACGGCAAAAAACGTGCTGCAACGGGTGGTGGCATGGGGAGATGGTTGGCTACCCAACTGGATCACTCCCGACGAGATCAGGGAAAGTAGGGCAAGACTGGATGATCTAGCTGCCGAGGCGGGACGAGACTCCAGCTCTATCGAAATTACGGCGTATGGACAGCTGCCCGATCTGGCACTGATCGATTCCTTCGGCGAGGCCGGGGCGGGGCGTGTGACGGTCAGGATTCAAGGCACGTCCACTCAAGAGGCCGTCGCCAGCCTGGAAAGCCTGGCCCGCAAAGTCCTCGGATAGATCGCCCATATGAAGGGGCGACGCATACGTCGCCCCTTCGTGGTGGATTTCCGACCACAACTAATGTGAGCCGCTTCTATTGCACTTTTGTGAGCCCGATTAACTCGCCGATGTCCTCCGTGCTCTCCAGCGTCCAGAGGCGCTCCAATAGTGTGTCCGTCTGCTCCTGGGTGAGCACCTCCGTTGCCATCGAACGGAACTTCTCCGCTACTTCCTGGTCTGTCATGGGATTCTTCCAATGGCCCCTGTGGTATGGGAACTCGGCTGAGGTGTGACGCTCCCCTGAGGAGGTGATCACTTCGACCGTGCTCAAGAGTGCCTCAGGGGCCCTGCGGTTGGCCTCTTCTGACACGGATACCTTCACTTTCTGCATCAGCTCTGAAAGTCGCGGGTCGTGGAGGGACTCGTCAGCGAAGTGGTGCTGCTCCACTGCGCCGTGGGTCAGAGCGACGGCAACGGTGTAGGGGATACTGTGGTCCGCAGTTTCCCGGTTGGTGGGGTGCCACTTGTCAGCGTCGCCCGCCATGATATCCACGGCGGCCTTGAGTGTGCTGACGTGGACCTCGGATATCTCGTCCATGCTGGGGAGCTTTTCGCGGAGGCTGATGGCCGCCTCAACAACTGTCTGTGAGTACAGGCCAAAGGGAAAGCGCTTGATTGAGCACTCCATTATCTTGAACGGCTGCCCGTCGCCGCCGAATTGCTCGAGGGTGAAAGGAGACCCGGACACCGCATTGAAGTATCCTCCGGCGCCTTCGAATATGGGGGACGGGCCGGTCATGCCGCGCTCTGCGAGGAGAGCGGCGAAGACCCCGTTGCGCGCCGCGTTGGCATGGGCGCAACCTTTCCACATGGATACATCGCCTATGCGAGTCTGATGTAACGACACATTTGGGGCGATACACAGATTGAGGGTCTGGGCGATCTGAGCCTCTGAGAGCCTCATCGCCTTGGCGGCGGCCATCGCGCTCGACATAACGCCGATCGTGACGTAGTCGAAGCCCCTGGGAATAATAGGTACTGCATCGCATATGCGGCAGAATACTTCGTATGCCAGCACGGTGGCGGTGATCACATCCCTGCCGCTACCCCGAGCTATCTCGACGGAGGGCAGGACCGCTGCGATGTTATCGCTTGGGTGGCCGGGGTTCTTGCCTGTATAGCCATCGTTGAAGTCGAGGAACCGGATCATGACGCCGTTGGCGAAGGCTGCCATGTCCGGGGAGGTCTTCTGGCCCGATCCGAGAACGGTAGCAGGCACGCTGCTGGAGACGGTACCGGCCATGGCCCTGCCAACCCTGGCGGGCTCACTGTGGTACCCTCCCAGCGCGCAGCCTATGGAATCTATCATCATGCGTTTTGCTTGGCGCACCACTGGCTCGGGGAGGTCTTCGAACTTCAATGACGCGGCGTATGAGGTCAGGTGCTCTGCGATCTTGTCCATCTTTTCTCTCTCCAGACGAATTCTCCGAGGACGCGGGCTGACTTTGTTGAGGTGAGGCCGCCCCCGTGGGCAGCCCGCGAAACGACTGTCGACCCTTGCTGACAGGCTCGTGAGGACGACCAATGATAGCACCTCTCTCGGGGGACTAACAACCTTTGGGCGCTGAGACATCCGCCCGTGTGCATTTGTGGTTGCAATGTGCTCTATATTGTGATATACTACTATGCACAATTTAATAGAGATCCATTGGTTGAGGTTGCTCGTAGGAGCTGAAAAGGGAAGCCGGTGTGAGTCCGGCGTGGCCCCGCCACTGTAACTGGTGAGAGCTTCCCCCACTGCCACTGGCCCGCTTCAGGCGGGTTGGGAAGGCCGGGAAGATCGTGATCAGCCAGAAGCCAGGAGACCTGCCTCGACCAGAGCTTAAAACACTTCGCGGGAAGGGTGTGAGTCTCGGGGCCGCTTTTAACCTGACCAAGAAGGTCAGGTTTTTTTATTGGGAACCCACTGAGGAGGAGAAGCCGATGAAATCACTCATCCGAGAATCCCAGCCAATTCCACTGGCTCGCGTGCTCACCGGAGCCTTCATTACACTTGTGCTGATCCTGGGCATCGCGTGTGGTGGGGACCCGACCTCCACGCCTACGCCCACTCCACCGGCGCCGGCCAGCTTCCCGCTCGTAATTACCGACAGCAATGGACAATCGGTGACCTTCGAGGGCCCTCCACAGCGCATAGTTTCCTACGAGTCGGCGGCGGTGGAGATACTGTACGCCATGGGCGAGGGCACGCGTATCGCCGGGACCCATGACTTCGTCGCACACCCACCAGAAGCCCTCGACATACCCAAAGTGGGGGGTGCATTCCAAATCAATCGAGAGAAGATAGTCGCGTTAGAGCCCGACCTGATCTATACGTTCTACAGCGGGTCTCTTCCTGATCTGGAGAATCTAGGCGCGACGGTCCTCTACCTGGAGCTGCCAGAAAACCTGGAAGGGATCGCGGACCAGATGAGGATGTGGGGAAGTATAACGGGCAACACAGCGGCGGCGGAAAAGGTCGCCGCGGATTTCGAGATCGGGCTTAAGGAGCTGGAGGACCGGATCGCTTCAGTGGAAAAAGGTCCCAGGGTGTTTCACGACGACTCCGAGTTTTTTACCCGGGGCCCGGACACCCTCTTGGGCCGGGTCTACACCCTGCTAAAGGCTCAGAACATTGCCGAGGGCGGTTATGGCCAGCTGAGCCCGGAAGTCATCGTAGACAAGGACCCAGAGGTCATCATCACGACCTTTCCCGAGGGCCTGGAGGCTATCACGGACAACCCGGCCTTACAGGGGGTCTCCGCCGTTAAGCAAGGCCGGGTTTACGCCATTGACGCAGGGGTATTCAGTATCAGTGTGCCCGGTCCCAGGTTTGTGGAGGCGATGGAAGAGCTGGCCAGACTGATACACCCGGACCTGTTCAGTAAGTAAGGGGTATATGAGAATAGCGTTACCCTTTAACCTAAGAGTCCGGAGGGCCAGAAACTTCGAAGGCGTAGCCCAGCCGCTATACCTGGCCTATCCCTGGCGCCGGCTCGCCATTGGAATGCTGGCAGTGGTCGTTATTGGCGTGGTAGCGGCCGGCGTGGGGCCCGTATATGTGCCTCCCGTCACAGCCGCGAAAATCGTGGCCGCCAAGCTGCCTTTCCTCGATATAGGCGCCAGCTGGCCCAATAGCTGGGATACCATAATCTGGCAAATCAGATTTCCCCGCATCGTGTTGGCCGCCCTTGTGGGAGGCGCTCTGGCGATCTCCGGAGCAACCTATCAGGGGCTCTTTCGAAACCCCCTGGCGGACCCATACTTTATCGGAGTCTCGGCTGGAGCGGCACTGGGGGCGACCGTAGTGCTGCTGACCAGCGTGCCGGTCTATTTCCACGGGTTCAGCCTATTGCCCATCGCTGCCTTTGCCGGGTCGATCGCGGCCGTCACCATAGCATACAGCGTCGCGAGGCAGGCAGGCGGCCTTCCTCTCCTCACCCTCATACTGGCTGGAGTAGCTATTTCGTCCCTGGCAACTGCGGTCACGAGCCTGCTGATGATACGCAGCGACCCCGATATACGGCCGTTGCTGAGCTGGCTTCTTGGGGGCTTGATAGGTTCCCAATGGAAGGACGTCTATACCGTGCTTCCCTATCTGCTCGTGGGGACCCTCGTGATGATGGCCTACGCCCGAATACTCAATATGTTCCAGCTGAACGAAGAGGAGGCGGAACAGCTCGGAGTCAACGTGGAGAGGACGAAGGTAGTCCTCATCGCCGTGGCGTCTCTGACCGCCGCGGCGGCAGTGTCGGTCAGTGGAATTATCGGCTTCGTCGGGATAATATCCCCCCACGCAGTACGTCTGGTATGGGGAAATGACCATCGCTTTCTGTTGCCCATGGCGATGATCGTCGGCGCGGGCTTCCTGATCCTGGCCGACGTGGCTGCCCGGACGGTGGCCAGCCCAAGCGAGCTGCCGGTGGGCATCGTGACGGCCTTCTGCGGAGCACCCTTCTTCCTTTACCTGCTGAGAAGGGGCGGGAGGGTCGCCCTATGAGCGCGCTTCCATATTTCAAGGCCGATGGGATAGGGTTTTCCTACGGCAAGAGGACCGTACTGAGGGAGATCAGCCTCGAGGCAGAGGTGGGCGAAGTGGTGGGCCTGGTGGGCCCCAACGGCGTAGGGAAGACCACTTTCCTCAAGGTCGTCAGCGGAACTCTGACCCCTGATATCGGCAGGGTTTACATACAGGGAATGGCTCTCCCTGATCTGAGTCCAAGAGATAGGGCCAGGCTGGTGGCGACGGTGCAACAGAACCCTGCCGTACCCCCTGGCTTTACTGCCCTGGAGGTGGTCTTGATGGGCAGGAACCCGTACCTGGGTTTGCTCCAGTGGGAAGGGCCCAAGGACGTGGAGGTGTGCCGTCGGGTTATGGAGCTGACCGGGACGTGGGAGTTAGCTAACCGCCGGGTCGTCTCATTGTCCGGCGGTGAGATGCAGAGGGTGTTCATAGCCCGCGCGCTGGCGCAAGAGACCCCCCTTCTCGTCCTGGATGAGCCCACCGCACATTTGGACATCAGCTACCAGGCTGGTATTCTCGACATGATGGAGACAATACGAAGGGAAACCAGCATCGCCGTCCTGCTGGCGATGCATGACCTCACCCTGGCAGCCCAGTACTGCAGCCGAATCGCTGCCCTGCATGAGGGAAGCATCTATGCCATCGGGGCGCCGGCTGAGGTGCTGACGGCAGAAATCGTATCCACGGTTTTCGCGGCGCCTGTCTCCATCATCGAGCACCCCGTCCACAAGACTCCCGTGGTACTGCCTGTGGGGCGGCTATCCAACGGCGGGACAAAGACGGATGGTAGCAAGGCGAAGAGTGGCAAGCATGAGGACGAGTCCTGAGGCCTTGGCCGCGGCTGAGCTTCGGAGGGGCGGAGGAGACATGAAAGAGAGTCCGGTCACGTCCCATCAGCCGGTTAAGGGGCCAAGGATCAAGAAGGGGCTGGTGATCGTCAACACCGGAAACGGCAAAGGGAAGACCTCCGCGGCCATGGGTGTGCTGTTTCGGGCATGGGGTCGGGATATGCGCGTCATAATGCTCCAGTTCATCAAGCACACCGGCGCCAGATTCGGGGAGCAGCGGGCCGCAAAGAAGATCAGCGTAGACATGCTGGCCTATGGCGACGGGTTCACCTGGCGGTCCAGGGACATGGACAAAACGGCAGCCATGGCCCGGGAGCAGTGGGAAGTCTGCAAAGAGAAGATAGGTTCCGGCCAGTACGACCTGGTGGTACTGGACGAGATAACTTACACCATGCATTACGGCTGGATCCCGGTGGAAGAGGTGATCGAGACGCTCCGGCGCCGGCCAGAGCAGCTCCACGTTATCATTACAGGCCGGTACGCCCCCCAGGAGATCATCGATTACGCGGACCTGGTAACCGAGATGAAAGAGATCAAGCACCCCTACAGTCGAGGAATCAAAGCTCAGCCCGGCATTGAGTTCTGATGAGTAAGCGCCCGCGGGCCCGGACCGGAGGAAGGGTCCTCATGGTCCAGGGCACCGCCTCTCACGTTGGCAAGAGCATCCTGGTGGCGGCCCTGTGTCGCATCTTCCGCCAGGACGGGTTCACGGTCGCCCCGTTCAAGGCGCAGAACATGTCCAACAACTCCTACGTGACCCCCGACGGTGGAGAGATCGGGCGTGCCCAGGCAGTGCAGGCCGAGGCCGCCGGCATCGAGCCGTCCGTCGAGATGAACCCCATATTGTTGAAGCCGGAGTCCGACCACCGCTCTCAGGTGGTGCTTCTAGGAAGGCCGCTCCAGTCCGCAGAAGCCGGTTGGTATGCCACCATGAAGCCGCGGCTCTGGCAGGCGGTGTCGGAGTCCCTCGACAGCCTTCGAGGACGGTACGACATCGTAGTGGTGGAGGGCGCGGGAAGCCCAGCCGAGATCAACCTCAAACAGAACGAGATCGTGAACATGCGGGTCGCCCTACATGCTGATGCCCCGGTCATGCTCGTGGGAGACATCGACCGCGGAGGGGTGTTCGCTTCTTTGGTGGGCACCCTGGAGCTGCTGGACCCCGATGAGCGGGAGCGGATAAAAGCTTTCATCGTCAATAAGTTCCGCGGCGATCTGAGCCTGCTGGTGCCTGGACTGGATTGGCTGGAGGAGCGCACAGGTATTCCCGTCGCGGGGGTCATACCGTACTTCCGCGACATCCATATCCCGGAGGAGGACTCCGTCTCTTTAGAAGAGCGAGGCCGCCTGAAACATCAGCGGGACTACGTCTTGGACATCGCCGTGATAGGCCACCACCACATCTCCAATTTCGACGACTTCGACCCCTTGGTGCGGGAGGAGGGGGTGAGGTTAAGGTTCGTGGAGGACGGCGACACCCTGGGTAAGCCGGACCTTATCATCCTGCCCGGCACCAAGAGCACGATAGCCGATCTGGAGCGGCTCAAGAGGCTGGGCGTAGCCGGCCAGATAATCGCTCAGGCCCGCGGCGGCACCCCCGTCATCGGCATCTGCGGAGGGTACCAGATGCTCGGCGAGCGCATCCTGGACCCCGATGGGGTGGAATCCCCACAGGCCGAAACCGCAGCCTTGGGGCTGCTGCCGATCACAACTGTGTTCTCGAGTATCAAAGAGACTCACAGGGTCAAGGGGATGGTGGGCCAGGCTCCTGGGCTCCTGGAAGGCGCCGCGGGACTCCCCTTGGAAGGCTACGAGATCCACATGGGCCATTCCGATGTTCATACCGGCCAGTCGCTGTCACAGCCTTCCATCCACGGTCCGTTCCACATCTTGGAGAGGTCGGGGAGGGCGTGTGACGGGTGGGACGGAGCGACGGACTCCACAGGACGGGTGCTTGGGACCTATGTGCACGGACTTTTTCATAACTCTGCCATACGGAAGGCGGTCTTGCAAAACCTCGCCGAGTGGAAAGGCTTGGCCCTTCCCCCGGCAGCCGCGAGCGATTCAGTGTCCGAGGGGGTGACCAGGTCTCTGGAGTACGACAAGCTGGCCGACCTGGTGCGCGAAAGTCTCAACATGGACCTGGTCTACCGGATAGCCGGTTTGGACGGGCCCGTGAGGGAGGATGTCCCTAGAGGAGATGGAGGGGCGACGCAGCCGACGAGTCGCAATCCAGCGCGTGGTCGAAGCTAAGGAGATAGGGCCGAAGATTAACCGGAGTCGGCCGGCGGCTGACCCGTGGTAGCCAAAAAAGACGTCGCCTCACTATCGCCCGGAGGGTCGCTGTTGACGAAGCACGTAATCGTCTGGTTAGGTTCGAGGTATACCTCCACCCTCTCGGCCTGCCGGTAGCGGGCGGTATGGTGTTGGAGGCTGTGCACCAGGTCGCCCGAGGGAAGGGAGAGGGCGTACAGGTAGTGCATTCCCCGGAATGCCCTCCTCAGCACCCCTCCGGCGCCGGTCTCGGAAGCCCTCATCGCTACATCATCCGGTCGGACCAGCACCTCCACGGCTGTTCCGGGGTCAAGCTTAACCTCAGGGCGCAGAATCCCAATCTCGGTGACAAGCCCATCGTCCGTCGCAACGGCTGGAATAAAGTCGGCGACTCCAAGAAACCGGGCTACATAGCGGGACTGGGGATGGTGGAAAACCTCCTCAGGGGTGTCTATTTGCAGGATTCGCCCGGCGTTTATGATGGCGACCTTGTCACCCATGGCGAGGGCCTCCTCCTGATCGTGGGTGACATAAACGGTGGTTACCTTGCCAGCGCGGAGAATCGTCTTCAGCTCGCCGCGCAACTGCAGCCGTAGCTGAAGGTCCAAATTGCTGAACGGTTCATCCAGAAGCAAGGCGATAGGGCGAGGAGCCAGTGAGCGGGCCAGCGCTACTCTCTGCTGCTCGCCGCCGGAAAGCTGATAGGGGTAGCTGTCCTCGAGACGGGCCAGCCGGACCATCTCGAGGACCTCCTTCGCCCTCCTGGCCTTTGCCCTTCTCTTCCACCCGGTGAGGCCGAAAACCACATTCTGCCCCACGGTCATATGAGGGAACAGGGCGTAGTCCTGAAAAACCATGCCGAGTTTTCTTTCCTCCGGTGGAGCCCAGACTCCAGGGCCCGCGACGGCACGCCCATTCAAGACAACGCTCCCGGCATCGGGCACCTCGAAGCCTGCCACAAGCCGCAGCAGAGTAGTCTTACCCCCGCCGCTGGGGCCGACGAGAGCTAGAATCTCACCGGCAGCCAGGCTGAGGTCCACATCCGCCACCGCGCTCTTCCCGCCGAAGAGCTTGGTCACGCCTTCACACTGGATGACCGGCTGGTCCGCCATTACCGTCTCCCGCCACCAGGTCCAGGTATCTGTTCAGCCACCAGCCTACCTTTGGTGAATGTGCTTGTCAATCTACGCACCCGCGTGTCTCGGTTTCCCGGTCTCCTGAAAGGCAACCGATGTGCCTTTCGGCGTGGCCAGCTTACCCTCACGGAGCATCAGGATGGCTAACGGCACCGACGATGCCAGGATAAGTAGAAGAGCAGCGGCCGCGGCCTGGGCAAAGAAGGCCGCCTCGGTGGCCGACCAGATAGACGTGGCCAGGGTCTTGAAGCCGATAGGGCCCAGGATCAACGTGGCCGGCAGCTCCTTCATAGTGATGAGAAATACCAGGGCGGCGCCGGCCAGGATCCCGGGCCACATCAAAGGCAGGCTGATGGCGGCGAATACGCTGGGTGGCCGTCTCCCCAGGCTTCTGGCCGCCTCCTCGACCCTAGGGCTAATCTGAAGGAGGGAGGCCCTCGCCCCTCCCACCGCCGCGGGCAGGAAGAGGACCACGTATGCGAGGATCAGCATGCTCAGGCTCTGATATAGTGGTGGAGCGTAGTTGGCCCCGAAGTAGACCAGTGATAGAGCGATAACGATACCCGGCAGAGCGAAGCCGATGTACGTGACTCGCTCCAACAGGGCACTTAGCCATCCTGCGTAACGAACCGACAGATACGCTACCGGCAGGGCCGCGACTGAGGCCACCAGCGCTGCCAGCGCCGCGACGTAAACCGAGTTGATTGTGGTGCTCCAGCTCAGGCCCAACGGTTGTCCTGCCCAGACCCCACGCCCCACCCAGTAGCCCAGAACGCCCATGGGTAGTGCCAGGGCGACCAAAGTTATGAGGAAGCAGAAGCCGAGAGCGGGCCAACGCCACCGGCCCAGTGGCACGGGACCTGGAGGCCGTGACGTGCCGACCGTGCTGCGATAGTATCTGGAGCGCCCCCGTGAGCGAGCTTCGAGGGTCAGGACGACTATGGCGAGGACCACCAACACGAGGGAGCTGGCACCCGCCAGCGTCAGGGCGCCCGCGTCGTATTGGAGATAGATTACGTACGTAAATGCCTCGAACCGCAGGAGGGAGACCGCCCCAAAATCGCTCAACGTATAGAGGGCTACCAGCAAGGCGCCTGCGGCGACAGCGGGTTTCAACTGGGGCAGGACAACGCGAAAGAATGTCGCCCTTGGGCTGTACCCCAGGCCCCGGCAGCACTCTTCCAGGGAAGGGTCCAGGCCCCACAGGGCTGCGCGGACGCTGAGCAATACGTAAGGGTAGCTGAGAAAAGTGAGGGTCAGCATCGCTCCGGGGAAGCCGTATATCTCAGGCAACCGCGCCCCGAGGGCCGCGACGACCACGAACCCCCCTACGTAGCTTGGGATGACCAGGGGAAGCACGGTGAGTAACGACCATAGCCTGCGGAACGGCAGGTCGGTTCGCACGGTAATCCAGGCCAAGGGCACAGCGAGAAACACGGTGGCCGCCGTGACTGCCAGAGCCAGCAGGGCCGTTCGTCCCAGCGTCTCTAGAACTCTCACCCGGAGCAGCAGATCCCAGACTTCTGTACCGCTACCCAGAGTCCTGAGGACCAGATATATCAGGGGCAGGGCCATAGCCGCGGCCACCAGTGTTGCTGGGACCCAAAGTATGCTCGGGGGCCAGGAAGACCTGCTCAGCCTCCCGAAGTGAGAGAATACTCCCCTCGGCGAGAACGGCTCAGTGGCTCGGCTCTCGACGGCCATCGCTAAGGAATTATCCCCAGTTCGCGTAGAAGGTCCTGTGTCCCTTGGACATCGTCCAGCCGGGACAGGTCTACGTCGGGAAGCTCAAGCTGATCCAGAGGCACCAGCAGACGGTCCGTCTTGACTCCGTCTACCAGTGGGTACTCGAAGGTCTGGCTGGCGAAATATTGCTGGCCCACTTGGGAGAGCATGAAATCTAGAAAGCGCTCAGCGTTCTCTACATTTTTGGACGTGGCCAGGATGCTCGCCCCGTTCACCAGCATGATGGCTCCCAGGTCATTTCCTTTGGGATGATAGTTCCTGGCCGAGAAACCTTCGCCCTCCTCTTCCAGAAATCGGAAAAGGTAGTAGTGGTTGACAAATCCAACGTCGATTTCCCCCCGGGCCACCGCCTTCACGATGGGCGTGTTCTTCGGATATTCCCTGGGGTTGTTGGCCTCGATACCTTCCAGCCATTCCCTTGTAGCCTCTTCTCCCAGGGTGACCCGCATGGCTGTCACGAAGGCCTGAAAGGAGCCGTTGCCAGGAGGCCAACCTATACGTCCCTCCCACTTGGGATCGGTGAAATCTAGGATAGAGTCGGGGAGGTCCGTCTCCTTTAGCTTTTCGGTATTATAGACCACGACCCTGGCACGCCCTGAAATGCCCACCCATTTGCCCTCACGAGAGCGCACCTGATCAGGAACCTTAGAGAGAACGCTAACCGGGATCACTGCGAGGAGGTCGGACATCGTACCCAGCAACCCGGGGTCTGTCGAAAAGAAAATATCCGCAGGGCTGTTCGATCCCTCTTCCCGTATGGTCGCGGCGAGGCCGGCGTTGCTCCCGTACTTCACACCCACATCCACCCCGGTGGCGTCAGCGAACTGCTTGATGATAGGGTCTACGAGATTCTCTTCTCTTGCCGAGTAGATGGTGAGCTTTCCCTCAGACGCGCTGGCATCGTCACCGCAGGCTGCGAAAATATAGGGCGCCAGCAAGATCGCCAGGATGAGTGGGATGTACAGGCGGACCCGTCTCATAAAATCCTCCGGGATGCGCGCCACCATTTTCGGTTGCTAATCATATACTAACCATATTGCTATGTCAACACTAAAGTCAAGGGTTAGTCTCCACGGCCGCTCCAAGTGTTGTTGCACTCATTCCCATAATGTGGTAGAACAAACACCAGACCCTCAACGAGGGAGGGATGGAGTGAAGTCAGGGATGTGTACAGCGCGGCGAATATGAAAAAGCGTTTGGCAGACCAAATGGAGGCCCCCGCAGGGGACCCGAGGCTCTCAAGAGCTCGCGCTAATCAAATATGTTAGGAGAGACGCAGACGCCATGATGCTAGGAGAACCGAAACCCGAAATCAGCGTAGTGGTGGAGAATTACCTCCAGGCCGTCTATAAGCTCAAGGAAAGGGATGAGCAGGTGTTCCCCACGAGACTGGCTGAGGTCATGGATGTATCAGTAGCGACGGTGGTAGGCGCCCTCAAAAGGCTGAGCAAGCAGGGGATGATCGAGGTGGCCGGCAATAAAGAGGTGAAGTTCACCCCCAAGGGTAGGGAGCTGGGCGAGTCGGTAGTCAGGCGGCACCGGCTGGCCGAGCGCATGCTCACTGAGCTCCTGGGGGTGGAGTGGCACATGGCTCACGCGGAGGCTCACCGGCTGGAGCACGCCATCTCTCCCTACGTCGAGACGCGCCTGGCGCAAGCGCTGGGTTACCCCAAGACCAATCCCTTCGGGGCGCCCATTCCGGGCTACAGCGGCGATCTCGAGTCGCCACCAATGAAACCTCTTGTCGAGGCGCAGGAAGGAGAGGCGACGGTTGTCGAAAGGGTACCTGAGGAGGACCGCCGATTGCTTGAGTTCTTCGACCATAGCGGCATCAAGCCCGGCGCACAGCTAAAGATCAAGGAGTCGGCGCCTTACAAGGGGACCATGACGCTTTTGTTGGAAGAAAGCGAAGTGGTGCTGGGGATGGAAGTGGCGGAGAGGGTGTTGGTCCGTAGCTAGGCTGGTGGATGGATGCTTTGCTCTGCTAACGTATGAGATGTCATCCCCTCGGAAATAGCCCATTTTCGTCATTCGTGGCGCCGGTGGCAACCGACACGGGGGATAGCTACGAAAATGTCGTTCTGAGCCGCAGGCGAAGAATCTGGTGCGGGGATGGTGAGACGCCCCACCTCCTCCAGACTCTTCGCTCCGCTTCAGAGCCTGCACTGAGCTCGCCGAAGTGGTGACAAAAGGTGTCGGCATTTTGGTCCTTGGTGGTGCTGGTTGCGTATGGCGCCTGGTGAACAGACGGCCGATCGCCCCAATCCCTTCGGACCTTTCGCTGAGTATACCCTTCATAGATATCCCCAGTATTTCGGACCTTACCCGCAGACTAAAAAACTGCATCCCGCTTTCCGCCGGTCCTTACCCAGGCCAATAGGCACACCAATGCCAACTTCGGGACATTGTCCGGCGGGCAAATTCAGGGACCGGCCCAGTCTTGACTTGATTCAATCGCCGGACCTAGAATGACATCGTTAGCGTGACGCTTCCATGTAAGGAAGAGGACGGTGGAAAGCGTTGGACCAAAAAGAATCCAAGCGTAAGGTTGAGAGACACGTCTCGGCGGGTGGAGTAGTTTACAGGATATCGGACGGCAATATAGAAATGGCTCTGTGTGGCCAGAGGCACCCGCTGCGATGGAGCTTACCCAAGGGCACCCCTGAGAAGGGAGAGAGTCTGGAGCAGACCGCCCTGAGAGAAGTGCGGGAAGAGACGGGCC
This sequence comes from Dehalococcoidia bacterium, assembly GCA_965226805.1. Lineage (GTDB taxonomy): Bacteria > Chloroflexota > Dehalococcoidia > Lucifugimonadales > JAGWBF01 > CBDDDW01. Next base: position 140,572 of record CBDDDW010000025.1, read on the forward strand.
TGGAAGTAGAAATCGAGGCGCCGATCGGAAACGTAAATTACTGGTTCGTCATCTACGATAGCCGGGTCCATTGTAACAAGACCGTGCACTTCTACCTCATGGGTTATCGAGGTGGTTGCACAGGCCAGCACGACCCTGAGTTTGACGAAGTAAAGTGGTTCCGATCGGAGGATGCCCTCAAGAACCTTGTTTACCCCAACGAAGCCAAGGTCGTCGAAAGGGCTCTGAGCATCATCAGAGAGAGGACTCCGTCGGGAGGTTAACCCGCCGGTCCTGGGGGCCTGAGTGGAACTTATCGGAGGAAGGGTGATCCTCAAGTCGAAGAGCATTGAGGATGCCTGGATGGATTACCTGTGGCGTTCCGACGAAGAGATCTCACGTCTGGACGCCACCTACCCATTGAGGATGAAGTATGAGGAGTTCGTGCGGCTCTTCGAGGACCAGCTACGGTATCCCACCCCTTCGTCGGCCCGGTTAGGAATACATACCAGAGACGGAAAATACATCGGGAACTGTATGTATTACGACATGAGTACCGTCGACAAAGAGGCCGAAATAGGCATAGTGATAGGCGACAGGAATTACTGGAGCTTCGGGTATGGATACGACGCTCTTGTCAGCATCATGGATTACCTGTTCTCCCAAACATCAGTAGAACGGCTCTATCTGCACACCCTGGACTGGAACAAACGGGCGCTGCGCTCCTTCGAAAAGTCCGGGCTCAGCCCTGTCCGCAACGTGCGTCGGAACGGAATGAGCTTCGTACTCATGGATATCAAGAAGGACCGCTGGCTAGAAATAAGAGAGCAGAAGCTGGCCGCCAGAGATGCCGAAGCTGAGCGCTCACAAACCTAGCACTTAGTCAATAAGATTTCGATAGCATGTCATTCTGAGGTAGCGCAGCGACCGAAGAATCTGGGGAGGGGTTACCCACGGCCACCCCAGATTCTTCGCTTCGCTCAGAATGACATTTATATCAGATTTAAGTTGACTGGGTCCTGGCGACCATCTCCGCTTCCTCGAGACAGATCGGTGATCTACTCCATTACCTCCAGGTTAGCGTAGCTTAGCAGAAGTTTCTTCACGCCGGCTCCCTCGCTGAAAGCCACGGTGACCTCATAGTCCTGTCCAGAGGCGACACAGCTTACGACCATCCCATCGCCAAAGGTGTTATGGCGTACGTGATCTCCCGACTTCAGAGAAGTCAGGCGTGGTGGCTCGGGCGTAGGAGTTGTGGCGACCGATGGACCCCAGAAGGCCGAGAGAGATTTATCGCCCAGTACTGCCTGCGAAGGGGAAACCGTGAGGTGGCCGGGAATCTCATAAAGAAACCTAGAAGGCCCATTCGGGCCGCCCCTGCCGGCAAAACCCCTGCGGAAGGCCCTGAGCATGTAAAGGCGCTCCTTGGACCTGGTCATGCCCACGTAACATAGCCTCCGTTCTTCCTCCAGGTCTGCGGGACTGTCCACAGAGCGAAAGTGGGGCAGGAGCCCTTCCTCCAAACCTACCAGGAATACCACGGGAAACTCCAGGCCTTTGGCCTGGTGCAGAGTGATGAGGGTGAGTACGCCGGCGCTTTCCTCGTAGTCATCAACTTCGGCTACGAGGGCAAGGCGTTCCAGGAGAGAGGTGAGGCCGTCGGGAGGCTCCATCAACCCGAACTCCTGGGCCGTGTTCTTCAGTTCCATGATGTTGTCCCAGCGCTCTTCGGCCCGGTCGTCACGTTCGAATAGGTATCGCTCGTATCCGGTGCGTTGGAGCACCGCGTCGATCAGCTGCACTACGTTCAGCCGCTGGCTATCCTCTCGGAGGCCCTGCACGATATCAAGGAATGCCTTTACTGGTCGGGTCAGTCTGGGAGACACGTTCAGAGGACCGGCGCCGTCCATTCCACCGCCGGCCAGGCGCTCCATCGCCGAGTACATGGAAATGCCTTGGGCCCGGGACCATTGGGAGAGCTCAGCCACCGAACGCTGGCCTATGCCACGCGTGGGAACGTTGATGACCCTTGTCAGGCTGACCTCGTCCTGGGGATTGTTGACGAGCCGGAGGTAGGTGATCACATCCTTGACCTCCCGGCGCTGGTAGAAGCGGACCCCGCCCACGATCCTGTATTTCATACCGTAGCGAAGGCAAGCCTCCTCCATAGCGCGGGACTGGGCGTTTACGCGGTACATGACGGCGCAGTCGCCCGGCTTGAAGTCCTCCTCATCGGCCAGCCGGTTCACTTCGCCGACCACGAACTGGGCCTCCTCTTCTTCGTTGTAGACCTCGTGGACCACGACCGGGCGGCCCGTCTCCTTGCGGGTCCACAGGGTCTTGGCGATCCGCATCCGGTTACGCGAGATAAGTCCCTGGGCCGCCTCGAGAATTGTGCCAGTCGAGCGGTAGTTCTCCTCGATGGTAATCGTTCGCGCCTCCGGGTAGTCCCTCTGGAAGCTGAGGATGTTGCGCAGATCCGCGTGGCGCCAGGAATATATGGACTGGTCCGCGTCACCCACGACGCACAAGTTTCTATACTCCGCAGCCAGCAGCTTAGCCATCTCATACTGGGCCACATTGGTGTCCTGGAACTCGTCGATCAGGATATGGAGGAAGCGGCGTTGGTATTTGCGGAGCACGTCGGGATGGCCACGAAGGAGTTGTACGACCCTGAACAGGAGGTCGTCAAAGTCCACTCCGTTGTTCCCGGCCAGCAGCTCCTCATAGCGTCGGTACACCCTGGCCGCCTGCTCTTCAAAATAGCCCTGGTGGTTTTCCGACAGGTTCGAAGAGTCCATGAGGACCGATTTGGCCTTGGAGATAACGCCGTGAATGGCCCGGGGAGGGTAGCGTTTGGGGTCTACGTCGACCTGTTCCATGGCCTGCTTGAGCAGCCCCATCTGGTCCTCGTCGTCGTAGATGGTGAAGTTAGGGTCTATCCCGACGTGCTTCCCGTCCCGCCTAAGAAGTCGAGCGCAGAAAGAGTGGAACGTGCCCATCGAGAGTTGGTCTACACGAGTGCCGACGAGGCGCTGGAGACGCTCGACCATCTCCTTGGCGGCTTTGTTGGTGAAGGTTACGGCGAGGATCCTATAGGGGCTGATGCCGCATACCCGCACCAGATAGGCGACCCGGTGAGTGATGACGCGGGTCTTGCCGCTGCCCGGCCCGGCTGCGATCAGCAACGGGCCATCGATGGCCTCGACCGCCTCCCGCTGCGAGGGGTTGAGCCCCTCGAGGATGCTCTCAGCTATTGTCATGGGCCCATTTCGAGATGGTTGTGATTGATCAGCATCCCTCCTATCATATACTTTATTCTGTATCGGCCATCGTAACAAGCTACCCCAGTACGAGATGTCTCCGGGAGTCAGGCGCGGTAGTCTCAGACCGTTTACAAGCACCTCTCCTTGTGACAAAATCCTTTTGGTGCCCGTCAGCCGGCCCATACTTGTCGTTGCGCTTTAGATGTCATTCTGAGCCGCAGGCGAAGAATCTAAGGACAAAAGCTAGGACTCTTCGTTTCACTCAGAGTATAAAAGCAAAGAGATGTCACACTTGGATGGGTGCGACTCCGCGTAGGCCAGGGCAGCTAGGGAAGTGTCACAAAATGGTAGAGAACTTGGGGAACATCGACGCTCTGCTTCAGGAGGACCGCAGGTTCCCTCCGCCGGAGGAGTTCGCGAAGCGTGCCAACGTCCGCGACCCTGGCGTGTACGAGCGGGCGCAGAAGGACCCCGAGGCCTTCTGGGTCGGGTTCGCGGAGGATCTCCACTGGTTCAAGAAGTGGGATACGGTGTTGGAGTGGGACCCTCCTTTCGCCAAGTGGTTCGTCGGTGGCAAAATAAACATGTCCTACAACTGCCTAGACCGGCACCTGAGCACTGAGCGACGGAACAAGGCGGCCCTGGTCTGGGAAGGGGAGCCCGGCGACTGGCGGGTCTACACTTACCAGGACCTGTACCGGGAGGTGTGCCGCTTCGCCAATGCCCTCAAGAGCCTGGGCGTGAAGAAGGGCGACCGGGTCACCATCTACCTGCCCATGATCCCGGAGCTTCCAATCTCCATGCTGGCCTGCGCCCGGATAGGCGCTCCTCACAACGTCGTGTTCGGCGGTTTCAGCGCCGAGTCGCTCCGGGACCGCATCAATGATTCCGAATCCAAAGTACTCATCACGTCCGACGGCGGCTACCGCAGGGGTAACGTTCTACCGTTGAAACGCAACGCTGACGATTCCCTGAACGGGGCACCCAGTATCGAGAAGGTGGTTGTGGTGCGCCGCACCGGCACGGCGGATGACCTCATGCAGCCGGGCCGGGATATATGGTGGCACGAGCTGATAGAGGGACAACCGCTCAAGTGCGAAGCGGAGCCTATGGACAGCGAGGATATCCTGTATCTGCTGTACACCAGCGGGACTACCGGCAAACCCAAGGGGATCGTCCACACGACAGCGGGGTATCTGGTGGGCACGTACGCCACCACCAAGTGGGTGTTCGACCTCAAGGAGGACGACACATACTGGTGCACGGCCGACATTGGATGGGTCACCGGGCACAGCTACATCGTCTATGGGCCCCTAGCCAACGGCGCAACCAGCGTGATGTACGAGGGCTCGCCCGACTACCCCGACCGAGACCGCTTTTGGTCCATCGTGGAAAAGTATGCCGCTACAGTCCTATACACGGCTCCAACAGCCATCCGCAGCTTCATGCGTTGGGGTCCCGATTACCCCAAGAGGCATGATCTGTCCTCGCTGCGGCTGCTGGGTACCGTGGGTGAGCCCATCAACCCGGAAGCTTGGATGTGGTACTGGGAGCACATTGGGGGCGGCAGGTGCCCGGTCGTTGACACCTGGTGGCAGACCGAGACGGGGATGATCCTGATCACACCGCTCCCGGGCATCACCACACTCAAGCCTGGATCAGCTACCAGGCCCTTTCCCGGCATTGACGCGGAGGTGGTAGACGAAAAGGGGCAGCCGGTGGGGCCGGGAAGCGGGGGATACCTGGTGCTCAAAAAACCGTGGCCGGCGATGCTGCGCACCATATACGGCGACCCCGACAGGTATGTCCAGCAGTACTGGTCCAAGTATCTGGATATCTACTTCACCGCCGACGGCTCCAGGCGGGACGAGGACGGGTATTTCTGGCTCCTTGGCCGGGTAGATGACGTGATCAACGTGTCGGCCCACCGCATCTCCACCATGGAGGTCGAGAGCGCCCTCGTTGACCACCAGGCGGTGGCGGAGGCGGCGTCCATTGGCAGGAACCACGAGGTCAAGGGCCAGGCCGTGGTTGCATTCGTCACCCTTAAAGAGCAGGTGGAGCCTACGGATGAGCTGATGGCGGAGCTAAAGCAGCATGTGGTCACCAAGATCGGTGCGATAGCCCGTCCCGACGATATCTTCTTTACCGCCGAGCTGCCCAAGACCCGCAGCGGCAAGATCATGCGCAGGCTCCTGCGGGACGTGGCCGAGGGGCGAGCCCTGGGAGATACCACTACTCTGGCCGACCCGGCCGTGGTTGAGGCGCTTAAGGACCAGTACGGCGAGGAGGAATGAGACCCCCTAGGCGACCCAGGCGTGGAAACGCGGGCGTCACGTCCCAGATCTCTCGCGGGTCCCTAGGCGCCGACGCTCCTTGGCCGCATCTCTCCCTGCGGGTCAATGGATTCCAAAGGGGCGAAATCATCTCCTGGCTTCTTGCCTGTCGCGAGGCGTCAGCGAATCAGCGGGCTCAGGGGTCCATGCCCGGCTGAGGAGTATGCGGTAGGCGACAGGCCGTAGCCCATTGGGATAGGTCAAATGATGGAACAATCCCGAGAATACTCAACCGATGCGATAGAGCGCGCCCAGGAACTGATGCGCGAGACTAGGGAACTCCTGGAACGGCGGGAGTTTGACTCCGCATTGGCGATTTTCTCCGAACTGCACCCCGCGGACCAAGCCGATGTGCTCTCGGAACTGGACGATGAACAGCAACAGGAGCTGCTAAAGACCTTAGCTCCTCAGGATTCGGCCAGAATCCTCGACCACATGGAGCCTGCTGAGGCCGCTGAGGTGTTCGGTGCAGTAGACTCCGCAACTCTTTCCGACATTCTCGACGAGGCCAGGCCGGACGTCGCGGCGGACCTGCTGATCCAGCTCCCGGAGGAACAGTCTCAGGCTGCCATGCAGGGGATGGAAGAGGCGGAGGATGTCACTCCATTGCTTGAGTATCCCCCTGAGAGCGCCGGCGGCATCATGACGCCCGAGTACATCTTCGCCCGTGATGACATGACCGCCGCCATCGCCCTCGACAACGTCCGGATACATGGCCAGAGAGCGGAGGACATGGCCTCTCTGGTCGTCGTGGACGAAGGGGGGAAGCTGGTGGGCGGTCTCAGCGTGGTCCGTCTCGCGGTCGCGCGGCCCAACGCCATCGTTGGAGACATAATGGAGCCGGAGGTCGTGTACGTCGTGCCTGAGACAGACCAGGAGGAGTGCGCCCGCTTGATTGAGCGGTACGACCTGAGCTACCTGCCCGTGGTGGACGGCGAGCGCCGAATGATCGGCGTGATCCTGGTGCAAGACGTGGTCGATGTGCTTAAGGAAGAGGCAACCGAAGACATGTACAGAATGACGGGGATCGGTGGGGAGAGGCTCTTCGGCCCCATGTTCGGCTCCGTGCGTCGCCGGCTGCCCTGGCTGTATCTCAACCTGGCCACGACCCTGCTGGCCGCAGGGGTAATCAGCCTATTCGAATCGACCATCAAGCAGGTGCTGGCGCTGGCGGTGTTCCTGCCCGTGGTCGCAGGACAGGGCGGGATCGGAGGCACGCAGACGCTGACGCTGGTGATCCGGGGAATAGCGCTGGGAGATGTGCCAGAGCGACGGGCGTTCCGGCTCCTTTCCAGGGAGATCTTCTTGGGCGTCGTTCACGGAGTCCTGCTGGGCGTCGTCATAGGCCTAATAGCGTTTCTGTGGAAGGGGGTTTGGATGTTGGGTGTGGTGCTGGGTGTCGCAATGTTGGGGAATATGATCATCGCTGGGTTGGCCGGCGCCGCCACCCCCCTGATGCTGCGACTCTTCGGCCTGGACCCTGCTCTCGGCTCCGCTGTAATCGTCACCACCATCACGGATGTGATCGGGTTCCTGCTATTCTTGGGCATCGCGGCCGCTCTGATTACTTATCTGGTGTAAGACATCCGATCCAGTGGACAGGGCCAGCGCTGCGCCTTGATGTCCACGAAGGCCGAGCCTGGGCGCAGGCTAACGGAGGGAGCCAGCTTCGTTGACACTCCAGGGTACGTCTGATACGCTCGAATCAGGTACAGGAGGTACACGCTAGTACGGGATGCTTGCGCTCGTGACTGGGGCCACCGGTTTTGTGGGCAGGGAGGCGGTGAAAGCTCTGTGCGCCCGCGGGGCTGAGGTCCGCTGTCTGATACACACACCAGGTGGAGAGAGAGTCCTGGCAGGGCAGCGAGTGGACGTGCACTATGGGAACGTGGGGGATGAGGCCGCCCTGGAGGCGGCCTTTTACGATGTAGACGTGGTGGTACACCTGGTCGGGGTGATCAGAGAAAGGGGTCGGGCAACCTTCCAAAGTGTGAACAGGATGGGCACCGAACGGGTCGTGGCAGCCGCCAGGGAAGCGGGGGTCAAGCATTTCGTTTATGCGAGCGCCATTGGTGCAGCGGATGACAACCGCTACCCATACCTTTACAGCAAATGGCAGGCCGAGCAGGCCGTTGTCCAGAGCGGACTGCCCTACACGATCCTGAGACCGTCGATACAGTTTGGCCCCGGAGACGAATTCATAAACACGCTCGCCGGGCTGGTCAGAGCGTTTCCGGTGGTGCCCATCGTGGGTAAAGGAAGGAACAGGTTTCAGCCTATCTCAGTCGGGGACGTGGCCAGGTGTCTCGCTCAGGCCGTGGGCAACGAAGAGATGCAGGGTAAGATCATCGAAATCGGAGGGCCCGAGCACTTGTCATATACCGAGATTGTGGATACTATCGCCGACACATACCAGGTCCGGAGGCTCAAGGTGCATGTGCCAGTTCCGGCCATGCGACCGGTAGTGAGACTCATGGAGACGTTGCTTCCTCACCCCCCAGCCACGACAGATCAGCTCCGGATGCTCCCGATACCTAACATCGCTAAACTCCACACCGTCGAGGAAGCCTTTGGATTCAAACCGGTCCGTTTACAGGGCAGCATAGACTATATACGGGGAATAGGGTTTTGGGATGGCTTGAGAATAGCCCTCGGGTTCATGCCACGCCGGATAAGGGACCATTAGACAGAGTTACTCCACTGCGTATCGAACGTCACAATAAGCGAAGCAGGTCCAGCACGACGAAATGGGATCCCTTTGCGAATTCGAGCTATCCAACCCATCAGCGGAGGTCGGTACCCAAAGGAGAATCCATGGAATACAGAGCCGCGCTCCGTCGCTTGCTACTCCTGGTGGACCACGAGCGCATGACGACCTCCACGAGGGCCCGCGTCTGGTATGACCTGGGCAGAATGGAAGCGCTGCTGCTCCGGTTGGAGAACCCCCACTTGGGGAGACCGACTGTTCACATAGCGGGCACCAAGGGCAAAGGAAGCACCGCGGCCATGTGCGCCAGCGTCCTCTCACAAGAGGGCTACCGTACCGGACTGTACACTTCACCTCACCTCCACACCTTCAGGGAGAGGATCAGCCTCGATGGTGTTCCCGTGAGTGAGGTGAGATTCGCTTCCCTTGCGGACGAAATATGGCCCGAGCTGGAGTGGGTTGGAAATCACGCTGGCCGGGGCGAAGTCACCATGTTCGAGGCCCTTACGGCAATGGCGTTCTGCTATTTCAGGAAGGAAGCGGACGTTCAGGTGCTGGAAGTAGGTCTAGGCGGCAGGCTGGACACCACTAACCTCGTGAGCCCTCGGGTTTGCGCCATAACCTCGTTGAGCCTCGACCATACCTCCGTCCTCGGAGAGACCATCCAGAGCATCGCGGCCGAAAAAGCGGGGATCATAAAGCACGGGGTACCTGTGGTTACCGCTCCTCAAGTGCCGAAGGCTATGGAGGTAATTGAGTCGGTCAGCAGGGAGAAGGGAGCCGAGCTGGTCAAAGTCGGAGAGGACCTTACATGGAGGAAGGGAGACAGCACTTCCGATGGCCAGCATGTTGAAGTACGTGGGAGGCTAAGTCGCTACGACCTGTGGACTCCTCTCCTTGGAGAGCACCAGCTGGAGAACGTTGCGGTAGCGGTGGGCGCCCTGGAGGTCCTGATCGAGCAAGGCATGGAGATATCTCGCAGAGCAATCGATCAGGGCTTCACGCGGGTGCAGTGGCCCTGCCGCATGGAAGTCCTCAGCCGGTCTCCCTTGTTGGTATGCGACGGCGCTCACAATCCTTATTCAGTGTCCAGGCTGATGGACAGCCTGCCAAGGTATTTTCACTACGACCGGCTTGCGCTCATCTTCGGCGTATCTCAGGACAAGAACCTGGAGGGGATTGTCGAGGAGTTGGGGTCCTTTCTTGGCAGTGAGCAGCGAAAGCCCCTCGTAATCGCTACCCGTTCGAGGCATCCCAGGGCCAGCGCTGCCGAGACCCTAGCGAGGGCGTTTCGGATACATGACATAGATGCGGTCGAGGTGGGTAACGTGGGAAAGGCCCTTGAAGTGGCCGTTGAGACTACGCGGGAACCGGACCCCGACGATGCGGAAACCTTGATACTGGTGACGGGCTCCCTTTTTGTTGCGGCCGAGGCCAGGGAAGCGGTCCATGGAATAGAACCCGAGCTTTATCCTGAGCTTCCTGACACTGCCGGCACGCTAACAAGTCCTCAGCCGACGCGTTATTGACGGAGACGGTTTTTCTGTGATTACGCTTACGTCCCAGTTGATCACGAATCGACTTTGCTCTCGGATCGCGGACGGAGAGAATCGTGAAGGTGCCGATCTGGGTGTCGTGTACCCCAGGGCGGCGTTATCCGAGGCGGATACAAAGGTGAAATATGGACAGACATAGGGCGGTCATTACCGGCATGGGCGCCGTAACGCCCCTTGGCCTTACGGCACTTGAGTTCTGGAAGAACTTAGTACAGGGTAGGTCCGGCGTGGGGCCGATGACACTATGTGATCCCACCCTCTTTCCGTGCCGGATTGCAGGAGAGGTGAAAGGATTCGACCCGGGCCAGTATATCAATGCCAAAGAAGCAAGGCGCATGGCCCGGTTTTCCCAGCTAGGAGTCTCCGCGGCGCTGATGGCGCTGGACGACTCGGGGTTGGACATCTCCAGGGAGGACTCCCACCGAGTGGGGATACTATTGGGCAACGGCAACGGCGGCTTCCCAACTACCGAAGAGGGGTGCAGAGTGCTTGTCGACAAGGGAGGGATGAGAATCTCCCCTTTCTTCTTTCCCATGATTCTACCCAACATGGCCGCCGCAAATGTTAGCCGGACTATAGGGGCTAAGGGATATAACTCTACGGTGATAACCGCATGCGCCGCCTCCAACCAGGCGATGGGGGAGGCCCTGGAGGTATTGAGGCGCGGCGCGGCGGATGTGATGCTCACCGGAGGCACGGAGGCGGGCATCACTCAGCTCGGCCTGGGAGGGTTCGCAGTGATGCGGGCCCTAAGCACGAACAACGAGGAGCCCGAGAAGGCCAGCAGGCCCTTCGACGCCAAGCGAGACGGTTTCGTACCGGCGGAAGGGGCGGCGATCCTTGTCCTAGAGAGTCTGGAGCACGCCCTTAATAGAGGCGCCAATATCCTATGTGAGCTGGCGGGATTCGGGAGCTCGTCCGACGCCTACCACCTAGTCCATCCCGACGAGTCATGCGACAGCTCGATTGCGGCGATGCGGCTCGCGCTCGACGACGCGGGCGTGAGCATCCACGAGGTGGACTATATCAATGCTCATGGCACCTCAACGCCCCTTAACGACGCCGTGGAGAGCAAGGCGATTAACGGCCTGTTCGGGGAAGACGCCCACAAAATCTCGGTGAGCTCCACCAAGTCGATGATCGGCCATTCGCTGGGAGCCTCCGGAGCGCTCGAGGCGGTAGCCTGCATCGGCTCCATAACCGAAGGAATCATACATCCCACGATAAACTACGACTATCCCGACCCAGAATGCGACCTGGATTACGTGCCCAACGTGTGCCGAAAAAAAGACGTAAAGGTCGTGCTATCCAACGCCTTCGGATTCGGAGGCCAGAACTCCTGCCTGGTCTTCAAGAAGTTCGAGGGATGACGGTGACTTCGAATCCTAATCGCCGCGCATGATTTAGCATAAGGAGGCATCGAAGCAACCGTGCCCGATTGGGTTATTCCGGCTATATTCGTGGCGAGCCCCTTCCTCTTAACATTTGCCGTGTTGTTATGGTACCGGCTATTTAGTGGAAAATGTCCTAAGTGTCAGCGAAGACGTGCCATGAAATGGACAGGCAGGGAAACAACGAGCAGTCATGAATATGAGTGCAAATACTGCGGACATCGGGAGAGGGTGCACGAGCGGCCCCAGAGGGGGTCTATTATTTGACGACTTTCTCAACAAGTCTTTTGGGATAGGTTGGATGATCAAGAGGGGGCAAGGGCTGCGAAAATGGCGACCATAAACACCGTACTCGGCGAGGTGGACACCGCGGATCTGGGATTCACCTTGACCCACGAGCACGTGATGACCAGCGCCGCGGGAATCCGCCAGACGTACCCGGAGCTCATCGACCGCCGGGCGGTCATAGAGGAAGCCGTAGCCTCCCTCAAGGCGGCCTTCGACGAGGGCGTTCGCACCATTGTGGACATGACTACCTTCGATCTAGGGAGGGACATTGAAGCCATGGCCGAGGTTTCAAGGAGAAGCGGTGTCAATATAATCGCTGCCACTGGCAGCCACCTGGCGATTCCGCGGGTGTTCTGGACGGCCACCCCGGACTCCATCGCGCTCCTTTACATAAGAGAGATCGAGGTCGGTATCGAGGGCACGGGCATCAGGGCCGGAGTGATCAAGGCCGCCAGCGATAAGGGAGGCGTAACCGAGCGCGAGGAGATTATCCTCCGCGCCGTGGCCCGCGCCCACAACCACACGGGCATCCCGATCTCCACTCACACCTGGTCTCCTGACCGTGTGGGAGAGCAGCAGGTCCGCATCTTCGAAGAAGAGGGGGTCGACTTGAACCGGGTCTATATCGGCCACAGCAACGACGATACCGACCTGGACTACCTGCTGGGTCTGCTTGAGAAGGGAGTTTGGGTGGGGCTGGACCGCTATCCAGGCACCCAGGTGCCCGGTACGCCCGACTGGGAAGAGCGTACAGAGATCGCCAAGAGGCTGATCGACGCGGAATATGGACACCGCATCATGCTATCCCACGACTACTCCGTCCCTGCGAACAAGCCGGAGAAAGAGGAGCAGGAGGAGCGACGCCGCCTCAACCCGGATGGCTACCTGTTCATCACACGCCGAGTGTTGCCACGCCTGAAAGAGTTGGGCGCCTCTGACGAGGACATCCACCAAATTATGGTGGAGAACCCGCGCCGCTTTTTCGACGGCAGCTGACCAACCCCCAACGTTCACCGTCCGCCGGATACCTTCACCACAAATGCGTCGGCCCTACCGACGTTGGTCTGGCCTGGGAGGGCGCCTTCGGTGCCGCCAGCTACGTAGAGGTTACCTGAGCTATCTACCACCGCTCCCGCTGCTAGATCCCGCCCTGGTGTGCCGAACTGATGTGTCCAGAGCTCGTCGCCATCCAAGTTATACGCGCGCACGTAGGCGTCGTTTCGACCTCCCAAGAAGTTCTCCCCAGGAAGCGCATCTCCGACAAAGCCAACGAGAAATAAAATCCCCATACCGTCCAGGACGAGGTCGGAGACTTCCTCCAGATCTTCAGTGCCGAACTGACGTGTCCATAGCTCGTTTCCGTCGCTGTCATATTTGCCCACGAAGGCGTCCGCATCTCCGGCGTAGCTCTGGCCCGGCAATTCGGCGGACGTGCTGCCCGCGAGGAATACACTCCCATCAGCACTCACGGTTACAGCCAACGTGGAGTCGGAGCCCCGGGTGCCGAACTGTCGTGTCCACCTCTCCCCACCTTCGGGGTCATACTTACGGATGTAAGCATCGATATTACCGAAACCTACCTGGCCCGGAAGCATTCCATCGTAATTGATTAGCGGGATCGGCGTCGGTAGGGGGGTTGTGGGGTACTGAACAAGTTTTTATACTTTGGCTATGTGTGAGGCCAAAGACTTCCCTTCCTCTGAGCGTGACGAGCTGATGGGGCTGGTCACGCAGTTGCAAGGGCAGGTTGCGCAGTTGACGGCGGCCAAGGAAGAGTTGCACAAGCAAGTCGCCGAGCTCAAGCGAGCAGGAAAGCGCCAGGCGGCTCCGTTCTCCAAGGGTGGGCGAAGCAGCAGACCCAAGCGTCCCGGCCGCAAGCCGGGTATGGGGTCGTTCAGCTACCGAAAGTCGCCGTCTCCCGATGAAGTCACCGAGCCGCTTGTAGAGGTGGCGGTGGCTGAGGACACCTGCCCCGGATGTGGAGGCAGACTCGAGCATGAGGGAGTGCGGGTTGTCTACGCAACCGACATTCCTCCGATTCCCAGACCCCAGGTGACGGGGTACCGGGGTGCAGATATGTCGGTGCCGGTCCTGCGGTAAGCAGGTCCGAGGGGCCGGCATCCCGATGTTGCGCCGGACCAGTACGGGGCCAGCGCGCACCGGGTAGGGAGACGAGTGATGGCGGCGGCCCACGTGCTCCACTATGGAGTGGGCGTTCCGGTACGGAAGGTCCCCGCTGTGCTCAGAGCGCTGACTGGTGTGGAGCTGAGCCAGGGGGCGATCAGCCAAGACGCGCTGCGACGTGCCAGGGGTGCAGTGGGGGATGCCTACCATAAGCTGCGGGGTTCGGTGCGTGCCAGTCAACTCGTCCACACCGACGACACGGGATGGCGAGTGGACGGCGGGCCTGCTTTTCTGATGGCGTTCGAAACGGATGAGGCTACGGTGTACCAGGTTCGTACTCGTCACCGCAACGAAGAGGTACGTGAGGTGGTGCCCTCGGACTATGGAGGGGTGATGGTAACGGATCGAGGACGGAGCTACGATGCTCAGGCTCTGTCGGGGGTGAAGCAGCAGAAATGTCTGGCCCACGTGCTGCGCTCGATCAGTGAGGTGGTCCAGACCAAGAGAGGGAGAGGTCGCAGCTTCGGCAATCGTCTGAGCCGCCTGCTCAGAGAAGCGATGGAGCTCCGGCAGGCATATCACCGAGGAGAGGCGGCGGACTTTGCCGCCGAGGCCGAGCGGCTGAGACGAGAGGCGACCTATCATCTCCGCGACCGTCCCATGTCGGATGCGGACAACTGGAGGCTGCAGAACGAACTCGGTTGGCACCATGACCGGGGCAACCTGCTGCGTTTCCTGGATGATCCAAGCATTGAGCCGACCAACAACCGTGCTGAGAGAGCGCTCCGCCCGGCAGTGATCGCGCGGAAGGTATCGCACTGCTCGAAGAACGTCGGTGGTGCGGATGCCTTCTCGGCCTTCACCAGCGTAATCAGGACCCTGGCTCGCAATGGCGGCGATCACTCGCTGGTCAACGGGCTCTGCGGTGTGTTCAGCGGTGCTCCGGTCCCCACCCCTTCCTTCTGAACCCCTCCTCGCACTCCGCTCCGCTAATCAATTACATTCCATCGATCTCTCCCACCACATATACGTTTCCCATAGCGTCGGACGCCACATCCATGGCCGAGTCATCACCTCCGTCGCCGAACTGCTGCGTCCAGAGTTCGTTTCCTTGGGGGCCATACTTTCGTACAAAGGCGTCGGCGAAGCCGGAACTGGTCTGACCTGGCAGAACGCCGTCAGTGGTCCCCACCACATAAAGGAAGCCACCTGGGTCCACCGCCACAGAGAATGCCTCATCAAACCCTCCGGTGCCGAACTGGCGAATCCAGAGTTCATTGCCGTCAGCGTCATATTTGCCGACGAATGCATCCAGGTCTCCCATCGCCGCCTGGCCGGGCATGACTCCCCCGGTGCTGCCCGCTACATAGAGGCTGCCTCCGCCGCCCTCGGATAGGCCCCAAGCTCGGTCGAAACCGTTCGTGCCGATCTGAAGCGTCCATATTTCGCCTCCTTCACTGCTATACCTGCGGAGATAGGCGTCGGTTCCTCCCAAGCTGGACCGGCCGGGAAGGGCGCCGCCGGTTTCCCCGACGACGTAGACGCTCCCCGTGTCGTCCAAGGCAATGCCCCAGGCCCAGTCGTCACGCTGAGTGCCGAATTGGTCGGCCCAGAGCGGCTCGCCGACGGCGGCGTTCTCCGCGGTCTCTGTCTGTGCGAGCGGGCCCCTACCCAGCTTCCGGGCGACATCGTTATCCTCGTCCGAGCAACTGATCAGCAGCAGCGCCGCCAGAATCAGCGCCGTAAGGGCCGAGTGTTGCCTGGTGGACGTTGCTAGCACAGGGTCAACAAGATATCGACAGCATGTCATTCTGAGGGAGCACAGCGACCGAAGAATCTGGGGGGAGGTTACCCACGGCCAATCTAGATTCTTCGCCTCGCCCAGAATGACATTTATACCAAAGTTAAGTTGACTGGGTAAGAGCATCGACTGTCTTTCAGCCGAAGCCGGATGTCCTGGGCATTTTGAGGTTCACAAACTTGAAGTGAAGGGCGCAAGCAGGCTTGAT
Organism: Dehalococcoidia bacterium; assembly: GCA_965226805.1. Taxonomy (GTDB): domain Bacteria; phylum Chloroflexota; class Dehalococcoidia; order Lucifugimonadales; family JAGWBF01; genus CBDDDW01. Next base: position 156,228 of record CBDDDW010000025.1, read on the forward strand.
GACCCAGGGGAATATCAGTTCAGGGTTCGCAAGATCGACTCTAGCGCATGGATTTGTTGCTTGATCCTGTCGGCATCCTGCGCCTCCGGGTCGACCTGAAGATAGGCTTCGAGGTTCTTTATTGCCATCCGATATAGCTTGAGAGAATAGTAGAACCAGGCCCGGTCTCTCAGGTTGCGCCTGAGGGAAGGGTCGATGATAGCTATCATGTCGGCGACAGCGATAGCTCGGTGGTAATCTTCCACGTTGAAGTAGTTGTTTTTCAGATTGTTGAGAATGCGTATGAGGAACTCCCTCTTCGTGTAAGGTCTAAGATGCTCCTCTGTAAATTCGATCTTCCCTTGAAACAGGTCATGCACCTTGCGCTCACAGTCCCCTCGGGTCAACATGGCGCCGGCGTTGAAGGCGTCCACATAAAGCTCGTCCTCCGGCGGGCCCGTGCGTATGACGAAATGGCCGGGCAGTCCGATGCCCTCGAACACCATGCCCAGCCTCTTGGCCACCTCCATGTAGACCAGGGAGAGGGTGATAGGGATACCCGTCTTCCGGTCCAGCACCTCATTTAGGTAGCTGTTCAGCGGATCGGAGTAGTCACCATCGTTGCCGCGAAACTCCTGTACCTCAAACAGATATCGGCTCAGGAGATGAATTGCCGATCTGAGGTCCTGACGCTGTCCGATGTACCGGCCGGCCTCCGACGCCAACGCGTCCAGCATGCCCATGTAGTGCTCCAGGTCCATGTCGGGGTACTCTTGGCTCGAGACATAAAGAGCGGCCTTCGCCAGGTCTATGTCCTCGTCCGCCTGACCAACCATGTTGGAGAGCAGCTTCAGGGACTGCCTTGGGTTGCTGTCACTCGTCAATCCGAATATCCCCCGTGAATTACAGCCGCGCCCTCGCTTTCGGCGCCGGAGTCGCTAGTGGCATCTAGTATGCGTGCCTGTGACCCCATGGAATATGCACAGCGTGGCCTTAACCTACCTTCCCGTCGATCAGGGAGCCAGCTTTAGTATGCTACAATTCGTGGCAAAGCCAGTCAACTATATTAGATTCCGATTAGCAACGGGTGGGAGACGAGATGAGTATGCGCATCGGCTATATGCCGGGAGCTTTCCCTCCAGCGGGAAGAGGGTCTCAGATACTTTCGAGAGCTGGTAGAAGTTGGTGACCAGTGTGGGTTCGATTCCTTGTGGCTGTCAGACCGCGTGGTGGGCGAAAGGTTCTCCCTAGAGCCCCTCATAGCACTGTCCATGGTCGCGGCCTACTCGGAGAGCTTGAAATTCGGGACCAGCGTGCTTCAATTACCTATAAGGAACCCCGTTGTCCTGGCCAAGGAGTGTGCAACCCTGGACTACCTGTCTAACGGCCGTTTTCTGCCCGCGATAGGTCTCGGCCAGGAAGACCCCAGAGAGTACGAGGCCTGTGGGATTTCAAAAGAGGATAGGGGCCGGCGCACTGATGAGTCTCTAGCCGTGATGCGGCGCCTTTGGCGGGAGGACAACGTGACCCACGAGGGAGAATTCTACACTCTCCACGACGTGACCGTCACCCCCAAGCCGGTCCAGTCGGCGGGTCTGGCCGTATGGATCGGTGGCCGGACCAAAGCAGCGCAGCGTCGCGTCGGCCGTGTGGGAGACGGGTGGTTGGTATCTTCGGCTACGCCGGGAGAGGTGGAGGAGGGAGTGAAGGTTGTTTTCGCCACGGCTGCCGCGTTCGGACGTGAGGTAGATGAGGACCACATAGGCGCATTGGTAACCTATTACATCGCGTCTTCTCAGCAGGAAGCCGAAGAGGTGGCCGGGCCACACATCATCCGCCACAGACCGGACGCCCACTTCTCTGAGTACAGCGCACTGGGAACACCGGAACAGGTGAGGGACGCCATAGGACGCTATCTTGATGCCGGAGCGTCGAAATTCGTGGTGCGCCCAATGTGTCAGCCGCATCAGGCCATGGAACAGCTACGCTTATTTGGGCAAGAAGTGCTTCCCTTTTTCCACAAATAGAGAAGGCAGCATCTATCCTAGAAAACGCTTTGAGGGGGTATCGGAAATAACGAGTCTCTAAGTCCGTCCCCGGCGTGAATCGAATGGGCAACGCCACGTCATCAGGACGCACGTTGCCCATCTACTCGACTCGCCTAGGGTCGATTGCCACAGAGGGGGCTACCTGCCCTGTCACCCACAGACGCCTGCCCTTCGCTCCGATGGTCGACGGACTTTCGCCGTGCCGCCGAGAGATGAGCCTAGCAGGGATTGAGACTGCTAAAACGGGTGTCCCTCGGGACGTATACTGTGCTAATCGAACGCGCGGCACCGATACGGTGCCGCGCGAAATCATGCGAAATATCGGCTCTAGAAGAAGCCGTATTTGCTCAGCCGAGCGTCCAGCCCCAGGGCCTCCAGCTGCTCTTCGCTACCACTTCTGATAGCCGTGATCTCGTCTTCGGTCAGATCGAACTCACTGAGGGCGGTCTCGGGCTCCGCCTTTAACTTGGCCTGGAAGCTCTCATCGTTCAGGATCTTGTCGAGGAAAGCTACCACTCCCTCCTTAGTGTAGGGTGTCAGCGCAATTGGACACTATTGAGGCCTAGAAAACCGAAGAGGTTGGGGGTGGTAGAGGCTCCTTCAGAGGGGTAGATTAACCCTAAGTGAAAGGAGTCATTGATGACCCAGGTAGAGGATCAGGCCAGCCAAGCTGAGGAGCGAAGCCAGGAGACACGAAGCTTCGTGCGTCAGGTCCGTGCAGCGACCCGCCGTAAGTATACCCCTGAAGAGAAGATCCGCATCGTCTTGGAGGGGTTCAGACGGGAGACTACCGTTAATGACCTGTGCCGACGGGAAGGAATCAAACCCCACTCCTACTACGCCTGGACGAAGGGGTTCATGGAAGCTGGGAAGGAGAGGTTGACTCGGGACAGTGTGCGTGATGCGACCCGGCAAGAGATAGAGCAGCTCAAGCGGGAGAACAGAGAACTGAAGCAGCTGGTGGGTGAGTTGTCCCTGGAGTTGCACCGCTTCAAAAAAACAGCTCTGCCGCCCCTACACGACAACGGCACCGTCGCATGAGCGTAGTGGAACAATCGAAGGTCGTGGCTGAGGTGGAGCGACATGGTAGAGGGAAGAACAGGCGACTCAGGGAGCTTGGCATTTCCAGGAGCACGTATTATTGGTGGAGGTGGAGGCACCGGCAGGGTAGTTGGGAGGGTACGGAAGGAACTGAGAGGCCCTGGAATCGCCTGCGTCCAGAAGAGGAGGCAGTAGTGCTGGCGGCAGCCCGTGGGATGCCGACCTGGCGAAGCCGGCAGTTGGCGGCTTCGCTCACCGACCACAGAGGCCTATCGGTCTCCGCCTCCACAGTCTATCGTATTCTGAGACGGGAGGGTCTGGTGAAACGGATCGAATACCAGTTGGCAGCGAGCAAAGAGTACCAGCACAAGACCACAGGGCCCCACCAGCTGTGGGCCACCGATGCCTCCTACTTCCGTGTAGTGGGATAGGGCTACTACTACCTCGTGACGGTGATGGACGACTACTCCCGGTTCATCTTGGCCTGGAAGGTGCAACGGGACATGACGGCCGACTCCCTCATAGAGGTGGTCCAGGAAGCTGTTGACTCTACTGGTATGACTGATGTACCTCTGGAGGATCGGACCAAGCTCCTCTCAGATAATGGCTCAGGTTATGTATCGCGGGCCTTCCGCGAGTACATGCGGGTGGTGGGCATTCGCCACGTCCTGGCAGCACCCTATCACCCTCAGACCAACGGGAAGCTGGAGAGATATCACCGAACCCTGAAAGACGACATTAACCAGGTGCCATACGAGGTGGTGGAAGACTTGGAGGCGGCGATCCGGGACTTCGTCGAGTTCTACAACTACCGAAGATATCATCAGGCGCTCAGGGTTGTAACTCCGGCTGACGTGCTGGAAGGCCGTCTGGAGGCAATTCTAGCCCAGAGGAAGGAGGTACAGCGAGAGACTTTTGACCGGCGGAGGCGGTACAATCAGGAGGTCAGAGAAACCCTCAAACCAGGAGCTTCTTCACCCCAATCTCTCGGACCCAGAACTGTCCAAAACCGCTGACACCCAACATCCTCCTATTTCGAAATCGGAATTTGGCACAAGTATCCTAGCAGATCGGGGGCGCGCGGTCTAGCATTCGTCGTGAATTACTCGTGCGTTGGGATACGGCCCGAAGCCATCAACCACATCCGGGTGATCTCCGGCCCCATGAACTTGAAGGTCTTTCTGATGGCGGACTGGAGGGAGGCGAGGCTGTCTCCTTCCAATACGTCGTAGAACCAGTTGCAGAAGGTGCCGTGCTGCCTCTGAATCGACCGAACGATCGCGGCGTTCTCAATGCACGCCTCGATCTTCTTGCGATTCCGTATGATTGAGGCATCCTGGAGCAACCGTTCCACGGCTTCAGGTCTCATGCCCGCGACGTCGCCGATTCTCCAACCATGGAAAGCCCTGCGGAAGGCGTCTCGGCGGGCCAATATCATGCGCCAGCTGAGTCCCGCCTGAAAGATCTGGAGGCACACATGACCTCGAAAAGCGTATCGTCGTCCTCAGCCCGTCTCCCCCATATCTCCGTGGAGTACCACTCCATCAGAGGGTCTCCCGTCGCCCATGAGGGCACTGTCCGGTCCTGATCGCTTTGCGTGGGCATACCAGCCTTTCGAGGATTACCTTTGATTGTGGAGAGTTATTCCAGGACGGCAATGATGACGGTCGGTCACGTGAGTAGTTTCGCGCCCAAGGTGCTCTTCGATGAGCTCTGGGGCGTGCGGCGCGTCCGGTGACAGCCTAACACCCCTACCATACCTGACGCCTCGATCGTCTGTCCCCTCTGGAGGGTCCGGAGAACGAGCCCGGGCGTTTTTTGGGGGCCGGCTTATCTTCTCGGCTCGGACCGACCGCGGCGCACTCCGATCCGAACGGTGTCTCTAGGCGGCGGGCTTGGGTTTATCCTTGGGGTCGGGGCTGCTGCAACCACAGGTTTCGCACATACGCTCATTCTCCCAGGGAAGAATCTGCCTTAGAAGGCAGCACACATTCTACAACATATCCCGACTGACAGGAAGGGTTGGCTCCAAACGTGAGGCGGGAGAGCGCGACGTTGGACCGAGGAAGCAGTCCCCCTAGGAGACTGGTGGGCGGTGCTGGGCCCAGGGCCTGGCCCGCTCGAAGGCGGCCGACGCCCGCGGGCCAGTGGCCTCGTCTCTCCGGCCCCGACTATCTGTAACCCTATGGGGAGGCCGTCGCCAGAGAACCCGCAAGGGATCGTGGCCGACGGCTGGCCGGTGATGCTGAAGGGGGTGCCTCGGTTTGCGAAACCACTACATATCTACCGGGAATCCACTTTTTGAAAGGGGACTCCCGGTGGAACAGCAATCGCCTACAAAAACATCAAGAGTTGCTGGGGTTGGATTAGGGCCAAGGGCCGATTACTTCATCCCGGCCCAAGCAACGTGGCGTAAAGTTGAAACAACATCTAACGGGGTGTATGCTGGCAATGTCTACACATCGGCTGGACAGTGCGAGCGTGCACGGCTGAGCGAGGAGCGCCGGAGGAAAGTACATGGCGAGCTACAGGATCATATCCTCGGACAATCACGTTTTTGAGCCGGCGGACTTGTGGACTTCCAGGTTGGCGTCCCGCTACGCGGACCGAGCGCCCCGAGTTGTCCGGCACGACGACGGCAGTGACTGGTGGTACTGCGACGGGAAGAAGGTCCAGAGCACCGGCATAGGGGCCCAGGCGGGCCGTAGGTTTGACGACCCTAGGGGCCTGAGCGTACACGATACCTTCGAGAACGTCCGCACAGGGGGCTACATACCCGAAGAGCACGTGAAGGACATGGGGATCGATGGTGTGGACGTGAGCGTCATCTATCCTACCGTAGGACTCCAGCTCTACAGCGTACCCGACGGCGAGCTGGTGTCGGAGGTCTTCAAGACCTACAACGACTGGATCGCCGAGTTCTGCCGCCCCTTTCCCAAGGTGCTTAAGGGCATCGGGATGCTCAATGTGGATGACGTAGAGTCTGCGATAGCGGAGTTGGAGCGTTGCGCGGACCTGGGCCTCGTGGGCGCAATGATTACGGTGTACCCGCCCGAAGAGATGGGCTACTACCGTGCCGAGTACGAGCCCCTCTGGGCTGCCGCCCAGGACCTGCGTATGCCCCTCAGCCTCCACGTTTCAACCAACCGCGCGGGTGCGGGCCTGATATCGGACGTGGGGGAGATCCTGCCTGCAAGCCTGTGCGCCCTGGATTACTGGATAAAGTTGTCCATCGCCCACATGATTTTCGCGGGCGTGTTCGAGCGGTATCCAAAGCTTCAGGTCGGCTCCGTGGAGATGGAGCTATCATGGGCGCCCCATTTCATAGAGCGAATGGACACCCTATATACTCAACGGCCCAAGGAACGGAGCCCCTATCGATTCAAGGATGACATGCTTCCCAGCGACTACTTCCGCCAGAGCGTGTTCCTTGGATTCCAGGAGGACGCCCTGGGGATACAGCTCCGTCACGTGATCGGGATGGACAGCCTCCTCTGGGGCTCTGACTACCCTCATTTCGAGGGCACGTTCCCGAGGAGCAGGGAGATCCTGGAGGAGATCTTGGTGGATTGCGCTGAGGAAGAGAAGGCCAGCATCGCAGGCGGAAATGCCGCCAGGGTGTACGGCCTCGAATAGTCGGAGCACCATAGGATTTCTAGAGGCGTGCTCACCCCTTCGACATGATCGTCGATGATTAGTAAGGTGTCGCTGCCCGCGGCGCAAGGAGTGAATCGTGCTTGATTGCAGGGTCATTTCGTCCGATAACCATGTATTCGAGCTGGGAGACCTCTGGACGACCCGCATTGAACCCAAGTTCAAGGACCGGGCCCCCCACATCGAACGGCTCGAAAAGGGGGGTGATTTCTGGGTATGTGATGGCCTGAAGGGCGTGCCCGTCGCGACCGAGACACAACCTGGAGTCCGCTTCGAAAACCCCAAAGACTTGAACTACAGAGACACCGCAGAGAATATCCCGCTCGGCGGATATATTCCGGAAGAGCACGTCAAGGACATGGATTCGGACGGAGTGGATGTCGGCATCATCTATCCCACTGTGGGTCTCCTGCATTTCAGCCTACCGGACAGCGAGTTCGTGACCGCTGTCTTCAAGCCCTACAACGACTGGATCGCCGAATTTTGCGGGGCCTACCCAAATCGCCTCAAGGGAATAGCGATGGTCAACATAGACGACATCGACTCCGGCATCCGGGAGCTGGAACGCTGCGCGAAGATGGGACTGGCGGGGGCGATGATCTCGGTTTATCCCCCGGAGGACCGTTCCTACGACTTGCCCATTTACGAACTACTCTGGGCCACTGCGCAGGACCTGGATATCCCTCTCAGCCTGCACATCGGCACGAACCGTCCCGGCCCCGGCCAGGAGCACCAGGATCTGTTGACTCTCAAGCCCTCTTTCTTCTCAAACGTGGACCATTGGGTACGAATGTCCCTCGGCCACATGATCTTCGCCGGGGTGTTCGAGCGGTATCCCAAGCTGAAAGTCGGGTCCGTCGAGATGGAGCTGTCTTGGATTCCCCATTTCCTGGATCGGATAGACTTCAACTATACTCAAAGACCTGGTGGGGATAACTGGTACAGGTTTCATGAGGATATGCTTCCCAGTGACTATTTCCACCGCAACGTGTTCCTTGGCTTCAACGAGGATGCTCTGGGTATTCGGGACCGCCACATAATCGGCGTCGAAAACATTCTTTGGGGCTCCGACTATCCCCATATCGAATCTACCTTCCCCAAGAGCATGGAGATCCTGGAAGAGATCCTGGTCGACTGCACGGAAGAGGAGAAGGTGAAGATCGTCGGGGGGAACGCGGCCAGGGTCTACGGTCTCTAACCGCACCCTCTATGAAACCGCACAGCAATGAGGAGTGAACGTGCTTAACTGCAGAGTTATCTCATCTGACAACCATGTCTTCGAGCCGGGAGACCTCTGGACTACTCGCATCGACTCCAAGTATAGGGACCGGGCTCCCCACATCGAGCGGCTCGAAGATGGGAGTGACCACTGGTTCTGCGACGGCCAGCAGGGTGTCCCCGTCGCAAATGAGACCCAGACCGGTGACCGGTTCGAGAACCCCGAGGATATGGATTATAAGGACACCGTAGAGAATATCGTGCCCGGTGGCTATATTCCCGAGGAGCATGTGAAGGACATGGACGCCGATGGAGTCGATGTCGGCATACTCTACCCCACCATAGGCCTGTTGCATTTCAGCCTGCGGGACAGTGAGCTCGTCACGGCCGTGTTCAAGCCCTACAATGACTGGCTCGCCGAGTTCTGCGGGGCCTACCCAGAGCGCCTCAAGGGCATAGCGATGGTCAACATAGATGACATCGACTCCGGCATCAGCGAGCTAGAGCGCTGCGCGAAGATGGGTCTGGCAGGCGCCATGATCACCGTCTATCCCCCGGAGGACCGGTCCTATCGCTCGCCCATTTATGAACCTCTCTGGGCGGCGGCTCAGGACCTGGACATCCCACTCAGCCTGCACATCGGCACGAACCGTCCCGGCGGCCCCAGCCAGGAGTTCGAGGACTTCTTGAAACTCACGCCCTCCTTTTTCTCGAATGTGGACCATTGGGTGCGTATGTCCCTCGGCCACATGATCTTCAGTGGCGTATTCGAGCGGTATCCTAAACTTAAGGTGGGGTCCATCGAGATGGAGCTGGGCTGGATCCCCCATTTCCTGAACCGGATGGACTACACATATAGCCAGAGGCCCAGCAAGGGCATCTGGTCCCGGTTCCAGGAGGACATGCTTCCCAGCGACTACTTCCACCGCAACGTGTTCCTGGGCTTCAACGAGGATGCCCTCGGCGTGCGGGACCGCCACATGATAGGCGTGGACAACATTCTTTGGGGCTCCGACTATCCCCATATCGAGTCCACCTTTCCGAAGAGCATGGAGATCCTGGAAGAGATCCTGGTCGACTGTACCGAAGAGGAGAAGGCGAAGATCGTCGGGGGGAACGCGGCCAGGATTTACGGCCTCGACTAGCCAGGGAAATCTGTCCGGGGCACGCCGTCGTTGCTACGAAAGTGTCATTCTGAGGCGTAGGCGAAGAATCTGGTTGGGAGGTGGGTGATTTCAGGCATCCATACCTCCCACACGTTGGGTCAGAGTGCGCTATCTATAATCCCTTTAAACTGGCGGATCGCTTTAATGTGCTCGTCTGGGGAAGCCAGTCCTGCGCGCATCGTATTCAGTGAGATATGGGTAGCGCCCATGTCCTTCCAGGCATTCGCCTGCTCGGCCCAGTGATCAGCGCCGCCTTCAGCTACGCTGACCCTCCCCTCTATGCCGATACTCGAGGGGTCTCGGCCCGCTTCTCTTGCATAGCTCCGGAAGCGCTCGATGGTCTTCCTGCCTTCCTCCGTGGGACCGAACATGGGAAACCAGCCGTCTGCTGTACGGGCGGCTCTACGCAGGACTGTCTCGGCCCTGCCTCCCAGCCATATGGGAATCGGTCGCTGAACAGGCAGCGGGTTCAGCCCCGCGTGGGTAACGTTGTGCCAGCGGCCGTGGAAGTTCACGACATCCTGCGTCCAGAGTGCCCGCATCAACATGATCTGTTCCTCGCATCGCCGGCCACGGTCGTGGAAGTCCTCTCCGAGGGCTTCGTATTCCACATGGTTCCAGCCGACGCCGATTCCCAGCCGGAGCCGCCCAGCCGTGAGCACATCTACTTCCGCAGCCTGCTTGGCGACCAAGGCTGTCTGCCGCTGCCCCAGGATGAGAACGGACGTGACCAGCTCCAGACGCTGGGTGATGGCGGCCATATAGCCGAAAACTACGAAAGGCTCGTGAAACATGTCTTCTGAAGCGTAGTAACCGCTCCACCCGTCGTAATGCCGGCGGTCAGCTCCCAGCACATGGTCATATATGGCGAGATGCGCATATCCCAGCTCATCCGCCGCCTGCACGTAGTCACGTACGGCTACGGGGTCCGCGCCGATCTCGGTCTGTGGGAATATGATGCCTACTTGCATAGCTACACCCTCATCGAAGCCGACCCGGGCGCCGTCAGCGGGGGATTTCTCCGGCTGATTATAGCACGGGCACCCCGTACGGACCACGAGGGACAGAGCCGGAGCCACTACGAGGCCATCCGCATTGACACTTATTTGGAGCGGGGATATACTTCTCCTGCCGCTGGGAACTCATTCTCTTGTTTTGAACTTCAGTCGAGATAGATGCCCGTGTGTTCCCGTGGTCGAAGGCACTAACGGG
>CBDDDW010000026.1:0-256427 GCA_965226805.1 Dehalococcoidia bacterium
TGTCCCCAGTTGGTGTCGTTGCCTGCGTCGATGAGCCACTGATGCCGCCCGCCCGGCAGCCACTCTGCCATGGCCCTGCGTGCGGCGGCGTTGTCGGCGCAGCCGATGAACAGTCCGTGGCCATAGGCCGGAAGGCCGGGCCAACTGTGCCCATGGGAGTCAGAGTCGCCCTCCCGAAAGGGATAGACCGAGTAGCCGATGGGACGCCCGTAAGTACTGGCCAACCTGTCGGCCAGGGCCTGGCTCTTGAACTTCCCCACATCTGCTGCGTAGAAGTTCTGCCGAAGTAGGTTGTGGGGCTCCACCCGGTCGTGGTCGACCAGGACAATGGTGGCATCCCTTCCTTGGAAGAGTCGGCAGAGGCCCTCGGCCACGAAGCCGCCGGTCCCGCCGCAGCCGACCACAGTGATCCAGGGTTTGTCCAGCAGGAACGCGTTGTCCAGGTAGTAGGGCATGGTTACCTCCTTGTTGTAGTTGAGTCCTTTGTGTGTGTTGATACAGGCTCTTCATCCATCAGCTGGACGCCGGGGTCTGGGCCGTCGAACACCTGGGGCCACTGCACCGGGGCGAAGTGGCCGTAGACCCCCACCCGGAGACTCAGCTCCGGTTTAGGGTCTCCCGTTCTCCAGACGACCCCGTAGATTCGGAAGCCTTGCTCGTCCCGGTCGTCGGTGCCTGAGAAGAAGGCGCGTCCATTCCCGTGGGAGTGGAACTCCGCCACCACACCGGCAGGGGGCTCGTACGTGAGGGAAGCGGTGGTCCCGGCCTGCTCTGGCACCACTACCCGGTAGGCGTCCCCGTCCCAGCGCACCGCGAAGAACCGCTCGGTGTCGGGGGTTTCCTGGAACCAGCGCAGCCCCAGCTCGAACAAGTACGCAGGGATGGGGCCGTGGGCCAGTTGTAACTTCTCAGTGACCGGCGCCAGCCCTCGTATCGAACCGGGTGCGGCCAGCACTCGCGCCACCATGTGGGCGCTCTGAGACTGGACGTCGATGCCGCCCGAGCCCAGCACGTAGTATTGAGTAGGGACGGCGCCGCCAATGGCCGGATTGCTCCGGCTGGTCTGCGCCATCCTTCTCACCGAACCGGGCTTGCCACTTTCATGGCACCCGGCTCTCCATTAGACGGTTTGTTGTTGGCTTGGTCGATGTACGGCCTGATGGCACGTCCGGCAGAGCGTGACCAGATTACTGAGTGCGTGCGACTTCATGCCTTTGGTGTGGTGGACAGCCAAACCTGTCCGTGCGCCACACTGTTGACACTTCATGCCGTCACGCACCTTTGCTCTGAGTCTCCGTTCGACGATTTCGAGGGGTTCGCCGCGATTGCCGCTGCTGGCCCCAATAATTGCCGCGTAGATGCGCTCGTCCGGGCCGGTTGCTCCCTGTGGATGGTCACTTGCTGCCGCGGCGTGGCCGGACAGGTAGGGGTGCGGAAAACCCGCCGTGCCCTTCTGCCGGTAGCGTTGGCGGTCAAGTTCCTGTCGGGTGGGGAGCCATTGGTACGCTTCCAGCGTGTTACCGCCTTCGCGCACCGCAGCATGCCAGCGGATTCTGCCATGGAGCCTCTTGGATTTGCTTCGGATGAGCTGCCCCTTGTGACTTCCCTTGTGCTTTTTCCGCAACCACTAGAGGTAGCGGAACCATGCGAAGGTTGTGATCTCGCCGATGTCCCGCACGAAGCTGGTGTACCGGTAGTATTCGGCCCACCCTCGCACGATAGCGTTCAGGGTCGTCAGTCGGTTGTACTCGTCCATCCACGTCGAGGTTCTGGAAGTCAGGTCTTTGAGCTTTCGTTTCACTCGCTCCTTAGCCTTGGCCATCGGTCGGAGATGCACCGCCCACTTGTCGTTGACCCGCTTGCGCTGGATGTGGAAACCCAGGAAGTCGAAGCCGTCGTTGACGTGGGTGATGACCGTCTTTTCTTCCGATAGCGTCAGGTGGAGTTCGTTCTCCAGAAAGCGTTGTATGGCCTGTTTGGTCGCCTTGACCTCGGCTTGGGACGCGTTGCTGACGACCACGAAGTCGTCTGCGTAGCGCACCATCTTGTAGTTGCCGAAGCCCGCCTGCCTTCGCCTTTCGCGGGCTTTTGGGTAGAGGTCCCACTGTGCCGCCGCCCACTGGTCGAACTCGTTGAGGTAGACGTTGGCTAGCAGCGGGGAGATAACCCCTCCCTGTGGCACCCCGGAGTCGGTGTGGGAGAAGAGGCCCCCTTCCATCACGCCCGATTTCAGGAACTTCCAGATCAAGTCCAACACAGCCATATCCTTCAGCCTTCTCCGCAGCAGCTTCATGAGCGTCCGGTGATGGACGGTATCGAAGTAGCTCTGGAGGTCGCCTTCGATCACGTAGTAGTGTTTGGCACGGCTGTTGAACAGGGGCATGATGAGGTCGGACGTAAATAGTGGACACCAAACCTTTCATGCTGCTGGTAGTCCGGCATAGAATCTCTGCTCATACGCCGCGGGTGACAGGAACCCCAGCCTGGCCTGGCGGCGCTGGCGGTTATAGAAGAGCTCGATATATTCCGTGATCTCTCGAGCTGCCTCCTGCCTGCTTCTGTAATGACGGTGGTGGGCACAAGTGTACCGTACTGCGAGCTTTCGAGTTGGTCGTGGCGCTATGAGTAACGGCCGCGGGATGTTCCTCAAGTGTCAGTCTGGACCGGGTGGCTGCTAAGACTTCTTCCCAGTCCTATCTCCGGCTACGTAGCACCACAATTATGAGAACGACTCCGGCGACTACCCCAATCACTACCGCGACGATAACCCACCAGGGAAATCCTTCGTCTCCGCCGTCCGCCTCGGACGGCGGAAGCTCCGCTGTGGGTGTGGGTGAGGGCGCCGGTGTGTCCGTCGCCGTGGTCGTCGGTGTCGCCACCGGTTCGGGGAGTCCCTGGACCGGGTTGTTCAAGACGGCCTGTGCCTGCTTGCCGGAACCCTCGCCGTCAGCGTAAGACGCTGTGACCCGCAGATACTTGTCCGCGTCCAGGTCAACGGGCGTATAGGTGGAGGAAGACGCGCCGGCCGTATCTTGCCAGTTCGCGCGGTCTGAGGACCTGGCCCACTGCCAGGAGATGTCAGACAGCGAGCCGTCGGGATCGCTCAGGGAGACGGTCAACGCGGTCCCGACCTCTGGTTTTTCCAAGGACACCGACACCGTCCCGGCTTCATCCACGTTGCTGACGTCGATGCTCACTTCAATGAGGTCGTCGATGGTGGAGTCATAGTCGCCGTAGGCGCCCCTGCCATCGTGGACGGAGACGACGACCGTGTACCTCGTAGGCCCGGACTCGTAGTCGAGCAGGGTCCCGGAGCCGACGGTGATCTGACCGGTGGAGCCGTCTAGGACGAAGGAAGACGCGTCGATCCCCGACAGGGAGTAGGTCAGGACATCGCCGTCCGGATCCGTCGCGGTGATAGCGTCTCCCACCAGACTGCCCGGCGGCGTGTTCTCGTCGACGGTGAACGTGACGTCGCCTTCGAAGAACGGACCTCTTTGGGCGGTCCCGACCTCCGGTTGTTCCAGCGACACCGACACCGTCCCGGCTTCATCCACGTTGCTGACGTCGATGCTCACTTCCATGGGCGTGGCCCGAGCGATGTTCGAGGGCAGGCCTTCTCCATAGAAATCCACGGCGCGGACCTGGAAGGCGTATTCCACACCGTTGGTCAGGCCTTCCACGGTGGCGGACGTGGTTTCTGCTCCGCTTGCTAAAAAGGCCCACTGTGGGATGTCCGACACGTAGACCGAACCGAAGTCATCGTTGCCCTCGGGCGCCCCGACCACGATGCTCTGGCCGTCCAGGGCGACGGAGTTTCCGAACTCGTCGCCCCTTTCTTCTTCGTTGGTGGGTAAGGTGAGCTTGCCCGACTCCGTTCTGTAGTCTTTGTTCGGATCGTTGGCCCAGACTGCGCCGGCCGGCTTGGTGAAGAGGTAAGCCGCACCGGAACGAAGATCTTCGCCGCATTCGTCGCATTCGTTGATGTTGGCGGTGTACGCCCCGACGACGATGGAGCCGCCCCGCACCGCAACGGAGTTTCCGAAATGATCTCCCAGTTCGCGGTCGGAAGCGGCGAGCTTGGCCGTCTCAGTGTTGTCGGCCCAGCCGCCGTCGCCGGTGGGCTCAGTAAAGACGTAAGCTGAACCCTTTTCTCCGTCGCCTTGTTGGGCCCCGACCACGATGGTTTCACCGTCCACCGCAACGGAGTTCCCGAACCCATCGCCTGCGTGGCCATTGAAAGCGGTGAGCTTGGCCGTCTCTACCCTGTGGGTTTCCCCTGGTTCCGGATCGTTGCCCCACACACGGGTCATCGAATTCCTGGTGAAGACATAGGCCACACCCGTATTGGCGTTGTATCCCGGCGCCCCAATCACGATGGTTTCACCGTCCACCGCAACGGAGTGACCGAAATAGTTGAATGCGCCGCCGTCGGATGCGGTGAGCTTGGCCGTCTCTACCCTGTGGGTTTCCCCTGGTTCCGGATCGTTGCCCCACACACGGGTCATCGAATTCCTGGTGAAGACATAGGCCGCGCCCGCCTTTCCGTTGTGCCAGCGTGCCCCGACCACGATGGTTTCACCGTCCACCGCAACGGAGTACCCGAACCAGTCATTCTCCGCGCCGTCGTCGGCAATGAGCTTGACTGGCTCGCTCCACACACCGGTAAGCGGGTCCCTGATGAAAACATAGGCCGCACCAGCATCGGCGTTATCGTTGGTGTCGTGCTGATACGCGCCGATTACGGCGACGTTGCTCTCCACTGCTACGGAGTACCCGAACCAGTCGTTCTCCGCGCCATCGGAGCCGGCAGTGAGCTCGATTGGGCCGCTCCACACACCGTCAACCTCGGTGAAGACGTAGGCCGCACCGGCGTTGGATTTGCTGCCTACGTTGTGCTTGGGCGCACCAACCACTGCGGTGCCACCAACCACGACGGCGGCATCGTCCACTGCTACCGATGCCCCGAACGCTCCGTTCCTCTCGCCGTCGGAGCCGGCGGTGAACTTGGTCTGCTCGGGAGGCCGCAGCACCTGGTATCCGGTTAGGGACGAATCGCGCGGGTCATCCCAACTGAGTGTTACCTGGGAATCTCCTGGCTGAGCGGACAGACCATCGGTCCTGCCCGGCTTCGCACTCATGGGCGTGGCCGCGACGGTTTCGTCGGACGGACGATTGACGGCGGCGTTCACCGAACGCACCCGGAAGGCGTACTCTTGGTCGTTGGTCAGATTGAGCACCCGGTAGAAGTAATCCTTGCCGTTGTCGGTCAATTCTGTTGAGACGAAGTCCGTCCACTCCGCGTCTGAGATGTCCATCGCGTAGGCAAAACCGGGATCATTGTCGTCCTGAGGCGCGCCTGCCAGGAGGGTACCGTCGTCTACTGCGACGGAGTATCCGAGCCGGTCATTCTGGTCGGGACCGGGGCCGGCGAGATTGAGCGTCTGGCTCCACACCCCTAACTTCCGGGCAAACACGTAAGTCGAACCGGTGTCACGAGCGGCGTTGTCGCGGTCGTCCAGGTACGCCCCGACGACGGCGGTATTGCCGTCCACCGCAACGGAGTTCCCGAACCCATCGTCTGCGTGGCCATTGGAAGCGGTGAGCTTGAGCGGCTGGCCCCACTTGCCGGAGTTCGAATCCCTCGTGAAGACGTAGGCCGCACCAGCATTGGCGTTGGCACCGACGTCGTGCAGGTGCGCTCCAACCACGACGGCATTCCAACGTCGATGGCCACCGAGACCCCGAATTCGTCGTTCGCCGCGCCGTCGGGGGCAGTGAATTTGGCCCCCTCAGTGTTGTCGGTCCAGCCGCCGGTGGCAGGCTTGGTGAAGACGTACGCCGCACCGGGCCCCACCTCGACGTTTGCACCGCTCTCCTCGTACTGGGGCTGGTGCGCCCCAACCACCACGGTATCATCGTCCAGCGACACGGAAATCCCGAACTTGTCGTTCGCCACGCCATCGGAAGCAGTGAGCTTGGCGGTCTCGGTGGCGTCGGCCCAGCCGCTGTTCCCGGGCTTGGTGAAGACGAAGGCGGCGCCGGAATCAGCGTCGTCGTCATTGGCGTTGTCTAGGTGCGCTCCTACGACCACTGTTTCGCCGTGCACTGCCACGGAGATTCCGAACTCGTCGTTCTCCGCGGCGTCGGAAGCCGTTAGCTTGGCCTTCTGGCCCCATATACCGGAGACCCTGGTGAAGACGTAGGCCGCGCCTTCGTCGTTGTCGTTTTCATCGGCGTCGTTTTGGTGTGCGCCCACGACGATGGTCTCGCCGTCGATAGCGACAGAGATTCCGAATTCATCGTTCGCCGCTGGGACGGAGGCGGTGAGCTTGGCTGCTTGGCTCCACACGCCGTCGTCGTCGTCGTCGGCCTCGGTGAAGACGAAGACGTAGGCCGCGCCGGCGTTGCTGTTGCTCCCCGGGGCCCCAACCACCGCGGTGTCGCCATCTATCGCTACCGAATACCCGAACTCGTCGTCGTCAGCACCGTCATCGTCGGTCAGCTTGCTCTGGGGAAGGTGCAATAGCTGGTGCTTGTCTATCGGCCGATCCGTGGTTTCGACCGTCAGATTCCAGTGGAACGTCGCCTGGGCGTCGCCGCTGGTAGTGCCGAGCCCGGTGGGCTTATTTGGCACATCGATGATCGTCACGTCGCGGAAGGAGGAAGAGAAGCCCGAGAGCATGCCGCTGTTGACGGCCCGGACGGCAAACGTATACATCGTGTCCACCATCAGACCGGAGACGGTGTGGGAGTTAGTGCCGGAATCGCTCCCGGATATGTCGCTCCAATTGGAACCGCCGTCAGCCGTGTACTGATAGCCGGTGACCGCTAAGCGCTCCGGAGCCATGTTCCACGTTAACTCCACCTGGCCGACGCCGGTCTGCTCGGCATTGAAGATTGTCGGCCGGGCGGGGCGGGAGCCGGACGCTGAAGGGGTCGCGTCCTCCTCGTTGGTCGTGTCGCTTCCGATGGTCACGTTCACGGCCCGGACCCGGAAGGTATAGGGGATCTCGTTGGTCAGACCGGTCACAATGTGGGACCTGGGCGCCCATGTGCTTCCGATGATGTCGGTCCAATCGTCGCCGAAGTCGCCTCCGGTCTTTTGCTGGTATTGGAACCCCGTAGTCGACGTTTGACTCCCCGAGTAACGCCAACTCAGCTGCACCTGCTCGTCGCCAGCAACGGCAGTGAGCGCGGTGGGTCTGTCCGCCGACGCTGCAGCTATTGTTACCGACCAAGGGTCGGAAGAAACGCCTTCTCCGGCGCTGTTGATGGCGCGGACCGCGAAGGTGTACGTGGTGTCCACCACGAGATCGGAGACGGTGTAGGAGGCGGTGGTGGAATGGCTGCCAGTGGCGTCTTTCCAAATTTCGTTTTCGCCGGCGTTGTCCGTGTACTCAAACGTGACGATGGTCAGCGGATCGGTGCTCGGCTCCCACTCCAAACGCACCTCGCGTGCGCCAACCTGCACGGCGGAGAAGTTCCTGGGTTTCGCGGGAGCCGAGGCCGCGCTCGCCGGTTCCGCGGACACCTGATTAGACGGGCCGCTTGCGCCGCCGTCGTTCACCGCGCGGACCGCGAAAGTATGCTCCGCGTCGTTGGTCAGGCCGGTCGCAAAGTGGGACCTGGTCTCTCCCGTGCTTCCGTCGATGTCGGCCCACACCCGGATGTCATAAAGGTAGGCGGCTCCCGCGTCGTTGCTACTGTGCCAGTCCGCCCCCACCAGAATCGTGTCCTCGTCTATCGCTACTGACCATCCGAATTTGTCGTCGTCACTGTCGCCAGGTCCAGGAAGCTTGGCAGCCTCAGAACTGTCTACCCACTCTGCCTTGGGCTTGGTGAACACGTAGGACGAACCCTCTATATCGGTGCCTCCTCCGATATTGTCCTTATGCGCGCCAACCACTACGGTGTCGCCGTCCACCGAGACCGAACGCCCGAACTCGTCGCCGCCGCTGCGGTCGGAGGCGGTGAGTTGGGCCGTCTCAGTCCCTGGGCTGTTGGCCCAACCGGTATCGGGCCCCCCTTGGTGAACACGTAGGCCGAACCCGTATCGCCGTCGTCCCCGTAGGCCCCGACCACGATGGTGCCACCGTCGATTGCTACTGAACGCCCGAATCTGTCCCCTCCGTCGCTTCCACTGCCGAAGTAGGCGGTGAGCTTGGCCACCTCAGTACCTGAGCTGTTCGCCCAGCCGGTGGCGGGCTTGATGAACACGAAAGCCGAACCCGTACCACTATCGTCTCCGCTCGCCCCAACCACGATCGTGTCACCGTCGATTGCTACCGACCTGCCGAAATTGTCGGAACCGCTACTCCCGCTGAGCTTGAGGGTCTCCGTTGTGTGGTCGAATTCAGCATCTGCATCGTCCGAATCCGTATCGTTGGCCCAGCCGCCGGAGGGCTCGTCAAAGACGTAGGCCGAGCCGGAACTGTCGCCATTGTCGTCGTCCAGGTACGCCCCGACCACAATGGTGTTACCGACCACCGCTACCGAATTCCCGAACTCGTCGGCCGCCGCGCCGTCGGAGGCTAGGAACCTGGCCGTTTCCGTGGCGTGGTCTTCACCTACATCGTTGGCCCAGCCGCCGGAGGGCTCGCTGAATACGTATACCGCACCTTTACTGCTTGAGTGGTCGGGAGCGCCAACCACTATCGTGTCGCCATTCGAAGTGTCTTCATGCACCGCCACAGATAATCCGAATCTATACTGTGTACCCGGATCGCTGGCTCTGAGCCTGGCCACCGGGCTCGGGCTCCATTTACCGGTCCCTTGGTCCCTGGTGAACACGAAGGCCGCGCCGGAATTATCGGGGCTGTCCTCCCCGGGCATGCCGACAACGGCGGTGTCGCCGTCTATCGCTACGGCATACCCAAACTCATCGTTCGCCGTCCGGGTGTCGGCGGTCAGCGTGGGGTGCTCGGCATGCTGCCATAGCTGGTAATTGATGATGGGCGGCGAGCCCCCGGCGGGATCGTCCCAGCTCAGCTCCACCTGGCTGTCGCCGGCCACAGCGGACAGCACAGTCGGCACCGCTGGCTTCGGCTTTAACGGCATGGCCCTGAGGGGGTCCGAGGGCGGGCCGGCGCCGGCCCCTTCCACCTTGTCTACCGCGCGGACCTGAAGGCTGTACTCGACCCGGTTGGTCAGACCGGTGACGGTGTGGGACGTGGTCGTCGCGTCGCTATTGGCAATGTCGGCCCACTGCGGGACCGTCCACAGGTAGACGGCGCCTGAATCGGGGCCGCTGATGCTGGACTGGTAGGCCCCAGCCAGGACGGTGCCGCCGGCCACCGCAACGGAATACCCTAACCAGTCGCCCTTTCCGCGGGAGGGGCCGGTGAGCTTCGTCTTCTGGCTCCACCCGTTGGAATCCTGGGTGAAGACGTAGGCCGAACCGGCACTGCCGATGGTGTTGCCGTCGTAGTCAGTGTGGTCGTCTAGGTATGCCCCAACCACGATGGTGTCCTCGTCATCGTCCACGGCCACGGAAATGCCGAACTCGTCTCCTCTCGTAGCGTCGGAGGCGATGAGCTTCGGGGTCTCAGTGCCGTCGGCCCAGCCACCGCTCTCGGGCTTGGTGAAGACGTAACCCGCACCTTCGTTGTTGTCTTGGTCATCGGCGTCGTTTTGGTGCGCTCCTACGACCACTGTTTCGCCGTGCACAGCCACGGAGATTCCGAACTCGTCGTTGGCCGCGGCGTCGGAAGCAGTGAGCTTGGCGGTCTCGGTGGCGTCGGCCCAGCCGCCGCTCTCGGGCTTGGTGAAGACGTAGGCGGCGCCTTTGTTGCTGTCGTTTTGGTGCGCTCCCACGACGATGGTGTCGCCGTCGACCGCCACGGCAATGCCGAACTCGTCGTTCGCGGCGGCGTCGGAAGCGGTGAGCTTGGCCGACCAGCTCCACGGAGCGGCAGACGAGCTCCTGGTGAAGACGTGGGCCGAACCGGAATTGTCGTTGGTGGCGTCGTCGTCCTGGTAGGCCCCGACAACGGCGGTGTCGCCGTCTGCCGCCACGGAGATTCCGAACCCGTCGCCCCGAACCCGTCGCCCCGAACCACCGGGTCGTCGGTGGACGCGGTAGTCAGCTTGCCGCCCTGAATAATCTGGAGCAGTTGGTACTTGTCTATGGTCGAATCTTCGGGGTCAACCCAACTCAGGTCCACCACGGCATCGCCCGCATCCGCGGCGAAACCCGTGGGCCGGTTCGGTATCGCAAACGTGGGCGTACCACCGACGCGAGCCGAGGCCGAACCCCCGCCTGCGGCGTTCACGCCCCGCACCTGAAAGGTGTGCTCCACGTTGTTGGTCAGACCGGTGACGATGTGAGAGGTGGTCGTCGCGGCGCTATCGAGGATGTCGGTCCAACCCGGAATGCGCAAAAAGTAGACCTCACCGGTATTGGCCTCGTTCCTGTCATCCGAATACGCACCAACCACGATGGTGTCGCCGCTGACCCCGACGGAATACCCATAGCGGTCACCCGCCTCGCCGGCGGAGGCGGTGAGCTTGTCCCTCTGGCGCCACCCACCGGCGGAGTCCCGGGTGAAGACGTAGGCCGAGCCAGATAGATCGCCGTTGTCGTCGTCCTGGTGCGCCCCCACCACGATGGTGTCGCCGTCCACGGCCACGGAGATTCCGAACTCGTCGTTCGCCGCGCCATCATCGGCAGTGAGCTTGGCTACATGCTTCCACACGCCGGAGACCTCGGTGAATAGGTAAGCCGCACCGCTGCTGGTGTCGTTCTGACGCGCCCCCACCACGATGGTGTCGCCGTCCACGGCCACGGAGATTCCGAACTCGTCGTTCGCCGCGCCGTCCACGGCGATGAGCTTGGCCTTCTGGCTCCACACGCCGGAGACCTTGGTAAAGACGTAGGCCGAACCGGCATTGCCGAGGGTGTTACCGTCGTCGGTGTGGTCGTCGTGGTATAAGGTGGACCCCATTATTAAGACAGCACGAGGGCTAAATTAAGAGAGTCTCCCACCCCTGCGCTAGGTTTCACCAAGCCCGATGGCAGCCCTGCTTCTTCAGCTGCTGCTCCCCTTTCTTCCTGGCCATGTTGGTACACCTCTGCTGGGGTCCGGTAGCCCAAAGCCTGGTGAGGCCTCTGCCGGTTGTAGAACTCCAGGTAGGCATTGATCCCAGTTCGGGCCTCGGCGACGGTCTGGTAAGCTTTCAGATACACCTCCTCGTACTTGATGCTCCGCCACAGCCGCTCCACGAAGATGTTGTCCAGGTACCTACCCTTACCATCCATGCTGACCTGGACCCTCTGCTCCTGCACCGTCTGGGTAAAGGCCTCACTGGTGAACTGACTCCCCTGGTCGGTGTTGAATATCTCCGGTCGTCCCTTACCCAGGGCTTCCTCCAACGCCGCCACGCAGAAGCTGGTGTCCATGGTGTTGGAGAGCTTCCAGGCCAGCACGTGCCGGCTGTGCCAGTCCATGATGGCCACCAGGTACAGGAAGCCCTTCGCCATGGGGATGTAGGTGATGTCCGCGGCCCAGACCTGGTCGACCCGATTAACCTCCACTCCCTTCAGCAGATAGGGAAAGATCCGGTGTCCCGGCGCTGGTTTGCTGGTGTTGGGACGCCGGTAGATGGCTTCCAGACCCATCAACCGCATCAGCCCTCGAACCCTTTTTCGGCTCACCAGATAGCCCTGTTGCAGCAGCCAGGCCTTCATCTTCCTGGAGCCGTAGAAGGGGGTCTTCAAATACTGACGGTCCATCAGGGCCATCAACTCCAGGTCTTCTGCCCTGGTCGGTACCGACCGGTAGTACACCGAGGCCCGGCTGACGTCCAGCAGGATACATTGACGCACCAAAGACAGCTGCTGGTGGTCTCGGTCTATCATGGCTCGCCGTATGCTGCGACTCATAGACCGGACCTTTCCGACAAAAAATCGCGTTCCACCTTCAGCTGGCCGATGTGCCGGTAGAGGTGGTTAATCTGAGCTTCCTTGGCTTTCTCCTGGGATTTCTGATTGGTGGCAAATAGCTCCGGGGCTCCTTCCACCAGGGCCCTTTTCCAGGCGTGAATCTGACTGGGATGGACCTCAAATCGGCTGGCCAGCTGGGCGATGGTCTCTTCCCCCGCAAGGGCGGCCAGGGCCACCTTGGCCTTGAACGCCGGACTGTGCTTATTCCTCGTCTGCTTCATGTCCTGCTCCTTCACGTCGGTTAGTTGCCGGTTATTTTAGGAGCTGGACTCTCTCTTAGCCAGTTGTCTAGTTTTTGGGTACCACCTCAGTACGCCCCGATCACGGCGGTGTCGCCGTCTAACGCGACGGAGATTCCGAACTCGTCGTTCGCCGCGGCGTCCGAGGCGATGAACTTGGCCGTCTCGTTGCTGTCGGCCCAGCCGGTGTACGGCTTGGTGAAGACGTAGGCTGCGCCTTTGCCGCTTTCGTATTGGTGAGCTTCTACCAGGACGGTGTTGCCGTCGACAGCGACGGAGATTCCGAACTCGTCGCTCGCCGCCGCGCCGAAGGCAGTGAGCTTGGCCGTCTGAGTCATGTCGGCCCAGCCGGTGAAAGGCTTGGTGAAGACATAGGCCGCCCCTTCGTCGTCATCGGTGTCGCCGTCGCCGTCAGTGTGGTCGTCAAGGTGTGCTCCTACGACCACTGTTTCGCCGCTCACAGCCACGGAATACCCGAACTCGTCGGATGTGTCCCCGTCGGAAGCGGTGAGCTTGGCTACCTGGCTCCACACGCCGGAGACCTTGGTAAAGACGTAGGCCGAACCGGCATTGCCGCCGGCGTCAGTGTGGTCGTCTTGATACGCCCCGATCACCGCGGTATCGCCGTCCACCGCCACCGAATATCCGAATTCGTCGCCCCGGAGGCCGTCGGAGGCGTTCAGCTTGCTCGTGTCGATCTGTATGAGCTGGTACTTGGCTATGGTCGAATCACCAGGATCGTCCCAACTCAGCTTCACTTGCTCGTCGCCCACGTCCGCGGTTAACTCGCTGGGTGCCGCGGCCTGGGCTTCTAGAGTTACGGACTCGACCTCCGAGGCGTTTTGACCGCCACCGTTGACGGCGCCGACGGTGAAGGAGTATTCGATCCTGGCGATCAGCCCGGTGACCGTGTGGGAGGCGGTGCTGGAATCGCTTCCTTCGATGATGATCCAATTACCGAAGCCGCTACCATCGTTCTGTTTGTACTGATAACGCCTGACGGTCAGCGGTTCAGTGCTCGCGGTCCACGCCAAGAGCACCTGGCCGACGCCGGTCTGGGTGGGGGTGAGGTCTGCGGGGCTGGAGGGGCCGAACGTCGCCGCCACCGGCTTCGCGTCCGCTTCAGACGCGTCGCCCGCTCCCGCCGCGTTCACCGCGCGGACCTGGAAGGTGTGCTTGACGTTGTTGCGCAGACCCCTGGCTATGTGAGAGATAGTCCCCGCTCCGCTGCCGGGGATGTCGGCCCACTCACCGGTGCCGAACACGTAGGCCGAACCCTTATCGCCGTCGTCCCCGACCGTCCCAACCAACACGGTGTCGCCGTCGACCGCCACGAAGTTGCCGAAGCGGTCGTTCCCACTGCGATCGTAGGCCGTGAGCGTGGACGTCTCAGTGTCAGTGGCCCAGCTGGTGGCGGGCTTGATGAATACGTAGGCTGAACCGCGCTTGCCGTCGTCTTGGTCCGCTCCAACCACGACGGTGTTGCCGTCCACCGCGACGGAGAATCCGAACTGGTCGTTCGCCGCGCCGTCGGAGGCGGTCAGCTTGGCCGTCTGAGCCATGTCGATCCAGCCGCCGGAGGCGGGCTTGGTGAAGACGTAAGCCGAACCGGAACTATCACCGTCGTCATCGTTGTAGGGCGCACCAACCACGATCGTGTCTCCGTCCATGGCTACGGCTCGGCCGAAGTAGTCGCCACTACCGCCGTCAAGTGCAGTCAGACTGGCAGTTGCGGCACCGGCACCCTTGTTATGCCAATCGTCCCAGACTCCGGTGTCGGCGCGCTTCGTGAATACGTAAGCCGCACCTCGGTCGTTGGTGCCCTCCTCGGGCGCTCCCACAACGACTGTGTCGCCGTACACCGCTACCGAACCGCCGAACCGGTCGCCGCCCAACTGGCCTCTCAGCGTGGCTGTCAAACCGGCCTTGCCATCGGCATCCAGGGTGCTCCAGTTGACCCAGCCGTTTGCGGGCCTGGTGAAGATGTAGGCCGAACCGTCCGCGCTGGTGCCTTGCTCGGGCGCCCTGACCACGATGGTGTCTTCGTGCACGGCCACCGAAGTTCCGAACTCGTCGTCGGCCGCAGCGTCGGAGGCGGTGAGCCTGGCCGTCTGAGGCATGTCGGCCCAGCCGGCGGCGGGCCTGATGAAGACGTACGCCGCGCCGGAATCAGTCAAGTTGTTGATACTGTCGTCGGGATCGATGTAGTCCTCCTCGTACGCTCCAACCACGATGGTGTCGCCGTGCACGGCGACCGCATGCCCGAAGCCGGCATCCTCCTTGGGATCGCTGGCGGTGAGCTTGCCCGCCTGGGTCCAGCCGCCGGCAACCCTGGTGAATACGTAGGCCGAACCGGATAGATTCTCGGTGTCGTCGTCCCCGAGGGCCCCAATCACCAGGGTGTCATCGTCCACGGCGACCGACCACCCTAACTCGTCTCCGTCATCGTGGTCGCTGGAGATCAGCCTGATGCTTTCAGGAAACTGCAGCAGCTGGTACTTGGTTATGGACGCATTGCCGGGGTCGTCCCAGGTCAACCGCACCTGGGTGTCGCCGGCCTCGGCGGCGAATGGGTCGGGCGCCGCCGGTACGTCGACGATAGTCACGGACTGGGAGTCGGACTCGGTTGAACCGGCGCTGTTGACGGCGCGGACCCGGAAGGTGTACGCGACTCCCTGGGTCAGGCCAGTGATGGTGTGGGAGACGGTGCTGAAATCGCTATTTGGGATGGTGGTCCAAGAGCCGCTGTTCTGTTCGAACTGGTAACCGGTGACGTTCAACGGGTTGGAACTCGCCTCCCAGGTCAATTCCACTTGGCCGATGCCGGTCTGTCTGGCGGAAAAGCCTTCGGGTTTGACCGGGGCCGAAGACGCCGTCGCCGGAGTCGCGGACTGCTCGCCGGACGAACCGCTCTCCCCGGCCGCGTTCACGGCGCGGACCTGGAAGGTGTAGGACGTGCTGTTGGTCAGGCCGGTCACGATGTGGAAGGCGGTCCCGGACCTGCTCCCGGGGATTGCCTGCCAATCGCCGAAGGCGTCGGTGCCCTCCTTCTGCCGGTACTCGTACCCGGATATGGTGAAATCCGCGGGGCTTCTCCAGCCGAGCCACACCTGTTCGTCGCCCGCGACGGCGGTGAATGAGTCGGGCACCGCCGACTGTCCGATTATTGTTACGGACCTGGAGTCGGACTCGGTTGAACCGGCGCCGTTGACGGCGCGTACAGCGAAGGTGTACGTGGTGCCCTTGGTCAGGCCAGTGACGGTATGGGAATGGGTGCTGGAATCGCTCCCCGTGATGGCGTCCCAATCGCCACCGTCCTGGTTGTACTCATAACCACTGACGGTCAGCGGGTAGCGGTGCGCGTCCCACGTCATCTCCACCTCACCGTCGCCAGTCTGCGCGACGGAAAAGTTTAAGAGTTTGACCGGAGCGTAGGAAGCTGCCTTCGGGGTTCCTGCCACGGAGTCGGACGGATCGATGGCTTCGGCACTGTCCAACGCGCGCACCCGAAAAATGTGCTCGATGTCGTTGGTCAGACCAGTCACGATGTGGGACGTGGTCGCTGCGTTACTACCGGCGATGTCGGCCCAATCATCGATGTCGAACACGTAGGCCGTATCGTTGTTTTCCGCTCCAACCACGACCGTGTCACCGTCTATTGCGACGGAAGAGCCGAAATCGTGGTTAGTGTTGCCATCGGAGGCGGTGAGCTTGGCCGTCTCGGTATTGTCGGCCCAGCCGGTGGCGGGCTTGGTGAAGACGTAGGCCGCACCGAAATTGGTCTCGGTGGCACTTTGGTCGACTCCGTCCGACCCGATAACTACGATGTCACCGCTCACCGCTACGGAAATCCCAAACTGGCTGTCGTCTCGCTCGTCGACCTCTCGGTCGGAGGCGGTGAGCTTGGCCGCCTGACTCCACGCGCTAGGACCTTCGATGAAAACGTAAGCGGAACCGGCATTGGTGAGGTTATTGGTGTCGTCGCCGTCGTCTTCGTTCGCGTCATTCCCGATCGCCCCGATCACGGCAGTGCCATCGTCGATCGCTACGGAAGCACCCAAGAAATCGTCGTTAGCGCCATCGGAGGCGGTGAGCTTGGTCGCGTCACCAGTGTCGATATCTAAGTCGCCGGTCCAACCGCCGTCGGTCTCGGGCTTGGTAAATACGTACACCGCACCCTTGCCGCTGTCTCTCCCGCTCGCCCCAATCAGAACGGTGTTCACCGTCCACTGCCACGGAATGGCCGAAGTAGTCGTTCACCGCAGCGTTGGAGGCGGTGAGCGTGGCCGTCAAATTGGCCTTGGCAGGGTCAGTCAAGGTGCCCCAGCCGCTCCAGCCGCCGGTGGGTTCGGTGAAGACGTAGGCCGAACCTTCGTTGCTATCGTCGTGCCACGCCCCGGCCACGATGGTCCCGGTGCTATCGTCCACCGCTACGGAATGTCCGAACTCGTCGTCCGCAGCGAAGCCGGCGGGGACGATCTTGGCCGTCTCAGTGTCTTGAGTGGGGTCCCAATCGGCCCAGCCGGAGGCTGGCTTGGTGAAGACATAGACCGAGCCGGCTCTGGCCAACAACCCGTGGGTGTCCAAGGACGCGCCCACCACCACGGTGTTACCGTCCAGCGCTACAGAAGTGCCGAAGTTATCACCCACTACGGCATCGCTGGCTTGGAGCTTCGCCGCCTGGCTCCAGTCGCCGTTGGAATCACGGGTGAACACGAGGACTGCCCCGGAGTTGTTCTGAGTGTCGTCGTCCCCGGGCATCCCGACCACTGCCGCGTCGCCGGCCACCGCGACAGAATCCCCGAACTGATCGTCCAAATCGGTGTTGGCGGCAGTGAGAGTTGCCCTTTCGGCAATCTGCCATAGCTGGTACTTGTCTATCGTCGAATCTGTGGGGTCCTCCCAGCTCAACCTCACCTGCGTGTCGCCGGCCTCGGTGGACAGCCCGGACGGCTTGTCGGGAGGGGTCTCACTCTGCGCAGACGTGGTCAATAGGCTGGTGAACCCAGAGAGCAGGACCAAAACAGCGACCATCGCTGCCATGCCCAATCTTTGGGACCGGGAGCTAGTCTAATGTCTCGCAAATGCCTTGATATATAGTGGATATTGGGGTATGCTTGCTTCATGCCAAAATCAGCTGATCTCCTCACGATATCTCCCGAGCAACGCCGAACGCTGGAAGCCTGGGTCCGTGCCCAGAACACTCCCCAAAGCGTCGCCTTCCGGGCCAGGATCGCCCTCCTCGCCGCCGACGGTGTGCCCAATAGCCGGATTGCCCGAGAGGTGGGCGTCAGTCGTCCCACCGTCATGCTCTGGCGCCAGCGTTTCCTCCAGGGCGGCCCTAGTGCCCTCACCGAGATCGCACCCGGCCGGGGCCGGCGGGGGTGACCTACGGAGCCGACCGGGTGAACGAGGTGGTGCAGGCCACTACCCAGACCAAACCCCCCGGAGCAACCCACTGGAGCATCCGCACCATGGCCAAGGCCCAGGGCCTTAGCAAGGCCACCGTGCAGCGCATCTGGTCCGCTCACGGGTTACAGCCCCACCGGACGAAGCGATTCAAGCTCTCCAAGGACTGGCGGTTCACCGAGAAACTCACCGACGTAGTGGGGCTGTACCTCAATCCTCCCGACAAAGCCGTGGTCCTGTGCGTGGATGAGAAGAGCCAAATCCAGGCCCTTCAGCGTACCCAGCCCGGCCTGCCTATGAAGAAAGGGCGCTGCGGAACCATGACCCACGACTACAAGCGGCATGGGACCACGACCCTATTTGCGGCCCTCAATGTCTTGGACGGGCGGGTGATCGGGGAGTGCATGGCTAAGCACCGGCACCAGGAGTTCCTGCGCTTCCTGCGGCGACTGGACCGGGAGTTTTCCAAGGAGACGCCGCTCCATCTGATTGTGGACAACTATGGGACCCACAACCAGTCCAAGGTGAAGGCGTGGCTGGAGAAGCACCCGCGGTTCACCCTGCACTTCACGCCGACGAGCTCGTCTTGGTTGAACCTGGTGGAGCGGTGGTTCAGGGAGTTGACGGAGAAAAGAGTACGGCGGGGGAGTTTCGAGAGCGTCCCGGAGTTGATCGCCGCGATTAAGGAATACCTGGCGGCGTCCAACGCGGATCCCAAGCCGTTTGTATGGCATGCCTCCGCTCAAGCGATCCTCACCAAGCTCTCACGCTGTAAAGCTATTTACGAGACACTAGACTAGCGCAAGGGTTTGCGACGCTTTGACGTCAACGCTCTGTGGTTGCCAGCGGCCGGCGCTGGGGAAGGCTTCCAGGTATGCTTGGTGACCAACGCCTAGCTGGACATAGGCCTGGGCCAAAGCCTCCTGCTTCGGGGTCAGTACTACTTCGGTGTTGGCGGTCATAATGGCTAGGTACCCAGTTTATCACATGAAGACTCACGGCTGGAGCAGGGAATCTTGGATGTGACATCGCTGTCAAACGAAGACCCCGATTTCGCAAGACGCAGAATCGGGGTCTCTTTTAGATACGATTTTGGTAGCGGGGGTTGGACTCGAACCAACGACCTTCGGGTTATGAGCCCGACGAGCTGCCACTGCTCCACCCCGCGGCGAAACTCAAGGGAGAATAGGGAAACTGAGATTTGGAGTCCTTAGCGTGGGTCAAGCCCTCGGCCGATTAGTACCGGTATGCTGAACGGGTTGCCCCGCTTACACCTCCGGCCTATCAAGCAGATAGTCTCTCTGCAGCCTTACTTCCGACGTAAATCGGAATGGGAGGCCTAATCTTGGGAAGCGCTTCGCGCTTATATGCCTTCAGCGCTTATCGACACCAGACGTGGCTACCCAGCAATGCCCCTGGCGGAACAACTGGCACACCATAGGTCTGTCCCTCCCGGTCCTCTCGTACTGGGGAGAGACCCCCTCAAGCCTCCTACGCCCGCGGCGGATAGAGACCGAACTGTCTCACGACGTTCTGAACCCAACTCACGTGCCCCTTTAACCGGCGAACAGCCGGACCCTTGGGACCGCCTTCAGCCCCAGGATGGGACGAGCCGACATCGAGGTGCCAAACCTCGCCGTCGATATGAACTCTTGGGCGAGATAAGCCTGTTATCCCCGGGGTAGCTTTTATCCGTTAAGCCACGGCCTTTCCACAAAGAGCCGTAGGATCACTTTGCCCGACTTTCGTCCCTGCTCGGCTTGTAGGCCTCGCAGTCAAGCCCCCTTATGCCAATACGCTCTATGGGCGATTTCCATCCGCCCTGAGGGGACCTTTGGGCGCCTCCGTTACCTTTTAGGAGGCAACCGCCCCAGTTAAACTGCCCGCCAGGCACTGTTCCCGCCTTAGGCGGGTTAGAACCAAAAACGGAGAAGGGTGGTATTTCAAGGACGGCTCCCTCCCCACTAGCGTGGGGAATTCATAGCCTCCCACCTATCCTACACATCGCAGTTCCCAGCCCAATACCAGGTTGCAGTAAAGCTCCACGGGGTCTTTTTGTCCTGCCGCGGGTCGCCCGCGTCTTCACGGGCACCGCAATTTCACCGGGCCCTCCGCCGAGACAACGACCAGGTCGTTACGCCATTCATGCAGGTCGGAATTTACCCGACAAGGGACTTCGCTACCTTAGGACCGTTAGAGTTACGGCCGCCGTTCACCGGGGCTTCAGTTCGGAGCTTCTCCTTTGCAGGATAACCCCTCCCGTTAACCTTCCGGCACTGGGCAGGCGTCAGCCCCTATACTTAGGATTTCTCCTTAGCAGAGACCTATGTTTTTGTTAAACAGTCGCCCGGTCTTCTTCTCTGCGACCCCAGAGAGCACCACCCGCGTGGAGTGTCACCCTCCAGGGCGCCCTATATCCCGAAGTTACAGGGCCCTTTTGTCTAGTTCCTTAGCGGAGGTTCGCCCGAACGCCTTGGGACACCTATCCCAGCCCACCAGTGGCGGTTTGCGGTACGGACGCCATTATCCCATAGCTCGCGAGGCTTTTCTTGTCGGCATGGGCTCAACAGCTTCCCGAACCCGAAGGTTCAGTTCGCCTCAACCCTCAGCTCTTAACGCCGGGGCGGATTTGCCTACCCCGGCATGGCCTACAGAAGAGGACGCCAATCCAATAAGGCGCTCTGTCTACCCTCCCGCGCCCCCCCTCGGCTTTAAAGCGAGATAACGGCGGTGCAGGAATATTAACCTGCTGTCCATCGCCTGCGGCTTGCGCCTACGGCTTAGGACCGACTAACCCTACGCCGATAAACGTTGCGTAGGAAACCTTGGGCTTTCGGCGTCAGGGATTTTCACCCTGATTAACGCTACTCATTCCGGGATTCTCACTTCCCCGCGCTCCAGCAGGCCTCGCGACCCATCTTCAACGCACGAGGAACGCTCCCCTACCATGCAAGAGTCTTAGGGCACCTATCCGCTGGGCCCGGGCGATTGCTCACCCGAACCCCACTTCATGAGTACCCGTCCTCTCACATCCACGGCTTCGGTGACAGGCTTGAGCCCCGTTAAATTTTCGGCGCAGAACCCCTCGACCAGTGAGCTGTTACGCACTCTTTAAAGGATGGCTGCTTCTGAGCCAACCTCCTGGCTGTCTGGGGGACTCTACTTCCTTTCCCACTTAGCCTGCTCTTGGGGACCTTAGCCGGTGGTCTGGGTTGTTTCCCTCTCGACTACCAGACTTATCTCCGGCAGTCTCACTCCCGGGCACCGGTAAAGCGGCATTGGAGGTTTGGTTGAGTTCGGTAAGCTCACGCCCCCTATCTCATCCAGAGCCCTACCTCCGCTCACCTATTCCCGAGGCTGCACCTAAATGCATTTCGGGGAGAGCCAGCTATTTCCGGGTTCGATTGGAATTTCACCTCTACCCACAGCTCATCCCAAGCTTTTGCACCAGCAACGGGTTCGGGCCTTCAGTCCGTGTTATCGAACCTTCACCCTGGCCATGGGTAGCTCACCCGGTTTCGGGTCTACTCCATGGGACTATTAGCCCTATTCAGACTCGCTTTCGCTCCGGCTCCGGGACTACAGTCCCTTAACCTCGCCCCACATAGTAAGTCCCCGGATCATTCTTCAATAGGCACGCCGTCATCCTTCCTAAGAAAGACTCCGACCTGCTGTAGGCCCACGGTTTCAGATCTATTTCACTCCCCTCCCGGGGTTCTTTTCACCTTTCCCTCACGGTACTGGTACACTATCGGTGGCCAAGGGTATTTAGCCTTGGAGGGTGGTCCCCCCTAATTCCCACAAGATTTCTCGTGTCCCGTGGTACTCAGGTAGTACACCAGGAGCCTTATCTCTTTCGCCTACGAGGCTTTCACTCTCTAGGACAGCCCTTTCCAGGAACTTTCAGCTAGAGATAAGGTTTGTAACTCCTTGCTCCGTGCCGGGGTTGGAGCAGGTGACCCCTATAACCCCTTCATGACATAGGCCCCCGGGCCACTAAGTCACAAAGGTTTAGGCTCTTCCCCGTTCGTTCGCCACTACTAGGGGAATCTCGGTTGATTTATTTTCCTCAGGGTACTTAGATGTTTCAGTTCCCCCACTTACCTTTCCGCCCTTAAAGCGGAATGAACCGGCTCAACACCGGAACAGGTTTACCCATTAGGGAATCCTCGACTATGCCCGCTAGACGACTCATCGAGGCTTTTCGCAGCCTTGCCACGCCCTTCTTCGGCCCTTGGCCCCTAGGCATCCACCGTAGGCCCTTAGTAGCTTGACCCACACTAGGAACTCCAAATCAATCAATCGTTCCCTATTCTCTTTTTAACGTGCAGAGCGCCGGGCCGGGTATCCCCGAGCCGCCGCCCAGGTTCCCCACCATTAACGATATATCAGATGGCTCCGATAGATAGTCTTTGGGGAATGTTATTATATGCTCTCAGTGTCCCACCGTCAAGGGTTTGTCGGGAGCTGAGCACCTATCTTTTTCAGGCCAGCACAGTCCCCCACCTAGAGGGCTCCTGCGGCCACCGTGCTATAATCGTGGGCAGTCCTGCGATCGGCGTGAGCCGACAGTAACAAGCTACTGACGGATACGACCTTCTTCTGGCGAGCCGCCCACCATCTGGAGAGCATGGCTGTGAACAACCGGAGCCTCAAGGCCACCTGGGCATACCACGATGGCACTAAGCACTCCTTGTCGAGCGTCCACAACGATACTCACTATCTGGATTTCGACAACCAGCCGATTCCGTTCAAGATATACACCGAGCTGGAGCCTGTCCGACTTAGCCGCGAGCTCCCCGAGTCCGAAATGCCGGCGCTGTCTGCTATATCCGAGACGGGCAATGGAGGCGATGGAGAATCCGTAACCGACATAGGGACCATCGCCAGCATTTTCTACCACTCCGCCAGCATCACAAGACGGCGTGCCTTTCCGGGAGGGGAGATGCTCTTCCGAGCAGCCGCATGCACCGGCGCGCTATACCACATTGAGCTGTATCTGGTGTGCGGCGACCTTCCGGGGCTGGCGGCGGGGGTATACCACTTCGGGGCCCATGACTTTGGACTGCGGAAGTTAAGGGAGGGCGACTACCGAAGCACCCTGGTGAACGCCAGCGGAGGGGAGCCCACCATAGTGGAGGCGCCGGCCGTGGTCGTGTGCACGGGAACATTCTGGCGCAACGCATGGAAGTACCGCGCTAGGAGCTATCGCCACAGCTTCTGGGATAGCGGTACTATCCTCGCGAACCTGCTGGCTATCTGTGCCGCCCGTCGAGTACCGGCCAAGGTGGTTCACGGATTCGCCGATGAATCCGTGAACCACCTTCTGGGGCTGGACACTCAACGCGAGGTCGCCTTGAGCCTGGTGCCCCTCGGGCGTGCCACAGGCACTCAGGCAGGCACCCCCCCGGAGCAGGAACCTCTCGATCTCCATACGCTGCCGTTGTCCACGGAGGAGGTGGACTACCCTGCCATCCGGGCCATCCACGAAGCTTCATCCCTGGCCAGCGGGAAAGAAGCAACGAAGTGGCGTGGAGATACGCCCGTGTCCGCCATGCCCGCACCCTCTGGACAGATGTTCCCGCTGCTGCCAAGGGACCGTGAGGAGGAGGCCGCCGGGGCCATTGAGATGGTGATCCAGCGCCGTGGGTCGAGTCGCCAGTTCGTCCGCCGTCCAATAGAATTCTCGCAGCTCTCAACCATTCTCCGTCGGGCGACACGGGGAGTCCCGGCGGACTTCCTCGAACCACAAGGCGTAATGCTGAACGACCTGTACCTGGTCGTCAACTCCGTCGACGGCCTCCCGCCGGGCGCATACGTCTTTCATAGAGATAGGTCTGCCCTTGAGCTATTGACGGAAGAGGGGTCGAGGAGGGTAGCGGGCCACCTGGGGTTGGGACAAGCGCTTCCAGCCGACGCAAGCGTCAACGTTTTCTTCCTTGTCGATCTGAAGCCTGTTCTCGATAGATATGGCAACCGGGGATATCGGGCAGCGCAGCAAGAGGCGGGCATCGTGGGCGGGAAACTTTATTTAGCCGCCTATGCTCTGCGGCTGGGGGCCTCCGGCCTTACCTTCTTCGACGATGATGTAACCACGTTTTTCTCACCCCACGCCGAGGGCAAGAGTGTTATGTTCCTGGTCGCTTTGGGGGTGCCACTCAAGAGGCGACTGCTGCGGGGATGATGGGCCTGGAACGTGACTGAAGAAGGCTGGGCGGTACTTTAGTTCGGTTGACAACCCATTTCTGAAATGTTAAATTCAGTTCGCGTCTACCGCCACTTAGAGAATCCCCTCACTTCGCCCACTCACGGGTAAAGTGGGGCCGGGAACGGAGGGCCCGAGCGGGCCTGACGTTGGGGCCAACAGCTACTATGCTGTGAGGGGTCATGGAATCAGATCCGAAGGCAAGCTGGGTACAGCTAAGGGATCTCTGCGATACGTTCCTATCTGATCGGCACCTCATCCTCGCCAGCAACCGAGGTCCCGTAGAGCACCACATTACCCCCGACGGCGGAACCGAGGCGCGAAGGGGTAGCGGGGGGGTTGTGACGGCATTAAGCTCCCTGGCACAGATGGTGGAGTTCACCTGGGTCGCCAGTGCCATCGGAGAAGGGGACAGGAAGGTCTCCGAGGGCTTCCAGGGGAGCCGATTCCGCTCCCTCCTCCCCGGGCACAAGATATACCTCCGCTTCGTCGTAACGCCCCGCCGGGTTTACCACAAGTTCTACAACATCTTCTGCAACCCCTTACTATGGTTCCTCCAGCATTACATGTGGAATTCTCCCTACAACCCCAACCTGGACGCCAACGTCCATGACGCGTGGCACGACGGATACGTTGGGGTCAACAAAAACTTCGCCGACGCCGTAATCGCGGAGGCTCGCGAGACCGCCAAGCCGCCCATAATCATGCTGCATGATTATCACTTGTATCTCGCCCCAGAATACATTAGGACTTCTCTGCCCGGGTCGATAATCCACCATTTTACGCACATACCCTGGCCGACGCCCCGATATTGGCAGCTCCTTCCAACGTTCATGGTGAAAAGCATATGTAGTGGCCTTTGCGCCGCCGACATTGTTGGTTTTCAAACCTCCCACGACGTGCGAAGTTTCCTGGATACCTGCGAGGTGGTCCTACCGGGCTGTGAAATAGACTATCGCGGCGGGGCGGTACACTACAGCGGCCGCCGCACCCTGGTCCGCGCCTATCCGATCTCCATCAACGTCGAAGAAATAAGACGTATCGCCGGCTCACCCAGAGCGCTGGACTATGAGAGCAAACTGGAGCCCCTGCGTGGCGAAATGACGCTGGTCCGAGTAGACAGAGCCGAGCCCAGCAAGAACGTGGTCCGGGGCTTCAAGGCCTACGGTCTGCTCCTATCCAGATATCCCGAGCTCTGTGGGCGCGTCAAGTTCCTGGCGTTTCTCGTGCCGTCCCGCACACACATACGTCAATATCAGAGATATATGGATGAGATCAAGCAAGTAGTCCAGGATATCAATACTAACTTCGGGAACGCTGAATGGCAGCCGATCACAACCTTTATCGAGAACAACTACACCCAGGCCCTGGCCGGGATGAAGCTCTACGACGTGATGATGGTGAACTCAGTCATCGATGGGATGAACCTCGTGGCAAAAGAGGGACCCGTGGTCAACAAGCAAAATGGAGTGTTGATTCTGTCCGAAACTACGGGAGCCCATCAACAGCTCCACCCTGGAGCGCTGTCCGTCTCACCTTCGGACATCGAGGGTACCATGCAGGCCATGTATCAGGCTCTAACGATGAGTCCCGAGGAGCGCGAAGAGCGGGCTGTCACGTTGGCTCAGATTATCGAAAATGAGGACATCAGTCACTGGATCTACAGCCAGCTGGACGACATCAGGGCTTTGGTCGACCAGTCTGTTCCACAAGCCACTTGAGGAAGCCCTCCACTTCACCCACGCTTGACAGTGAAAAGTCCGCCTCTTCCGCCAGGCCACGGGGAGAATCCGGCCCCAGGACAGCGATGGAGATGCTGCTTAGCCCGTGAGACCTAGACAACCGGTTAGCAGCGCGGAACGCGTCGATATCCGTCACATCATCTCCCATCAGGATCACTCCGGAGAGACTGTTCTCCTTTACCAGAGAGGTGACCGCAGTCCCCTTGGTCAGATCCAGCGGTGGGAGCACGTTTATCACCTGCTTCCCCATCAACACCCTTACCTGTCCTCCGGCCATGGTTTCGATGGCTTCCAGTAAGGCGTCTCGGGCCATTCCGGGATCTTCGGCAGACCGGTAGTGTAGAGAGAACGAGCCGCCCTTATCCTCAAAAATAAGGCCCGTTCGGGCGAACCGTGTCTTGAGGCCGGCCAAAAGATCCCCGAGGATGGATGCAAAGGAACTGACCTCTTCCGTGAGGGTGACCTGCCCGTCTTCCATGCGCTCGAAGCCGTGGTTGCCAATGTAAATCATATCGGGCAAGCCCAATATGTCGCAGGCCTGGCGCACGGGGCGGCCGGTGACGATGGCCACAACTGCCATCCTCAGCCGCAGCTCCCTAATGGCATTCCTGATGGGCTCGCTGACCATTGTCCCATCGGGATTTGGCACGATCTCAGATAGGGTGCCGTCAAGGTCCGACAGCAAACCTACGGGCTTCCTCTTCAGCAGTCCCGCGACTTCTTCCAAATGGTCCAGCAGATAGCCCTTGGACAATAATCTCATCTTGTGCAGTATAGCACGTATGTTAAAATACGAGATGAAACGTATTCGACACTCCTAGCGAAGGTTGATTTATGGAAGAGCTGTTCAACCTAGGCCATCAAGGCCCCGAGCGTACCGATATAAGTCTGTGTATTTTCCCGCATCTGACGGAGTTCTTGGCGGTGGACCTGAGGTCGAATACGCCCAAGGTTGCGCTACTAAACACTTCAGAGGTCCTAGGAGACGCGTTCTTTGACAACATTGAGCATGGGTTCAGCCATATCCTCAGGGAGCAGACGGCTCACCCCTTCGCCGATCTCATAGATTTGCCGCTGAAAGTGGAGGAGCTTGTCCGAGAGACCGGAATGATGTCGATCCTGGACAAGCTGGGCGCGAGCAGTAATCCAGACGAGTTTCCGACCGTGGCCGTGTTCATCCTAAGCGGTGCGGCCCTTACCATGAGCTCGAATCAGATTACCGTCGCCTTCAGGTCCCTGCTGGGAGACAACGCAGACCCGTCAGTGCTCTTGGAGTGTACCAATTTGCTAGAGCGGTTGATATCCGAAGAGCAAGGGCTGGTCAAACGCATCGACCGGGAGGAACTGAGGGAGGCAATGGAAGACCAGTCTCCGAACTTTTTCACTCTCTGGGAACGCAGGAACTAGTGGTTAGTCCCTAAAGTAATGGTCGCTTTCTGTCACCCTGAGCCGGAGGCGAAGGGTCTGGGGAGGTGGCAGATCCATCCTGTGAACCCAACCCCGCCACCAGATTCTTCGCTTCGCTCAGAATGACAAGTTGTTAATGTGACTAACCACTAGCCTGCCGGCCCGCCCGCGGAGATCGAATCGAACGGGACTGGCCCCGCTGAACCCCGCCAGCTTCTCTCCTCCATCGTGCAAGAGTAGACCGCCTCCTCGTGGCCGATCAGCCTCTTCTGATGATCTCCTGTCGCCTCCTGGGTTCGCTTCTAATTCGGAATCAGAACGCAGTCTTGGACCGCTGTCACTCTGAACCCGACACGGGCGGGTCAAGAATCTGGCATGTGTGATCGCTCCCACACCCAGGATCAGGGCGACAACATATAGCTTGGCTTGTAGACCTAGCTTATCCCCTTTGGAAGGGATCCAGGCGAAGGAGAAGGACTCCTACCCGCTCATGCTGAGCCCGTCCAAGCATGAGCGCGGCGTTGACTGAGCGAACCGTCTATGTTAGCTTGGGGCCAGGTACCCAGGACTCTCGAGGAGGGACTATGGTCACGCGTCTCGGAGACACCGTCCAGGCAGAGTGGGACGACGCTGTAGAGGCCATAGAGAGATGCTACGAGCTGGGGTGGACCGATGGCCTGCCGGTGGTCCCACCTACGGTAGAGCGGGTACAGCAGTTCGTGGACTACTCGGGACGTTCTGCCGACGAGGTCTTGGGCTCTATACCGGAACGCCGGCGAGAGATAACCGTTGAGAAGCTCGCGGCCAATGCCGTCATGGCCGGCTGTCTACCGGAATATCTTCCAGTGGTCATAGCGGCCACTCAGGCCATGTTGGACCCGGAGTTCAATTTGATCGGCCCCTCCTCCAGCTTGGGAGGAGCAAGTATTCTGGTCATCGTCAACGGCCCGATTCTCCAGGAGCTGAACATCAACAGCCGGAACAACATCTTCGGGCCGGGAAACCGCGCCAACTCCACCATAGGGCGGTGTATCCGGCTCATACTCATGAACGCCTGCGCCGCCACACCCGGGCTCTTCGATCGAACCATACACGGGCACCCGGGAAAATTCAGCTTCTGCATAGGCGAAAACGAAGGGGAGACGCACTGGAACCCCCTCCACGTGGAGAGAGGGTTCTCCAGAGAGCAGAGCGCGGTTACAGTATTCGCGTCTTTGGGCCCAAGGCAGGTGCGAATGGACCCCGGCCCGGAGAGAATTCTGGCCGGCGTAGCAGATACCGCGTCCTCACTGGGTACGTTCGCATCCACCCCATTGAGTGGAGCGCCCTCCCCTGGACAGACCCAGCTGGCGTTGGTCGTAGGCGGCACCATCGATGTGTGGGAGGGCTGGAGCAAAGAGGACGTGCGGCAGTATCTAGCGCCCAGGATAGGTAAGCCGGTCGTGGAGTTGAAGCGGGTCGGGATAATCGAAGGAGAGATCGAGCCCGCGGACTCTGAGCGGTTCGTTCCCTTTGGGCCATCTCCCGAGGACATCCTTGTAGTCTTCGCTGGCGGGGCCGAGCTGCCCATGTGCACGCTTATCCCAAGCTGGAGCCTGAAAGCGGGCTCGATCGCGGTTACCAAAGCAGTCAGAAACTAGGACAGCGGCAGAGTAGGGAAGGATTCAGGGAGAACCGGAAAGGAGGGTATACGTGGCCTTAGACACTCGAAAACAGTACATCTTAGTGGACCCCACAACCCAGCCGAACGTTCCCAGCTTCACGGGAGCTCCGCGCCTGAAAGACCTGCGGGGTAAGCGGCTGGGCCTCCTCGATAACCGCAAACCCGGGGGGAAAGAGTTGCTCGAGGACCTTGCCGACCTCCTGAGGGACAGATTTGGCGTGTCGGATGTCATGTACCACCGCAAGCCCTCCCAATCCAGATGCGCCGATCCCGAAATCATCGCCCGAATGGGAAGGGAGTGTGACTATGCCCTCGTTGCCATCGGCGATTGAGGGTCCTGCAGCGCGTGCAGTGTGCACGACGGAATCCACCTAGAGAAAGCAGGTATCCCCTCGGCCACCATCTGCACCGACCGGTTCGAGGTCACCGCCAAAGGAATGGCCAGCATGTGGGGAGCCCCCGACTATCCGACCATCTACACTCGCCATCCCCTCGGTGGTCTTGACAGGGACGTGGTGAAACAAAGGGCCGCAGAGATGCTG
This sequence comes from Dehalococcoidia bacterium, assembly GCA_965226805.1. GTDB lineage: Bacteria > Chloroflexota > Dehalococcoidia > Lucifugimonadales > JAGWBF01 > CBDDDW01. The sequence continues at coordinate 29,152 of CBDDDW010000026.1, forward strand.
GACCAGGTCCTGGCGGTGCTCACCGGAGTAGAGGTTTCGCAGCTCTCGACGGTCTCATAGACCCCGTAGGTTTTGGGGTAGAGCTCCACCTTCGCGCCGCAGGCGTGAGGTGCACCTGTTGGTGAGGAGCAGCAGGTTCACTGAGGAGCAGATGGTCAAGGGGCCCAGGCTGGTGAGAAGGGCAGGCACCTGTCTCCTTAGCTGGGATTTCCCCCTTCGGCAGGCTCAGGGCCGGTGGGAGGCGCCAGCTTCCTAAGGAGACCCAGCAAAGGCTTGAGGTTATCCGCCGAGAACTCCCCCATGAGACAGACCTGGATCCAGTTGCGCTTCAGCAGGTAGTTGCTGTTGAAGCTGAGCAGATAGCCTTGCTCCTCCAGCCGCCGACCAAGACCAGCCGAGCTGACCCCCAGGGGTAGTGCGATGGTGACCACCCCGGGACATGCGTGCTCTTCGGGCGCCACGATGTTGTAGCCATCCACTCGAAGGCTGCTCCTCAACCACCTGGAGACTTCGGCAACGTTCTCGAATACGCGGCCCGACTTGAACCTGTCCAACGACTCCCTCAGCGCGTCAAGGAGGTTGGACGACAGGGTGAAAGCCACTCCCCGTCCGGCGGCGTGGAGCCCCAGGTCCAGGTATCTGGGCAGGGCGTCGGGAGCCGGGGACACGTCGTGGTTGTAGAACACCAGGGAGAGCCCCGGAAAGGCCGCCAGCCCCTTGCCACTGGCACCCGAGGCGAGGTACACGTCCCGCAGGTCCAGGGGGACGGTCCCGATGGAGCTGATGCAGTCGAGGCAGAGCTGGACATCACTCTCCGCACACAATTCCTGAAGCATCGCCAGATCGTTCAGAACGCCGGTAGACGTCTCGCAATGGACGGCCCACAGCCACGATGGTCGAGGCTGCCGGTCCAGCGAGCGCTCCAGGGTACGGCGGTCAAGGACCTCGCCCCACCCGAGCCGGACCGTGTCATATCGCAGCCCCATTCGAGACGCGTGGTCCAAGAGACGTTCGCCGAACTCACCGTTGGCCACAATCAGACCCCGACCAGGAAGCCTAGACAGCTGGCCCGCGACCACGTCGTTGGACAGGGTCCCGGAGCCCATCAGAATCTCGACCCGACGAGACCCAACCAGCGAGCACAGGCGCTCTCTCGTCAACTGCAGGGCCTCGACGAAGGCGGGAGACCGGTGAGAGACGGGGGCGCCTGCAAAGGCCCTCCAGACCTTGGGGCTGATGTCTACGGGGCCGGGCAGCAGGCTTACGGGCCGCCGCGCCGGAGGCGTTGTAGACTCGCGCCGGAACAGCGGCCCGCACTCCTCCTCGACAGTGTCAAGCAACCGGTACATGGGCTGGTACCTGGCCTTGGCAGATCCTACAACCGGCCCGAACGGCACAAAGCCCAGACGACTGTAGAAGCGCTGCTCGCGTAGGGTTCCAGACACAACGACCAGGCGGTACCCTCTGGACAGACAGTCCCTTGCGAGCAATGACAGCAGACCCTGGAAGACCCGTCCATTTCGATGGGCCTTCTGGACCGAAAGGAGCCGAAGCTCACGGACAGGCCGTTCCGGGGGCAGATAGGCGTCCAGGTCTCGCAGCTTGTGGTCGAGAGAGAAAGGCCGATTCCCCCTGGCGGCGACCATGCCCAGGAGACGGCGACCCTGGAGGCAGATGAAGTAAGTGTTTTCCTCGTGGAACTTGTCCACGAGACGCCTGGTGGAGTTCTCGCGGTGCTGAGGGATCTCCTCCACGAAGGTGGCATAGTTGAGCTCATGTATCTGCTCAAACTCCCAGTCCTCGGTCGCGATCTTGAACTCAAGAGTGGCGGCCGAGGCAGCACCGGCGCTTCGGTCTGTTCTGGTGCCCAGACTCAGTCTGAACCTCCTGGCCCCTGGTGGAAAGCCCTGATTATACCGCGTATGTCCGACCTATGAGCGAACACCACCAGCATGGCGACAGCCGGCAGTCCGAGAACTGTTGGACGAGGGTGTCGCAGGAGGGAGCTACTGGACCTGCGCACCTTATTTAGAGGCTGTCACCCTGGGCTGCCCTGGAGTCCTTGAAGCCCCCTCAAAGTCCCTATCTCCCCCAGATGGATGTACCCGTGGGTGAGCACGGTGGTGCCGATGGCCCGCTCGACAGTGAGCTCTCCTAGAGGTCTAATGGTCATCGTGCGCTCTAGGTCCTCCTCAGAAGTAGAGTCGAGATAGACCTGCGCCTCCCTCCATACCTGTTTCATGTAGGTGCAAAAAGCGGGGATGTCTGGAATCCTGAGGGCAGCGGCATCTTCCTGGCTCATGCCAGTGCCCTGGGCCTTTGAGTCCAGGCCGAAGCGCTCGTCCCACTTCCCCTCCATCCATACGGTTGGCAGGCGCTGCAAAGCAAACCGGACGACGTTGTCGACCGTTCGTGCGTAGTGCCAGGCGACGAAGGCGATATGGTTACCCTTTTCGTCGGCCCTCCAATGAATCTGTTCTTGAGAAAGTCCCGTCACGGCATCGTCCAACGATCCGTGAACTTTTTGTATGTAGTGCTTCATGAAGGCTATTCGAGACAAGACTGACTCTCCTTCCTGGACTTCGGCTGTGCATTCTCTTTCTTCCCACCGACCCATACGCTTCAGGATCGCCTGGGATGATCAAGCCCATTCTCCCAGTCTACCCTTGGCAGATGTATGCAGCAAGTCGAGGGCCATGGCTACTTTCCGGCTCAAACCAGGTCTGATACACTCACATGGTTCAGGGAAGTATGCTCCGCTATCGCGCGTGACCGACTCACCACAGTTTGAAGGAGGGGATGAGAGTATTTCCCATGGTCCTCCGCAGACAAGTTCAGCCCACCCAGGGGGCCGGGAATGTCGGCAGAGTGTGGCCATCGAGATGGGCACCTTTGCTTCTCGTCTCCACAATGCTGCTGGCCCTGGCATGCGGTACCGGCTCAGGCGTTAGGTCGGAAACTGATAAGCCAGGCGGTCCCGGCGGAGACGAGCTGGTCTCCCGATTCTTGCTGGGCGGCTGGCTGTTGCCCATGAGCGACGAACCAGAAGCGGATCCCTTCGCGGAAACGTTGAAAGCCTTCGTCATCACCTCCGAGCAGGAGCTACGGAATTTCCTCAGCGGGTTGGACCTCATCAGAATACGAGGCAACATGGAGACCCTCAACCGGACCGACTTTTCAGAGGAGATAGTCTTAGCGGCCTATTACTTTTGGAGGCCCCTAAAGGGGGACCCACTGTATGTACAGACAATAACTCTTCAAGGGACCGAGGTCACGATACACCTAGAGTTGGAGGAGGACCCCCAGGGCCATGAGTCACCTTACCTGCTGGCGCCGATGTCCATCACAGCTCTAGATAAGAGTGACCTGCCCCAGGGCACACCCCTGGAGGTGGTGTGGAGGGTCAACGGAAAAGAGGCCGCAAACATGATGGTCACGCTTGACTGAAGAATTGTTTCGCTGTGTGCCTTGATCAACAGACTCAGTACCCCCGCGTTATTGAGGCCTCAGCTCTCTCTCCGGCGGAGCGGGAACGGCACAGACGACGATGACAGTCGTTCGAGAGAACCCTTGGGCCTAGCTCTCGAGGTAGGCTGAAGCGGGAATCCTCGTCTTCGGCCTGCATCGAATAAGGGTACGAGATGGCAGGGGCTGGTGATAGAATAGGTGGCCATTTGCCGCTGGGAGAAGGAGACTACCGTGGCCCTGCGCACGCCAGAGGAGTTCGTTAACAGTCTGAGAGATGGCCGAGAGGTCTACGTAAAAGGACAGCGTATCGAGGACGTTACCCAACACCCATACTTGCGGATCGGAATCGCCACAGCGGCGGTGGAATACGAGGCGGCTCATGACCCCGCCAATAGGGACTTCGCCGTTGTCGAGGAGGACGGCCAGCCCATAAGCCGCTACCTACAGCAGCCGCGCTCCGCCCACGACCTGGAGAAGCGGCGTCTGACCACCGAGACGGGCAGCCGCATCTGCTGCGGCTTTCCGCCCTTCGCGAAGGAGGGCGGCAGCGATGCCCTGAATGCCACCATCATCTCCACCAAGCACGTGGACGACAAGCACGGTACCGAGTATCACCAGCGGGCCCTCGAGTTTCGCAGGTACATGTGCGAGAACGATCTGAGCATCGCCATCGGTATGACCGATGTGAAGGGCGACCGTTCCCGCCGTCCTTCTCAACAGACCGACCCGGACCTCTATCTTCGCATAGTCGAGGAGCGGTCCGACGGCATCGTAGTCCGCGGGGCCAAGGCCCACCTGACCTCGGGCCCTTACACCAATGAGATCCTGGTTCTGCCCACGCGCAGTATGGGGCCGGACGACAAGGCTTACGCGGTGGCTTTCGCCCTGCCTGCCAACAGCCCTGGCCTCAAACTCATCGTCAAGGAGAGCCCCTACGAGGGCCGCTCCCCAGATGACTACCCCGTCAGCGCCAGGTGGGACATCATCGAAGCGCTGGCTATCTTCGATAATGTCTTCGTACCGTGGGAGCGGGTTTTCCTGAAGGGCGAGCACGAGTCCGCCCACCGCTTCGTGGAGATGTTCGCCAACTACCACCGGGTCACGGCCTCGGCCTACAAATACCCCTACCTGGAGTTGTTGGTTGGCTCGGCCTTGCTCTTGGCCGAGGTCAACGGCCTCGACCGGGTGGGGCATATCCGGGATAAGATAGCCGAGCTGGTGATGTACGCCGAGACGGTCCGCGCCTTGACGCAGGCCGCGTGCTCCAACCCCACCACAGATCCGGCCACAGGCATGGTCTATCCCGATCCCCTGCTGGGAAACGCAGCCAAGTTCTACTTCGCCAACAACTACCATCAGGCAGTCAGAAACGTCCAGGACATCGCCGGCGGCCTCACGGTGACGAGCCCCTCGGCTCGCGACTTCGCCAATGAAGCCCTCCAGCCTTACCTGGACAAGTACCTCAAAGGGCGCGACGAAGTCCCACCAGCGCGAGGTTCAAGGCTTTCCGTCTGGCCCGTGACCTGACCGCCTCGGACATGGCCGGCTTCTGGGAAGTCACCACCATTCACGCTGAGGGCTCCCTGGCCGCCGAGCGGCTGGCAGCTCTGGCCTCCGCCGACCTGAAATGGTACCGCCGGCGGGCCATGGAGAAGGCCGACATCGAGCCATGGGAGGGCTAGTCAATGGCCAACCTCGAGGGTCGTGTAGCCTTGGTCACAGGAGCGTCCCGAGGCATCGGCGCCGCAGTGGCCGTTGCCCTGGCTGAGCAGGGGGCCGACGTAGCTGTCAACTACCACCTCCGGGCGGACGCCGCTAAAGAAGTGGTAGCCAGGGTCAAAGCCCTGGGGCGTAGTAGCGGGTCCTATTCCGCCGACGTTGCCGATTTGGACCAGGTGCGGGCCATGGTCCAGGCTGTGGAGCGGGACCTGGGCCCCGTCGATGTGCTGGTAAACAACGCCGGTGTGCACAAGGGCGGGCGCGTCCAGAGCGTGCCAACCGAGGACTTCGCTCTGGTGCTGGACAGCTCAGTCAAGGGAGCCTTCCACTGCTCCCGCGTTGTGGTGCCGGGCATGGTCCAGCGTGGCTGGGGTAGGATCATTAACGTCACCTCTGTCATGGGGATACTGGGATGGCCCGGGGACACGGCTTATGCTTCGGCCAAGGGGGGACTTGTTGGCTTTACCAAGGCTCTGGCGAGGGAGGTGGCTACCACCGGAGTGCTGGTCAATGCGGTGGCCCCAGGGTATATCGTAACGGACATGACCGAGGCGCTGAACGAGAGTGCACGCCAGTCCATGATCGACGAGACGCCTCTCGGGCGTCCAGGCACGGTGGAGGAGGTGGCCGAAGTCGTTGCCTTTTTAGCCTCGGGCGCCACATACATGACCGGCGCGGTCATCCATGTCGACGGCGGGATGGCGATGTGAAATCCAGAACTACAGATTAGACTGGGGCTCCACGTACTCCTTCTCTTTAACTTAAATCTGCAGGCACATTCGCTGCTGGTCCGCTATGACGACCTTTCCTTCGCGGCCTACCTCAACGGCGACAGGAAAGCTGAACCTCCACTCTGACTCCCGGCTCTTGACTCTAAGGTGGTAACGTGGGAACCGTCGGGTCCGTACACGTGCACCTTCAAGTGGACCCCATCATCAGGACAGCGGTGAGGCTAAAATAAGAGAGTCTACCGCTGGGGTGTCTCGTAAACCTTCATCCGATTGTAAGGCTTGTGGATGTTCCAGTAAACACCTTTGTGGGCTCACTGCATGGAACACCTGACCCGGTGACCGATAGCCCAGGGCTTGATGGGGCCGCTCTTGGTTGTAGAAGGCCAGATAAGCCCCAATCCCTTTTCTGGCCTCAGTCCCATTTTGGTATGCCTTCAGGTACACCTCCTCGTACTTGATGCTGCGCCACAGCCGTTCCACGAAGACGTTGTCCATGCACCGGCCCCTGCCGTCCATGCTCACTTGAACGCCTTGCGCCAGCAGCATGCTGGTGAAGGCCTCGCTGGTGAACTGGCTGCCCTGGTCGGTGTTGAAGATCTGTGGCCGACCCTTGCTCAAGGCCTCTTCCAGAGCCGCAACACAGAAGTCTACCTCCAGGGTGTTGGACAGCCGCCAGGCCAGCACGTAGCGGCTGTGCCAGTCCATGATGGCCATCAAGTAGAGGAAACCCCGAGCCATGGGTATGTAGGTGATGTCGGTGGCCCACACCTGGTTGACCCGGTTGATCTCCAGCCCCCTGAGCAAGTACGGATAGACCTTATGCCCTGGGTTTGGCTTGGTGGTGTTGGGACGCCGGTAGATGGCCTCCAGGCCTATCAGCTGCATCAGCCGGCGGACCCGCTTGCGGTTGACCTGGTGTCCGTGATTTCTGCGCCAGGCAGTCATCCTTCTGGAGCCGTAGAAAGGTGTCTTCAGGTACTGTTGGTCTATGAGGGCCATCAACTCCATGTCCTCGGCGCCGGCCTCGGTTGGCAGGTAGTACAACGAGGAGCGGCTGATACCCAGCAAGGCGCACTGGCGCACCAGAGACAGCTTCGGTTCTTCTCGGTCAATCATGGCCCGGCGTTGGGACCGGCTCACAACCCGAAGCTCCGTGACAAAAAATCCCGTTCCACCTTGAGCTGCCCAATCTGTTGGTAGAGCTGGGCAGTGAGGACCTCTTGGTCCTTCTCCTGGCGTCCAGCACCATTTTCAAAGAGGTGCGGCGCCCCCTGAGTCAAGGCCTTCTTCCAGGCATGGATCTGGCTCGGGTGGACTTCAAACCGGCTGGCCAGCTCTGCAATGGTGTGCTCCCCCTGGAGCGCGGCCAAAGCCACTTTGCCCTTGAAGACTGGGCTGTGCTTCTTACGTGTTTGCTTCATGTCCTGCTCCTTCTTTCCGTCCTATTTTAGGAGCGGGACTCTCTCTTAGCCACCTGTCCGAATTTTGGGGACCACCTCACCTTGTCCTCCCCCCAATCGGTAACGTACAAATCGCCGTCACCATCGACAGCCACGCCACTTGGCCGCCTTAATTCCCCCGCACCGCTTCCGGGGCCACCAAAGGTCATCGAGGACTCGCCGTCGGGCGTGTATTTCTGTACACGGCTGTTATACCAGTCGGCGATATATACGCTCCCCACGGCATCGATTGTGATACCGCACGGCATATTGAGCTCGCCATCGCCAGACCGGCCCCATGCGGACAGGAACTTCCCTTCCCTGGGGAATCTCTGGACCCGGCCGTTGCCACTATCGACGACCCAGAGGTACTGGTCCTCGTCGATTAGCGTCCCTAAAGGGCCATCATCCAGGGTAGAAACTATCCAATTTTAGATATAAAATAGGGCTCTAGCCGAAGTGGCGGAATGGTAGACGCGACGGTCTCAAAAACCGTTGGGGGCAACCCCGTGTCGGTTCGACTCCGACCTTCGGCACCACGTTTCTAGCTACAAACTGCGGACTAATAACGACCTAAATTGGGTTCAGTTCTTGTTCTAAAAAGCCCGATGTCCACGAAATGTCCACGGAACCCGAAGCGAAACGTTGTTGGTGTGGCCACTCGGAACGGTGGCACCACTGGACGGGCGTTTGCCTGTGGTGCGCCAGGATGGAACTACGGCGGCCTCAGTTCAACTTCGTGCCCCGGCACCCGTTCGCGCTAGAGGTCCCTGACCATCTGCGGTTCAGGGGAAATAGTCCTGGATCGTAGCTTGCTTACTGTCTTTAGCTACGATTTTTGGTAGCGTGGGTTGGACTCGAACCGACGACTTTCGGGTTATGAGCCCGACGACTCCAGTCTTGTTCTATGCCTTTAGATACCAACTTAGAACAATCTGGGTTGCTGGTCCCTCCGGCGATACCGCGGTGGGGTTATCAAGGGTTGCTCAAAGGGGCCTGTGACTTTTTCAATGTATCCAGAAGATCCGTAAGCTCTCGTTGATGCTCACCAAACTGGATGACGTCCCTGTCGGCTGCATCTCGAAGCAGTAGCGCGCTCCACGAATAGAAACGACTCTTGTTCAGGAGTTGTAGGATGGCCCCTTTGTTCCTTACCCCGAATCCACCGAAGGACGGCCTTGGGGACAGTCCTTGAAGAAGCCATCGGGTGCTCCTCTGAATCTGGGATAATGGTTTTGGAACAGAAACCAGCCCGGAAACAAGGAGCACCCAATAGATGCTGCCACAGAACAAACCCGACCGTATCCGCATCCTCTTTGACGACCATCGCCTGGTGGCCAATGCCGGCCTGCTCCTGCCGGCCACCCTAGCCCGGCACCTGGGCCTGCGGGAACTCGTCGACCATCACCTTGACCTCGGCGGAGCGCCGGGACGGGCGAACACTGGGGACAAGATGCTGACGCTGGTCGCTTCCGCGCTGGCAGGCGGCGACTGCATCGACGACGCCGATGCGCTGCGCGCTGGTGGGACGGTCGGTGTTCTAGGCTGCGTGGTCAAGGCGCCATCCACCCTGGGGACCTTCCTGCGCAGCTTCCGGTGGGGGCATGTCCGTCAACTCGACCGCGTGAGCCGCCAGTTGTTGGCCCGGGCCTGGGCCGCTGGGGCCGGACCCGGCGACTCGCCCCTGACCATCGACCTGGACTCGACCATCTGCGAGACCTATGGACTGGCCAAGGAGGGAGCGCGCCACCACGGCTATACCGGCGCCCGCGGCTATCACCCGCTGCTGGCCATTGCCGCCGGCACCGGCGAGGTGCTGATGTCCCGGCTGCGCGAGGGCCGGGCCAACACCGCCCGTGGCGCCGCCCACTTCCTGCGTGAGACGGTGGGGCGGGTGCGCTACGGCGGGGCCAGGGGACAACTCACGGTGCGGGCCGACAGCGGCTTCTACGCCCACACTGTCGTTGCCGCCTGCCGGGAAATGGATGTCCGCTTCTCTATCACCATCCGCCAGCGCGCCAGCCTGCGGGACCTGATCGAGGCGATACCAGAGGAGGACTGGACTCCCATTCCCTACTGGATGGACGGCGCCGCCGATGTCGCCGAGACGACTTACACCCCGTTCCAGACCAAGCCGGACGCCGCGCCGGTGCGGCTCATTGTCCGGCGGGTGAAGCCGACGCCCGGTTCCCAGCTCGCCCTCTTCGCCAGATACAGCTATCACGCCTTCATCACCGACCGCGATGGGGAGACGCTGGAACTGGAGGCCGATCATCGCCGCCACGCCGAGGTCGAGAACGCCATACGCGACCTCAAGTACGGCGTCGGGCTGAACCACATGCCGTCGGGGCGCTTCGCCGCCAACGGCGCCTGGCTGGCGGTCCAGGTGATGGCGCATAACCTGGACCGCTGGACAGCCCGCATCGGCCTGGGTCAGCAGATCGTGACCACCAAGACCCTCAGGCGGCGGGTCTTCGCTCTGGTGGGACGGATCACCCGCTCGGCGCGCCGCCTCACTTTGCATCTCCCCCGGCGCTGGCCTTGGGAAACCCAGTTCAGTCGCGCCTTGGCCCGGCTGCAAGCCATTCCATTCCCGGCCTGACGGCCAGCCTGCAACTGACCCAACGTCCCCGCAATCTCGCGCCACCCCGGTCGCGAGAGTCCCCTGCTGCGTATCCTCTCGCCATCCCGCGCATCGCAACTCCCGCATAGGGCCTTAGGGGCCCTGTGCGGCGACTGAAGACCCTCCGCTGGCCTCCCATCTACCCCAAGACCCCAGGCCATCTCCCCTGTAGCTCCCTCACCCACCCCCTTCCGCTGTCCTCACGCCGTCCATCCGTGTCCTTCGGTGGATTCGGGGTTAAGACAAGGAGTCCATCCGAAGATCGTTTCGGAGCGGCTGGGTCACGCCAGTATCCAGACACCTTTGGACGGGTGCAGTCAGGGAGTGGATCGGTTTAGGCATCCCAGTCCACCAGTCGATGTGGCCTTTGCCACTCCTCCACAATGCGCCTAATTGCTCTTGGGTTTTCCAGCGCGAGACGTGTTAACCCCTCTTCTTCTATCAACCCTTTGTATTCACCAACCCATTTCTCAAACCAGACCAATTTGGGGTGCTTGCCCCGTGTCGAGGGTGTACCGCCGTCCAGGTGCTCCTTGAAACGAAGGTCCAGAGAATTGGTCTGGCCCACGTACCACTTGCCCCCATCCATCTTAAGGATGTAGAGGTAGCGGACACGTCGTTCAACCGGCCCGTGTGCATATATCGGCGCTGGTGGAGCTTTTTGTCGCTCTCTTGACTCGCATTCCCCGCACAGGTCTAGCCCTGAAAAACTCCCTACAATCTCATCAAACCAATGGCAGCGCTCGCACTCCTCGATATAATAGGCGTCAAAATCCTTCCAGTGCCCCCAGCAAAGTGGCTTCTCGTAAGAGATGCCTTCCGTGATACCACAGCTATCCGTAGCGCACCGCTTGCCAATCGCCTCGGTAGACTTTGGTAATCTAGGAGGATCTGCAGCGGCCATTGGTAATCTAGGAGGATCTGCAGCGGCCAACCTCTCCCAGTACAATACTGCTTCGCTCTTGGAATTTTTATCAACCATATTGCGCCCCCATTTACTGTGCAAACACCAAATCTCTCACCTTGCCAAGAGTATATCTCACATAGGTACGGCACATATATCCCCATGCCCTCCAGCTGTACCTGCAAGATGTTTGCACCGGTTGAAACAGAAGGCCCCCGGACGACCCCGGGGGCCTTATTCTCGTATCTAATGTTTGGCTGCCCGGCCAGGATTCGAACCTGGGTCAGGGGATTCAAAGTCCCCTGTGCTACCACTACACCACCGGGCACCGGGCCAATCACGGTACTAGAAAGGGCGGGAGGACATATTATCGCACAGGGGTGATTGGCCACGCAAAGCGGAGTCTAAATGAGACTTATGTCATAGCGTATTAAGTAGCCAACAGATATAATTGACTATATGGGAGCCCTTGAGCGGCGAAGGCCGCGCAATAGCGGATAGATCGACCCGACCACATGAAGCATATACTAAGAGAACTTATCGAGGCGGCGGTACTCGCCCTACTGGTATTCTTCTTCATCCAGGTTAGCGTCCAGAACTTCCGGGTTGAAGGCTTCAGTATGCAGCCCACCCTTCAAGACGATGAGTACCTCATGGTGAACAAGCTGGGGTATTTCAAGATCGACCTGGAACGCCTGTCACGGCTTGTGCCTTTCTGGGAGGTGGACGGCGAGAAGGCGAAGTATATCCCCTTCGCTCATCCACCCGAGCGTGGCGACGTGATCGTGTTCGACGCTCCAAACCGGCCCCAGGACTTTGTCAAAAGGGTGGTGGGCCTGCCGGGGGAGAAAGTGACCATCACCGACGGCATCGTCTACATCAACGACGACCAGAAGCTGGAGGAGCCGTATCTGACCGGCCCCAGAGCAAAGTTCAACATGGCTTGCGTCCCCCTGACGGAGTCCTCCGGCTGTGTCCTTCGAGAAGGGGAATATTTTGTCTTAGGGGACAACCGGGCGAGCAGCAACGATTCTCGAGACTGGGGACCCGTCGCTCTTGAGGGCATAGTAGGAAAGGTATGGTTTGTTTACTGGCCATTCCCTGACCTGCCCTTCCTTGACAAGATACTGCCCGACTAGGGCACGGATATCTTAAATCGGCGGCGCTTCTGCACCTGGGATCTTGTTGACAGCTTTGAAACAGTGTGTTACTCTCAAGTTAATCGATACCAGGTATCAATAGACAATGAGACGGAAAGCAAGCTACTCGAGAGCCGACCAGTTACTACAGATACTGGAAGACAAGGGTTATCGCTCCACCTCCCCACGACAAGCGCTGGTGCGCACTGTTGCAGCGAAGGACCGGCACTTCACCGCGGAGGAGATTCGCAAGGACGTTCCCCAGGTCGGCCGCGCTACCGTTTTCCGTTCCCTTAACCTGCTGGAGGAGACGGGCATCCTTTGCCGTGTCTTATTGGAAGATGGCAGCCTGCGATACCAGCTAAGCTACCATGGACATCACCACCACCTTATCTGCACCGAGTGTGGTGTGTCCGAGGACCTCGTAGGGTGTGATATCGAAGGAATGTTGAAGGAGAAAGCAGGGCGACATCATTTCCAAATGGAAGGCCACCGCCTCGAGGTGTACGGGCGGTGCAGTGACTGCCGTTCCTCCGGGGTGCCTGGCGAATAGTCTCTTTTTTTTGGATGTAGATGATACTTAGTCTCAAAGACGGCTATAAATGATACCGAGTCTTAATAATCGCGTCCTCTTGATACGAAGGTTTGCTGCAGGAGTCGCACTCTTTGGCCTGGGCTTGTCTGTGTTCGCCGTCGTAGCGGTGGCTTGCGGCGGGGAAACCGCCGGGGAACCGGCGACAGGAGGGACTCACAAGGTACGGGTGGTTACCACCACAGCTATCCTGGCGGACTTCGCCAGCAACGTTGGAGGCGGTCGGGTGGAGGTGCATTCTATAGTACCTCCAGGGGCCGATGTGCATTCCTTCCAGTCCACCCCGCAGGATAGCGTCGCCATAAGCAACGCCAAGGTCCTGGTCTCCAATGGACTCGGCCTGGACGACTTTCTGGACCCTCTCATGGAGAGTGCCGGGAGGTCCGATGCCACACGCGTGGTGGCAGCCCGGGGGCTGGAACCCGACCGAGGGAAATCGTTTGAGGAAGAGGAAGAATCGGACCTTGAGTCTGCCCACGCCAGGGGGGACCCACATTTCTGGCAAAACCCTCTCTACTCCGTCTACTACGTGGAGCTCATCCGCGACGGGCTCATCCAGGCGGACCCCGGAAGCTCTCACATATATGAGGATAATGCGGCCGCTTACATTCGGAAGCTGTTGGACCTGGATACGGAGATCGGCAGCGCCTTAAACGCTGTTCCTCCCCAGAGGAGGCGCCTCGTGACCATGCACGATGCCTTCGGCCATTTTGCAGAGCGCTACGGATGGGATGTGTCGGCCCTGGCCCCCCATGATGGAAGCGACGTCACGCCGGGCAAGGTAGTAACGATCCTGGAGCAGATAAAAAATGACGGCCTCCCGGCAGTGTTCGTCGAGCCCCAGTTTGGGAATAGTTTGTTGGACCAGGCGGCGGATGACATGGGGATCAAGGTCGGTATTTTCTACTCCGACACGCTGAACCCCACAGTGCCTACATACCTGGACATGATGAGGTTCAACGTCCGCAGCCTGGTCGAGCATCTACGCTGAGGCGAAGGAGAATAGTTGTTATGGGCCACTCGGCGGGCACCCATGCCGCACTGGAGATCCGGGGCGTGCACGCGGGTTACAACCACACACCCGCTCTGGAGGACATTACCCTACAGGCGTCAGAGGGCGAGATACTGGGTATCATAGGGCCTAACGGGTCGGGCAAGTCAACCTTGTTCAAGGTTATACTCGGTCTCTTGAGCCCCTGGCAGGGAGAAGTACTGGTGTTTGGACGGCCCAGCTCCTCTCAGAGGGGGTTGTTGGGATACATGCCCCAGATGGAGCTGGTAGACTGGGACTTCCCGGTCACTGTGGGTGACGTAGCGCTGATGGGACGCTATGGGCGGCTCGGTCTCTTGAGGTGGCCCAGAAAGGCAGACCGTCTGGCCTCAGAGGAGGCCCTTGAGCGGGTGGGTATGGCGCCTCTTCGCAAGCGGCTTATAGGCGAGCTTTCCGGTGGGCAGAGGCGCAGGGTGCTGCTGGCGCGGGCCCTGGCCCATCACCCCAGGCTATTGCTTCTGGATGAGCCGCTGGCCGGGTTGGATGCCACGGCGCAGCACCAGCTGCTGGACATCGTGCGTGGTCTGCAAACCGAAGGGACCACAGTGGTCCTCAGCACCCACGACCTCTCCTGCGTATCCATCGCCTGCGACCAAGGGGCCTGTCTGAATCAGCGTCTGGTCGCCTACGGTACACCACAAGAGATTCTCACAGAAGAGGTCCTCAGCCAAACCTTCGGGACACACCTCCTGATGGTCCACCTGGACGGCCAGGCCTATGCATACCAACATCACCGCCATCCCAGTAACTAGGTCCGTACCCTATGTCGATAATTGACGCCATCACGGACCCCTTTCAATACGCTTTCATGCAGAGGGCCTTTATCGCCGCAGGCCTCGCGGCCGTGGTGTGCGCCGTCGTCGGCACCTTTGTGGTCGAAAAAGGCCTGGCCTTCATGGGCGACGCCGTGGCCCACTCGTCTCTTGCCGGCATGGCAGTGTTCTACCTCCTGGGAGGCAGCATTTTCTGGGGCGCCCTGGCGTGGGCGGTCCCTGCCTCCGTCGCTATTACATACGTGAGCCGACGGGCGGACATCCGCCTGGACACTTCCGTGGGGATCATATACGCGGGAGGGTTCGCCCTCGGCGTCATAATCGTGAGCAGGGCGAACAACTACACTGCCGACCTCTTAAGCTTCCTCTTTGGCAATGTCCTGGGCACATCCTGGAACGACGTCTTCTTGATCGGTGGCGTGGCGGCCGTAATCCTGCTTGTGGTGGGCCTTTTCTATAAAGAGCTGCTTTTTACCTCTTATGACGCCACTGTGGCAGCGGCGTCCGGAATTCCGGTCCGGTTGATGCAATACCTCTTGCCTGTCCTCGTAGGCGTAACTACCGTAGCTGCATTGAAAACGGTCGGCATCGTGTTGGTACTGGCTCTCCTCGTGACGCCGGCGGCGACTGGCAGCCTGCTAGCCAGGCGCCTGTCTGGGATTATGGCCGCCGCCGTGGTGATAGCCCTAGCCGCCATCTTGGGGGGCCTTTACCTGTCCTTTCGCCTGGACCTGCCTTCGGGGCCCAGCATCGCCATGGTGGCCACGGGGCTCTTCCTGCTGGCCATGGTTCTCTCGCCGTCTCGGGGTCTGGTCGCCCGATGGCGACGGCCCAGGGCCGGCGACACTTACGATCCAGCGTTGACCGCGCCGGTCGAGCCGGATTAGACGCCAGGTCCCTCACGGCCGCCCACCGGCTCTCCCGCCGCCACTAGACCCACCTCGGCCTCGCGAGTGTCAGCTGCGCACATAACGACAACGGACCTATCGGCATAGGGCTCACCGACTATGGGCGCTATTGAGGGGAGAAGGGCCATTTGTCCCGCCCTATCATGATCTCTATGAGGACACAGGTTTGTACTGGGCCTCAGAATCCCGCCCGCCCTGGCCGGCGTTGGCTCAGAGCGGCCCAAACTCGCCTTGACGCCCCCATCGGGCGCCTATATAGTTACCGCTGTCCAAAGCTCGGCCAGAGAACCCCATGCGCCGTGTGGTCGGCTGTTCTAACGAGAAACTATCGGCCCACTGGGAGGTGTAGAGTTGGCAGTTGATTGCGATGTGATGATTGTGGGCGCCGGAGCGGCAGGTCTTACGGCAGGCACGTTCTCGGCCCGCTACGGCTTGAGGACGGTGGTGCTCGAGCACATGATGGCCGGAACACAGATAATCAACGCCGAGAAAATCGAGAATTTCCCGGGCTTCCCCAACGGAGTATCCGGCGCGGAGCTTGCCATCCAGATGCAAGAGCAGGCCGTCAATGCGGGCTCCGAGTTTGTCATGGCCGAAGCGACGGGGCTTACCCTCGACGATCCCTACAGGGTTGTCACGACCGACGCAGGCGACTATCGGGCAAAGACGCTCATTGTCGCCACGGGCTCGACACTGAGGAAGCTGGGAATTTCGGGCGAAGAGGAGTTCTACGGGAGTGGTGTATCACACTGTGCCACCTGCGACGGCCCGCTGTTCAGCGGCGAGGTAGTGGGTGTGGCTGGAGGCGGTGACTCGGCCGCGGACGAAGCCCTCACCCTGACCGATTACGTGGACAGGGTGATATTGTTTCACCGCAGGGACCGGCTCAGGGCCCAGAAAGTGTTGCAGGACAGACTCCTGAGCAATCCCAAGATAGAGGTGGACTTCAATACGGTTGTGGAGTCTGTCCTTGGCTCGAGTACGGTAACGGGAGTACAGACACGCAACGTGGTGACTAATCTGACACAGCGCCTGGACCTGACCGGGCTGTTCGTGTACGTGGGCCTGGAGCCCAGCACCGAGTTCGTCCGTGGGGTACTCAGAACCGACAACGCCGGCCATATCCCGGTGGGACTATGGATGGAGACGGATGTGCCCGGCATTTACGCCGCCGGCGACGTCAGGCAGCAATCCGCGGCCCAGCTTGCCAGCGCGGCGGGTGATGGGGCTACCGCCGCCATCGCGGCCTTCCGCTACATCAACGGGCGCCAGTGGCCCGGGCGATAAGAGGAGAAGTTACGCGCGCGCCCTCATCCTAACCTTCTCCCACCTGGGAGAAGGGACTTTGAAACAGGGTCTGTAGTGGCGGGCCATGCCTCGCCCCTACCACAAACGGGTCTAGAATGCCGACGGAGACCTGGCCTACCCGGCGCCCCGCAACCTGGGGTCGAGGACGTCTCTAAGGGCGTCGCCCAACAGGTTGACCCCCAATACGACCATGGCGATGGCGATGCCTGGGGCTATCCCCATCCACGGCGCCTCCTTCAAATACACTTCGGCAGCCGACTTTAGCATTCCACCCCAGGTCGGTACGTCAGGTTGTGCGCCCACCCCCAGGAAGCTCAGAGACGCCTCCACAATGATGGCAAACCCCAGTGTGATGGTGAGCAGCACTATAAAGATGGCCATGCAGTTGGGGACTATGTGCCGAAAAATGATGCGGACGTCGGTGCAGCCCACGGCCTTCGCGGCGACTACATAGTCCATATCCTTGACACTCAGGGCCTGTGCCCGCACGGTACGGACGGCGCCCGGGGTGAGTACCACAACCAGCGTGATCACGATGTTCCTGAGAGACGGCCCAAGAACGAACATTATCACCAGGCCCAGGATGATGGCGGGAAACGCTATAAAGGCGTCTACGACCCTTTGAATCAGCAGGTCAAACAACCCCAGATAGTAGGCGCTTGTGACTCCCAAAATAAAACCCAGGGAAATTCCTATTGCTACACTGGCTGCCCCCACACCAAGGGAGACGCGAGCGCCAAAGAAGAGCCTGCTGAGTGTATCCCTCCCCAGATAATCTCCGCCTAAAGGCAACCCGCCCTCGCCCGGCGAGGCGTATTGATATTGCACATGGGGCTCGTAGGGATCGAAGGGGGAGATCACAGGTGCGAATATGGCAACGAACCCAGGGATCAGGAGCAGCACGATGCCCAGAGCCCCCAGGGGCTTGCGTCTGGAGAAGTTGATTACATTCCGTAGCTGACGGAGGGAGAACGCGGCTGCGGCACGCACCGGGGCAGGCCCCGGTATCACTCCCTTCTGGAGGTTCGGAAGGGTCTCGGAGACAGGTCTGTCTTGTGCCATATGTTCTCCTCAGGCCTCCAGGAATCACCCGTACCGGACCCTGGGGTTCAGCCAGCCGTAAGCAAGGTCAACCAGGAGGTTTAGGGTCAACACCGAGACGGCCACGATTATGATGATTCCCTGAATCATGGTGAAGTCCCGGTGGACTATGGCATCCAGCAGCAGGTTGCCCATCCCGGGCACGATAAATATGCTCTCTATGATTACCGAGCCACCCAGCAGGCGGCTGAACTGCCAGCCGGACACGGTGATAACCGGCAGGAAGGCATTTTTCAGGGCATGGCGTGAGACCACCACGAGCTCGGTCAGACCCTTGGACCTGGCGGTCCTTATATAGTCCTCCCTGAGTACCTCCAGCATCGAGGACCTGGTTATCCTGGCCGTAAAGGCGGTATTGAAATAGCCCAGGGCAAGAGCGGGAAATATCAGCTGCTGCAGATTCTTGAAAGGGTTTTCCCAGATCTCCTGGTACCCCAACGGAGGCAGCCAGTTGAATACAGTCGAAAGGAAGAAGACAAGCAATATGCCTACCCAGAAGGTAGGCGCCGTTATACCCATAAGCACGAAAAGTCTACTTGCGCCGTCGATCCAGGTATCCTGCTTTACGGCGCTGATGACCCCTATGGGTATGGCAAGAACAAAGGAGATCAGGAGCGCCATGACGGCCAACTCGAGGGTTATGGGGAACCGTACCTTCAGCTCGCCAAACACGGAGGAGCCGAAGAAGAGGGAGTCCCCCAGGTCGCCTCTGACCAGGCCCCATAGCCACTCCCCGTACTGGACCATGAGAGGCCTGTCGGTACCGAGCTCCTTCCGAAGTTGGGCCAGCTGCTCGTGGGTGAAGCCTCCCTCCCCCGTCTCTCCCGTCAGGATGGCAATAGCCACATCGCCGGGAAGAATACGTATGAAAAAGAAGATGATTACGGAGATGAGCAGCAAGGTAGGGACAAAGAGCAACAGCCTTTTGACGGCATATCCTCCCATGATCCCTCCGGGCGAAGTATGAGTGGAGAGGACCACTCTCGAAAGCCGAGTGGTCCACTTCAGGGAGCGGATAAAGTCCGCGGCTTACATAAGGCCAGAACAGCGGTTTTAGGAGCCCCTTAGCCCAGCTACTCCTCCACCCAGATGTGCTCGAACTTGTACATGTTCTGCACGGTCACCGACGGGCCCATGAAGAAGTTCTTGACTTTCTTGTTCACCGGCCAGGCGGCCTGCTCGGACCAGTAGACGGGTACCCAATGGCCTTCCCCAGCTCGCAGGATATCTTCCGCCTGAAGGATCAGCGCCTGCCGTTTGACCGGGTCACCCTCGTTGGCCTGGGCGTCAAACAGCTCTTGCAGTCCCGGGTACACATAGCCCTGCAGATTCCTGGTGGCGCCAGGCAAGTAGAGAGTGTTAAACAGGTCGTCGGGGTCATGTATGTTCAAGCCATGGGTCTGGGTCAATATAAAGAAGTCTCCATCGGCGGAGAGTTGCTGGCGGGCGGCGTTGTCCCGGTCCAGGATCGTGATATCAATGCCCAAGTTTTTCTTCATCTGAAACTTTATCAACTCAGCCAACTGCTTTTGGGAACCGGAGGGCGAGGAGATTATATCGGTCTTGAATCCATCGGCGACACCGGCCGCCGCCATCAGACTCTTGGCCTCGGCGATGTCCTGGTCCTTGGGCTGGCGGTTGCCCGGCCACGTTTCTGCTGTCGCCGACGTTGATCCCCACCCGCCTCCCGTGTGCGGCGGGAAGGGAGCGCCTATGCTGCCTTTTTCTCCATCACCGGCCGTTCTGATCTCTTGCCGGTCGATAGCCAGGGTAAATGCTCTCCGGACCCTGGGGTCATCGAAGGGCGGCTTGGTAGTGTTCAGAATTAGGGCAACAATTATGTTGGGGTTGAGGAAAAACACATCAACTTGCCCTTCAAGCTCCTTCGCCATGGCCACATTGTCTACGGTACTGAGGCGGGTAAAGCCGAGTCCCATCATTATGACCTGCTCGGTCTTCAGAGCCGCTGTAAGGGCCGTAGGCCCTATTACGAAGGACTGTATCTCATCGATGAATGGGCGGCCTTCCTTCCAGTAGCTCGGGTTCTTTTTGACGGTGTAGCTAACACCCTTTTCCCATTCTTCGAAAACGTACGGACCCGACCCCACAATCTGCTTGGGGTCGCCGGGAGGACTCCCTGACAAGGGCGCATGTTTGGGTAGTACCGTCATGTAGTCCACCGCCAGGTAGTTGAGGAACGCCGACGGGTTGCCCTTGAGGTTAACCTTGATGGTATGGTCATCTATTACGTCGATGCTCTTGATATAGCGGCCAACGGCGCTGACCCTTGGCCTGGGGACTCCAGTCTCCATCATCCTGTTGAGGCTGTACTCCACGTCCTGGGCCGTAATGGGCACGCCGTCGTTCCACATCGCGGCCTCGTGGAGCTCGAAGGTGAAGCTCAGGCCGTCCTGCTCCCAGGTCTTGGCCAGGTCCCCTATAACGTGGTCGGGCTGAACTGGGTTCAGCTCCATTACCATGTTGTATAGCTTGGAGGCCGCGGCCGGACTGGCACCGCAGCAGGCCCGGTGGAGGTCCCAGTCGGTGATGTTGCAGCAGGACGCCATCTTTACCAGGGGTGTCTGCTTCCCCCGCGCAACCCACTCGAGTACCATCATACCCGCATCAGGCATCGCCGTTGGAGTCGGCGTGGAGGGCAACGGGGTAGCCGTTGGTGTGGGCGTAGGTTGAGGGGTCGGGGTTGGGTCGTCTCCGCAGGCCACTGCCGCCATGAGAATTATGAGCAGCGGAGCAGCGAGCAACCATTTAGGACTAAGTATCCATCTACGCATCACTTCACCTCTTAAACGCCTTACTTCGTTGGCATACCTACGAGTCTATGCGAAATTACCACACGGGACATGCTCTCGTCAACAGTATTCCCAAAGCTAACGTGGGTTTAGCGCCAAGTGTGCCGGCTTTGCCCCCTAGTCAGTATCGCTGGCAGGTCGTACTATATCAGTGGCTTCCCCACCAAAAATTCCAGCGGAGGTCGGAGATAATGAAGGCTACGACGCGATTGAGGCAGATGCTATTCGGCTCCGAGAAGACTGTGGTGGCGCCGTTCATACTGAATGCGCTCCACGCGAAGATCGCGGAGGCCACCGGCTTCGAGGCGGTGTACATGACTGGGGCCGGCACGGCCGCCGAACGAGGATTCCCCGACGTGGGGCTCATCACCCAGACCGAGATGGTCCAGAACGCCCGCTACATCGCCAAGGCCGTGTCGGTGCCTGTGGTATGTGACGCCGACACCGGCTACGGTAATCC
This sequence comes from Dehalococcoidia bacterium, assembly GCA_965226805.1. Classification (GTDB taxonomy): domain Bacteria; phylum Chloroflexota; class Dehalococcoidia; order Lucifugimonadales; family JAGWBF01; genus CBDDDW01. Next base: position 50,178 of record CBDDDW010000026.1, read on the forward strand.
ACTAAACGTCCGGCGGACGGTCGGCGAGTACGAGGACGCGGGCGTGGCGGGGATCCACATCGAGGACCAGCTCTTCCCAAAGAAGTGCGGGTTCTTCCAGGGCAAGCAAGTGATACCACAAGAGGAGATGGTGCAGAAAATCCGGGCGGCGCTGGATGCCCGCGCAGACCCGGATTTCGTCATCATCGCCCGCTGCGACGCGTATGCCGTAACGGGTTGGGAGGACACAGTCAAGAGGTGCCGTGCCTACGCGGACGCGGGGGCCGACATGGTCTTCGTGGACGGAATCAAGACGGTGGAGGACCTCAATACATACGCCTCCGACTTGAATGACCTGCCCAGGATGTACAACGGAGACCTAGTGACCACGCAGGAAGTGGCGAAGCTCGGCTACAGGCTGATGATCTGCGGCAGTACTATCTGGCTCGTTTACAAAGCGGTCAAAGACTCCTTCGAGGAGCTGAAGGCCACGGGCAGGGTGAACCCCGAGCGCTACGCTACACGCTTCGACGTGGCCAATTTGCTTGGGCTAGAGGATATCTACGAAATGGAACGGAAGTATGGGGTGTCGGAAGTGAAAGTTGGCTAAGTCCGACGGCCCAGAGGCCGAAAGCAGAGGGCGTGGCGAAGTCGTCGTGCCCACACTATCCGGACTAGGTATCGAACGCTCCCTGTAGAGATATGGTCTCCTTATCCAGCTTAAGGGGCAGATTAAAGGGAGTCTACTACGGATGGTGGATACTGCTCTCAGCTGTGGGCTTGGGCATATGCTCTTCAGGGCTGTTCGTCCTTGGCGCCTCGATTTACTTCGGGCCCGTCCGGAAAGATCTTGGTCTTAGCAGCGCCCAGACTTCTTTGATATTCAGTCTATCCAGGGCCCAGGGTGGGATCGCAGTGCCGATCATAGGGCCGCTGGTAGACCGGTACGGTGTTGGTCCCTTCATAATCTCAGGCGGTATCCTAGCCAGCCTGGGTTTCATAGTCCTCCACTGGGTAGACAGCTACTGGGCCTTCCTCCTGGTGTTCGTCGCAGTCATCTCTCTTGGGAGGAGCGCAGGCCTGACATTAGCACCAATAACCGCCGTGAACAAGTGGTTTTATCGGAGAAACTCGATAACGATGTCGACGGCCGTAATTTCATTCATCTCAGGAGGAGCGGTGCTGCTGCCTCTGGTCAACTTGGGCGTCCACACCGTGGGCTGGCGCGACACGATGCTCTACTCTGGAGTGTTCATGATGGTGGTGGTCACCGCTGCGGGTGCGGTAATGCGCCAGACACCCGAAAGCATGGGTGTACAGCTGGAGGGCATGGAACAGACGCAAGCTCCTGGTCCTGGCGTGGAAGTCCAGGAGAGCCGGGCAACGGCCACGGACTTCTCTACCGGGGAGGCCCTTCGCACGAAATCCTATTGGCTGCTCTCAGCAGCCAACGTCTTGCGTGTAACGGTTAGGTCAGCCATCTTGATACACGCAGTGGAGCTTATGGTATGGGAGGGCATGGGACGGGAGACGGCCGGAGTGATGTTCTCGCTTATGGTCCTATTGTCGATTCCTCTGGGTCTGGGGGCGGGTGTCCTCGGAGCGAAGTACCGGCTGCAGCCGTTGCTCTCAGTAGGGTCGTCAGCGGGCGTTGTGGCACTGATCTGCCTGCTTCTTCTGGAAGGCAACCTGGGGATCTACCTCTTTGTCGTGTTCGCAGCGATAGACTTAGGCGCGGACCCTCTCGCCTGGGTAGCGATCGGGAGATTCTTCGGCCGCAGAAGATTTGCGACGCTCCTGGGTATCATGTCCGGCCCAGCCAACATCGGCATGCTTGCTTCCCCTTACTATGCCGGATGGATCTCCGACACCCACGGCGGCAGCTACGAGCTGGCTTTGTTGACCTTCGCTCCCATTTATGGCTTGTGCGCCATCTTGTACTTGATCATGCCCACACCTGCCCCACCTCACAGGACCGCGTGATTCGCGCGGCGTCATGCTACGGTGATGCATTCCCTGGGTAACCGAGCGCCGGTTATTTAACTCCTCACCCCCGGCTCATAGGTTCGGACCGACCGCATCGTGTGCAAAGGGCCTCCATAGCCTGCTCCGGCGTCGCAAATCACGGGTAGGTCTACCGCGCCGGCTACCCGCCGGGCCACCTCCACCTGCTCCGTCATCGTCATGAGGGGCTCAGTGACTGCCAGGTGGGCCCCAGACATGTAGCCCCCCGTGTAGACCGCGGGGAATAGCCCCGGGCCTGCACTACCCGGGCGCCCAGGGGATCGAAGGCCCCAGGGGCGACGATGGTTCCCCTCTATCGAGCCGGGCCTTTAGCTCACTTCTTATCGACGCCATACGGCGCCTCCGATGCGTCTGATGTAACCTAACCTGTTATCCAGTTCCTCGCCGACGTCATGCTATTGCCGCCTCCAGAGGCTGTCAAGCTGAAATGGGAGGGGCTGGATAGCGCTTACCTGGACGACGTGGGTGATGAGTAGTATATTACCAAGGAAATCGCTCTGACCGAGGATAGTACCAAGTTGACCGAGCCGATAGCGTCCTTTGATCGAGGCCCCTACTTGCAGGCGGCGCTCTTCTGCGAGCGCATCCTTGACGAGAAGGACGAAGTCAAGTCCATCATCCGCATCATAGACCGGATGCGTGTCCAGGCCAGCGGCACCGAGGCGCCCGAGCGAATGCCCCCATTCCAGAGAGATCTGACCGCCTTTCTCAGCTTCAAGTCTGGGGACGCGAGGGGTCCTGTACCCATCAAGGTGACTCTAACGAGACCATCCGGTCTGACAGATGGGAAATCGATCTGGCACGGGACGGTCCATTTCGAAGGTGGGACCAGAGGACAAAACCTCACCCTGCATCTTCGCATCAGCTTCCAGGAAGCCGGACCATATTGGTTTAACGTGTACGTTGACGACCGGCTGGCAACCAGAATGCCCTTCGAAGTCATATATACGACGGTAAGTATGGCGGCATCACCTCCACCTCCACCAGCGCCTTAGGGGCCACTCTGCCGGCCCACCTTGTTATCGGCCTGCATGGGTCGTGTGGTGGGATCAGCGCCCATATACCTCAGTGGCAGGTATCCACGTCAAATGTTCAGACCAAGGAGGTACTTAAATGCCACCGTTGAAACCCGAGGACCCCGACCGAATGATCACCGAAGCCTTGAACGCGGGCGATCTGGATGGTGTTGTAGCCCTGTACGAGCCGGAAGCCATCCTGCTGACGGGACCTGAGGAAGGCAACGTCGCCAGGGGAACTGAAGCTATCCGCCGGTTCTTCAGCGAATTCATCGCCATGAAGCCGAAGGCCAGGACGGAAGTCGACATGACCATTCAGGTGGGCGATATCGCTCTGACAGGCTGCAATTGGGTTTTCGAATCCACCGGCCCCGATGGCGGCCCAATCAACGTGTCTGGGCGGAGCGTTGAGGTAGTGCGGCGCCAGCCGGACGGAACGTGGCTTTTCGTGATCGACAACCCCTATCCCTAAGGCCCCTAACGCCAATGGAGGCCAGCATGCGCCGTCCGGGCCCTGCCGGAAAGACGCTCGCGCCCCGTCTGATTTCGGGGCGATGCGCCGTCGAGACCCTAAGGGTGTTCCTGGTAGCTTCTGTCACCCTTTTTCTTGTAGCGACGTCTTGCGGGGGAGATGGGAGAGAGGAGGTCCTGGTGTTCGCGGCGGCCAGTTTAACCGATGCATTGCAGGAAATCGGGAGCCAATTCGCAGAGCGGGAGGGTGTAAAGGTCAGCTTCAACTTCGGAGGGTCGACGTCAATGGCACAGCAGATCATACGTGGAGCACCTGCCGACGCCTTCGTATCGGCCGGTGCGCAACCGCTGGAGATGCTGGAGGATCGAGGGCTTCTAATGCAGGATACCCGCGTGGACCTGTTGACCAATGAGCTTGTACTGGTGGCTTCCCCTGGCGTGGCTCGAGACTCGGGGATCCGTTCTTTGGAAGATCTCGCCGGGTCTGATGCCAGATTGGCCGTCGCGGACCCAGACCTAGCCCCAGCGGGACGGTACACGAGGGACGCCTTGCAGAACATGGGACTATGGCAGGACCTCAAGTCCCGTATGGTTTTTGGCTCCGACGTCCGGGCAACCTTGGGATATGTGGACACCGGCAACGTGGATGCGGGTATCGTCTATGTCACGGATGCCGGTATGATTGAAGGCCTCGAGGTAATCTCCCTTGTTCCGAAGGATAACTATACCCCTATAGTCTACCCCGCAGGCGTATTGGAGCGGTCCGGCCATGCCGAGGCCGCTCTGAAGTTCCTCGAGTATCTCCAGGGAGATGAGGCCAGACGGACTTTCTTGGACCACGGCTTCAGCCCACTAGAATAGGAGGCGATCAGCGGACTCCATGCCTCCCTGACTCGGTGGCAAGTTCAAGCGTATAGGAGAATGAGCCGGTGCTTTCCTCTAATGAGTTTCAGATCATAGGGTTGTCATTGCAGATCGCCGCCCTGGGAACGTTAATAGGCCTCCCCTTCGCCCTCTGGATAGGCTGGCTCCTGGCCAAGTCTTCGATGCGAGGCAAACCCGTGCTGGATACGCTGGTTTCCTTCCCCCTGGTATTACCACCGGTGGTGACGGGCTATTTTCTGCTTCTCCTCATGGGACGTGACGGCCCTGTAGGAAGCGTGCTCCACGGCCTGTTTGGGATCGATGTGGTGTTCACATGGGTGGCGGCAGCGCTGGCGGCCGGGCTTGTCTCCATGCCCCTTATGGTGAGGGCGATCGAGGTAGCCATGGCAGGGGTGGACCCCCGCCTGGAATCCGCCGCCAGGAGCCTGGGCGCCGGGCCCCTGAAGACCTTTTTCAGCATAACGGTTCCCCTCGCGTACCGTGGCATTCTCGCGGCGGCCCTGCTGGCTTTTGCCCGTGGCCTCGGGGAGTTCGGCGCCACAATCGTCGTGGCGGGGAACATCCCGGGCAGGACCCAGACCGTGCCCCTCTATATCTTCAACCGCCTGCAGGTTGGAGACGACGGCGCCGCCGTCCGCCTGATAGCGGCGTCGCTGGTGCTGGCTCTTGTTTCCCTCAGCATCCACCACCATCTGGTCAGGCGTACCGCCTCATGACCCCCGTGCTGAGACGCGGGGGACCCTCATGGAGCGGGTATCAGACAAGGCGAGACAGAAGCCATGGATGATGCATTCCTGGAATTGAAGATGTCCAAGAGCTACCCCGAGGGATTCAAACTCGAGGTAGAGGCGACCTTCCCTAGGGGAGTAACAGCCATCTTTGGACCATCGGGGAGCGGCAAGACCACTATACTCAGCTGCATCTCGGGGTTGGCGGCTCCTGACCGGGGAGAGATCTACCTCCGCCGCAAACCATTGTTCTCTTCCGAGCGGAAGCTCAATCTGAGACCTGACAAGCGGCGCATCGGATATATGTTTCAAGAGAGTCTCCTGTTCCCCCAATACGACGTCCGAGAGAACATCTACTACGGGTACAAGCTCACGGCGCCTGAACGGCGTCAGATCGAGCCGGAGCAGTTGGTGGAGATCCTCGAGCTGGACGCCCTGATGGACCGGCTACCGGCGCAGCTGTCCACGGGCGAGCGGCAGCGGGTAGCTTTGGCCAGGGCTCTGGCCACATCCCCGGAGCTATTGCTGATGGACGAGCCACTCAGTTCACTGGACATTGCTCTCAAGGGTCGCATCCTGCGGTATCTCAAGGGCCTGCATCACGAACTGGGAATACCCATGATATATGTCTCCCACTCCATCTCCGAAGTGCTGGCAATAGCGGACATGGCTCTGGTGATTTCGGGTGGAAAGCAGCTCGCCTTCGATGAACCCCGAAAGGTCCTTCTGGAGCCCTTCCTGCACTCACTGATTGAGACCAGCAGCCTGGAAAATCTGCTGGACGTCCAGCTGTTGGAAAGTCCCGCCAGCAACAGCCTTAGCGGCGCAAGGATAGGCGACACCACCCTGTGGATACCGGTGGCGCCATCCCGTGTCGCGGCCGGGGATACCATATCCATAGCTATCCGGGCGGGGGATATCATCGTGGCGGTCGACCGGCCCAGCCGTTTGAGTGCCAGGAATATTCTTGCAGGCCGTATTCAAGGGATCCATCGGGTAGAAAACAGCGTCCTCCTGTTCACTGACGTCGGCTCTCCCTTGCTAGTGGAGATCACTCCCGAGGCACTGGACTCCCTGGGGCTCTACGAAGGGCAAGATGTCTATCTGGTCATTAAGTCCAACTCCATTACGGTGCTGGACTAGTAAAACACCCCTCACCGCGATTATCAGTAAACGAATCCGCTCTACAGCTCCATATCCCTTGACAGTAACAAAGGTCCAAGGCAGAATAGAGAGGCTAGGGATCGGACCCTCGTAGTTGTGTCCACAACGGCAGCTAGCCTGAAATGCGGAGGTGAGGCCATGTTAAAAGTCGGCCACGAAGTAACTCGACCGGGCAGGACCCACGGTGACGACCCGATAGTGATCAATGTCCCACAGGAGCTGGTAACAGTAGACGGGATAGTCCAGAATTCCCACGAGGTGGACTTCTACAGCCGGGAATATCCCCTTGAGACCCAGGCCATCGACTTGACGGCAGACGTGCGGTGGGCCGTGTCGCTACTGCATGGTGAAGTGCTCGAGCAGCGCAAGGAACACAGGACAGTGAACCGGCCTATCGTTGAGTCCTCCAGGGACTCAGGCGAGGTGGAGCCCACGGCCGAGCCGGTGGCCAGTAGTGATCTAACCTCGGAAATCAAGGCCAAGGCCAGGGCGATGGGGTTCGGCGAAGTCGGCTTCACCAGGTTCGACAGGCGTTACGTCTACAAGTCCAAGAGAAGCTGGGTTAAATTCCCCCACGCGATATGCCTCGCCTACGAGCAGGATTACGAGCCGACTCAGTCTGCGCCCAGCATGGAAGCGGAGGGCCCGCACTACGACACTTATACGACCATGGGCGCGGTCGGCCTGAACCTTGCGAAATTCATCCGGACACTCGGGTATCACGCCCAGGTGCACAGCCCTATAGACGCGAGCGCTGCCTACATTCCCATGTTCGTAGAGGCAGGTCTGGGCCAGCTGGGCGCGAATGGCCAGCTGCTGTCACCACATTTCGGCTCCCGGGCGCGGCTCATGGTCGTCACCACAGACGCTCCGGTGACCTACGACCAGCCCGTGGACTACGGAATCCACGCCTTTTGCTCCATATGCCAGGTATGCGTCAACCGCTGCCCCGGTCGTGCCCTCATGAGGGAAAAGGTCTGGTGGAGGGGTGTACAAAAACACAAGCTTTTGTACAAGCGGTGCCGGCCTGTCATGGCCCGCTACGAGGGATGTGCCGTGTGCATGAAGGTATGCCCAGTCCAGAGGTACGGCATGAAGAACGTGCTGGACCACTACGCCACCACGGGGCAGGTCTTGGGCAAGGGCACCCACTCGCTGGAGGGCTACTCGATTCGTGATATGGGCTACTTTGGTCCCAGCGAGCTCCCTCGCTTCAACAGCGGGTTTTTCCAGGTCCCCCATGGCAAGTCGGAGGACCTGGAATTCGAAGACTTCAAGGAAAAAATTAAGGCGGGCGAGGTCCCGGATGATGAGCGTGGAGAGCTGGCGATGCGGGAGTTCAAGCAGAAAATCGATGGGCTCATCAACGCACCGCTGAACTACCTGGGCGTGCCTAAAAGCGAGCTAGACGAGGGAGTTAACGTAACGATAGACGTCTAGACGGCCCCTGAGCAGGTCCGACAGTCTAGGACGGCGGGATTAGATTTGAGTCGCTTTATAATGGGCCGGCAGACGGAACCGCCGGCCCATTAGCTTTGGCCGTGCGCGCGCTCCCATCAGCCCAAACACACTAGCGTGCCAAGGTCCACGTGTGCGGCTGTCGTTTTCTTGACCGCTACTTTTTCGGTGTGTTAAGTTGTACTGGCGTCGACCCCTATAGCTCACTGGGACTCGTCGGTGAAACTCTGCCATGAAACTTCCCGTTAGGGCTGCTCTTATCACAATTGGGCTCGGGATGGCCCTTGGGGTTACCTTTGGCTTGGCGTATGGCGCCCTGCATAGGCAATTCAGCCTCCCGATCCAGGCTACGGTCACCGTCAACGTTGTGTCGCCGCAAGAAACTGCGGACCTTGATGGGGACGGAGTGGTGGACGGTACAGACCTGATCATGGTGTTCTCAAACTTTAATACCGGCGCCTCCGGTGGGGACGTGGACCAAAACGGGATCGTGGACATCTTCGACCTGGCATTTTTGACGCGCTATTTTCAGGGAACCCTCCAGGAGCCAACTCCAACTGCGGTTCCAACCCCAACTCCAACGCCTCCGCCGCCGACCCCGACTCTCACCCCAACTCCGGCTCCAACATTTACTCCCACGCCAACGCCTGCGCCGGCTCCCATTCAGGCGAACATTGGAGACTTCTCCCATCAGGACCTCACCATCTCTGTAGGCACCGTGGTTATATGGACCAACCAAGGCATCTATACCCACACCTCGACCTCTGGCCAGTCACCTACCCCGGACGGGACATGGAATACCGGCAACCTAGGCGGAGGTCAGTCATCAGCCCAGATTGCCTTCAATACGCCGGGCACCTTCCCGTACTTCTGCGCTATCCATACCTTCATGACGGCCACGGTTACTGTGACGGTTACCCAATAGCGATATGCGAGCCAGCTTCAGCGCGTGCTCCCGCGCCTGGCAAGGTCGGACTTCTAACGGTTTAAGCCCCGTCTGGTGGCGTGTCGATAATAGCCCGGCGATGAGTACCCTCTCCGATCTTAGTGTCTCCATCATGGGCCACCACGCTGAACCAGAGCTTGTTCCCTTGCACCTCGGTCAGCTCGGCGTGGGCGGATACCCTGGCTCCGATCGAGGAAGGAGCCAGGTGCCGTATGTTTACTTCGAAACCAACTGAGGTTTGGCCCGGATTCAGGAGACGGTGAAATGCTTCGGTGGACGCCTGCTCCATCAGCAGGATCAGTGAAGGAGTACTGAACTTACCTATATGCCCGGCCACATTATGCTCACAGACGATCGTCTCTCTGTGGCCCTCGAGCCCCGGTACGATCTTATCGCTTACCATATCTGGCCTCCTCTCGCCCCCATTCTATGCTCGTGACGGCTGATTTTCCATGTAGCCGGTTCTAACGCTCTCCTTTCGCCGAAGCGATGCAAGGAATAAACTTGAAGAGCATCGGGATTTAGGATATTATCCTGGCCGACGAGGATGTGATATGCCGGGGAAACACCTGCTCTCTGTATTGGACCTCAGCCCACAGGAAATAGACCACGTCGTTCGCAGAGCTCAACAGATGACCGCCAACCCTCCCGGCCCCGTACTGGCGGGGAAATCGGTGGTCCTCCTGTTCGAGAAGCCGTCTCTGCGTACTCGCGCCAGCTTTCAGGTAGGGGTGCAGCAGCTGGGGGGCCACTCTTTCTACATGGGGCCCGAAGAGGTTGGCATGGGAAAGCGCGAGGCGGTCTCCGACGTCGCACGTGTGCTGTCGCGCTATGTGGACTGTATAGTCGCCAGGGTGTTTTCCCATTCAACTCTGGAGGAGTTCCGGCAATACTCCTCCGTTCCGGTCATCAACGCCCTCTCGGACTGGGAGCACCCATGCCAGACGCTGGCGGACCTCCAGACCATCTACGAGCGCAAGGGCGCTCTGAGCGGGCTCAAGATAGTCTACGTCGGGGACGGCAACAATGTTGCCCGAAGTTTGTGCCTGGGGGCAGCTTCTGTGGGGGCTGCTTTCACAATCGCCTCGCCTCCGGGATACGGCTTGGACGATGGGACTCTAGACTCGGCCACACGTCGGGCGTCGGGCTCGAAAGCGGAGGTGGATGCCCTGGTGGACCCTCTAGAGGCCGTTGCTGGAGCGGACGTCGTCTACACTGACGTTTGGGTCAGCATGGGGCAGGAGGGGGAGGCTGATGCGCGGCGCAAGGATTTCAAGGGCTACACCGTGGATCACGAGCTTCTGGCACTGGCCCACAAAGACGCGATACTGATGCACCCTCTGCCGGCCCACTACGGTGATGAGGTCCCTCCCGGCATGCTGGACCATCCTCAATCGGTCGCCTTCGACCAGGCGGAGAACCGCCTCCACGCCCAGAAGGCCCTGTTGGAGCTGTTGATTGGCTAAACCAATGGTAGCGATCGTGGGCAGGCCCAACGTGGGCAAGTCCACCCTGTTTAACCGCCTAGCGGGCAGCCGGAACGCCATCGTAACGGACGTACCAGGCACCACCCGTGACCGTCTGCTGGCGGAGGTGGAGTGGGGAGAACGCCAATTTACGTTGGTGGACACTGGTGGGCTCGAGCCGAGGCCACAGGACCCTCTGCGGGAGAAAGTGAAGGCCCAGGTCGAGGCAGCGGTATCCGAGGCCGACCTCATAATATTTGTCGTGGACGTGGAGGACGGCGTTACGCCTATGGACGAGGAGATAGCCAGCTGGCTTCGGCGCACCCGGAAGGCTATCGTGGCCGCGGTGAACAAGGTGGACAACGAAAAGCGGGAGGTAGCCGCCTCGGAGTTCTATGAGCTCGGCATAGAGGACCCAGCACTGATCAGCGCCTATCACAACTTGGGTGTATACGACTTGATGGAGAGGGTTACCTCTCTGCTACCCCCCTCTCCCATGGAGGAAGATGAGACGGCGGAAGGCGCCGTGAAGCTGGCGATCATCGGCAGGACTAACGTTGGTAAGTCTATGCTCATGAACGCCATCCTGGGGCAGGAACGAGCGATTGTCAGCGAGCTGCCGGGCACCACCAGGGACGCCCTGGATACTCACTTCACCTACGGGGATAGGCCGATGGTCCTGATAGATACGGCGGGGATAAGGCGCCCAGGCAAGATCGGGAGAGGCATAGAATATTTCAGCGTTCTGAGGGCGGTGAGAGCGGTGCAGCGGGCGGATATCGCGTTGCTGGTGCTGGACGCCACGGAGCTGGCCACCGCTCAGGACGCCCACATATCGGGCAATGCTTGGGACGGCTATACTGGCCTTATCGTGGTGGTAAACAAGTGGGACCTTGTGCCGGATGAAGATGGCACGGAGAAAGAGGTTGCGATCCAGACTGTTAGAAAGAGGCTTCATTTCGTGCCCTACGTGCCCAAGTGCTTTACCTCTGCCTTGCGTGGAGAGGGTATCGAGGACCTCATGGAGCTCGCGCTGGATATATACCAGGAGAGATTGATACGAGTCCCCCCTGGGAAGCTCCACTATGCCTTGATGGACGCCCTATCTGATCACATGCCGGCCTCTAGGAAAGGCCGCCGGGCCAAGATCAGTGAAGTGAAACAGGTTGACGTGAATCCTCCTACCTTCGTCTTCGCCGTCAACAACCCGGAGCTGATACACTTCTCCTACGAACGCTTCCTGGAGAACCGTTTGAGGGCAGCCTTCGGCTTTACCCATACCCACCTGCGGCTGATATTTCGAAACAGGATATAGCCGTATGCCCAGGATTGTTCTGAGTCTGTTGCTACCGCCGCTGCTGGCCGTATACGTGGTCGTAATCCTATTTACTCTGGACATGGACAGCTCCCCCGGCCAGTACGCGCTGATCGCTCCTGTCAGTTACGTTCTCGGGTCTATCCCATGGGGATTCTTGATCACCCTGGGCGTAAAGGGGGTAGACATACGGCAGTATGGCAGCGGGATGGTGGGCACATCCAACGTGCTGAGGACGTCCGGCGGCGCCTACGCCCTTCTCGCCCTAATCCTCGATTTGAGTAAGGGCCTGCTCGCCGTCGCCCTCGCGCGAGCGGTCTCGGACAGCGCCGCCGCCGAGGTAGTGGCGGGGCTTCTCGCCCTGGCCGGGCACAACTGGCCCGTCTTCTTGGGGTTTAAGGGGGGACGGGGAATCGTGACCGGACTTGGAGCGCTGCTGATGATGGAGCCCATAGCCGGCGCCATAGCTATCGCCGTCTTTACGCCGGTCACCCTGCTCACCCGCTACCTCTCGTTGGGCTCTGTAACGTCGGTACTAGTAGCAGTCATCGCGGTCCTCGTTATGGTGCTGCTAGACCGTTCCCAGGCGACCTACCTCTGGTATGCGGGCATCGGTGCGGGCATGATCATCTGGCAGCACAGGGACAACATCAACCGTCTCCTCAAAGGCAACGAGCGCAGGCTCGGGCAGCGGGCCGAGCGGATCAGCGAGGCCCCCAGCCCTGGTACCGACGGGGGTTAAGTGGGTTGGCGCCGGTCACGATTATAGGGACCACCACCTGGGGGACGACGCTAGGCGTAATCCTTGCCCGGAAGCAGATTCGGGTGAGCCTGCTGGCCAGGAGCCCCGAGGAGTCCGCAGAGCTCGAGTCCATGAGGGAGAACTCTCGGTTCCTCCCCGGTGTAGCGTTCCCCGATCCTCTTAGGGTGACCCATGACCCCAAGGACGCCTTCAGGGGCGCTGGGATGGTTGTGCTGGCCGTGCCCTGCGGCAGTTTCAGGCACAATATCAGGCGGTACCGGGAGGACATAGACGGCAGCCCAATACTGCTCAGCGCATCGAAGGGTCTAGAGATGGAGACGGGCAAGCGCATGAGCCAGGTATTGTTGGAAGAGCTACCCCAGAGCCTGCATTCACGAATAAGTGTGCTGTCCGGCCCCAACCTGGCGCTGGAGATCGCCGGGGGAAAGCCAGCGTCGACAGTGGTGGCGGCACCGGAACCCAGCGTGGCCACGGCCGCCCAGGGACTACTGATGTCACCGGCGCTCAGGGTATACACGAACGATGATATCATAGGGGTTGAACTGGGGGGAGCGCTCAAGAATATCATCGCGCTGGGCGCGGGGATGTGCACCGGCCTCGGATACGGAGATAACGGAAAGGCCGCCTTTATGACCCGAGGCCTGACGGAGATAACGCGTCTGGGGGTCGCAGCCGGCGCCACCCCCCTCACCTTCGCCGGGCTCGCTGGTCTGGGCGACTTGGTCGCAACCTGCGCCAGCCCGCTGAGCCGCAACCACAGCGTGGGAGCGCAGCTGGCGACTGGCAGGTCTCTGGAGGACATACTGGCCGGCATGAAGAATGTGGCGGAAGGGGTGCATACGACGGTGGCCTCCCTCAAGTTGGCCGATAAGCTGGGGGTGAAGATGCCCATCGCACGGGCAACGTACCAGATCTTGTACGAGGGGCTGGACGTGAGGAAAGCTGTAATGGAGCTGATGGGGAGACCGCCCACATCCGAGTGAGAGGGGTATAGTACCGGGTGAGCTATGGCCGGCTACGAAGCTCTGGCTGTTTTCGGCACTTCTTTTCTGGTGGGGCTCTCCGGAGCCTTGGCCCCAGGCCCTCTGCTGGCCCTGGATATCAGGGAGTCCGCCCGGAGGGGCTTCTGGGCCGGACCCTATATCGCGACCGGCCATTCCATCCTAGAGCTGCTGGTGGTTATTCTTCTGGCCGTAGGGCTGCTCCACTTCATCGAAAAGGGGCCCGCGTTTACGGTCATCTCCCTCTCGGGGGGCCTTTTTCTGTTGTGGATGGGATGGCGCATGATCCGCCAACGCTCCGGGGGGCTGCCTTCCACCGCAGAGGGCGCCCGCGGCTCCGGACACTATCACCCGGGACGCCCGATGCTGGGTGGCGCGGTGCTGAGCATTACCAACCCTTATTGGAGCCTGTGGTGGGTTACCGTCGGGGCCACCTTCCTGGCCGAGGCCAGGTCCCTGGGGTTGGGGACGCTGGGTATCACCGCCTTCTACATAGGACACATTCTTTCGGACTATTCCTGGTTCAGCACGGTTTCCCTGGCGGTAGCCTCGGGCCGGCGGATAATGAACGACACCCTCTACAGGGGCGTGGCGGTGGTATGTGGACTGTTCTTGTGGGGTATGGCCGCCATATTTATAGTCAGCGGAATAAGGCGTGTACTCTAGGCCCCAAGCTCTCCGGCTTCGTACAGTACTACGGCCACAGCGGCGATCCCGGCCGTCTCCGAGCGGAGGATTCGCCTGCCCAGACTGACGGGAAGCACTCCGCTCTCGCGCGCGCAGGCCACTTCGGCTTCGTCGAAGCCGCCCTCCGGCCCGATGAAGATATTAATGCGGCGGCTGTCCCCACGAGACAGCACCGACCTCAGCCCGGTGGACCCTTCCCGCTCCCAGGGCATTAGGGACGTTCCCGTGCGCTGGGCCGCACCACATGCATCCTCGAAGGTCATGGACTCACGCAGCTCGGGCAGGCGGCTCCTTCCCGACTGCTCCGCCGCCTCGGTGACGATCTTACTCCAGCGGTGGTGTGGAACGGCGTCCGAGCTATCTTGTCGTCGAGGTACCGAACGCCGGCAGATAAGGGGAACGAAGGTAGTCACGCCTAGCTCGGTTCCTTTTTGCAGCACCCATTGGAACTTCGACCCCTTGAGAATGCCCTGGTAGAGAGTTATGTTGACGCCCGGCTCACCCCGGCCTTCGCAGACCTCGATTACCTCCCCATCCACGGTGCCTCTGCCGAATCCGGTGAGACGTACGCGGTACTCCATACCGGAGTTGTCCAGAAGGATGACCTCGTTCCCGGACGACATGCGTAGAACACGGCCCAACTGGTGAGCGAGCTCGCCCTCCAAACGGGCTTGTCCGCTGGAGATCCAAGTGGGGGGTACGAAAAACCTGTGCATCATTGGGACCTGACGAGGAGCAAGGCCGCCCATTCGTCATCACGGTAGGTCTCACGTTTTAAGAGGCCCACTTCAGCCAGTCCTCCTTCGACCTCACCCACCCGTTCCTCCATGAACCCGGATGCTATCAGCATTCCTCCCGGCTTGAGCGCCTTACGAATGTGCGGAGCCCTGTCCAGGATTACCTTCGAGCTGATGTTGGCCACGGCCAAGTCGAAGCCGGCATCCATGGCGAGCTGATGCGGAAGCGTGCCTCGGGAAGCGCGTGCCTCTGCGGTAAGGCACCCCGCCTTGAAGTTTCTCCTGGCCGCTGTGACCGCGGTAGGGTTTTTGTCCAGAGCGAGGACGGAAGCCGCTCCCAGCCGGACTGCTGCCATGGACAGGATGCCGGAACCGGTTCCCAGGTCCAGCACAGACATACCCGGCCGGATCAGCTCCTCCAGGGCCTCGAGACACATTCTAGTGGTGGGATGGTAGCCCGTCCCGAAGGCCATCCCAGGGTCCAATTCTATCACCAGGTCCTCCGAACCGGGAGCATACTCGATCCAGGAAGGCTTGATTACCAGCCTTCGCCCCACTTTCAACAGATCGAAGTGGGCTTTCCAAGCGCTCTCCCAGTCGGACTCTTCCAGCGGCTCTATCGCCAACTCAGTCATGGGTTGTAGCAGCCTTACCAGGTTTACTCCGACGTCGATCCTGGCCAACCTTCGCTTCGACGTATCAGGCAGATAGGTTCGCAGGAGAATCAGCTCATCCTCCGATTTTTCCATAGAGAGCCCGTGCCCATACCTGCCGAACAGATAAGATATGGGCTCCACGAATTCCCAAGGCACCCTGATGCTGAGCTCCTGCCACTTCATGGTCTACTCACACAAAAATACCGGCCCCACCGGTTTGGTCGACGGAATAGGGCCGGGGAATAATATCAGGACCGTGTCCTGGCCTGGCGGGAGGGGCGCTACCCCAGGGCATCCTTGACCTTGCCGAACCAGCCTTTGTCCTTGGCGGAATCGCCGTTCGGATCCTGCAATGTCTTCGAGAGCTCTTCCATGAGACGCCGTTGATTTGCGTCCAGTGAGGTCGGAATCCGGACGTTGACTGGAACGACCAGGTCTCCCCTCCGGTGGCCGTTGATCTCAGGGACCCCTTTGCCCTTGATACGAAACTGGGTGCCGTGCTGGGTCCCGGGGGGAATTGTTATCGCCTCGGTGCCGTTCAACGTTGGGATCTCTACCTCGTCCCCCAATGCGGCTTGAGTGAAGCTCAAGGGAAGCTCATAGATGACATCGTTGCCCTTGCGCCGGAACAGCTTATGCTCTCCGACCGAGACCTGGATATACATGTTGCCGGGCGGGCCGCCGTTCATACCTGCGTCTCCCTCGCCGGTCAGACGGATCTGCATTCCATCCTCTACACCGGCGGGCACTTTCACCATTATCTTGCGGTTTCGCTGGTCGTTACCGCTACCGTGACAGGGGCCACAGGGCTTCTGAATGATCGAGCCCTTGCCCCGGCAGCTGGGACAGGTAATTACCTGAGAAAACTGGCCAAAGACACTCCGCTGGGATCTGCGTACCTGGCCCATTCCTTTGCACGTGTTGCACGTTGCTGGATTGGTACCCGGCTCGCTGCCGGAGCCGTGGCATCTCTGGCAGCGCTCGGTCCGCGTGACCTCGACTTCTCGGTCTGTACCGAAAACCGATTCTTCAAAAGACAGCAGCACACCTCGTTTGATATCGCCACCCCTTTGGGCAGCGCGTTGTTGTCCCCTGCCTGTGAAGTCACCAAAAAAGGAGTCGAAAATATCGCCGAAGCCGCCGAATATGTCGAAGCCATCAAAGTCCTTAGTAGACCCTCCGCCGTTGCCTGCCGCCACTCCGGCATGCCCGAACCGGTCGTACAAGCCCCGCTTCTGTGCGTCGCTCAGTACCTGATAGGCCTCGTTTACCTCCTTGAACCTCTCCTCCGCGTCAGGGTTCTTGTTCCGATCGGGATGGTATTGCATGGCCTTCTTTCTGAAAGCCTTGCGCACGTCGTCCTCGGATGTACCTCTGGATACACCCAGCACCTCGTAGTAATCTCGCTTAGCCATAGATCAATACCTTACCCGCAACAGACACTCCATTTCATTGTATTCCACTGAGCGCAGGGCATCAAGGTAGTTTCGCCTCATAAACCTGCAGATGACGGGGGTAGCTTTCAGGAGATGCTCGGTGACGTTAAATTTGCGGTCTGCCGAGTCAGGAACGTCCGTAAACACCCATTATCAGCTCACTCATGAAGGAAGAGAGAAACTGCACCCCACCTATCACGCTGGTGTACTGCATACGGGTGGGTCCGATCACGCCGATGGTTCCGGATGCCTCCTCCGGGATGCCGTACTGGCTTACGATAATGCTGAAAGGTCTGAGAGCCTCTTCCTGGTTCTCACCGCCTATGAACACGCCTACGCTGCCCTGATCGGGTACTTCCGATAAGATACTCTTCAGCAGTACCCGCTCTTCGAGGATTTCCACTATCTGCTTGGCCCTCCGTGTCTCTTCGAACTCCGGCTGACTCAGCAGAAGCCGCAGTCCATCCACGTAGTGTTCCAGCACGGCCTCCGCATCCACTTCCCCCATGACGGAGATTGTCCCGTCCATCACCAGTCCTTCCAGGGGAGTAAGCTCCATCTGCTTGGCCTTTATCTCGGGGCCGGTGAGGCCGGCGATAGTGTCGTTCAGCTTATTTACGACTTGAGTAAGGTCGCTCTGGGAGGTGGGCTCATCCAGAGGCACCAGGTGCTGTCGTAACCGAGCCTCCTGAAAGACCAGGATAAGCAAGGCCAGGAAGTCCTGGAGGTACACGAGCTGGACGTACTTCAGCCGGGACCATGTTGCCCTCGGGAAGGTGACGACGGCCATGTTGTCCACCAGCCTGGAGAGCGCCTTAGCCGCCAGCTGTGTCCACACCTCCAAGTCTCTGTGCGCCCGGCTAAATTGGTTCCTTATCTCCTGCTGCAAGGCAGCGGGTAACGTAATGGGGTCGTCGAGGGACTCTACGTAGAAACGGTAGCCTTTGTCTGCGGGGATTCCCCCGGCGGAGACGTGGGGACGCCTGATATAGCCCTCATCCTCCAGCTCTGCCATCTCGTTTCTTATGGTGGCCGGACTGACCTTCAGCCGGGACCTGCGGGCTATATCTTCTGAAGCCACGGGGGCCGCAGCCTTGATGTACTCATCTATAAGGGCGTTCAGGACCGTGCCTGTTCTTGGCTTCAGCATGCTCCCACCGATGGCTCGAATGGACCCTCATCACTGCCGACTCGCGTGGTTTAGCGGAATCTAGCATGGTGACGGGGGCCTGTCAAGGATTGACTGCTACTCGTATTACTATTATACTCTCCCGTGGATTAGCATCCTAGCCAAATTTGGGGACTCTCGAAGTTAATGGCCACTTGCCATATCTGCAACAGTGAGAACCCTGCTGAGGCCCGATTCCGCCGCCAGTGTGGGCAAGCCCTCGTGACCCGTACAGCTCCTGGGCTAGCAGAACTGGAGCTGACCGCCAACGCGGGGCATCCAGCCCTTCCGTTGCCCGGTTTGGGTAATCGACGTTAGGAGGGAATTTGCAGCTACCCGCTAGGTCAGTTCCTCTTTTAGAGGCCGTATTCCCGAGGTCCGATCGGGCCCGGGATATAACCCGCGACATATTCTTCATCCTGGCCTTCAGCTTCATAACCGCGGGTTTCGCGCGCATTTCGATCCATCTGCCCGGCAATCCAGTACCCATCACGGGGCAGACATTCGCTGTGCTGCTGACGGGGGCGGTCCTTGGGAGCCGCCGCGGCGCCCTTGCCATGGTGGCCTACCTGGCCGAGGGTTCGGGTGGCCTGCCCGTTTTCGCAGGAGGCGGCTCCGGCTTGTTCTGGAACATGGCATCGGGGGGGTACCTGATAGGTTACGTACCCGCCGCATTCCTGGTCGGATTCCTGACTGAGCATGGTTGGAACAAGGGCACTTGGGTGCTGCTTGCTATGCTGGCCGGGAACGTGGTCCTCTACGTTCCAGGCCTGATACAGTTGGCTTTCTGGGTTGGCTGGGACGATACCCTTCGTTTGGGCCTTTATCCGTTTATTCCCGGGGACCTGGCGAAGTTGTACGTTGCCTCTCTGGTGCTGCCCTCGGCTTGGCTCCTCGTGGGTCTGCGAAGGAGGTAGCTGGGTGGACATCACCTGGCTTGGACATTCCTGTTTCCGGCTGCGATCCAACGACGTTGTAGCCATTACGGACCCCTTCCCCGATTCCATCGGACTGAGCATGGGAGAGCCGGAGGCGATCGCGGTCACCGTCAGTCAAGATCACCCCAATCACTGTTACTGGCAGGGAGTGCAGGGCGGCCCCAAGGTCTTGAGCGGTCCCGGGGAATACGAGCACTCGGGAATCTACATCACCGGCGTCATGACCCATAGGGGAGACGAGGCCACGGAGGGTAAGAGGAATACCGCCTACGTTATAGACATGGAAAACCTCCGGCTATGCCACCTGGGAGATGTGAAGGAGATATTGACCACGCGCCAGGTAGAGGAGCTCACGCCGGTGGACATCCTCTTCTTGCCGGCGGGTGGCGTATGCACCGTTGAGATATCCAAGGCAGTGGAGATTATTCGGAGGCTGGAGCCCCGGGTTGTGGTGCCCATGCACTACAGCGTGCCGGGATTGGGAGTCCAGCTCAGGGGCCTTGACGACTTCATGCGGGAGATGGGCATCAAGGACGCGCAGCCCCAGTCCAGGCTCAACATCACAGTGTCTAACCGGCCGCAGGAAATGCGCGTGGTGATCCTCGAACCCCTGGGCGCACAAGCCCAAGAATAACGCGTACTCCCTCTTACCTCGGTCCTCTCCCTCAGTGGAGAGGATTCCTCGCCCGGAGTGCCGCCTAGTCTAGTGTCTCGTAAATAGCTTTACAGCGTGAGAGCTTGGTGAGGATCGCTTGAGCGGAGGCATGCCATACAAACGGCTTGGGATCCGCGTTGGACGCCGCCAGGTATTCCTTAATCGCGGCGATCAACTCCGGGACGCTCTCGAAACTCCCCCGCCGTACTCTTTTCTCCGTCAACTCCCTGAACCACCGCTCCACCAGGTTCAACCAAGACGAGCTCGTCGGCGTGAAGTGCAGGGTGAACCGCGGGTGCTTCTCCAGCCACGCCTTCACCTTGGACTGGTTGTGGGTCCCATAGTTGTCCACAATCAGATGGAGCGGCGTCTCCTTGGAAAACTCCCGGTCCAGTCGCCGCAGGAAGCGCAGGAACTCCTGGTGCCGGTGCTTAGCCATGCACTCCCCGATCACCCGCCCGTCCAAGACATTGAGGGCCGCAAATAGGGTCGTGGTCCCATGCCGCTTGTAGTCGTGGGTCATGGTTCCGCAGCGCCCTTTCTTCATAGGCAGGCCGGGCTGGGTACGCTGAAGGGCCTGGATTTGGCTCTTCTCATCCACGCACAGGACCACGGCTTTGTCGGGAGGATTGAGGTACAGCCCCACTACGTCGGTGAGTTTCTCGGTGAACCGCCAGTCCTTGGAGAGCTTGAATCGCTTCGTCCGGTGGGGCTGTAACCCGTGAGCGGACCAGATGCGCTGCACGGTGGCCTTGCTAAGGCCCTGGGCCTTGGCCATGGTGCGGATGCTCCAGTGGGTTGCTCCGGGGGGTTTGGTCTGGGTAGTGGCCTGCACCACCTCGTTCACCCGGTCGGCTCCGTAGGTCACCCGCCGGCCCCGGCCGGGTGCGATCTCGGTGAGGGCACTAGGGCCGCCCTGGAGGAAACGCTGGCGCCAGAGCATGACGGTGGGACGACTGACGCCCACCTCTCGGGCAATCCGGCTATTGGGCACACCGTCGGCGGCGAGGAGGGCGATCCTGGCCCGGAAGGCGACGCTTTGGGGAGTGTTCTGGGCACGGACCCAGGCTTCCAGCGTTCGGCGTTGCTCGGGAGACATCGTGAGGAGATCAGCTGATTTTGGCATGAAGCAAGCATACCCCAATATCCACTATATATCAAGGCATTTGCGAGACATTAGACTAGCGCGGAACGGAGGAGACGAGTCCACCTCATTTCAGGGTCCCCCTTGAGTTAGACAAGCAGTTACGCATCCGTAATGATAGCACGAAGTGGGTTGAGCACCAATCATTGCCCAACCCGACCGTATCGCTTCCCATTGCTTTCAGCTACAAAATCGGTTGTACCCAGCTAGTGGTTAGTCTCATCAAGAACTTGTCTTTCTGAGTAATCATGCCCCGATGCGGCGCCACCGACAGATGAAAATGAGTTGCATTTCCCCCATGGTTCGACGAGCTCATCCTGAGCGGTAACGGATGGTCTCTCCCCGCTCATCCTGAGCCAGTCGAAGGACGAAGACTTATTTTCAGAGCAGCGGGGCGAAGAATCTGGTAGTGGGGATGGGTTCACAGGATGGATCCGCCACCTCCTCAGACCCTTCGCCGAGTTTACCCTGAGCGCAGCCGAATGGGCTCAGAGCCTGCACTGAGCTTGCCGAAGTGGTGACAGAAAACCGACCATTACTTTAGGGACTAACTACTAGGGAACCTCTGAACAACTCGGCGCAAGCGTGGATGGGCAGAGTGGTTCCGTTCTTTGGAGACGTTCAGGCATCTTTGTGACGTTCCAGGTCGTGGTTGAGGCGTTCAGACCGTGTCTGTTGTGGCCTCGAAGCGGCTTTTCGGAGCCATCGCGGCTCCCCGGCCCTGATTTGCGCACTGCGCCCCTCTCATGCCGCCAGACGGCGCTCTGCCGTCATCAAGTTGGCCAGCCCCAGTAGCAATGCCAGCCGTTGCGCGTTCTTAGCCAACCCTCGGTAGCGCACCTTGGCGTAGCCAAAGCGCCGCTTCACGTACAGGAACGGATGCTCCACTTTCGCTCTGACCGACGCTTTGCGCTTCTCCGCCAACGCCTCGTAGCTGCCAGGCTCCAGGTGCCGTCGCCGGCCGGGCCTCATCGCCACTCGCCACTCCACATCCAACTCTCGATTCTCCAACCGCTTGTCCACTCCCTGATACCCCGCATCCCCCCACACTCGTTTCTCTCCACCGTGCAGCAATCGGTGCGCTTCTGTCACATCATGCACGTTAGCTGGCGTCGTAGTCATGCTGTGTACCACTCCCGTCTCAGCGTCAGCGCCTACGTGTACTTTCATCCCGAAGCGCCACTCGTTCCCCTTCTTCGTCTGGTGCATCTCAGGGTCTCGCTCACCCGCACGATTCTTCGTCGATGACGGCGCCTCTATGATGCTCGCGTCCACGATCATCCCCTCCCGAAGCCGCAGTCCCTGGGACTCCAGATGACGGTTGATCTCCTCGAACAGACTCTGCCCCAACTCATGCTCTTCCAGCAGATGGCGGAAGTTCAGAATCGTCGTCTCGTCCGGCAGCGGGCCCGACAGCTTCAACCCTACGAACCGTCTCACCGACTCGACCTCGTAGAGCATGTCCTCCATACCAGGATCGCTCAAGTTGTAGAACAACTGCACGCAGTGTATCCGCACCATCGCCGACAACTCATATGGTCGACGGCCTCGGCCCGCCTTGGGATAGAACGGACGGATGCGCTCTTCCATCTGTTCCCACGGGATCAGAGCATCCATGCGCTCCAGGAATATCTCCCGGCGGGTCTTGCGCTTCTTGCTCTCGTATTCCAAGTCCGCAAATGTTGGCTGGTCCATCAATTATCTCCCCGAACACAGTGCTATTCTCTATGCTACTATGCCCAGACTTGTTCAGAGTATCCCTAGTACTTAGTCAACAAGCTTTGAGACCGCATTTAATCGCAGCTGCTCTAGGGGCAGCTGCCTTCCTGGCGGCCTTCGGGATAGCATTGGCGGTCACGGTCGTACAGGTCACCCGGGAGGTTCCTGGCACTCTTGCAGTAGCGCAGATCCTGGCCGACGAGAACCTGGGACTGTACCACGATCAGCAAGCGACCGAGCCGGTTACGTCGTTGGAGTTTGTCCTAATGCTGCCACCTATGGTACCTCGGGTACCCCCTCCGTCTATGTAAGGAACGAGTCCGACATAGATCTGACCCTTATCGAGCCCTGCCGGGACATATTTGACTCTGCATCTGGCCAAAGGATCGGCTACATGAACCCGAGGGTCGATGGGCGGGGCTATGTTTGCAATGTCCAGGTGACGCTGGTTCCAGGGGAGATGGTGATCGCGATCACGGACATCCACTGGCTGCAGGAAGGCCTGCAGCCAGGGAACTACTCGTTCACCACCGTGTTCGGTGCCGTGGGCTCGACGGGGGACCAACCAGGGCCCGTAGAACCACCGCCGGTCCTGTTTGTGGGCGAGGGCCCCAACGGTGAGCCCGCAGACTTCGACGAGATCATCATCCACATCAACGGGGCACGTACGTTCGGCGACATATTCCGTGTCTCCCTTGTTGATGGCTCCGCTCCTGACGTGCCATATAGGATAGTCGGAGATGCCGCCGCTCGACTGCCTCTGGCGGACAGGGACAGAGACGGAGACGTAGACGCAAGCGACGTACAGGTAGTGCTGTCCGGTGATACCGCGGTGGTATCCATCATTCGTCTGTTTGATGCGGCCAACGGGCAGCTCCAGTTTTCAGCCGACTCCAACATAGTCTCGGGGGACCGGTTCGCCCTCCGCTGGGCCACGCCCAGGAGACCGTAAGGGGCAGTTCACCACACCCTGGCTCTCTCCCCAAGGGAGCGTCAGTTCTCCGTCCCCTTGTGGGAGGGAGTTAGAGGGAGGGGGCAGTCCACTCTCACCCTGACACTCTCCCGTGAAGGGAGCGGGGATTTGTTTCCCCAAGATGTGGATCAAGGCAACTTTAGCCAATTATGACCACTGTCACCGCGGTTTCTACTGTTTTCGGTGACGGCGCTCGTGGGGCGTAATGCAGCAAACGCAACTATCTAGGGGCAGCGGTTCGCCATCCGCCAAAGCCCCGTCCTTGAGGCACCGGGTCTTTGATGGTAACATGGATTGATGCATCGTAATGCGATGCAATGGAAGAGGCGGACTGCCGCCTCTGACCGAACCCCAAGGAGCTGAGTTTGATGCTTCCTGACATCTGCCGGGTCGCCTTCAAGGAATGGGCCGTCGCTGTCCGGGCGATGGCTCGGGGTGAGCAGATTCTCTTGCTCCGCAAGGGAGGGATTCGGGAGGAAGGCAAGAGCTTCCGTGTCATGTACCCCGACTTTCTCCTCTATCCAACCTTCGAGCACCAGCAGGAAGACCTCCTTAAGGAACCGTACCACCAGGAACTGCGGGAGAGCGTCGCCGAGGACAGCGGAGATGGCACGACAATCACCTTCTCCCAATGGGCCCAGGTTGAAGAGGTTATCGAGCTTGCCGAAGGGGAGAATGTGGACAACCTCTTCGCCCACCACATATGGACGCGGAACTACGCTCAGAAGAGGTTACACTGGAAGCCCAGGTATCCTCTTTCCATAATGTTGCTCAGGCTGTACCAGCTAGGGCGGCCGGAAACTGTGCCCTATCTGCCCTACTACGGAGGCTGCAAGTCCTGGGTGGAGCTTCCGGAAGACGTGCGCCTCGGCCGCATGACTCCCGTGCTCACTCAGGACCAGTTCATGGCCAAGGTTGGCGACGTAAAGGAGGCGCTGGAGGTTCCCCACCATAATGCCGTAGGAAGGACCGCGTGAAATACCGAAGCCTCCCTGGGACCGATCTGGACTTATCCGAAATCGGCTTCGGCTTATGGACCCTGGGCACCAACTGGTGGGGCCGTATCGAGGAGTCGGACAAGGTCCGGCTTCTGGAGAAGGCCTTCGACCTAGGCGTTACCTTCTACGATACTGCGGACACCTACGGGGAGGGGTACGGGGAGGAGATCCTGGGTAAAGTGTTGAAGCCAGACCGTCATAAGATAACTATAGCGACCAAGTTCGGCTACGATTTCTACGACAACATCGAGCGCATCGGCCACCAGGAGAGACCTCAGCGCTTTGAGCCGGAGTTTATCCGCTATGCTTGCGAGCAAAGCCTCCGGCGTCTGCAGACCGATTATATAGACCTCTACCAGCTTCACAATCCCCGCTTGGAGGCGATTGAAAAGGACGAGGTATTCGACCTCCTGGACACCCTGGTGGCCGAGGGCAAGATACGCTACTACGGCTCCGCGTTAGGGCCGGACATCGGCTGGTTTGAGGAGGGAGAGGCATCTATGAAGGAGCGGAAGGTCCGCTCCCTTCAGATCATATATAGCATCCTGGAGCAGGAGCCCGCTCGAAGGTTCTTCCCCATCGCCGCGGAAGAGAGTATTGGGCTGATCTCTCGGGTGCCTCACGCCTCGGACGTGCTCACCGGCAAATACAAGGAGCTGCCTACCTTCGATCCCGAAGACCACCGTGCCCATCGCAGGCATGAGTGGCTAGTGCAGGCCCTCGAGAAGGCCGACCGGGTCCGGTTCCTGGCCGAAGATACCCGGCGCACCATGTCTCAGGCAGCTATCAAGTTTTGCCTGGTCCAGGACACCATCGTGTCGGTCCTGCCCAACATCACAAACGTGGAGCAGCTCGAGGAGTATACCTCGGCCACAGCCATGCCAGACCTGACCGAGGAAGAGAGCGACCGGCTGGATGACCTCTGGGAGAACGACTTTTACCTGGAGGAGACTGCTCAAGCCTCGAATGAAGTGTCCTAAGCCGGGGACCGCGGGCGTCGCCGGCGTCGCTTTCGGTCCCTGTATTGCGTGTGAGCCAGTGTGAGGGTGTGTGATGGAGATCAGCGGACAAATAAACGCCAAAGAAGAGTCGGCCCCAGAGGCGGGACTGAACCAGCGGAAGCTGGTATACCGCTTCTACGAAGGCGCCGCCGGTATGCGTGACCTGCTCGGAGGTAAGGGCGCCAATCTATGTGAAATGTCCCAGCTGGGCCTACCCGTGCCGCCGGGGTTCATCATCACTACCGGAGCGTGTCTCGACTACTATGACGGCGACCACCAATTGCCGGTGGGCCTATGGGACGAGGTCCGGACGCATATGCGCTGGCTGGAAGATCAGGCAGGGCGTGAGTTCGGTTCTGGCCAGAGTCCCTTGTTAGTGTCGGTGCGTTCGGGCGCTCGGGTATCCATGCCCGGAATGATGGATACGTTACTCAACCTGGGCATCAATGACGAGCTTGCCGAAGGTCTCGCCGAGCTAATGGGCGACAGGCGTGCGGCCCTCGACACCTACCGACGGTTCCTTCAGATATTCGCCGGCGTGGTTATGGGCGTCGATTCCTCGGTATTTGAGGGGATACTGGCACGCCACAAGAAGGAGGCCAGGGTCCGGCTAGACCACGAGTTGAACTCCGAGCGACTGGGTACCGTAATACACGACTTCAAAGCTGCCATCCTCGAGTCCGCAGGTAAAGAAGTGCCGTCCGACCCGTGGCAACAGCTGCTGGATGCCGTCCAAGCGGTCTTTCAAAGCTGGAATAGCCCCCGAGCAGTCAGCTACAGGGACCACTACAACCTGCCACACCACTGGGGCACAGCAGTGAATATCATGGCGATGGTCTTTGGCAACCTGGGCGAGGACAGTGGCTCCGGGGTCCTGTTCACTCGGAACCCGGTCAACGGACAGCGGCACTTGTATGGGGAGTACGTGACCAACGGCCAGGGGGAGGACATCGTAGCAGGTACACGTAATCCTGAGCCTATCTCTACCTTGGCGACGAGGTTCCCTCAATTGTACGGAGAGCTGTCGCAGATGGCCCAGCAGTTGGAGAACCACTACCGGGATGTCCAGGATATCGAATTCACCGTGGAGTCCGGACGCCTGTACCTCCTACAGACTCGCACGGCACAGCGGACTGTTCAGGCAGGAGTGAAGATCGCGGTGGACATGGCTGGGGAGGGGCTCATTACCCGTGAGCAAGCTCTGGAGAGGCCGAATCCTGAAGAGCTGTCCCAGCTATTTGTGCCCAGTTTCGAGCCCAGGGCCAAGGACTGGAGCGTATCCTTCGGAGCGCTTCTGGCCAAGGGCTTTGGGGCATCTCCTGGCGCGGCCACGGGCAAGGCTGTTTTTGACGCCACCAGGGCCGCCAACCTGGCGGGGGAGGGCACACCCGTGATCCTGGTCCGTCCCGAGACGAAGCCGGAAGATATTCACGGCATCATCGCTTCAAACGGCGTCCTTACCAGCCGGGGAGGAGTTACAAGCCACGCCGCTCTGGTTGCCAGAGGGCTGGGTGTGCCGTGCGTGGTCGGCTGCGAGGAACTGCAAGTGGATATAGACGGCCAGCAGCTGGCGTCTGACGGACGGGTAATATACGAAGGTGACGACTTAAGTGTAGATGGCACCACCGGCGAGGTGTTCTCCGGAACGCTACCAACAGTCCAACCCGATCTGAAGGAGCTGCACGAAGGGCAGACCCTCCTATCCTGGGCGGACGAAGTGCGGCGCCTCGGCGTGTGGGCGAACGCCGATACACCCGCCGACGCAAGACGAGCTGTCTCCATGGGGGCCGAAGGGATCGGGCTCTGTCGCACAGAGCACATGTTCCTTGGGCCGGAAAGGGTGCCCATCGTCCAGAAGATGCTCTTGAATGCCCAAGAGGCAGAGCGATGGGAGAAGAACCAGGCCGAGGCCACCGCAGGAGGCTCTCCCGCACTGGAGCGGCCCACGGGAGTGGATGAGTTTCATCAGGCCCTGGCTCACTTGAAGCGTCTCCAGATAGAAGATTTCACCGGCATCTTGCGAGCGATGGGAGAGCGCCCGGTTATTGTCCGTCTGCTCGATGCTCCCCTTCATGAGTTCCTGCCCCGCTACGAGGATCTGTTGAGGGAAATAGTCACTCTGGAAACCAGGGGCGCTACCGAAGAGCTCCGACCTCGCCGGGAGTTCCTGCAGGTGGTGGATTCGTTGAGGGAGACCAACCCTATGCTGGGCCATAGAGGGTGCCGGCTGGGCATAACCTTTCCGGCCATCTACGAAATGCAGGTGGAGGCCCTGATAACGGCCAGCGCCCGTCTTATCAAGGAGGGCATCGCCGTCCACCCCGAGATCATGATCCCGCTGACCTCCCACGTCAATGAGATGTGGCTGCTTAAGGAAAGGCTGTCCGAGGCTGCCGAGAGCGCTCAAACGGACGCCGGCGTGAAGGTGGGTTACCTGTTCGGCACCATGATCGAGGTACCGCGTGCGGCTGTTACCGCCGGAGAGATAGCGGCGGTGGCGGAGTTTTTCAGCTTCGGCACCAACGACCTCACTCAGACCACCTATGGATTCAGCCGGGACGACGCCGAGGGCAAGTTCCTTAACCGCTATATCAGCGACGGCATTCTTCCAAACAATCCCTTTACGACCCTGGACCCTAACGGAGTTGGTGCGTTAATCCGGATCGCCGTGGAGCAGGGTCGTCGCATAAGACCCGGCCTTGAGGTCGGTATATGCGGCGAGCACGGCGGCGACCCGGCGAGCATAGCCTTCTGCCACAAAGAGGGCCTGGACTACGTGAGCTGCTCCCCCTTCCGCGTGCCCGTCGCCCGCCTGGCTGCCGCCCAGGCGGCGCTGGGAGAGTTCAGCTAACCTCAGCGATCCACAGCTGCTGCACCCCCTTGGCTGCCATTCGAATCTCCCTCGCCATAGAGTTGTCCTTTGGACGCTTCATGTGTCCCCTAAATGCAGTCCCAGTCGGATGTGGCCTGCAGTGGTGCGAGCCTCCACACCAAGATGCGTCGCCGAGGCCTGCCTATGGGCTCTTCAAACTTTCTTAAAGGTTTGGTGATATAAACGCGGGTAGGGGCGTATCAGTTAAGAGGGAGGCATTGGAATGAAGAAACGCTGGATCTTTGCTCTGCTTCTTGGAGGGGTCTTGGCCCTGGGGATCGCCGGTAGCGCCGTGCTGGCGCACGGGCGGGCAGGGGGTGAGAAATCGCATTCGGACCGTGTGGCCCGCGGTGGTGTGCTCGCTCACCTGAAGAGCGGCGATGGGGAATCGCGGTTGGGGAGCTTAGCATCTCGGGTAGCTGATATACTGGAGTTGGAGGAACGACAAGTCCAGGACGCCTTCCATCAGGCCATCAGGGAGATGCGGGAGGGAAAGGTCCAACTGAAGCTGGACTGGGCTGTAGAGAATGGCAAGCTAACTCAGGAACAGGCGGATGAGTACCTGGAGTGGTTCAGGTCTCGCCCCGAGAGTTTCGCACCCGGTGTCCTGTCCCATAAATTCGGAAAGCCGGGATTCCACGGTGGCAAAGGGCGCCATGGCTTCAAGGGTCACGGTGGGAAGGCTGGAAAACATGATGCTGGAGAGTCGGCGACTGAGTCGTAATTGCCTGTCCCCTCTCCCTCAGGGAGAGGGGTGGCCGTAGTCCGGGGTGAGGGCAGAAGTGGTGAAACGGGCTAGGCTGCCAGAGGTGATAAAAGAGTGCCGAGCACGGTCCTGATAATCGAGGACGACCCTGATACCGTGGAACTCGTCCGCCTGTACCTGGCCCGCGATGGGCACAAGGTGGTGGCAACCGCGGATGGCCGGGAAGGCCTCCGTCTCGCCAGGAGTGAGAGCCCGGACATGATAGTCCTGGACCTCATGATTCCCGGACTGCACGGACTGGAGGTATGCCGTATTCTCAGGCAGGAGTCCGAGGTGCCTATAGTCATGCTCACGGCCCGTGTAGAGGAGGAGGACCGCCTGGCCGGCCTGGACCTTGGCGCCGACGACTACGTCACAAAACCCTTCAGCCCCAGGGAACTGGCCGCGCGAGTGCGGGCCGTGCTGCGGCGCTCGGCCCGAGATGAGCTGGAGAAGGGCCCCACCCAGCTGACATACGCCGATGTTACCGTGGACCTGAACCTGCGGTTGGCGTACCTTGGCGGGACACAAGTCCGGCTTACGCCGACCGAGACCCGACTCCTCATCTTACTGATGCACATGCCGGGCAGGGTGTTCACACGGGACCAGATCATCGAGCGGGTATTTGGCTACGACTTCGACGGATTTGACAGAACGGTGGATGCCCACGTCTCGAACCTGCGCAGGAAGCTCGAGGCCGACCCTGAGAAACCCCGGTATATACACACGATTTACGGTATAGGGTACAAGTTCGGGAATGGCTAGCTGGCTATACAGCCTTCAGTTCCGGCTGATCGCGGGTTTCGCCCTTGTGCTCGCTCTCGCTCTCGGCAGCGTGAGCTGGTACGTCGGATACGCAGCCGATCAAGATGCCACACAGTTTCAATCGGAGGTGGACGAAGCCAGGGTCACCCGGGTAGAACGAGTCTTTTCCGGACTATACTCGCCCCTGAGAGGATTTTCCGGGCTTCAGCCGGCCCTGGACCACGCCAGCGCCCTCTACAGGTGGCGCATCGTCGTGAGAGACAGCCAGGGACGAGTGATGGCGGACTCCCATCCGAAGTTCGATCCTCCTGGGAGAGGCGGCCGGCCGGGCCTTAGGGTTATCCCCATCGTGAGCAACGGGAGAATCGTGGGCTCTGTGTTGATGGCTCCCAGCGAGGCGCCGGAAGTGGTCCCGGAGCCCGCCGTATCCCGGCTGGTATCTACTCTGAACAACTCTCTCCTCTGGACCGGACTCATCGCGGGCGCCGCCGGGATCCTGCTGGTCTCTCTCCTGTCCCGGCGGCTTCTCACTCCCGTCCGGGCCCTCAGCACAGCTGCGAGACAGCTTGGACAAGGGGACTTTTCTCAGCGGGTGTCGATCTCGTCCACAGACGAGATCGGACAGCTGGGGCGTACCTTTAATCTGATGGCGCAGAACTTGCAGACGTCGGAGCAGCAGCGACGGGACCTGGTGGCCGACGTGGCCCATGAGCTCAGGACGCCTATCTCGAACATACAGGGCTACCTGGAGGCGGTGAAGGACGGCCTTCTCCAGCCCGACTCTCCAACGATAGATACCATCCACCAGCAAGTGCTCCACCTGGCCCATCTGGTGGAGGACCTGAGGCTGCTGGCGCTGATGGAAGCCGGAGCGTTGCGCCTCGACCGGGAGCCCGACTCCCTGGAGGACTTACTTGGGAGGTCGGTGGAAGCCGTTCGACCCCGGGCCGAATCCGGCGGCATCTCCCTCTCTCTTGAAATCCCGAGGGATTTCCCGCTGGTCATGATGGACAGGACACGCATCTCCCAGGTGGTAGCTAACCTGCTGGACAACGCGATGTTTCACACTCCCGCGGGTGGCCGGGTCAAGGTGGAGGCAGAGGTGATCCAGGGGACCTGGGCCGCCGTCGCCGTGACAGATACCGGCGAAGGGATACCTCCAGAAGAGACTCAGCTAGTCTTCGAGCGCTTCCACAGGGTCGATCCCTCCCGGGCCAGGTCCACCGGTGGGGTCGGCCTGGGGCTGACCATCGCCAAACAATTAATCGAGGCTCACGGTGGCAGCATCCACGCCGAGAGCCCCCCCGGCGCGGGAAGCCGGTTCATTTTCGAGCTGCCATTGGCGAGCTAGTGGCCTGTATCGGCAAAACTTGTGATTGGCACGAATGTCGTTCTGAGCCCCTTTGGCTGTGCTCAGGGTAAACTCGGCGAAGGGTCTGGGGAGGTAGCGGATCCGTCCTGTCAACTCAACCCCCGCCACCAGATTCTTCGCTCCGCTCAGAATGACAAGTTTTTGACGGGGCATCCACTAGTTCAACCCAAAACTGGAATGCCCCGCTCCGCCCGAGTGCGAATCCTCAATTGGACGCTGAGGTGATTCCACATCCTTGGGAGGTAGACCAGCGACGCTGGTTTGGGATCCCTCAGATCAGCCTAGCGGCAAATGGAGCCGTCACCGCCCCGATTAGAAGGAGGCGATCTCCTTCTCGAGCCGCTCGATGTCCTGCTCGCTGAGGTTGAAGTACCTGGCATCCGGGTGGTGGAACACCAGGGCCGAGACCGAGGCCTCGGGGTCCATCATGTATCCTTCGGTCAGCTCCACGTCGAGGTTGTCCGAGACCTTCAGCAGTCTAAAGAGCTGTTCCTGGTCTTCGAGACGGGGGCAAGCGGGGTAGCCAAAGGAGTACCGGCGGCCCCGGTACTGGGTACTGAAGAGGTCCTTATGGGTAATTCCCGGAGGGTCCCCGAAGCCCCACATCTGTCGAATCTGCTGGTGAAGCAGCTCGGCGAAGGCTTCAGCGGACTCGATGGCCAGTGCATGCATGATATGTGAGTTGAGGAACTCGCCCTCCTCTTTCCAGCGGTCCGCCAGGGCACGCACTCCGCTTCCGATGGTAGTCACGAACATCGTGAGATAGTCCGTGCGGCCCGATCCTGCGGGAAGGACATAGCCGCTGAGACAGAGACCCGTCCGCCGGGTATCGCGACCAAAGTAGAAACGCTCGAGGACGGTTTCCCCGTCGGCCGCGTAGACCAGGAGCCACGGGCCATCCGACCGGACCGGGAAGAACTTGAATATGGCGTTGGCCGTGATATCCGGCTGTGCCAGCATCATATCTTCCACACGGCGCACTGCGTCGCGCAGCTCCAGAGCGGCCGGCTCTTCGGACGCGAGGGCGTCGGCGAAGCGGCCTTTGAATCCCAGGTGGCGGACGTACAGCATTTGCGGGTTGATATAGGGAAAGATCTTCTCCAGATCGTAGTCGAGCAGCACGTGGGGGAGAAGGTCGGGCGGTGTGGGTATCTCGAAGTCATGTCGGACCACCTCCTGCTGGACGGCCTGAGAAGCCTGGTCCGTATCGGAAGGCCGGGCCTCCTGCTCGGCCTTCAGCAGCTTTTCGGTCTCCGACGCCAGGGCGGCCGCCAACCGCTCCCGCTCGTCGGCCTCCTGGATGGTGTTGGCCAGGGCCAGGCCCGTCATGGCGTCCGAGGCATACGCCACCAGCCCACCGTACTCCGGAGCGATACGGATCCGGGTGAACCTGTTGGACAGGGCCGCGCCACCAACCAGTATGGGACTATCCACCCCTGACTGGCGGAAATCCCGTACCGTCTCGACCATCATCTGGGCCGACTTCACCAGCAATCCGGAGAGCCCGATGATGTCCGGGTGATGCTTCTCATAGGCATCGATTAGATCCTGGGGCGGTACCCTGATCCCCAGGTTGACCACCCGGTATCCATTATTGGATATGATGATGTCCACCAGGTTCTTGCCGATGTCGTGTACGTCCCCCTTCACAGTGGCCAGTATGACCTTTCCCTTGGTCGCGGCGTCTACCCGGTCCATATAGGGCTCCAGGTGGGCTACCGCGAACTTCATTGCCTCGGCGGATTGGAGCACCTCGGCCACAATCAGCTGATTGGCGTTGAACTGACGGCCCACTTCGTCCATCCCGGCCATTAGAGGCCCATTTATGATTTCCAGCGGCGTGCGGTCCTTCAGCGCCATGTCCAGGTCTTCGTTGAGCCCCTCTTTGGTGCCATCGATAATGGCCAGAGCCAGACGCTCATCCAGAGGAAGGTTGCTTCGCTCCTGAAAGCTGGCTTTGGGAGCTTTATCCCGGAAATGGGCCGCGAAAGCCGCCACAGGGTCTTCGCCCTTATACCAGATCAGGTCCTCGGCAAGCCGTCGCTCCTCTTCCGGTATGGATGAGTACCTCTGCAACAGCTCTGAGTTGATGATAGCCATGTCCAGACCGGCCTGCACGCAGTGGTAAAGGAATACAGAGTTGAGCACTTCGCGGCCCGCCGCGGGCAGCCCAAAGGACACATTGGATATGCCAAGGATGGTTTTCGTATCCGGTAGGGCTTCCTTGATCAGGCGGACTCCTTCGACGGTCTCCGCGCCGGAGCCGATGTAGTTCTCGTCTCCCGTACCCACGGGAAACACGAGGGGGTCGAATATGATGTCCTGGGGAAGGACCCCGTACTTTTCCGTCAGGATCTTATGCGACCGTTGCGCGACCTCCAGCTTGCGTTGTCGGGTGATAGCCTGGGCCTGGGCCTTATCCTCGTCGATGCAGCCCACGACAAGGGCGGCGCCGTAGCGCCGGGCAAGAGGCACCACGGCCTCAAAACGGTCTTCTCCGTCTTCCAGGTTTATGGAATTAATGATCGACTTCCCCTGAAGCCGCTTCAGGGATTCCTCGATCACCTTAGAGTCCGTGGAGTCGATCATGATGGGGACTTTGACCTTCCTGGTCAGAAGGTCGAGGAACTTTCTCACGTCGGTAAGTTCGTCCCTGTCCGGGTCCTGGAGGCAAACGTCCAGTATGTGGGCCCCACCCCGCACCTGCCGCCGTCCAATCTCGGCGCCCTCCTCGAAGGACCCCTCGTTTATGAGCCTGCGGAAACGGCGGCTGCCCAGGACATTGGTGCGTTCGCCGACGACGGCCGGCCTCAGGTCCTCGTCGATCACCAGGGCTTCGATTCCCGAGAGCCTGGTGTCGGAGGAGTGGCCGGGTACCCGTGGAGGCTGCTGGGCGGAAGTCTCGGCGAGCAAGCGGATATGCTCCGGTCCAGTGCCGCAGCAGCCGCCCACCAGGTTGACCCACCCATTCCTGACGAACCGACCCAGGGTCTCCGCCATCATCTCGGGAGTCTCGTTATACTTCCCTCGCTCATCCGGCAAGCCGGCATTGGGGACGCAGGCAACGGGAAAGCGAGATAGGCCGGCCAGGGTGCGTACGTGATCGGTCATGAATCCGGGCCCGGTGGCACAGTTGAAGCCTATCCACAAGAGGTCTCGGTGGGCAAGGGATGTGTATAGTGCCTCGGCGTCCTGCCCCGCCAGCAACGTTCCCATCGGCTCAATGGTGCCCTGGACGGCCGCCGGCACCTGAAGGCCCAGCTCTGCCAGTGCCCTGTCGATGCC
Organism: Dehalococcoidia bacterium; assembly: GCA_965226805.1. Classification (GTDB taxonomy): domain Bacteria; phylum Chloroflexota; class Dehalococcoidia; order Lucifugimonadales; family JAGWBF01; genus CBDDDW01. Next base: position 84,546 of record CBDDDW010000026.1, read on the forward strand.
TTCCAGCCCCGCCTTAATGTTAATCGTATCCTGGCCTGTCTCGAGAAGGAGTACGTCCACCCCGCCCTCCACCAGCCCAGTGGCCTGCTCGCGGTAGGCCTCCGCCAGCTCGTCGAAGGATATGCCGCCTGTGACAGAAATGGCCCTGGTCGTGGGACCCATGGAACCGGCCACGAAGCGGGGTTTCTCCGGGGTGCCGGCGGCGTCGGCCAGCCGGCGGGCAAGGAGAGCAGCCTCTCTGTTGATGCGCTGGGCTTCGTGGGCCAGGTCGTATTCCGAGAGGACCACGGCCGTTGCCCCGAAGGTGTTGGTCTCCAGAATATCGGCGCCTGCGTCCAGATAGCCCTGGTGGATGTCGGCAATGACCTCGGGCCTGGTCAGCACGAGATATTCGTTACAACCTTCGTACTCCGCCCCTCCGAAATCATCGGGTCCCAGCTGGCGCTCCTGGATCGCGGTGCCCATGGCCCCGTCGATTATAAGAATCCGCTCCTTGAGGAGCGATCTCAGAGTATCGATTCGCCCGGTGCTTCTCAACCATCCTCCCCGCGACCCTAGCTGTCAGATACCATTATAGCATGGGCGCCCCGTAAAATTGACGGAATCCGCCGTCTGTCCGTTGGGCCGCGCCATCGTCTCCTCTACCGAACGAGCCGCTGGTATAATATGGGTGTGCACCTGAGAACCTAGGTGATACAAAGACCTCTTGAGAGTATCTGGCAGGATTCTACGCTGGTTCCTACTCCGGGTGACCGTCGCTTTCGGGGTCATGGTCTTCTGCATCTACGCCTTCCTCTCGGCCACCCCACAAGGAGCGACCACGGTCAAGTCGGTCCTCTTCGTAACCCAGGTGATGCCCTTAGTTGTAAAGCCCATGGAGTGGGTGACATCCGACCCAATCAGGGAGGTCGTGCACTTCCCGATCACCAACGGGCAGGGCGAGGCCGATGTGTACCGCATCCCGGACGGCAAGAAGCGTGCCGCGATACTGGTCTTCCTGGGGGTCAATCCTGCTCCGAGGGACGACGAGCGGGTCGTTGACCTGGGGAACGGTCTGGCACGTGCGGGCTTCGTCGCCATGTTCCCCTGGTCACCGACCATGATGGAGAAGAGGATCAGCCCGGAGGAGCCCGATAACCTGGTATGGGCCTTCAAACACCTCCAGGGGCTGGACTACGTAGACCCGGAGCGGGGGGGGATGGGTGGGTTCTGCGTTGGAGCTTCGATAGCCCTGGTGGCAGCCTCTGATCCACGCATCAGCGACGACGTAGACTTCGTCAGCGCCTTCGGCGCATATTACGACGTAGGGGACCTGCTGATCCAGATCGCCACCAACCGCAGCTTCTATGATGGCACGGCGGAGCCCTGGGAACCCCGAAGCCTGACCGAGGAGGTCTTCACGAACCAACTGATCGAAGGCCTGGATGCAGACAGGGGCGAGGACCGGGACCTGTTAACTCGCATATTCATACAGAAGGCACCCGCCGTAGACCAGGAGATTCAGGAGCTTTCGCTGGAGGGGATGGCAGTCTACCGGCTGCTGCGGTCCCTGACGGCGCGGGACGAGGAGCAAAAGTTAAGTCTGGCGAAGGCCGAAGAGTACCTTCAGGACCTACCGGCCGGCCTTCTTCGGGATTTCGACAAGATTTCTCCCAGCACCAACATACGTAACTTGAAGGCGCGGCTGCTGATTGCCCACGACAGGGAAGACGACGCCGTTCCGGTGGAGGAATCCCGCCGGCTGGTGGACTCCATCTCCGGCCGGGGCGACTTTAAATACACAGAGTTCTCCTTCTTCTCTCACGTGACTCCGGACAGGCCGGTGGGGCCCGTCACCTTCGTGAAGGAGGCTTTCAAGCTCTTCCGTTACGCTTATGGCATCATAGACTTGACTAGCTGAGCGACCTGAGGGCACTGCCGCTGGACGCTAATTAAGGCTTCACTCCTAACGCGCGGAAAACGGGCAAGCTCACAGCCGCCGGGAATCGCTCAATATCCCAGGCATGCCAAGCTGCTCTGAGGTTTCCTGGCTATCTCGCGGGGTTTCCCCACCCTGCTGAAGTGCAACTGGGCGGTAGACGCGTGCGCGGGTCTTGCCCTCAGGGGCTAGAGCTCCGAGTTCAACCATATTAGCTGCTCTCAAGACCTGTTCCGGCTGTTAGTCGGAATGTGCTAGAATTGATCCACATAATCAATGGATACAAGGGTGTTAAGATGCCGCGGAATTACTGGATGGTGGTTACTGGCCTTGAGAATTTTCGGATCACCCGCCGGCACGGATTCAAAGTACAAGGCCTGAAATCCCAGCACCAAAGGAAGATGCAGCGGATAGAGCCGGGGGACAGGATCCTCTATTACGTGGACGCAGGGAAAAATTTCGCCGCGACTGCTACCGCCAAATCACGTTACTTCGAAGACCACACGCCCATCTGGAACAAAGAGGGCTCCGCCAACTGGAATTTCAGGATGCACGTCCAGCCGGACCTTGTCCTGGACGAGTTCGAGTTTATGGACGCCTGTCAGCTGGCCCCGAGGCTGGACTACGTGCGCAAGTGGCAGCCCGAGGACTGGTATCTGGCGTTTGCCCAGAGTAGCCTCCACCTCTTGCCCAAGAAGGACTTCATGCTGATCGAGGAGGAGATGCGGAAGGTGAAAGCCAAGCGCTCTCCACGGTTTGGCAGAGGTCCAACTGGCGACCGCCGAGGCCCTCGGGCTAGTCAGCCCCAGGCGGCTCCAGTGGGGGTTCCGGTTGAGCCTGAGACCGATGGGCAGGCTCTGGTCCACGGCGATGAGCCTCCTCCAGAGCAGCCGACGACCGATGGGCAGGCCCAGGTTCACGACGAGCTTCCTCCAGAGCAGCTGACGGCCGATGGGCAGGCTCTGATTCACGACGAGCCTCCTCCACGGGAGGAGACGACCGATGGGCAGGCCCAGGTTCACGGCGAGGTTCCTCCAGCGCAGCCGACGGCCGATGAGCACGCCCAGGTTCTCGACGAGCCTCCTCCAGAGCGGCCGACGACCGATGGGCAGGCTCTGGTCCACGGCGACGAGCTTCCTCCAGAGCAGCCGACGGCCGATGAGCAAGCCCAGGTTCACGACGGGCCTCCTCCACGGGAGGAGACGACCGATGGGCAGGCCGAGGTTCTCGACGAGCCTCCTCCACAGGAGCCGACGGCAGATGGGCAGGCCCAGGTTCAAGACGAGCTTCCTCCAGAGCAGCCTCCATCTCCTCCACAACCTGAGGATCCCCTTCCCGAACCAGCGCCTCGTTCAGGGCCCGAATAGTGTTGGGTGTCAGCGGTTTTGGACAGTTCTGGGTCCGAGAGATTGGGGTGAAGAAGCTCCTGGTTTGAGGGTTTCTCTGACCTCCTGATTGTACCGCCTCCGCCGGTCAAAAGTCTCTCGCTGTACCTCCTTCCTCTGGGCTAGAATTGCCTCCAGACGGCCTTCCAGCACGTCAGCCGGAGTTACAACCCTGAGCGCCTGATGATATCTTCGGTAGTTGTAGAACTCGACGAAGTCCCGGATGGCCGCCTCCAGGTCTTCCACCACCTCGTATGGCACCTGGTTAATGTCGTCTTTCAGGGTTCGGTGATATCTCTCCAGCTTCCCGTTGGTCTGAGGGTGATAGGGTGCTGCCAGGACGTGGCGAATGCCCACCACCCGCATGTACTCGCGGAAGGCCCGCGATACATAACCTGAGCCATTATCTGAGAGGAGCTTGGTCCGATCCTCCAGAGGTACATCAGTCATACCAGTAGAGTCAACAGCTTCCTGGACCACCTCTATGAGGGAGTTGGCCGTCATGTCCCGTTGCACCTTCCAGGCCAAGATGAACCGGGAGTAGTCGTCCATCACCGTCACGAGGTAGTAGTAGCCCCATCCCACTACACGGAAGTAGGAGGCATCGGTGGCCCACAGCTGGTGGGGCCCTGTGGTCTTGTGCTGGTACTCTTTGCTCGCTGCCAACTGGTATTCGATCCGTTTCACCAGACCCTCCCGTCTCAGAATACGATAGACTGTGGAGGCGGAGACCGATAGGCCTCTGTGGTCGGTGAGCGAAGCCGCCAACTGCCGGCTTCGCCAGGTCGGCATCCCACGGGCTGCCGCCAGCACTACTGCCTCCTCTTCTGGACGCAGGCGATTCCAGGGCCTCTCAGTTCCTTCCGTACCCTCCCAACTACCCTGCCGGTGCCTCCACCTCCACCAATAATACGTGCTCCTGGAAATGCCAAGCTCCCTGAGTCGCCTGTTCTTCCCTCTACCATGTCGCTCCACCTCAGCCACGACCTTCGATTGTTCCACTACGCTCATGCGACGGTGCCGTTGTCGTGTAGGGGCGGCAGAGCTGTTTTTTTGAAGCGGTGCAACTCCAGGGACAACTCACCCACCAGCTGCTTCAGTTCTCTGTTCTCCCGCTTGAGCTGCTCTATCTCTTGCCGGGTCGCATCACGCACACTGTCCCGAGTCAACCTCTCCTTCCCAGCTTCCATGAACCCCTTCGTCCAGGCGTAGTAGGAGTGGGGTTTGATTCCTTCCCGTCGGCACAGGTCATTAACGGTAGTCTCCCGTCTGAACCCCTCCAAGACGATGCGGATCTTCTCTTCAGGGGTATACTTACGGCGGGTCGCTGCACGGACCTGACGCACGAAGCTTCGTGTCTCCTGGCTTCGCTCCTCAGCTTGGCTGGCCTGATCCTCTACCTGGGTCATCAATGACTCCTTTCACTTAGGGTTAATCTACCCCTCTGAAGGAGCCTCTACCACCCCCAACCTCTTCGGTTTTCTAGGCCTCAATAGTGTCCAATTGCGCTGACACCCTACAAACGATACGCTATGTCTTACCCATCCGGCTCCGAACACAAGGTTTTAATCCAATGAAAAGAAGACGGCACTTGTGATATAGGAGCGTATGAGTTAGAGCAATAAGGAGCGGGCTGAGAACGAGCGAGCGACAGGCACGCCAGCAGTCCACCACAGTACTTAGAGATAAGTAGAGCCGCCGGAGTACGGCGAGGGCTGAGAATACCAGCGGCCCGTGGCCAAGGGGTTAGTCCCCTTTGGTAACGTAACTGTATAAGACCCCCTTGAGGAGGGCAAGTATCATCTGTCAGTGACGGCCCCGATCACGAATCATTCTCCCTGGGATCGGCTCCAGCGCCCGCCGGATGGTTTTGTGAGCTTGATTGGATCGTTGACGGCGTTGGTGAGTGATACTATCATGGTTCTCATCGAGCATGGTGCGTTCCTTGGGCCCAGGCAGCTGGAAATTCCGGTTTAACGATGCTGATGTCGAAAGAGGGGGGAATATGGCGAATGGTATGGGTCTCCTCATGTACTGGTGCGATATACTGGCGGACCAGGAAAAGGATATGATCAAGTTTTACGAGGAAGAACATTTCGATAGGCTTCTGGATCTTCCGGGTTTCCTCGACGGCGCTCTTTATGTGGCCGTGAGCGGCAGTCCAAGGTTCCTCGTCAGCTATGAGCTGGAGAAGGAGAACCAGCATGCGATGTCCAGCCCAGAATATGAACGCCATACAACGAACCCCACAGAGTGGCACCTGAGAGTATCGCCCGGTATCATCGGATATAACACCATCCGAAACCTATACCAGCAGGTCTACCCTGCGGAGCTTTCGCCCGAGCTGGCCAACAGCCCTATGGCTCCCGCCCTTCGAGTCGCCCGCATAGATTTTCCAGCCCAGATGTACGCTGAGTTCAACAAGTGGTACACGACGGCGGACGTTCCCAATCTTGAAAAGGTGGATGGGGTAATCCGCGGTAGGCTCCTCAAAATGATATGGGGAAGCCCCATGTATTTGGGTGTCTGGGAGCTGGAGCACGAGGACGTGGTCACGAGCTCCGCATGGGCACAGGCCCGTGACGCAGACCCGGTCCCGAGCTCCCTTCAGCGTAAATTGACCCAGGCGCCCGGATCTCCTGGTGTATATAAGAAGGTAGCCCAGAGTCAACGCTCGAAGAAGTAACCGCGGCCGGTCAGGCTTCTTTTAGCCTGGCCATACTTGGGGCAGGCCCAGCTACGAACTGACCGTGGGAAATGTGGCCGAAATGTGGCCGAACTTCACGGGGCTGTCTTTAACCATGTGGACGAAACAAGGGGTTTTATATCTGAGACCGCAACTGGAGACTACCAGAAACACCAATAAATACGGTTGCCGTCACACTTAAAATCCGCTGCCCTAACGGGCTTGTTGGTTCGAATCCCACCCTCGGCACCAAGATTTCAGATATAAAAAGACGACCGCTGGGGCATTGTGGAGATTTGGCTGACGCCCTCACAAAGCCTGAATGCTAACGGAAATTTGAGATGGCCCGGTTAACAGCTATGAGAATGGCCACGCCAAGACATAACGTGGCCTTCTTTGCCAAGTTGAGAGTCCTGGCTAGTGCCAAGGGTTGTCGGCAATTTCCCGTATCTGCCCTAAAGCTAGAGCCGGTTAAGGACGGGGGGCTTTACGTAGACCTGTAGTGTCACTCGCGATTTACACGGATTACCAAGGGTCATGTGGACCTCGCCCAATTCCCACGCCCTCTCCATAGCTGAGTGGCACTGATACACTGTGGCTCCCTGCTCCCTGAGGGACTTGTGCTTATGTCCGTACCAGACTTTGGCATCTTCAGCCCGAACTGCCTTTGGCGGTGGTGGGCGGAGGATAGGCTGCTGGGGAGTCATCCAGCAGGACCGTCCCGACCTATTGGCGCTGGTACGCCGCCAGCTCCCACGGGCCAGAGGTGGCCCGATGGACCGGAGTGAACCCTGCTGATGCCAATGTTGCCCCGATCTGGCGAGGGTGGTGCAGGAAGAACCTGAATTGCCTTCTGAGCACGGTGAGACCCAGGTTCATCATGAACGCTGCGGCACGCATCCACCAAGTCCGGCGGGGATAGGTCAAAGCGTACAGTCGTTGGGCGTGCCGCGCCGACGCGGTTACCAGGGCCTCCATGCCGGGGTAGCAGCAGACGACCCGATCCGAGAGCACGATGTCCGCCGAGGGGATGCCTTCCTCCAGTTCCACGAAGTCTCCCTCGTGATATTCCACGGCATCTTGAAAACCCAGACTCTGCGCCAGGCTGGTGGCCGCCTCTATGTAGGCCGATGAAACTTCAACCCCTATCGCCCGCCCAGCACCCTGCTTTAGAAGCTCAAGGTGGAGGGCCCCGACCCCGCAACCGATGTCCAGAACCGTAGCCTCAGAGATGTCCTGGCTCTCCACGAAGTCGGTTAGCTTGCGCTCCCGCTTGCCTAGGCCTTTCCTCGAGTACGCCTTGGATTCCTTCCTGGCCTTAGACTCATTGAATATTCTGTTCAGACCGTTGACCGAGCAACAGTCCATGACCAGCCTCCTCCTAGAAGCGCTCCGTCCAGAAAGATGTGGTACCAAGAGCTGACCGAGAGCCATCGTAATATCACTCATGAATGCTATCAAACATCCAATCAGTCTCACCGGACCATCTGTCGGTGCTGGAACCCATCCCAGGGAGAATGATCCGAGCTCCGGGCCGTCACTGACTTGCTACTTGATTAAAAACCTCAGAACACCTGACGATTCTAGATTTATCAACCATCCAAAATCGGGTGAGATTACGTCCGCTTTGCTGACCAGGTATCCTACGCCGCAAAAACTGTAAGGCGGGGCATTGCCTCTTCTTTTTTCAGCTCCTTATCACGTCCTGGCCCATGTACGGCCGTAGTCCTATTAATTAACCATTACTCCCCGCGCCTCTAGCTGCCTGATGTTCTCCAGGTCTTCCGAGCCTTCCGACAGGTCGAGGTTGTTGTTTCCGAGCCCTACCCTGTCTCCTTCACCAAGCCCGCTGTTCTCCACCAGCGGTGAGATGTCGCTTATCTGGTTCTTATCAAGGAAGAGCCAGTGCAGCTTGGTGAGAGAGGCCAGGGGGGAGACGTCGCTTATCTGGTTCGTACCAAGGGCGAGCGTCTTCAGGTTGGTGAGGGAGGCCAGGGGCGAGAGGTCCCTTATCTGATTCTTACCAAGCCAGAGCTTGGTCAACTTGGTGAGGGAGGCCAGGGGTGAGAGGTCGCTTATCTGGTTCTCATCAAGGTGGAGCCAGCCCAACTTGGTGAGGGAGGCAAGGGGGGAGACGTCGTTTATCGGGTTGCCCCTAAGGGCGAGCACCTCCAGCTTGGTGAGAGAGGCCAGGGGCGAGAGGTCGCTTATCAAGTTCTCCTCAAGGAAGAGGAAGGGCAGGCTGTTAAGGGTGGACAGGGGTGAGAGGTCGCTTATCAAGTTCTCCTGAAGGAAGAGCGTGGTCAGGTTGGTGCAATACCGGATACTCGAAAGGTCGGCAATACGCCTTCCCTTAGCATCCAGGGTGGTAAGCTCGGCCAACTCCCCAGCGGTTATCTCCTCGCCCGCCTGCTTGCCCAGGGCATCCCTTATGACTGTATCCAGGTTCTCATCAGGGAAGGTTACGATGGTCGACGGCGGATAGGGGGTAGACATAGGCAGTGGTGTTACTCTGATCTCGCCTGCCGGCACACCGTCGATGCGCTGGTCCATTCGCAGGGCAAGCCTGTTCACCGCAGCACTTAGGTCTGAGTCGTCCAGTGCGCCTACTCCAATCCGAGCGACAACAGGACCCTTAATCCAAGCAACGAAAGTCGAGTATAGCTTCACCTTGAGGCCCACTGTGCTGAAGGTGAGACGAACGGCGACGGCGTCCGTGCCCACGTCGGGAGCGCCAAACTCTTGGAACTCTTCCACAGTATTCCCATCGATCTCAATCCCCTGGAAGCGGCGAAAGTCCGCTATCTGGCGTTGAAGGAACGCTTGGGCCGAACGCTGGCTGTCGAAGAGGTCAACAACAACCTCCATTAAGAAGGGGCGGCCTGCTGCGGACGCTCCTTCTTAAAAGGCCGCAGGGTCGAAGAATTCGTGCGCGTAACCATCCAGGCGGCCCTGGGCCGTCAGGTCCGTGGCGGTGTCGTCGGGGTCGATGGTCTCCTCAGTGGCGGCCTCGTTGTCCATGGAGCCGCTGTCTCCCACATCCAGTGGAAGCCCCGGGAACTCCACGTCAACGTCGGCTTGGTCAAGCACCATGCCTGGCAGGTCCTCGCGAGTAACAGTGCGGATCGGTCTAAGGGTGGCTGTTGGCTGAAGTGTCGGAGATGGCGAAGGCTGTGGAGTGGGAGTGGCCATAGCGGCCGGCGTTGGTGTGTGAGACAGCGTTGGCAGTAGAGTTGGGGTCGGCGTAGGGCTAGGCGTCGGCGTCTCGGTGGGCCCACCTGCAGAGCATCCCACCCCAATGGTGATCAGCAGAACAAGCACGCAGATAAAAGGGGATGATCTCAAAGGGCCGCCCTCTTCCCTTACAAGTCTCTCTATCTCGGGCGCCCCATTTTGACAGCCTGATCCCACGTAGTCAACTTCGAGTTGTTTGGTGGCATGGCTCTTCGTGTGCTACAGAGTGTTGGGTGTCAGCGGTTTTGGACAGTTCTGGGTCCGAGAGATTGGGGTGAAGAAGCTCCTGGTTTGAGGGTTTCTCTGACCTCCTGATTGTACCGCCTCCGCCGGTCAAAAGTCTCTCGCTGTACCTCCTTCCTCTGGGCTAGAATTGTCTCCAGACGGCCTTCCAGCACGTCAGCCGGAGTTACAACCCTGAGCGCCTGATGATATCTTCGGTAGTTGTAGAACTCGACGAAGTCCCGGATGGCCGCCTCCAGGTCTTCCACCACCTCGTATGGCACCTGGTTAATGTCGTCTTTCAGGGTTCGGTGATATCTCTCCAGCGTCCCGTTGGTCTGAGGGTGATAGGGTGCTGCCAGGACGTGGCGAATGCCCACCACCCGCATGTACTCGCGGAAGGCCCGCGATACATAACCTGAGCCATTATCTGAGAGGAGCTTGGTCCGATCCTCCAGAGGTACATCAGTCATACCAGTAGAGTCAACAGCTTCCTGGACCACCTCTATGAGGGAGTTGGCCGTCATGTCCCGTTGCACCTTCCAGGCCAAGATGAACCGGGAGTAGTCGTCCATCACCGTCACGAGGTAGTAGTAGCCCCATCCCACTACACGGAAGTAGGAGGCATCGGTGGCCCACAGCTGGTGGGGCCCTGTGGTCTTGTGCTGGTACTCTTTGCTCGCTGCCAACTGGTATTCGATCCGTTTCACCAGACCCTCCCGTCTCAGAATACGATAGACTGTGGAGGCGGAGACCGATAGGCCTCTGTGGTCGGTGAGCGAAGCCGCCAACTGCCGGCTTCGCCAGGTCGGCATCCCACGGGCTGCCGCCAGCACTACTGCCTCCTCTTCTGGACGCAGGCGATTCCAGGGCCTCTCAGTTCCTTCCGTACCCTCCCAACTACCCTGCCGGTGCCTCCACCTCCACCAATAATACGTGCTCCTGGAAATGCCAAGCTCCCTGAGTCGCCTGTTCTTCCCTCTACCATGTCGCTCCACCTCAGCCACGACCTTCGATTGTTCCACTACGCTCATGCGACGGTGCCGTTGTCGTGTAGGGGCGGCAGAGCTGTTTTTTTGAAGCGGTGCAACTCCAGGGACAACTCACCCACCAGCTGCTTCAGTTCTCTGTTCTCCCGCTTGAGCTGCTCTATCTCTTGCCGGGTCGCATCACGCACACTGTCCCGAGTCAACCTCTCCTTCCCAGCTTCCATGAACCCCTTCGTCCAGGCGTAGTAGGAGTGGGGTTTGATTCCTTCCCGTCGGCACAGGTCATTAACGGTAGTCTCCCGTCTGAACCCCTCCAAGACGATGCGGATCTTCTCTTCAGGGGTATACTTACGGCGGGTCGCTGCACGGACCTGACGCACGAAGCTTCGTGTCTCCTGGCTTCGCTCCTCAGCTTGGCTGGCCTCATCCTCTACCTGGGTCATCAATGACTCCTTTCACTTAGCCCGAATCCACCGAAGGACACGGATGGACGGCGTGAGGACAGCGGAAGGGGGTGGGTGAGGGAGCTACAGGGGAGATGGCCTGGGGTCTTGGGGTAGATGGGAGGCCGGCGGAGGGTCTTCAGGCGCCGCACAGGGCCCCTAAGGCCCTATGCGGGAGTTGCGATGCGCGGGATGGCGAGAGGATACGCAGCAGGGGACTCTCGCGACCGGGGTGGCGCGAGATTGCGGGGACGTTGGGTCAGTTGCAGGCTGGCCGTCAGGCCGGGAATGGAATGGCTTGCAGCCGGGCCAAGGCGCGACTGAACTGGGTTTCCCAAGGCCAGCGCCGGGGGAGATGCAAAGTGAGGCGGCGCGCCGAGCGGGTGATCCGTCCCACCAGAGCGAAGACCCGCCGCCTGAGGGTCTTGGTGGTCACGATCTGCTGACCCAGGCCGATGCGGGCTGTCCAGCGGGCCAGGTTATGCGCCATCACCTGGACCGCCAGCCAGGCGCCGTTGGCGGCGAAGCGCCCCGACGGCATGTGGTTCAGCCCGACGCCGTACTTGAGGTCGCGTATGGCGTTCTCGACCTCGGCGTGGCGGCGATGATCGGCCTCCAGTTCCAGCGTCTCCCCATCGCGGTCGGTGATGAAGGCGTGATAGCTGTATCTGGCGAAGAGGGCGAGCTGGGAACCGGGCGTCGGCTTCACCCGCCGGACAATGAGCCGCACCGGCGCGGCGTCCGGCTTGGTCTGGAACGGGGTGTAAGTCGTCTCGGCGACATCGGCGGCGCCGTCCATCCAGTAGGGAATGGGAGTCCAGTCCTCCTCTGGTATCGCCTCGATCAGGTCCCGCAGGCTGGCGCGCTGGCGGATGGTGATAGAGAAGCGGACATCCATTTCCCGGCAGGCGGCAACGACAGTGTGGGCGTAGAAGCCGCTGTCGGCCCGCACCGTGAGTTGTCCCCTGGCCCCGCCGTAGCGCACCCGCCCCACCGTCTCACGCAGGAAGTGGGCGGCGCCACGGGCGGTGTTGGCCCGGCCCTCGCGCAGCTGGGACATCAGCACCTCGCCGGTGCCGGCGGCAATGGCCAGCAGCGGGTGATAGCCGCGGGCGCCGGTATAGCCGTGGTGGCGCGCTCCCTCCTTGGCCAGTCCATAGGTCTCGCAGATGGTCGAGTCCAGGTCGATGGTCAGGGGCGAGTCGCCGGGTCCGGCCCCAGCGGCCCAGGCCCGGGCCAACAACTGGCGGCTCACGCGGTCGAGTTGACGGACATGCCCCCACCGGAAGCTGCGCAGGAAGGTCCCCAGGGTGGATGGCGCCTTGACCACGCAGCCTAGAACACCGACCGTCCCACCAGCGCGCAGCGCATCGGCGTCGTCGATGCAGTCGCCGCCTGCCAGCGCGGAAGCGACCAGCGTCAGCATCTTGTCCCCAGTGTTCGCCCGTCCCGGCGCTCCGCCGAGGTCAAGGTGATGGTCGACGAGTTCCCGCAGGCCCAGGTGCCGGGCTAGGGTGGCCGGCAGGAGCAGGCCGGCATTGGCCACCAGGCGATGGTCGTCAAAGAGGATGCGGATACGGTCGGGTTTGTTCTGTGGCAGCATCTATTGGGTGCTCCTTGTTTCCGGGCTGGTTTCTGTTCCAAAACCATTATCCCAGATTCAGAGGAGCACCCGATGGCTTCTTCAAGGACTGTCCCCAAGGCCGTCCTTCGGTGGATTCGGGCTTAGGGTTAATCTACCCCTCTGAAGGAGCCTCTACCACCCCCAACCTCTTCGGTTTTCTAGGCCTCAATAGTGTCCAATTGCGCTGACACCCTACAATCTGGGGGCGCTGGGGATAACGGTGCGGGAAGGTCATGTGCCCTGATAGGCAGAGGCCGGGCTCGGGATATGGCAGTAAACTGTGTGTTGCCCTTCCTTCACGCCTTCGCTCAACTGAGAGGCGACACCAACCTGGGGCGGCTGGCTCTGAAAGTCTACCGGGAGTTCCCCAAGCTTCAGGAGAATGAGCTCACTCGAGAGATGAGGCGTGAGCTGATCGACTCCATTTCCCCGGGAAGCCCTGGCGATGGGCCAAGCTCAGGGTCACGCTGGGACAAGGTGGTCGACAACGCTAGAAGGCAGCAAGGGCTTCTTCAACTTCACCATCTTTCCGCGTCGCCCTAACGCCTCCCCGCGCTTCAGACCCCGGCAGAGGTGATGGGGTCCCTCACGAGCCTTTCTGAGTTATCATGCCCCGGTGGGGTGCCACCGACAGATGAAAATGGGTTGTACATTTCCCCCATGGTTCGACGAGCTCACCATGAGCGGTAAGGGATGATCTCTCCCCGCTAACCATGAGCGGTAAGGGATGGTCTCTCCCCGCTCATCCTGAGCCAGTCGAAGGACGAGGCCTTATTTTCAGAGCAGCAACCTATCACTCGCCTAGGCCTAGTCCCCAGTTTCGAAGGGCAGCCCCGACTCTTTCCACCCGGAGAAACCCGGGTCCATGTATTTTACGTTCGTGTAGCCCATCGCAGTTAGTGTCTGCGCTGCCAGCGCAGATCTCCCGGTCCCTCCTCAATGGCACACTATAGGGGTGGACCTGTCGGGAATTAGCTGCTCAGCTCTTCCCTCGATGCGGCCGCGGGCGACATGCAGCGCCTGGGCTATGTGTCCTTCGTTCCATTCCTCCCTTTCACGCACGTCCAGAATCACTGGAGCGTTACCTGATTGGAGCGCCTGGTGGACATCCTCGGCAGCCATGGACTCCATCGTCTTTTGTGCCTGGGCTACTAATTCTTTCCCGGTAGACACAGTAGCCTCCTTCCCTTCGGAAATTCTTGCGTCAAGTCGCCGACACCTCCGGCAGGTTGAAGAATATCTATGCAGACCATGCCTGTCAAGTTAAGGCTCGTCACACCCGTGGTGATGTGGCTTAGCCTTATCGGCCTTAGTATCTAGGGGAAGGCGTGAGTAGGGGATGATCGAGATCAGAGTATCTCGAAACCAGGAGCAGCGCCACCAGGGAGAGCGCTACACTCAGCAGAGCTGCCCTGGGATTCTTTCTTCCGCCACGGTTGTTGTTCTTCATGTGTAGACCTCATCCAGGTATGGTTCTCTAGGAACCAGTATAGTGAGGCGGGCAGGCCGCTTCTGCGGCAGGGGTCACAGGCTTACTGTGTGGTTTGTCACAGTTGTTTCCTGAACTTCCGGGCAGCCGCTCCCTTCGTACAGTTAGCGACGGGAGCTGGGTGGAATGTTGACAACGCCTTCCACGCATGCCATGCTCCCAGCAGCCAGGCGTGAAAAGCTGAGTTGGTGTCCAAAGGGCCGCTGGTGGCGGCGAGAAGTATCGGGGGGAATATGGCGGAACGGAAATTCTGGCTCCTGAAGTCTGAACCCACCGAATATTCCTACTCTGATCTACTCGGCGAGCCCGACCAGACCGCCGAGTGGGACGGAGTGCGCAATTACCAGGCCCGCAACTTCCTTCGAGACCAGATGAAGGCTGGCGATGGCGTTCTGTTCTACCACAGTAGCAATCAGGTATTGGCGGTAGTGGGGACCGCTGAAGTAGTGCGAGAAGGGTATCCCGACGACACCGCCCTGGATCCCAATTCCGGCCACCACGATCCCAAGAGCACTCCTGATAATCCTATCTGGTACGTGGTTGACATAAAGGCCCGCAGGGAGTTCGCCCGTCCGGTGACGCTGGAGGAGATCAAGGTACACCCCCAACTGCAAGGTATGATGCTGATACGTCGCGGCATGCGTCTCTCGATACAGCCTGTCTCCAAGGCGGAATGGGACGAGATCGAGGCCCTTGGTGGTTAGCTCGGCGCTCCCGGTTCCAAGCGCCGTAGCCCACGGCCGACCCGCAGAAGCACAGCCGTGCTTGAGCCGTGGGAATCGCCCTTCCCGGCGATTCCAATCCCTCCCTGTGAGCCCTCGTATACAGTCAACATGGTTTCGACAGCACGTCATTCTGGGGGAGCCCAGCGACCGAAGAATCTCGGGAGGGGTTACCTACGGCCACCCCAGATTCTTCGCATCGCTCAGAATGACATTTATATGAGATTTAAGTTGACTGGGAACAGTTCCTGAGCCTGCAGGTCCCTCCTCGCCCTCGTGGAGCCTCTTGGACGGCGTATAACGCGCCAAACACGGGACTATGCGTGTTTACTGCGAATCAGGGATCATGCTATGATACTCGCTTGATCGACCCGGAAACGGTGAGCGTGCAGTGTCGGAAACGCACGTGAGATGGCGCTCACCAGCTTGCTTGATAGAGAATGATAACCCCCGCCGAGTTTGAGAAGGGCCTGACCCTTACGGGAGTGGGCTTAATCACAGCGTTTGTGGCCCTAGGGCTTCTCTTCCTGATCATCCTTCTTATCTACTGGGGATTGCGCCTCTTCAATCATGTGACCCGTCTCAGGTTGCAAAGGGACGGGCCTGGGACTCTTGAGGGCCCGACGGTGGATGGTAGCGCCGCCGGGTCCGGAAACGGCGGGGAAGCGGCCATCGCTGTCGCCGCCGATGACCCCGCCCGCGAGCCTCATAAGATTAAGGAGATGGTCGCCGCAGTCGCTGCCGCAGTGGCGATGGGTCGTGGAGGGGCAAGGAAACCTATCCCCCGGCCGGGTCCGGAGCCGCCTCCCGAGAGTGGCGCATCGGCGCCGGGAGAGCGATGGCGGAGCTTTGGCAGGCAAGAGATAATGCAGGGCACGCAACTACGGCGCGGATGGCGGAGATGACCGCCCCACTCTAGTCGCAAATGTTTTTGGACGACATTGAGATCTATTTCCGCCAGATGGGGTTCCTCAACCTCGAATGGGGGCACATCCTCCTGATGGCGGTAGGCCTGGGATTTATCATCCTGGCCGTCGTGAAGAATATGGAGCCCTATGAGCTTCTTCCCATAGGGCTGGGCATGGTGGTAGCCAACCTCCCCCTCACAAACATCGCCTTTTACGATGACTTAGGAGGCGTTCAGACTTCAGGCATTCTGGGAATTGTATTCCATTTCGGGCTTGAAATCTGGAATATACTGCCGCCGCTTATATTCCTGGGCATAGGGGCTATGACTGACTTTGGCCCTCTCCTGGCCAACCCCAAGACTCTTTTTCTCGGAGCCGCGGCGCAGCTGGGCATATTCGTGGCCTTCTGGGGTGGGTTGGGGTCGGGTCTGTTCGACGTAAACGAGGCCAGCGCGCTTGCGATCATCGGTGGGGCTGACGGCCCAACGGCGATTTTCGCCTCGGCCCGGCTGGCTCCGGAGCTGCTGGGGGTCATCGGTGTGGTCGCCTATACATATATGGCCGGAGTAGCCCTGATCCAACCACCGATTATGCGCTTGCTGACCACCAGAGCAGAGCGGGAGATCGTGATGAGTGCGCCCAGAGAGGTGTCCAGGATGGAGAAGCTGGTCTTCCCCATGGCTGCCATGGTGGTCATCATTCTTCTGGTGCCCCAGTCTGCTCCCCTAGTGGTCATGTTTATGGTGGGTAACCTCTTCAAAGAATCTGGCGTGGTGCCGAGGCTGGCCACCGCCTCCTCGAATGAGATAATCAACATCGTTACCATATTCTTGATGCTGGCCATAGGCGCCAAGATGTCCGCCGACAATGTCCTCAACTTCGACACCCTGGCCATCCTGGGTCTGGGCCTGGTGGCCTTCATGGTGGGAACGGCGGGTGGAATCCTTTTTGCCAAGCTGATGAACGTGTTTCTTACCGCGAAGATCAACCCTCTGATCGGCTCGGCTGGGGTCTCAGCGGTGCCGATGGCGGCACGGATATCGCACTTGATGGGGCAGGAGGCGAATCCCGACAACTATCTGCTTCCCCATGCGATGGGACCCAACGTGGCGGGAGTTATCGGGTCGGCCGTGGTTGCCGGGGTCTTCCTCGCTCTGGTTCCCTAACGGGGCGGCCCCTATAGGTCGCTTCCAGCGCCGGAGCATCCTATCGACTTCGTCCCCATCTGAGCCCTCCCTTTTCCTCACAGCACAGCCGGCGCTGGAAGGTGTTTTTGAGGTTCATTTGACGCGGCGGCACGCCTGGAAGCGGAGGGCTTCGATCTTACCTTCAACATCATGCCCGCGGGGCCGGGCCGGAGAAGGAGTTTCGAGCTTTTCGTGAGCGAGATCTTGCCTCGGTTGGGCTGAGGGGGACGCACGGGCTCGTCCGTAATTCTTTCGGGCCTGCGCACGTACCGGACTTCCCGAGGCGCTCTGAGAGCCTTGATGACTGATCGGAGGACGGCGCGTTAGTTGGCGTTGGCGGTTGCCTCTACCTGAACCCGGAGTCGATGGAGCACGGACTGCCCCCCGCAGATGCCGCGTGGATGGGCGTCGGCAGCTCATGAACAAGCGACCACCTGCCCCGATGGTCGTCAGCGCGAAATACCTGCCCCTTGTCGGTCGCTATCCATGAACCGCCTTCGGCGAAGAGCACGACGGGGACTCGATCATAGTGCTCAGGTAATGCGGAGTCCGCGATCTGCTTCCAATCGTGCCCCCCGTCCAACGAGTGGTAGACGCGTGCGTTCAGACCGGGCGGGCTGTCACCGGTGGAGATTATTATCTCGCCTGTCCGATCGGGGTTGACGTGCACGCCCACGGCGTACCCCTGACCGAGACCCTCTGTAACATGTGTCCAGGACTCGCCGTTGTCCTCGCTAATGTAAACCCCGCCCCCAGTAACAGCTATCAGTGAGCCGGGCTGAGAAGGATCTGGACGAACTGTGTGGACGTCAACGTTGACCCCATTATTCCCCTCTCTCCAGCCTTCGCCATAATCGTCCGAGAGAAGCACTCCCCCGACTTCCACGCCGACAAGAAGGCTGCTTTCGGCCGTTGGTAGAAAATCTATGGAGCGGACGTGAGGCTGATGTGGGGGAGGAGGGAAGTACCACTTCTCCCGTGTGGGCAATTCATCGATCCTGTCCAGGCGCTTCCACGTATCGCCGGCGTCCTCGCTGCGAAAGATCATCGCCGGCTCAATGCCTACGTAGGTTTTGCCATCGGGGCCGATGGCGCAGGAACGTGCGTCGCCTTCCCATATGCGGCGTTCTCCGGCTTCGGATATTTCGTAAAGGCCATCGCGTGGGACTGCCGCCAGGGCCCTGCCGTTGCGGTTCGCCACGTGAACAACCGTCTTGTCCGCCAGCCCAATAGGTTCTTCCGTACCGTTTTCCAGTCGCCAAACCCCATCGTTGGTGCCCAACACAATACTCATAGCCTGCCCCTTTCGCGCTTATCTCGCTACTGCTCTCAAGGCCGGTCGAAGAAACGAGGCCGTCATCGTAATTATACAACCGGTCTACGCTTCCCGCACCCGGCATGCCAGCGCTCGCTCTGGCCCCGTTATAGCTTCCACTTACTCTAATGAGTCCGGTCTTCGCTGGCATGCTTGCTCGGTGTGTCGGCCGCATAGGGCGCGGCGCGGCGCCGGGGGAGCCACCCTTCGACAAACAGCACCACAGTTCCGCACAATACCACCAAGCCGAGGACCAGAAAGGCCCTGCGCAACCCGGTGGTAAAGGCCATGAGCAGCCCTTCGCTCACACCGGACTCTGTGACTGCCGCAAGACTCGGAACATATCCCATGGCGGCCATGGTCCCAGTTATGATGGCTGTTACCATCGCCACGCTAATGACGTTGGAGCCGTTTCGAATCAGGTTAAGGAAGCCCGAGACCACTCCGTACCTCTCCTGCTCGATGGTGCTCAGAACGGAGCTGGCATTTGGTGACTCGAACGTGCCCGACCCACACCTGATCAGGAACATGCCGGCAACGGCGATTCCAAGGTGGGAGTTGACAGTGAGTCCGGCCAAGATGAAGCAACCGGACGCGGTCATCAACTGTCCACCCACCATGAATACCCTTCGGCCGTACCGGTCCGAGAGGAGGCCGCTGAGCACCCCCATCACAGTCATGGCCATCGCGTTGGGCAGGATAATCAGGCCAATCTCACTAGGCCTCAATCCCATTACTACCTGCAGGTAAAAGGGCATGAGGAAAAAGCTGGGCACGGCTGCCACGAAGGAAAGGAAGGCCGACACAATGCCAATGGTGAACAGACGGCGTCTGAACAACCGGAGGTCGAGCATTGGGGTAGGGGACCTCAGCTCCCACCAGACGAAGGTGCTCAGAAGGGCTGCCGCCGCCACGACAGCGACCCCTATCAGGGGTGAGGACCATCCGATACGTGGGCCGTTGGTCAAAGCCAGCATGAAGCTGACCAAAGCTCCAACTGACAGGGCCGCTCCAAGCCAGTCGAAGTCGGGTCGCTGGGAGGAGTCGCGCCGGAAATGGCGGCCATCCAAGACCACCAGAGTCACCGCCACCGCCAGGAACGCTGCGGGGATCTCAGAGAAAAAGACCCATCGCCAATCCAACGTGCTGACCAACAAGCCAGCCAGCGGCGGACCGATGATCGCTCCCAAGCCTACCATGCCTACAAGACCGCCCATGGCTGTCCCTCGCTCGCTGCTAGGAAACGCCCGCGTCAGGATCGCCATGCTGGTGCCCTGAGCCATGGCGGCGCCGACCCCCATGAGGACTCTAGCCAATATCAGCGCCAGTATGCTGCTCGAGATGAACGCCAGGACCGCCGCGACCGCGAAAATCAGAAGCCCAGCTACGTAGACCTGTTTCAATCCGACTATGTCGGACAACCGCCCCATAGGCATCAAGAGGGCGCTTAGGGCCAGGGCGTAGCCCACCATCACCCATTGCGCGGTGGGCAGGTCCGCGTCGAAGTGGTCCGAAATTGTGGGTAGGGCCACACTGACCGCGCCGAGGTCAGCGACCATGGTAGTGACGCCCACCCCGATCGCGGCGAAGATCCACCACTTGTACTTGGGATTACGGGTTATGGCTGAACGCATCTTGATTTTCCGGGGGCCCGGATCCACGCTTTTTAGCTGGTCGGCGTTGTCACGAGATTAGCTAAGGTCCTTGGTGTCGCCGCTGCGCTACAAGAGGAATTCGAGACGCTCCTGCGCTAACTCTGTCTTTACCTCTTCGATATCCCTCTCTGCCGAAGCACTGTCATCCCCAGCTCTGCTGCCCGCTCGAGATTCACGTGTTCGACGAGGGCGGCCACAACTTCCGCGGTGTGTACCACGAAGAGTATACGCGGCCGCTGCTCGACTTTTTTGCCAAGAACTAATCCTTACTGATAATCGAAGCGCGCCGCCGACATGGCTACGTACATTTGAAAGAGACAGGGATGGTCCTGTCGGTGCCTCTAACTATGGACAGGGGGTCTACCAGATGGCAGACGAAGAAATGGCGCTAATGGCCTTCTGAAGAGGAGAACGTCCGATGGGCCAAGGTCAAACCTCGGTATCCTGATTCGCTGGTGCGGGGATTATTTACGTTGGAGACCCGAAGAGCACCTGTTCGATGGCGGCTCGGTCGGTGATGATCCCAGCTAGTGCGTCCAGGGAATCACTTACACCCTCTACTATAGCTTCGTCGGTGATGTCGTCTCCCTGTCGCAGGGCATTGACTTTGACGTTCATCAGTTTGGAGGCCCCCGGGTAGTGCAATGGGGCCACCGTCATGAACCCATAGTTCCGCAGCATAAGCATGGCATGGGCCACACTGACGTCCACAGGCGCTAGACCCGTTTCAGTCACCTTCGCCCGCTTCATCAACAGGTCCATGAAGTCGTCGAGGGAGAGGTAGACGCCGTTGTACCCACCGTATTGGAGCTTCTCACCTAACAAGGGCCTGGCCAGTTCCCACAGTTGGCGATGTCTTTCAAGCCATTGGGCGAATAGCTGGTGGCCACTCTCGGGAGTGTACTCTCGCAGAGCCCGTAGCACGGCAGCGACCACCGAAGGGCGCGCTTCAGTACCCAGCATCCCGGCCCGCGCCCCTATGCGTTCCATAAGACCCGCCCGACCCACCAGAAGCCCCGCTCGGGGGCCGAATAGGGCTGACTTATCACAGCTAGTTATCACCAGGTCAGCGCCCAGGTCCCCTGCCGGTTTCTGACCGTACTCGGCTACGCGTGTCCGAGCCCCGGAGGCATCATCTACATAAACAGGAACACCTCGGGCATGGGCTTCCTCACAGAAAGCTTGTAGCTCCTCTTCTCCTAGTGTGCCCCTGTAGGAGGAGCAGACTACGACCAGCGGAATAGACTTCTCATTCTCTAGAAGCATTCCCAGCTCCTGGGATGTGGTGACCTGCTCCCATCGCGAGCCGGCTATCTCAACGGCCCTTGGCACAGATGGGTGGCCATGGCCCCCTGAGCCGGGGTACGGCGGCACCACATAAGGGACCAAGGAGCCTGGAGGGACCAACGACTGCACAATCGTGGTCGTCGCCGCGGTCACCCGGTTAAACACCAGCGCGCGGTACCCCTCTCCACCGCCCAGATGGCGAACGGCGAGATCGGTTAGCTCTTCCTCCATGAGCAGGGTGCCTAAATAACGCTCCCGGTATTCAGGGCCATTGAAAAAGGCCGGGACAGTAGCATCGTCGACCAGCCCCATCAGGTTGTGCAGCCCTTCGATACCGTGCTGTCGGTAGCGATGAAGCATCACCTGTTGCGCCGCTCGGACGCAACGGTATTCAGTTACTTCGTCATGGAGAATCACGCCAGGTGCATGTCCCAGCACGGTATCAACGTTCTGGGGATGGGAAGCGACGAGAGGGGCACGGCTGCTCATTGCGACTCCACTTTCACCGAGGTAACTATCGGGGCTCACGCTACAGCAGCGTCTTCTGGTCAGTTCTTTCTAGGGGCTCTCTGCCAGGCCGGGCACAAGTATAATCCAGCACGGCCACGCTGGTCAACGTCGAGCGTGGGCATATCGAGTACGTGACGGCTGGCCAGCTCCCAGGCAATGGACTGCCCAGTCTGCCGTCGGCGAATCCGTAAGGGGGTTGTGCGAAGGCTGTTGTCTATCAGTCCCAAGCTGGAGCCAGGGGAGCAGATGGCTCGACTGCTATGAACGGGCCGGGCTTAGTGATATTGTGGTGTCCGCCAAGCATCGCGTCGGAACATTGTGATCATGACAGCAATTGCGGCACCTAGGGCGCCGCCGACCACACTGCTTAGGACCATGGATAGGTCCTCTACTTTGTTTCCAAATGCAGTAAGGAGCAACAACCCGAGCGCCACAGTTTTGATGACAGTGGGAGGATACATTGACGCACCAAAGACAGCTGCTGGTGGTCTCGGTCTATCATGGCTCGCCGTATGCTGCGACTCATAGACCGGACCTTTCCGACAAAAAATCGCGTTCCACCTTCAGCTGGCCGATGTGCCGGTAGAGGTGGTTAATCTGAGCTTCCTTGGCTTTCTCCTGGGATTTCTGATTGGTGGCAAATAGCTCCGGGGCTCCTTCCACCAGGGCCCTTTTCCAGGCGTGAATCTGACTGGGATGGACCTCAAATCGGCTGGCCAGCTGGGCGATGGTCGCTTCCCCCGCAAGGGCGGCCAGGGCCACCTTGGCCTTGAACGCCGGACTGTGCTTATTCCTCGTCTGCTTCATGTCCTGCTCCTTCGCGTCGGTTAGTTGCCGGTTATTTTAGGAGCTGGACTCTCTCTTAGCCAGTTGTCTAGTTTTTGGGTACCACCTCAGACAGTGGGCCTGAGATCGCCGACTATGGCTGATTACATAGTTGGCGGATTACAGCGATCACTTCTTCTGACCCCGCTGACTTGACGACGTATCCGGATGCCCCCACCTCCGCAGTTCGGGTCTTGTAAACATCTGAGTCGTGTATAGAAAGCACAACGCTCTTTGTAGTGGATGAAGAAGTTGCAACTCTCTGGATAACTTCGATGCCCTGGAGTTTAGGCATCGATAAGTCCACCAGGAGGATGTCCGGTCGCAAACGCTCCACGACGCTAACTGCCTCCAGACCATACGCGGCCTCGCCTACGATCTCGAAATCCGGCTCTGCCTCCAATAATACTCGAAGACCCTGCCGGACGATCTTATGGTCGTCGGCCAAGACAATGCGAATACTCATTTCGTCAACTTGTCTCCACGTGACCAAGCGGCAGCGTTACGTCAATTCGGGTTCCGCTTCCACGGGCCGACTCAACTTTTAGGTCGCCGCCCAGTATCCGCACACGCTGCCGCATACCTGGCAAACCAACCGACGTCCTGCTGTCCATGGCAGCAGTTGCTTCAAGTCCGACTCCATTGTCTTCAACCAGTAACTTTAAGGAGCTATCGAACATCCAGGCCTTTACGACCACTTCTTCGGCGGATGAGTGGCGGATGGCATTGGTTACACCTTCCTGCACGATCCGGTAAGCGGCTGTCTCAGTTTCCAAATCAAAACGCTCTTGGTTCAAGGAGTCTTCAAACCTTATTTTCAACCCGCTTTGTTTGCGTTGACGTTCAACGAGCGATTCGAGGGCGTCTGTGAGGCCAAAATCGACAAGGACCGACGGTACCAGGTTCGAGGATATATCCCTAACTTTATCGATCATTTGGGTCACTAACTCTTGACCCTGGTGGAGTGATGAGTCCAGTTGGTCCGTGGACAGGTTGGGGATCCCCTCAAGGAGTAGCTTGATTCCGGTCAAGTCTTGCCCTATTTCGTCGTGAAGTTCCCGCGCAATACGGTTCTGCTCGTTTTCTTGCGCAGCCAGGAGCCGTCGTTGCAACATCAATTGCGTTTCCTCCGCCTTCTCACGCTCGAAAAGTCGGTCGTTGACGGCCTCCAGCTCCCGTTTTCTCAACCGATTCATTTTTTGTTCAGCAAAGACGACGAACCCAGCAAGGATCGCGAACAGCAACCCCATGGCTGTCAATGTTGTCCACAAGACCGTAGTCTTCGCCTCACTTACCTGAACCGCTATGTCTCTTGAGACGTCCCTGTAAATCTCCAAAACGCCTATCTGATCACCCCCAGCGGACGCCAGCAGAGGCACGTAGGTTTCCACAACATCGGTGGTCCGAACCACACCGTCCAAGTCTGTCAGTTCCAACTTGTCAGCTAGTTTGGAAGAGGTACCCCCCTGCCGTACGGTTTCGTAAATGGGACTCCCCTTAATCCCGAATCCACCGAAGGACACGGATGGACGGCGTGAGGACAGCGGAAGGGGGTGGGTGAGGGAGCTACAGGGGAGATGGCCTGGGGTCTTGGGGTAGATGGGAGGCCGGCGGAGGGTCTTCAGTCGCCGCACAGGGCCCCTAAGGCCATATGCGGGAGTTGCGATGCGCGGGATGGCGAGAGGATACGCAGCAGGGGACTCTCGCGACCGGGGTGGCGCGAGATTGCGGGGACGTTGGGTCAGTTGCAGGCTGGCCGTCAGGCCGGGAATGGAATGGCTTGCAGCCGGGCCAAGGCGCGACTGAACTGGGTTTCCCAAGGCCAGCGCCGGGGGAGATGCAAAGTGAGGCGGCGCGCCGAGCGGGTGATCCGTCCCACCAGAGCGAAGACCCGCCGCCTGAGGGTCTTGGTGGTCACGATCTGCTGACCCAGGCCGATGCGGGCTGTCCAGCGGGCCAGGTTATGCGCCATCACCTGGACCGCCAGCCAGGCGCCGTTGGCGGCGAAGCGCCCCGACGGCATGTGGTTCAGCCCGACGCCGTACTTGAGGTCGCGTATGGCGTTCTCGACCTCGGCGTGGCGGCGATGATCGGCCTCCAGTTCCAGCGTCTCCCCATCGCGGTCGGTGATGAAGGCGTGATAGCTGTATCTGGCGAAGAGGGCGAGCTGGGAACCGGGCGTCGGCTTCACCCGCCGGACAATGAGCCGCACCGGCGCGGCGTCCGGCTTGGTCTGGAACGGGGTGTAAGTCGTCTCGGCGACATCGGCGGCGCCGTCCATCCAGTAGGGAATGGGAGTCCAGTCCTCCTCTGGTATCGCCTCGATCAGGTCCCGCAGGCTGGCGCGCTGGCGGATGGTGATAGAGAAGCGGACATCCATTTCCCGGCAGGCGGCAACGACAGTGTGGGCGTAGAAGCCGCTGTCGGCCCGCACCGTGAGTTGTCCCCTGGCCCCGCCGTAGCGCACCCGCCCCACCGTCTCACGCAGGAAGTGGGCGGCGCCACGGGCGGTGTTGGCCCGGCCCTCGCGCAGCCGGGACATCAGCACCTCGCCGGTGCCGGCGGCAATGGCCAGCAGCGGGTGATAGCCGCGGGCGCCGGTATAGCCGTGGTGGCGCGCTCCCTCCTTGGCCAGTCCATAGGTCTCGCAGATGGTCGAGTCCAGGTCGATGGTCAGGGGCGAGTCGCCGGGTCCGGCCCCAGCGGCCCAGGCCCGGGCCAACAACTGGCGGCTCACGCGGTCGAGTTGACGGACATGCCCCCACCGGAAGCTGCGCAGGAAGGTCCCCAGGGTGGATGGCGCCTTGACCACGCAGCCTAGAACACCGACCGTCCCACCAGCGCGCAGCGCATCGGCGTCGTCGATGCAGTCGCCGCCTGCCAGCGCGGAAGCGACCAGCGTCAGCATCTTGTCCCCAGTGTTCGCCCGTCCCGGCGCTCCGCCGAGGTCAAGGTGATGGTCGACGAGTTCCCGCAGGCCCAGGTGCCGGGCTAGGGTGGCCGGCAGGAGCAGGCCGGCATTGGCCACCAGGCGATGGTCGTCAAAGAGGATGCGGATACGGTCGGGTTTGTTCTGTGGCAGCATCTATTGGGTGCTCCTTGTTTCCGGGCTGGTTTCTGTTCCAAAACCATTATCCCAGATTCAGAGGAGCACCCGATGGCTTCTTCAAGGACTGTCCCCAAGGCCGTCCTTCGGTGGATTCGGGTTAATAGTTAACCCTTTGGTCTGAGAGTCGGTGCTCCACACAACTTCACCGTTAAGGTCCAAGAGGCTCAATTTAACGATGTTCAATCCCTCTACCAGAGACGGTAACATCATCGCTAATCCCGAAGGGCTTGCCAAGAACTTTAGACTCAAGGTCTCTTGCTCGACGTGGTTGGCACCAGTAGCCAGGTCGGCAGGACTCAAGTGCCTCCTCATCATCGACTGGAGGTGCGTCGCATCGCGTGCTGTGTTTTCCTCGGCGATTCTTAGCAGGTTCCTCTCTGTGAGGTTCCCAACGACGAGGTTCACTACAATCACGACGGCGCCTATCACAAACACGCTGGTCAGCACGAACCAAAAGCTCAGTCTGTATCTATGCATCTCGCATGCGCCTTCGCCCAATTGGGCCACTAGGGATCAAATGCTGCTTGATTATCGGGAACTGAAATCAGGCCGGAGTAGATATAGGGTACGGTACAACGAGTATCCAGCCAAGGATTTCTATCAATGTTAGCCTCTTTGGACCCTGATTCTCAGTCCCATATAACACCGCTTGACATGTAATGTCAGTGATACAGGGCACAGCGAAAACAAGGTTAACTCTGACAATGCCATCTTGTCTGACCCGCGTGCGGTTGAGTAGTCTCAGCCTTATAGGCGTTAAGAGGCGGCCGGTCGAGCGATGGGAGATTCCTCAAACGGCAGGAATCAGCATCAGGTGCGGAGGAAACGGTGTCCTGATAGAGATGATGGTGGATGGGGCCGCAAGGTTCACTCAGAGTCTACGACGCCTGGGGTCTCATTTTAGCTACGGAAGTGGCGCGCCCGGCGGGATTCGAACCCGCAACCCCTGGGTCCGAAGCCCAGTACTCTATCCGTTGAGCTACAGGCGCACTGTCTATCTTTTGGGGTGAGCGGTGGGATTCGAACCCACGGTCTCCTGAGCCACAGTCAGGCGCCTTAGGCCACTTGGCTACGCTCACCGCGGCGACATGGTAGGTGCGGTTGAGTTTCTATGTAGAAGTCTATGGGAACTCGATCCTGGAGTCAACAACTACCCATCGCCGGCGAGCTCTAGAGCCAGGTTCACTAATGTACGGGTGGGCACTCCGGTACCCCCCTTCACCAGGTAGCCCTTTTGCTTGCTGGCGAGGTAAGTGCCCGCTATGTCCAGGTGCGCCCAGGGGGTGTCTTCGACGAACTCGGCCAGGAAGTGGGCGGCCGTGATGGGACCCGCCCCACGCCCACCCGTGTTTTTCATGTCGGCTACGTTGCTCTTGATCTGCTCCTTGTAGTCGTCGTACATGGGGAGTTGCCAGATGCGCTCTCCCGTGGACTCTCCAGCCTTTATCACCTGATTGATCAGCCCCTGGTCGTTGCCCATGATCCCGCTGCATGCGTTTCCCAGGGCGACCACGACGGCGCCTGTCAGCGTCGCGACGTCGACGATCCTCGATATCCCCATCTGCCGAGCGTAATAGATGGCGTCGGCCAGGACGAGCCGGCCCTCCGCATCGGTGTTGATTACCTCGATAGTCTTGCCCATCATGCTCCGGACCACGTCTCCAGGGCGCTGCGCAGAGGCCCCAGGCATATTCTCCGTGGCAGCGATAATACCCGTGACGTTGATCTTGGGCTTAAGGCGTCCAATAGCCTTCATTGCGGCGATGACCGAGGCCCCCCCGGCCATGTCACCCTTCATGTCCTCCATCCCTCCGGCCGACTTGAGGGAGATGCCGCCCGAGTCGAAGGTGATCCCCTTGCCGATGAGCCCCAGGTTGTTAGAAGGATTGTCTGGGTCGCCCTTCCAGTCGAGGATGATCATCTTTGGGGGCTGGCTGCTTCCCATGGCCACTCCCAGCAGCGCGCCCATCTTCAATTCCTCTATCTCCGGGCGGTCCAGGATTCGTATATCCAGTCCTTCCTCCTCTGCTACCTTCCCAGCTATATCAGCCATCTGCGTGGGAGTCAGCACGTTGGCGGGCTCATTGACCATGTCTCGAGCTAGAATGGCTGCCTCGGCCATCAGACGACCCTGTTCGATCCCTGAGTCCAGGGCGTTGACGTTGCCGGCGTCGGGTTCTACCAGCGCCAACTCGGCGATCTCACCGTCACCGTCTTCATCGCTCTTCCTGTAGTTCCGAAAGCGGTACAGGCCCAGGAGGCTGCCTTCGGCTAGCGCTTCGCCCCAGGCCCTTGGGTCCATATCGGCTATCCCAGGGTCGTAGGCCACGACGGCTGCCTTCGCCACTCCCAGCTTGCGCAGGTGACGGCAGGCGCCTGCCATCACCTCTCTAATGGTTTCCCGGCCGATGCTTTCGGCTTTCCCAATTCCAGCTATCAGCACCCTAGACGGGCCGATCTTCCCGAAGCTGTGGATAATAGTAATCTCCCCCTTTTTGCCCTTGACCTCTCCATCCTGAATCAGCTGGGTGATGGCGCCATCCAGGGCCTGGTCCAACGTGCCGGTGTGAGAGGCCGGCTTCTTGACGCCTTCAGCCAGAAAAGCGATAAGGGCCGGCACCTTAAGCTGGGTCGCGTCACCCGGTACCACTTTGATCTCCATGAGCCCTCCTCGTCGGCTTTTGATGATATCCGCGACGGAATGCGCGGGTTTCACGGGGTCCAAGGGACTGTGCTAATTGCGCGCTGGTGGACTTCCTGTGCCTCCTGGAACACACCTGCTAAGGCGTGGCGGGCATGAGGACGAGTCCGAAGGCCCCCGTCCAGATTATCACAAAAGTGAGATAGTAAGGCTAACGGCGGCCACGGGTCCAGCGTGCGATCTCGCGGATGACCTCGTCAATGGCTGGAGAGATGTCATTGGAAGTGTCCACCTCAAAATCTTGCCGCCTCACCGGCTCCATCGTAGCGCGCATCTCCCGATACACACCCCAGTCCGCTTCCGATCTGCTCTCGGGGTCCCTTCCCAGAGCTCTGCTCTCTAGTCGTTCATATATGAGCCGCTCTGGCGCCTTGATGTATATGAGGATGAGTTTAGCCTCACACCTGTCGGTTATCCTGTATAGCCGGTCCCGATGGTGCTCAACCAGGTTGGTGGCGTCCAACAACACAGGAGTGCCCCGTCTCAAAAGGTGGTCGATCAAGGCATAGCAAGCTTCGAAAAGGCGCTCGCTTTCCGAGCTGGCGTAGGTCGGGCTGGGGAACAGGACTCTCCGCAGGATGTCGCTCTGGAGGACGAGGAGAGGGAATCGGTCCACGAGCCGGCGGCTGAAGTAGGACTTCCCCGATCCGGGGAGGCCGCTGAGCACGACGATGACCGGTCTCGCGACAGGCGGCGGGGGTCGGGTCAGGCTCGCCCTCAGCCTCTCTGTATCCTCTGTGAGCTGAGGTACCTTACTCAATCGCTCACCGACTGTGTAGGTTCGTCGGCGTAGAAGGCGAGTCCGAGAAGGCCTGGCCCCAGGTGAGTGCCCATTACCGGGGTGAACTCGCTGATGAACAGCTCCCGGCAGTTTATTTCGGCCTCCACTCGCCGGCACAGGTTCTCGGCGTCCTCCTGGGCATCGGCGTGCATTACATTCACGTGTGCGGGCCGTCCTTCTACTCGGCCTTTCATCATAGCCAAAAGCCGTTCCGTTGCCCTGGCGCGGCTTCTGGGCTTTTCGAGCATGCGGGCTTCTCCCAGCTTGAGCTCTGTCAGGGGTTTAATCCCCAGGAGGGAGCCGGCCCATACGGCTACCTTGGGCACCCTTCCACTTCTGCCCAGGAAGTGTAGTGTGTCCAGGAATGCGAGGAGGTTCACCTTTGGAATGAGCTCCTCAATACTACGTATCACTCTTTCCAGGTTCCCTCCCGCCTGGGCTGTGCTGGCGGCCGCCAGGGCGATGAGTCCCTGTGCACCAGCGGCAGATCGGCTATCCACCACCTCGATGTGACAGCCGGGCAGCTCGGTATCGGCCATTTGAGCCGCGGCGCAAGCGGATTCGTAGGTGTTGCTGAAGTTCGCGGATAAAGTGACGCAGACAACACTGTCAGCCTCGGCACTCGCCAATCGAAAGGTATTCAAGAACGACGCGGGCTTGGGAGAGGAGGTGGTGGGCTGTGTCTGGTTCTTCTGGAGGAGAAGGTAAAACTCGGCCGGTCCTATATCTATGCCGTCCCTGTACGCGCGTTCCTCGATTATCAGCTCATGAGGGACGACGTGTATGCGCAACTTCTCCAGAAATTCCCGAGGAAGGCAGCAGCTGCTGTCCGCTACTACAGCTACCTGGTGCTGCTGAACCAATGGGTAACAGTCTCCTCGCCTCCGCCTTCGATCTGGGGATAGGAGTATTCAGCGTGGTCCAGACGCGAATGCCAGATAGCAGGACTGAGGAGGAAAGCTACGGATGCAACGGTGATAAGAATCCCTGAGAGGACCCCGAAGCTCAGAGGAATGGCTACTACCGTGAATATGACCATGATAGCAGTGGAGACGGTGAGCAGGCCGATCTTCATAATGCGATGGCCTATCTTCAAGAACACTCCCGTAGTAATGGCAAGGGCCAGGAATACAAGGGCCCGATCGCTGTCAGTCTCCAGCGTCTTGGCGGTATGGGGACCCCAAAGCTCGCCCTGCCCGTTAAGAAAGAGCATCCAGGACGTGAGGAATGGAAAGGGCAACGCGGTGAGGGAGGCCAGCAGCCAGTCCTGGCGCACGACCCGTCTAGCTACCTTGGCCATGATCCAGAGTGAAAAGGGGACGTACGCGATGATGAGCA
This sequence comes from Dehalococcoidia bacterium, assembly GCA_965226805.1. Taxonomy (GTDB): domain Bacteria; phylum Chloroflexota; class Dehalococcoidia; order Lucifugimonadales; family JAGWBF01; genus CBDDDW01. Next base: position 114,874 of record CBDDDW010000026.1, read on the forward strand.
GGTATATCGGAAAGCTGAAGGGCAGTGAGCCCGTGGTAACGAATCTCCAGGCGCCGTAGGCAAGGGCTACCAGGGCCAGCATCCAGGATAGGGCTGGGGCCGCCATCGAATAGCCTAGCCAGGTGTAGGTCCACTTGGGCCTGCCTGCTGTGCAGCTTCTGAGAGTGACGACTGTAATCCCGATCAGCAATAACACCAGCAGCGAGTATCTGGTCCAGAGGTGGAACGCGAACAGGAACGCAAGGAGCAGGTGTGGTAACGTAGCCAGCAGTATGTCCCGCCAGGAGCCTGGACTGTGTACCGAGTACATCCTCTTGGCAATGTGGTCCGGATGGCCCATGTCACGCAGCGCCTGCGAGACGGCCTCCTCGTACGTGAGGCCTTCCTCCCGCAACTCTAGTATCTTGTCCTCCAGATGGCTCTGTAACTCAAGGGAGATCTCGCTGCTGGTGCCTGGGTCCAGCTTGAATCTCCTCGTCAGGCCATGAAGGTAGCTGTCAAGCTCTCTATCCACCGATGGTCCCTCTTATGGAGATTGGGGCACACGGGCCACCATTACCGAGTTTACCGCTCTGGAGAAGCGCTGCCACTCCCGTAGACGCTCCTCCAATACCTTTTGTCCCTTCGGCGTAATGTTGTAGTACCGGCGAGGAACTCCCGAGTCTGCCCCTCCCCACTGCCCGAGCACCAACCCCGCCTTCTCCAGACGGTGGAGAGCGGGATACAGAGTCCCTTCCTTGAACTGGAAATAGCCGCTGCTCCTTCTCTCCATCTCCTTCACTATCCGATAGCCGTACATGGCTTCGGCGCTCAGCATGGAGAGAAGAAGGGTTTCCGTGTTTCCCTTAAGTAGCTCTTTCTGGTACATGATTCATACCACCCGTTAATTCTTGGTCGGATTTTATACCCCGTGGTGGATGACGGTCAAGCTTGGGAAAAAAGATGAACAACAACCAGGTATTTTACAGTCCATTGACCATGCCCTGGATCGCCCACAGAATAAAGATGGCAATCATGGGAGTCAAGTCGAACATTCCCAAACGGGGCACTACTCGTCTAAGGGGACTGAGAATGGGCTCGGTTATCTGGTAGACGATGGCCACGATGGGATGATTGCTGCCCCCGATGGGGAGCCAGGAGAGGATTACCCTGGCGAATATCGCTATCCACAACACCGTCACCAGGAGGTTTACGAATTGCTTGACAAACTCCGTCACCGGTCTTCACCCAGTTCCACAGATTTTTCATGGGCCGCTATGACGGCGTTGATGATGGCCGCTCGAAAACCACCTTCTTCCAGGGCGAACAGTGCTTCTACGGTAGTACCGCCCGGAGACGTAACCATGTCCTTCAACTCGGCTGGATGCTTCCCCGTCTGCTTGACCAGGCTGGTGCTACCGAGAACAGTCTGCAATGTCAAGGTCCGGGACATATCTCTTGACAGGCCCAGGTACACACCGGCGTCTATAAGCGCCTCGATAAACAAGAACACATAGGCGGGCCCGCTGGCGCTCAGGGCAGTAGCCATATCCAGGTAATCTTCGCTGGCCACATATATCTCTTCGCCCATTGTGGCCACAATTGACCCCGCCAACTGGCGCGTGGCGCTGTCTACCTGAGCAGAACAGGTCCAGAGGCTCATGCCCTGGCCGATCTGTGCTGGAGTGTTGGGCATGACCCTGATCACCGAAGGATGGCCGAGACCGTCGATGATGGCGGACATCCTGACGCCGGCAACGATGGACAGGACAGTCTGGTCATCCCGCAGGCTGCCGCTGAGTTGGGCCAGCACCTCCGGTAGCTGCTGGGGCTTGACGGAAAGGACGACGATGCTTCCCATCGCCGCGGCCTCGGGGTTGCTGCCAGTCGCAAGGACGCCGTACCGTTCTTCGAGCGCACGGCGGCGGGTCTCCAGGGGCTCACCCACGGAAACATCCTTGTTGCCGGCGAGGCCATTGGACAGGACGCTTCCAAGCATCGCCTCAGCCATTGTACCGCCACCGATGAAAGCTAGTTTCATTCCAGATCTTCCCACTTCAGATAATTATAACATCCAATTCACGCCTGTTGTCACACGTACCGCGAAAGGCGGAATCGTGGGTGCCGGCCGTGTGGTTCGACAGGCTCACCATGAGCGGTGTTGCCCCGCTCACCATGTGTGATGTTACGCTGTTCACTTTGAGTGTCGTTGTCCCGCTTCACCATGAGCAGCATTGTCCCGCTCACCATGAGTGGCGTTACGCCGTTCACTTTGAGTGGCATTGTCCGGCTCACCATTAGCGATGTCGTCTCGAACGGCGCGGCGTTGCCCCTGGTTTTATCCCGCTCAGCCTGAGCTTGTCGAAGGCCAGAGGGCCAAGTTTGCGGGTCACTGCGCCCTGTTTCACCTGAGGCCCTTCCCTGATGTCAGGGCCACCGCCATCTTTATCGCAGCCAGCATGCTGGTGTGATGGGCGATGCCCTTCCCGGCGATGTCGAAGGCCGTTCCATGGTCCACCGACGTCCTCACGAAGGGCAACCCCAAGTTGGCGGTGATGCTCTGATCGAACCCGTAGACCTTTATCGGGATATGTCCCTGGTCGTGGTACATGGCCAGGGCGACGTCATAGGATCCCTGGATGGCCTGGTGGAAAATGATGTCGGCCGGTACCGGGCCGTAAGCGTCTATGCCCTCCCGGCGTGCGTCCTCTATAGCTGGAGCGATCTGCTCCGCTTCCTCGCTTCCCAAAAGGCCTCCATCACTGGCGTGGGGGTTGAGGGCGGCGACCCCGATTCGCGGTCTGGGGATTCCCCACCTGGAGAAACTGCTCTGAGTTAGCCTGAGCGTGGCTAGGATCCTGTCTTTGGTCACGTAATCACAGGCCCGACGTAGGGACCGATGGGTCGTCAGATGCACCACCCACAAAGAACCGGACATGAGCATGGTCGCGACGTCCTCTGCGCCCGAAATCTCCTGCAGAAGCTCCATGTGTCCGATGGCTTTGTATCCAGCGAGGCTGGCTGCCTCTTTGTTCACCGGGGCGGTAGCCAAGGCGTCGACCTCGCCGGAAAGGGCTAGATCAGCGGCCCTGGAGACCCACTCCATGGCCGCCCTTCCACAGGTGGGGGAAACCTTCCCTACGGTTACATCTTCAGCCTCGAGGTTGTGCATGTCGATGACGTTGATGAGCTCTGGTGACCGTCCTGCTTCCAGAGGCGATTCCACCTCTTCCACTCCCAGCGGTGTCTCTGTGACTTTCACCGCCTGCTCCATCGACCGGACGCTTCCTATGACCACCGGGTGACAGGAGGAGTACACCTCACTGGAGGCCAGGGCTTTGGCTATGACCTCGGGACCGATCCCGCAAGGGTCTCCCATGGTTATAGCGATGATCGGCTTCTTATCCTCCACCATGACGATCGTCTCCTTGAACGATGATCTTTCGTATAACTGATTGGCGCCAGGCGCCTCTATGTTCTAGCAGGCTGCTGAAAAACCCTTCCGACCATCCCCCTGACCCCCTTTCCTCCGATAAACTCAGCACATGCCTGGCCAGGAAGGGGAAGAATTTACATCTGAGGGACACCCTCAGACTCCCGGCAAAGGGGCTTCGCCCCTCTGCACTCCCTTTCTTCCGCGGCCTGCTACGTCTTGTGGAGCCTCCGCCCATGAAAAAGATACAGCTGTGCGTATCCGGCGTAGCGGCCGAAATGTTCCTGGGCCCACGCCGCCAATATCCTGTCGGGAGGAGGCTTCTCTCCAGGGAAATACCATTCCGATAGAGCTCTCCGGATCCAGACGTCTACGGGGAAAGCCTCCAGTTTGTCCAGCGAATGCAGGAGCACGCAGTCAGCTATCTTCGGCCCGACTCCTGGAAGCTCCATGAGCCGCTCCTTGGCCTCCACGTAAGATAGCAGACGCAGGGATTCCAAATCCAGGCCCCCTCCGGCGACAACCTTGGCAGTCTCGGCTACGTAGGGGGCCCTGAATCCCAGCCCCAGGTCACGTAAAGCCGACTCACCGGCTCTCGCCAGCTGCTCCGGATGGGGAAAGGTATACCGGATTTGGCCGTCGAGGGCCAGAGGGTGGCCGAAACGCTCCGAGATCGACTCCACGTTGGCGTGTATACGGGGGAGATTGGAGTTAGCGGAACAGATGAATGATATCAGACACTCCCACGGCTCGATCCTTAGAAGCCTGAGACCCCGGTACTCGAGCACCATACCGGCTACCCGGGGGTCTCTGGTTATGTCCTCATAGATGGCCTCTATGTCGTCATCCAGCCTAAAATAGCTCCTGAGGACCCGGTTGAGGTAACCGGAATCTCTGGGGGGAGCGGAGCGGACTTGCAGGACGGGGCCGTCGGACGTGGGGCCAGTCCTTTGGCTGCCACTGCGTGCTCTAATCTTCACGACGTTGTCCTCTATCACACCCCAGTGCCATCGACCCGGCGGCGCGGCGCTCTGTTCCTTCTCACGGCCCCAGCGATGGGCCTGCCCGCTCTCCAGGCTGGAAGCAAGATCCAACGTCTGCTGGATAGGCAGCTCGATAGTGTCTTGGTTTAGAGACTGGCCCATCTCACCATCCCTAACTTCTCTCCCGTACCCACTCCGACACACTGCCGGGTATGGCGCTCAGCGGCTCTGTCCTGACGGTCCAATTTCCCGCGGAATCTAGAAAAGCCCTGCCGTAGGACCTGGAGATGATCCGCTTGTCTAAAATCACGACAGCCCCCCTGTCCTCGCTTCCACGGATCAGCCGGCCGATGCCCTGGCGAAAGCGTAGCACGGCCTGAGGTATGGCGTATTGGTGAAAGGGGTCCTCGTACTCAGAGGACCGGGCGGCGAAGATCGGCTCGGTGGGAACATGAAAGGGTATCCGCGCGATGACCAGTGCTTTCAGGACTCCACCAGACAGGTCTACGCCCTCCCAGAAACTGCTGGTCCCCAGGATTACTCCTTTAGGATTGTCAGCGAACCTTCGGACTATTCGCCTCGGTGAGCCGTCGATTCCCTGGGCAAGAACCTGTATGCCCTCGGCCTCCAGCGGGCCCCGGATGGCTCTCGCCGCACTCCTGAGAGATGCATGGGAGGTGTATAGCACCATGACTCGGCCTGTGAGGGCTTTAACGAGTCCTACCAGGATGCTCTCCATCGCCCGCTGGTAGTCCCACGCGTCGAGCGGAGGCATGTCCTCCGGTATCAGAAGCAGGGCCGCTCGACGGTAGTCAAAAGGCGAGCCTACCGCCAGTTCGGCGCCTTCCGGAACGCCCACCCGTTGGCGGAAGTAATCGAAGTTTCCTTGGGTGGCCAAGGTGGCGCTGGTGAGAATTACCGAGCGTTTCCGCGAAAACAGGCGCTCATCCAGCTCAGCCCCCACGTTAAGGGGTGCTGAATGAAGGACTATGTCCGATCGATTGGAAGAGTCGTCCCCTCTTGCGATCCATTCGATTCGGCTTTCCTCGGCAGGTGCCGTGATCAAGGACGAGAGCTGATCTCTCATCTCACCCAGTCCCTCCAGCCAGGTTGTTATCTCCGGGATGACTTCGTCTATAGTCTGGTCTGCGAGGGATAGAGTGTCCAGGAAGTGCTGTAGCCTCTCCAACCCCTTAACTCCCTCGGCCAGAACGACGTCCAGGTTTTCCCAAGCGATTTCCACCTCCGACCATCCAGGCTGAGCTCTGGTGCTCCTGGCGATGCGGAGTTGGTACAGGTCTCCCCCACCCTCATGGTGCTGGTCCATGAACCGTTCGACCAAGTCCCATAGCCTGTCCCAACTGGCACGCGTCCGCCTTGGCCACCGGGCGTCCAGGTCACCAGCCAGCGCTTCGAACTGCTCCGTCAGGACGCTGGAGCTACCCGATCTCATGAGGGCTGAGCGTGCGTCACCCAAAAGCCGGCCGAGGGTCTCCAGCTCTTCGGCCAGCCTACCTTGGGATACCAGAAACCCTAGCTGCCGGGTCGCCCCCTCTTCCAGGTGGTGGGCCTCGTCTATGATCAGGTGCTGATATTCGGGTAGCAGTCCCCCTCCCCTGGCCAGGTCCGAAAGCAGCAGGGCATGGTTGACCACTAGAATGTGGGCTGCGTCGGCCCTTTCCCTTGCCGCGCGGAGGAAACAGGGTCCTTCGCCCCTTACGCCGGGACACTGGCCCTTATCGCCCGCGGAGATGCGGCTCCATATCCCGGAATCTTTCCAGGAAAGGTTGATCTCGCTCCTGTCACCGTCTGCGGTGTACTGGAGCCAGATAAGGGTCTTGCTCAGTAGGCGGGCCTCATCCTCGGACAGGCCCTCTCCTCCGGCCAGACGCCTCCAGCGCCGCGGGCAGAGGTAATTTGCGCGCCCTTTCAGGGACGCGGCCCTGAACTGGCCCGCGGGTATCACTCCGTCCTCCTCCAGGACCTTGACCAAAGCTGGGATGTCCTTCTGAAGAAGCTGTTCCTGGAGGTTTATGGTGTTCGTGGAGACCACTACGCGTGCCCCGTTTTTTAGAGAGTAAAGGATTGCTGGCAAGAGATACGCAAGGGACTTGCCTACGCCGGTGCCGCCTTCCACCATCATGTGCTCCCCGGAGTTAATCGCTCCGGCGACGGCCCGCATCATCTCCACTTGCTGGGGGCGATGCTCGAAACCGCTGTACTTGCGGGAGAACAGCCCTCCTGGAGCCAGGTGTCCCGCCAGCTGCTCCGCATCCAGAGGCTCCATGTTCTTGGTGGGCCGGACCGTTCCATCCGTCCTACCCAGGCGCTTCGCAAGGCTATCCAAATCAACGCCCGTAAGCCCCATCTGAGAGGTATTTGAAACGGCGTGGCCCACCAGTTGTTCGAGCATGCGACCCTCGGGCCACTGGGCCAGAGAAGCCAGGTGGCGGATGTACGAAACCGTGGCTGGGTCCAGTTCGCTGGCCTTCTCCAGCATGACGAGGAAGATCTCGCGCGTAGCCTGGGCATCCGGGAGCGCTCGATGGGGCCGGCTATGCTCGGCCCCGAGCTCCCGGGCGAGGGTTTGCAGGGAGTAGTCAGTACTGTGAGGCAGCAGGATGGAAGCCAGGTCCCAGGTGTCGAAGACTTCGTTGGCGAAGGGCAGACCTTGTCTCGATAGGAAGTCGAGGTCGAAGGCTATCCGATGTCCGACGACGAGGTGGGGCCCTACAAAATCCATCAGGTCCTCCGCCAGCGCCGGAAAGGGTGGGGCCTTGTCTACGAGTCCCTGCCCTATTCCAGTCAGCCTGCGGACCTCTGTCGGAATCTCCCGGTACGGATTTACCAGAGTCTCGAACGTATCGAGAACCTGACGCCCTTGAAACTTGACCGCTCCGATCTCGATGATGGTGTCCTGGGCTGGGTCTAGGCCCGTGGTCTCCAGGTCCAGCGCCACACAGATAGGGAGCGTGTCGCGTCTCCCAGCATTCAGTCTCAAGTTTCCATTACCTCGTCAGTTGTGGCCATAATTGGCAGATATTGGGAAGCACCATCCGATTCCTAGCGCTAGAACTGTGGCGTCTATCAGGACGACCTTTCGGATACTGCCGCCCAGGGTCGGAGTATGACTATGGGCAGGCGATTGAGTCAGCCGGGTACACGCGTGTCTGAGTGCAGCGCCCAGCTTTCGGGAGCCGGTCCGATTTTGACCAGCTTATGCTTGGACGGCTGTAAATGGCTCCGGTACCGCCAGCCAGGAACCGTGCTGAGCCTGGTTGTTGGGGTTCAGCACGGCGGGATAGAAGCTGTTCCTCCTCAGCGCCGCCATGAACTCGTCTTCGGTGCCTATTTCATGGTCGAACACCGTGACACAGCGCCCAACGGCCCGTCGTGCATGGGCATCGCTTCCTCCGGTTACTTTGAGTCCAAGCTTCTGGGCCACCGCAAGGGCGAACAGGTTTTCCCTCTCCGAAGTGCCTCCGTTAGCCACCTCCACGGCGTCGATTAAACCGAACACAGGGTGCTTTGCGGCCTCTTCGGGGGGGGGTCTCGGGAGGCGATGGAAGATCTTTGTAAAGCAAGGGCTTGCGTGCTGAGCCTGGGGTGAAGAGGTCCCGAAAGGGATGGGCGGTTACCAAGAACCCGCCCACACGGTCCACCTCATCCCGGAGGTCGCTGGCGCGGACTTTGTCCGGGAGGGGGACATCAAGGCCGAAGGCCAGGATGTCCCCCATGTCCGTATCGACCTCCACAGCCCTTATCAGCACCAGGCTGTGTCCCGCGGCGAAACGCCGAAATTCCAGCTCACCCCACGGTGCACCGTGCTCGGTAACGCATAGCCCAAAGAAGCCCAGCCGCTCCGCCTCCTGGACCATCTCTTCCGGCGAGAGGTCGCTGTCGGCGCTTCCTCTGGTCGTGTGTACATGCATGTCGAATAATCGAGCCATAAACCTCACCGCCGGTCGTTGGGCAAAGCTCTCCCATTTTAAATGTGGTCGATTACCCCGTCAATGCCGTGTTGAGTGACAGATTCAGACATCTATATTTGCCAACCTGGGGACACTTTGCTATACTTACTGCCGTCCTTTGTCGGCTTCAGGTGCTTGGCTCAGTTGTCCTGAGAGGCGTCTCGAGTCACCTATCGCATTAGGAGTCCACAGCGGTAATCGGTATCTAGGAGGCTCAGGTTGGCTTTCGAGGATCGGACGCTCGTATGCAGGGAATGTGGCGACGCCTTTACCTTCAGTTCTGGGGAGCAGGAGTTTTACCAAAGTCGTGGATTGATGCACGACCCTGCCAGATGCCCATCTTGCCGGTCCGCCCGGCGAACAGGCGGCTTCCGATCAGACCAACCCAGAGTCATGCATCCGGCTGTCTGCGCCACATGCGGCGTCGATACCGAGGTGCCCTTCGAGCCTAGACAAGGTCGTCCGGTATACTGTAATGATTGTTTCAGGTCAGCCGGGGCGGCTCCATCCATCTAGTCTAGACCTGCATTTTCCTATTCCAGTTTTCCTCCTACCGCCAGCGGCAGAACTCGTTGTCCCGGAGGAATAAACGTGCACGTCGGGGTTTGCCGCGTCTGGCTCAGGGTGCCCGGAAATCAAGGCCTCAAAGGGAAGCGCAAGGTAGCTCATTCAATCATCTCCAGGATTCGTAACAAGTTCAACGTCGCCGTCGCCGAGGTTGAAGACAACGATCTCTGGCAACGTCTCACGCTGGGGATTTCCTGTGTAAGCAACGATGGGCGTCACGCCAATGAGATCCTCTCCAAGGTAGTTCGCCACATCGAGGAGACCCGTGAGGACGTTGAACTGCTTGACTATGAGGTGGAACTGGTCTCCGGTGTATGAGGGTACTCCATGGGCGTTTCCATGTTCCTGGACCGGATCAGAAAGGTCCATTGGTATAAAGACCAACTCGTCCATATAGAGAACATACCCTCAAGACAAGCGTCTACATCCGAGTTGAAAGCTCCTCTTCATCCTTCCCTGCGGCGCTCTCTGGAAACGAAAGGCTTGTGGCCCCTGTACAGCCACCAGGCCGAGGCGGTGGATATTCTAGCCGGTGGAGGCAATGTTATCGTTGCGACCCCGGCCGCCAGCGGCAAGAGTTTGTGCTACAACCTCCCCGTACTCGATTCCCTTTTGGCTGAGCGGACCACCCGGGCTTTGTACATATTCCCCACCAAGGCCCTCGCCCAGGACCAGCTAACGGGCCTCCGGGATCTGGCAGACAGGCTGCCCTGTCGGGCACACATCTTTGATGGAGATACCCCACATGAGGAAAGATCCTCCATCAAGAGGTCCGCTCAGGTACTCCTGACCAACCCCGACATGCTCCACCTCGGGATACTGCCCAACCACAAGACCTGGGTCTCGCCTCCTTCGAGGGCTTCGTTACGTGGTGCTGGATGAGTCTCACCTTTACAGGGGTGTGTTCGGCTCGCACGTAGCAAACGTTCTCAAGAGGCTGAGACGTATCTGCCGAATGTACGGAAGCTCCCCTCAGTACGTACTCTGCTCCGCCACGATATCCAACCCTGGAGAGCTCGCCCGCGATCTCACGGGACTTGACTTCAGTGTGATAACAGAAGATGGGGCTCCACATGGGGCCAAGAGGTTTGCCTTCTGGAATCCTCCGCTAGTGGACGAGGCCAAGTCCACGCGGCGTAGCGCTAACTCTGAGGCTTCGGCTCTGTTCTCCGAGCTAGTTAGTCAGGATATCCGGACCATTACTTTTGTCAGGACACGGCGGGTTGCGGAGCTCGTGTATCTTTATGCAAGGGGGCAGCTTGAGGAGAGCTCGCCGGAGTTGGCCTCCAAAATAAGTCCGTACCGCGCCAGCTACCTGCCCGAAGACAGAAGGCGGATTGAGCGGGCCTTGTTCCAGGGTGAGCTTGTGGGTGTGGCCACGACCAACGCCTTGGAGCTGGGCATCGACGTGGGCAGCCTGGATGCCACCGTAATCACCGGCTATCCCGGAAGCATCGCCAGCACCTGGCAGCAGGCCGGCAGAAGTGGCCGGAGGGGCGAGGAGTCCCTGTCCATCCTGGTGGGCCAGGGCAACCCCCTTGACCAGTATCTCATGAATAATCCACGGTCATTCTTCGACAAGCCCGTGGAGAGCGCCCTCATCTCTCCCGAAAACCCCCACATACTGGAGCCCCAGCTCCTGTGCGCTGCCTACGAGTCCCCTCTGGCTCTCGAGGACCAGAGTGTCTTCGGCGCTGGCCTGGCCGAGCACCTGGACGCCTTGGAGGTCAGGGGCCTCCTGAGAAGATCGGGGGACAAGTGGTACCTTACCACCACCCTTGCCTATCCGGCGGAGGGGGTCAATATTCGCTCTACTTCGCCGCATAGCTATCTCGTGGTCGAAGACGAGACGGGAGCCATTCTCGAAACCGTCGAAGAGTCGGCGGCCTTCTTTCAGCTGCACCCGGGGGCCGTCTACCTGCACAAGGGCGATCCGTACGTGGTGGACCGGCTGGACCTGGGATCCCGGACTGCCTACGTCAGACCAAGCAGCGTCCCTTACTATACTCAGGCGAAAGACTACACGGACATCCGAATTCGCGGTGTCCGCCGGTCCCGTACGGCCGGAGGAGTGAACACGTTCCTGGGGGACGTCGAGGTCACCACACAGGTGCTGGGCTTCAAGAAGCGAAAGCCCTATACCGAGGAAGTTATCGGCGAGGAGTACCTGGACCTTCCCAGCCAACGCTTCAACACGGTAGCCCTCTGGTTCGACATTCCCCAGCCGGTCCTCGACCGGGCCAAGGGGACCCGATTGGACCTAGCCGGGGGCCTCCACGCCGCGGAGCACGCCGCCATCGGAGTTCTGCCTCTTTTCGCTCTCTGTGACCGCAACGATATTGGCGGGGTTTCCACACCGCTCCACCCCGACACCGGCAGACCCCAGGTATTCATATACGACGGCCATCCCGGGGGCATTGGCATAGCCGAGAGGGGGTACCAGATTATCGAGGACCTATGGCGGACCACTCTGAAAATTGTGTCGGAATGCCCTTGTGTCAGCGGCTGTCCCAGCTGCATACAGTCGCCCAAGTGCGGGAACAATAACTACCCTCTGGACAAGCGAGCCGCTATGGATATATTGGGGACGCTCCTCGGGGATTAAGAACTAGCGGTTAGTCCCGTTAAACCTGTCTTTCTGAGTTATCACGCCCTGGTGGGGCGCCACCGACAGATGAAATATGAGTTGCATTTCCCCATGGTTCGACGAGCTCACCATGACCGGTAAGGGATGGTCTCTGCCCGCTCATCCTGAGCCAGTCGAAGGACGAGGGCTTATTTTCAGAGCAGCGAAGCGAAGAATCTGGTGGCGCCGCGGGGTTCACAGGATGGATCTGCCACCTCCCCAGACCCTTCGCCTCCGGCTCAGGGTGACAGAAAAGCGACCATTACTTTAGGGACTAGCCACGAGCTTCCCGGATCAAGAGGTCCTAACGGGCAAGCGATTGTAGGAATTCCGCCAGGGCCGCGAAATAGGGCTCGCCGCCCCTCGCGGAGGTCTCGTTGTGGGTGGCGCCAGAGACTTCGTAGAACGTCTTCGGGCTCTTAGCGGCATCGTAGAGTCTCCGGCCCTGGCTCATGGGCACTATTTCGTCTTTCTCGCCGTGAACGATGAGGATGGGGGACGACACGGTCCCGATTTTTGAAATGGAATCGTATTTGGTCCGGACAAGCAAAAACAGCGGCAAAAATGGGTACTTCGCTTTGGCCATGTCTTTCACCGAGCTGAACGCGGATTCAAGGATGAGACCATGGGGTTGGTGCTGGGTTGCCAGCTCAACCGCCACGGCTGCTCCAAGGGAGCGACCAAAATACACGATCTTTCTGGGGTTTACGTCATCACGGGACAGCAGGTAGTCCAGAGCTCCCCTGGCATCTCGATAGGTGCCCTTCTCGGAGACCTTCCCCTCACTGCGGCCGTAGCCCCGGTAATCGAACAAGAGTATGTTCACTCCGAGGTGGCTGTTGAGGAGCATGAGGTCCTCAAGCCTGTGGCTGATGTTCCCCGCGTTGCCGTGGAACCATATCCACGTGACGTCGCTGTTCCCTTGGACGTACCAGCCGTGCAGCTTGACGCCGTCGCTGGCGGGGAAAACCACCTCCTCGAAGCTGAGGCCCCAGTGGGATGGATTGCCCACGAGCTGTTTTTCTGGGAAGAAAATAAAGCGTCTTGCGATCAACTTGTTCGTCTCCGGCACCGTTAACGTAAGAATGTATACGAGGACGAAAATGAATGCAAGGGTGCCGAGGAATAATAGTGCCAGCCTCAGCGTCCTGTATGCCAGATAGTTCAGCCTACCGGACAGGATGGTCTCGAGCATCTCCCCCCGCCCCACGGGTTCCAGGGCCGAAGCAAAGCGGGCTCGTTTAGAGTGCGGCCCCTCGGCGTTACCTGCCTTTCCACTGGGGTGAGCGCTTCTCGGCGAAGGCAAGGGGTCCTTCTCTGGAGTCCTCGCTGAGAAGCAATCGCTCATACATCTGGTATGTGAGAGATGCGATTCCTGGGGTGGACATGTCCAGACCTCGGTAGGCCAACTCTTTGAAATACCGGTTGGAAAGGGGAGCGTTGGCTGCGATTTTCTGGGCCAGCGCCATAGCCTCCTCCAGAAGCCGGTCCTTCGCCACGACCCTGTTGACGAACCCGAACTGATAGGCCCTCTGGGCTGTAGCTGGCTCGCCGGTAAGGATCAGCTCCATTACCGCCGCCATGGGAATCAGCCTGGGCAAGGTAACGGCGAAGGGTGGGAGCAGGCCCACCCGCGACTCGGTAATGCCCAGGCGTGCGTCTTCGGCCGCCAGACGCAGGTCACACATCTGGGCGATGGACCATCCGCCCGCCAGAGCGTAGCCGTTAATTGCAGCAATGAGGGGCTTCCACGTCTGGGACCACATATAGGGGTTTTCCGGCGTCATGCTGTCCGCGGCCGTTGGTACCTTACCTGCTGCGTTATCTTCCGCTCTCTCTTTCAGGTCGCGGCCCGCGCAAAAGGCCCGTCCCGCCCCAGTGATGATGGCGACCCGGGCCTGTTCATCCCCGTCGAATCGCGTTATCGCCTCGTTCAACTCCGCATTTAGCTGGCGGTTGATGGCGTTGAGCGACTCCGGGCGGTTGAGGGTAATGACGACCACCTGATCTACCTTCTCGTAAATAACCGCCTGGCCGGTCTCATCCCCTTTTTCTAATGTCATAAGGTGCCTCCGATGGATCTCGTCCGCGGTTCAGACATAGCGCCCCAGAAATCTACCGCCGATTACGTGCAGGTGGCCGTGCTCCTGACTCTGCATGCCATCGTGGCCCAAATTGGACAGTAGGCGATAGCCGCCAGGGCAGAACTGCGCCCCCATCTGAATCGCTACCTGCCCTACTCTGGCGATGGAACCATTGCTCCACAGCTCTCCCTGGGTCATATGTGCCTTCGGCATCACCAAGAGCATAACCGGCGCCCAATCCAGCAGGTTATCAATGACGATTATCTCGTCGTCTTCATATCTAACCTTGGCCGGCGACTTGTCGGCGGCGATCTGACAGAATACGCAGCCTGCCTTTTGATTCATTTAGACTGTACCTCGCGCTATCGGGCACCCGGTCGCTTCCCGTCAAACCCATATACAAACCCGGTTCTATGAACCTCCGAGCGTTGTGGTCGCGCACTGGCTAGCGATCTCGGCACGGCAGAAGACCTGTCGCTACAGTTCCAGCGGATCCAGAGCGATCTTCCCATCCCGTCTTACCAGATATCCCGACCTCGTTCCAACTCCATGGCAGAACAAGAGAAGCCAATGCTCCTCTTCAGCTTGAGCGAGGACCCGCCGCTTGAACTCCAGGGTATCTGAAGGGTGCACGTCAAATGAGGGGATATAGTGCAGCGGCAGATGGTGGGGCGTGGGCAACACATCGCCGAAGTAGGCCACCCTCTGACCGTCCATCTCGATCGACGCCATTTGGTGGGCGGTGGTGTGCCCCCCCGTGACCTTCAGCCACACATTGGGAGCTATCTCAGTGTCTCCGTCGATTAGCTCCAGCTGATTGGACTCCTCCAGCGGGAGGAAGTCCTCAGGGATATAGGAATGGCGACTCCGTTCCGAGGGATGGTTCGCGTCTACCCACTCTTGCTTTTGGATCAGGTAGGTCGCTTTGGGGAAGGTGACGAGAATGTTGTCACCCTGCACCTGGCGGGTACAGCCCCCTGCGTGGTCGAAATGGAGATGGGTCAGGACAACGGTGTCGATATCGTCCACTCGTAGACCCTGGGCCTTGAGATCGCTAACGAGCTTCCCGGCCTTCATCGCGAGGATATTCCGCCGGTTGGCGGGGTGCTTGTTGCCCACCCCGGTATCCACAAGGATATTCCGGCCCTGGGTGCGGATGAGGAGGCAGTTGAGACCGATGGCTACCCGGTTACGGCCGTCGGCAGAGTCGAAGCTGCTCCATATGACCTTGGGAACCGCACCGTACAAAGCGCCGCCGTCTATACGCATCACGCCGTCGGTAAGGACGGATAGCTGTATATCGCCCCCCCTCACAGTGGTGTGAATATACGGGGAGGGCGAGGGCCTTGTCAATGTTAATTAGGAGCGCCGCTGGGACCGTTGGCCCCCCCTACTGGATGGGCGCTGGTCTCGATAGTCGGGCGCGAGTATCGGCGCCCATTCCACCAGCGTGTCGCTGAGGCGGGAACGTATCCGGGGTTTTGCATCCTCGAGCTGTTTCAAAGACTCCAGGTTGGTGGTGATAAGGGTCGGAAGCCGGGCGTTGTGGCGGTGGACGATAATTTGATACAGCTTCTCCTCCGCCCAGGGCGTGCTGTTCTCGGATCCCAGGTCGTCCAGCACGAGAAACGGGGCGGTCTTGACCTGCTCGAAAAGCGCGTCGTATCCGGTAAGGCTATCGGGTCTGAAGGTGGCCCGAAGATAATCGAGAAGGGCGGGGACGAAGGCGAAGAAGGAGGGGTGGCCCTGTTTGAGTCGCTCGTTTATGATCGCCACCGCCAGGTGGGTCTTGCCACCGCCGTTTAGTCCGGTGAGGAGGAGCCATCCCTTCGGGGATTCTGCGAAGCTCTTAGCTGTTTCGAAAGCGAATCTCAGGCTGTTTTTCTCGTCTGCGGAGGCCATGAGCCCCTGGTCGACCCTGAAATTCTCGAAGGTCATGTGGTTAAGCATGTCCTCCTGGAGTCCGCCCACTTCTCGAAGAAGGTCCGCGTCGCGATTACCCAGGGAATAATGGGTGCAGACTCCTTCGATCTCCATACGGGCTTTGACGCCCTCGTCGAGACGTTCTATCGGACCCCTAACAGTTATCACGGTGGGGAGCAGGGCGTTGAAACGGTGGTTGAAGATCTGGAGTAGCTTCTCCTGGGCCCAGGATGTACTGCTGTGGGCGCCGAGGTCATCCAGCACCAGCACAGGAGCGTTGCGTACCTGCTGGAACAGCTCGTCGTAGGGCACGGAGCTTTCCGGTGAGTAGGTGCTTCTCAGATGGTCCAGGAAGTCGGGCACGAACATGAAGAAGACTGTCTGCCCCCGCTCGATACAGCGGTTGGCGATACCCGCCGCCAGATGGGTCTTACCGGATCCGCTTGGACCTGTAAGCGCCATCCACCCCATGGGCTCTTCAGCGAACCGGACGGCGGCCTCCAGGGCTGCACCGAACAGCCGCTTGCTCTCTGGGTCGGGCGACCGGCCGCCGGGCGTTGTGTCGGCAAAGCTAATGCGGCTCAGAGGTCCCAGATTGCTGTACTGCTGAAGGCGAGACGCCCTCTTTTCCTGGGCATCTGAGTGAAGACAGCCACACGGTACAACCTCGCCGAAGTCGGGGTGGCCCACCGGGACGCGGCGCCTCAGCCAGCCCTTCCCCTCGCAGATGGGGCACACGCGCTCGTTGTCAGCCCGCTCCTGGTAGCCGTCCCCGTTTTCGGAGATACTCCATGAGGTCCTCCGTGCTGGCAGCCTTTTCAGAATGTCTCCCAGACCCTCCATCGTCCTTTCCCTCCGTGGCCCACCGACGCAATGTCGCCTCTATGTATCGCCAGTTCCGGGCGTTGCGGCTCACCGCTATCTTGAAAGCTTCCTGGACCCAAGGCCAAGGGTAGCTTCGCTCTGCCTCCTTCATCTGGTCCGCCACAATAGGGGTGAGCATCCCGATGTTCTCCTCGTACAGGGTAAAGATATTCGGCGTAGGGTCCGGCGGTTCGCCCACAATCCCTTCTCTCCGCACAGCCGTCTTGGAATCTATCCCGCTCTTTTCTATTCTTTCCACCGCCCTACGGCCTGCCTCATCATTGAGGAACAACATCTCTTCTACTGCCCCATTCGCCTCAAGCTCGAGGGCCAGCAAGGTCCCCCTCTCCAGTCCTCGCTTGATCCCTCGGTGTATGGCCTCCTTTGGGGTAGCTTCCAGGCCATTCAGTCCTGCAAGAAGAACCCGGTCGGAAAGTAGCTCTTTCAATGTGACGAACCGGAGGTACCCCCGTTTGCGCTGGCCCTTGGAGTGGAGGAGCCAGAGCATCCGCAGTGTGCACTTGAGCTCCGCCGGATCATCTATTACTTCGAGAAGGGGGCCGAACAGGGGGTTGGGCACTGGCGTATATCGCGAGCCCCGTGGGAAGCCGGCGAATTTCATCGCGGAGACGGGTCCTGTTCTAGCAGATAGGGGTCAAAGCGGACCAGGTTATCGCGGAACAGTAGCCTGAAGCTGCCCACCGGGCCATGGCGGTGTTTCGCCACGATGATCTCCGCGATATTCCTCGGATACTGTCTATCCGGGTATTTGCTGTCCCATTCTTCCTCGGTGAAGTAGACGTCGTCGCGGTAGATGAACATGACCACGTCGGCGTCCTGCTCGATGCTGCCGCTTTCCCGCAGGTCCGAGAGCTGAGGGCGGTGGGAAGTCCGCATCTCTACCGCTCTGCTAAGCTGTGAGACGGCCAGGACGGGCACGTTCAGGTCCCGGGCCATCCCCTTGATGGAGCGGGTGATCTCGCTTATCTCCTGGACCCTGTTGTCTCCTCTACCTTGGCCGCCGCCCTGAATGAGCTGCATGTAGTCCACGACGAGGAAGTCAAGGCCACGCTCCATATACAATCGCCGGGCCTTGCTTCTCATCTCGACTATGCCCTGCAGGGCGGTGTCATCTATGTAGATGGGCATTTCCGAGAGGGAGCCGATCGAGTCAATGATGCGCCGCTCCTGAGCCTCGGTGTAAAGGCCCAGGCGCAGCCGGTGGGCATCCACCTCCGCTTCGCCGGCCAGCATTCTCAGGGCCAGCTGCTCACGGCTCATCTCAAGGCTGAACATGCCCACCACGCCGCCGTTCTTAGCGGCGTTCAAAGCCAGGTTAATAGCCAGCGAGCTCTTCCCGAGGCTGGGCCTCGCGGCCAGCACCACCATATCCGACCGGTGGAGGCCGCCAAGAAGCTCGTCCATGGCGTCGAAGTTAGTCATGATGGGCCCGCCCAGGCGCCCCTCGGGTTCGTCGAGGGCGGCTTGTTCCTGGAGGTACTGGTCGAAGATCTCTCGAACGGGCACGAAATCTCGAGTGGGCCTGCCGGCGCGCACCCGGAAAAGGATATCCTCGGCGGCGCTGAGGGTCGCGTCCACGTCGTCGGTGCCCTCGTAGCCTATGCCGGATATTTTGGAGGCCGCGTCGATCAGGGTACGCATGCTGGCGGTCCGGTTGACTATCTTGCCGTAATGCTCGATGTGTGTAGGGGTGGGAACCGTGGACACCAGATGGCTGAGATAGGCCGTGCCGCCCACCTGGTCATGCCGCTCTTGGAGGGCCAACTCGTGGGTCACAGTCACTTGGTTGATGGCCTCGCTGCGTCTGAAAAGGGCCAGACATGCCTCGTAGCAAAGCCGGTTCTTCTCCCGGTAGAAGTCGTCGGCCTTCAGGAACGAGGCGACCTTCAAGAGGGCCTCCCCATCCAGGAGAAGGGAGCCGATCACCGCCTCTTCGGCCTCGATGTCGTGGGGTAACAGCTTTTCAGCGTACACAGGCCTTATCCCTCTGCTTCGGCGGTGACCGTGATCGTGGCCTGGATGTTCGGCGACAAGTGTAAGACTACTTGATACTCACCCGGTTCCTTGACCGGCTGGATCGTCTCTATCAGCTTCCGATCTATCTCCCTTCCGATGACATTCGAGAGCTCATCAGCTATCCGGGTGGGAGTTATAGCCCCGTAGAACTGGCCGGCGGGAGTAGCCCGGGCCGACACAGAGATGGCTTGCCCTTCTAGAAGGGCGGCCAGCTCCTCCAGGACCTGCGATTCGCGGATACGCCGTTCGTTCCCAGCTTGCTTGATCCGCTCGACACGTTTCATTTCTTCTGCGGTAGCCACAGTAGCCAGCTTTTTCGGTATGAGATAGTTCCGGGCGTATCCGTCGGCAACGCTCTTCACATCGCCGGCGTGAGCCAGGTTCACAACATCCTGAAGAAAAATTACCCTCATTATCGACTCTCCTGTTGGGCCTTATTAGCGTAAATCGTGCCTACCCCAGACGTTCCAACGCGGGTTTGCGGTCGGCGCAGAGAGGAGGGAGATAGCTCTTTGCTCACGGTGAAATACTTCGCCGCTCATGGTGAGCGCGTCGAACCACCGCCCTGTCTACCCCGCTGGCAATACACCTCCGGCCCCGCCACGAATAAAAGGGCGGAGCCGCCTCAGACGACACTCCGAAAGCCGTCGCATTAATCGGAATGACATGCTAAAGGCCTAATGCGATTTCTCCGAGAGTGGGTCGTGGGTGTCAGAAAAATTATACTCGATCCGCCGAAGTCGAGGAAGACGGTGCCATGGCCAATTATAAACCAGTTATTGGGGGGATGGATCGAGCCCGCACCTCCACGCTCCAGCCAGTTCGTCCAGTCCCAGGTCAACGTAGCCGTCAATGATGAATCGCGGATCGGAAGTGGTGTTGCCGAGGACCGTCGCCGGTACGCTTAGCTGAGCGGCGAGAGTGAGCAGATTGCCCACACGCTCCTCCGGGAGGGACACGATCACCCTGGATTGGGACTCGCCGAATAGAGCGGCGTCCCACCTACCCTCCACACCCAGATTCCCTCGGAACCCAACGCCTTCTGCCATGCAGCTTTCGACTAGAGTCACGGCCAGTCCCCCTTCGGAGCAATCGTGGGCCGCGGAGACCATGCCTTCGAGAATAGCGCGGCGGCAAAGCTGCTGGACCAAGGCCTCAAGGGCCAGGTTAATGGTGGGCTTTCCGGCAACCAGGCTATGGATAGCCTCGAGGTACTCGCTGCCCGAGAAGTCTTGTGGGTTGCCTCTCAGGGCGTCAGCCCCCAGGAGCACAACCGACTCCCCCGGGCCCTTGAACGCATGGGTGACGTTGCGGGACACATCCTCCAGCAGGCCGAGTGCACCCACCACCGGTGTTGGAAATATTGGCCTTCCGTGGGTCTCGTTGTACAGGCTGACGTTTCCGCTGACCACGGGTACTCCCAGGGCGCGGCAAGCCTCGGCCATGCCGCGGATACATTGTTCCAGCTGGTAGTATATCTCGGGATGCTCGGGGTTGCCGAAGTTAAGGCAGTCAGTCAAGGCGATCGGCTGAGCCCCCGTACAGGAGATATTGCGGCAGGCTTCCGCGACGGCAATCGCACCTCCCTGGTAAGGGTCCAAGTAGCAGAGCCGGCCGTTGCCGTCGGTGCACAGGGCTATGCCCTTGGGAGTGCCCTTGATCCGCAGGACCGCGGCGTCGCCGCCGGGCGCAGACACAGTGTTCGTCTGCACCTGATGGTCGTACTGACGGTATACGGGCTCCTTGCTGCAAATGTTTGGCGATGCGAGGAGAGTTAGCAGCACTTCGGCAGGGCTGTCCTCTGGCAGCGGAAGGCTCGCTAATGGGTAGCCTTGGAGCTCCTTCTGGCGGTTCGGCTCGACTCCCTCCAACCGGTATCGAGGAGGTGCCGTGAGCAGATCTATCGAGGGCTGCCCCACCAGCTCCGCCCCATCGTAGACCCGTGCCTCTTGAGTGGAGGTAACTCTTCCGATCTCCATGCATGGAATCTCCCAATTTCGGAAGAGGGCCTGGACCTGGGTCTTACGATCGGGCCTGACGACGAGGAGCATACGCTCCTGGCTCTCTGAGAGCATTACCTCGTAGGGGCCCATGAGGGACTCCCTGCGATGTACTTTGGATACGTCGAGCTCGATGCCGGCGTGACTCCGGGCAGCGGCCTCCACCGCCGCTGAGGTGAGGCCGGCGGCCCCCAAGTCCTGCATTCCCTCCAGCAAGCCGGAAGCCGCGGCCTCGAGGCAGGCTTCTATCAATAGCTTCTCCAGGAAGGGATTCCCGACCTGTACCGTGGGCCTCATCTCCCTTTCATCCTCGAAG
The DNA here is from genome assembly GCA_965226805.1 of Dehalococcoidia bacterium. Classification (GTDB taxonomy): domain Bacteria; phylum Chloroflexota; class Dehalococcoidia; order Lucifugimonadales; family JAGWBF01; genus CBDDDW01. The sequence continues at coordinate 135,657 of CBDDDW010000026.1, forward strand.
GTCCGGGAAGCGAGGCCAGAAGCTCCGTGTATGCCGTCCCTGCCGGTATCGGCGCCCGCCAGAAGGAGCACGTTCCCCTCGGAGCCCAGCGACGATAGGACCAGTCGCTCCTTTTCGATGATCCCCACGCAAAGGGCGTTGACAAGCGGATTCTGTGAGTATGCCGGAGAGAACGTGATCTCTCCCCCGACGTCGGGGACGCCGATACAGTTTCCGTACCAGGAGATTCCACCCACGACACCGTTAAAGAGGTGGCGGTTGCGGGGGTCGTCCAGGGGGCCGAAGCGGAGGGAGTTCAGCAGAGCTATCGGCCTCGCGCCCATGGCCATTATGTCTCGGACTATGCCGCCCACTCCCGTGGCAGCGCCCTGGAAAGGCTCCACTGCCGAGGGATGGTTGTGGGACTCGATCTTGAACACCACGGCAAGGCCGCCGCCTATATCCACGGCGCCGGCGTTCTCCTGGCCCGGCGGGAAGAGCACCCTTGGGCTGGCCGAAGGCAGCAGCCCAAGCAGCGGTCCGGAGTGCTTGTAGCCGCAGTGCTCGCTCCAGAGGGCCCCGAACATACCCAGCTCCAGCGGGTTGGGCTCCCGGTCCAGTCCTTCGACGATCCGGCCGTACTCCCCTTCGCTGAGGGCTATTTCGTCCAGGATTTCTTTGGCCACGGGCATCGGTTATCCCCGTCCCCTCTACGCGGAGTCGATTATAGACTGAAAGATCAGTGAGCCGTCGGTCCCTCCCAGGATCGCTTCGCAGCACCGTTCCGGGTGGGGCATCATGCCCAGGATGTTTCCCTCTCTGTTCACGATCCCGGCTATGTTGGCGCTGGACCCGTTGGGATTGGCCTCTCGGTTGGCCTCTCCTCCGGGCGTGACATAGCGGAACGCCACCTGGCCGTGCTCCTCCAATTCCTGGAGGACCTCCTCGTCGGCGTAGTAATTACCCTCTCCATGTGATATCGGTATCCGAAGGACCTGCTTAGGGCCGCATGAAGTTGTGAAGGGAGTGCCTGTGTTCTCCACCCGGAGATGCGTCCATTGGCAGCGGTATTCCAGGTGTGTGTTGCGCATGAGGACTCCTGGCAAGAGTCCCGCCTCGCACAGTATCTGGAAGCCGTTGCAGATGCCCACTACGCGTCCACCACGAGAGGCAAAATCCTCAATCGCCGACATAACGGGGGAGAAGCGGGCGATGGCCCCGGCCCTCAAATAGTCCCCGTAGGAAAAGCCTCCGGGAAGCACGACGCAGTCGTAGCGACGGTATAGGTCGGAGGATTCATTGTGCCATAGGTACTCAACGTCCTGGCCGAGCACGTCTCTCAGGACATGAGCACAGTCTACGTCACTCCAGGTGCCCGGGAAGACAACTACGCCAAAGCGCATGGGTGCTCTTCCAGAGGGAAGCTACGGTGGGTCGTACACCAGGTGCGCGCATGATTCGTAAATGGCGGCCTTGGGTGTGGAAGGGGGCAGTCCAAGTGCAGCGCCGAGGGCTCGTTCGGATGGCGACGTAGACGGTTCAACCGTGGCACGCCGGCTAGCTGTTACGCCTGCTCTTACGGCGCTTTGCGGCAGCCTTTTTCTTGCGTCTTACAGTAGGCGACTCGAAGTGTTGTCTCCGCCTGATCTCGGAGAGAATGCCGTCCTGCTGTACTCTCTTGTTGAACCTCTTGAGGAGGCTTTCGAAGGTCTCACCTTCGGCAAGCCGTACGTCGGACACCCAGACCTCCTCGCTCCTTGGTACGGTCGGTAACCGTGGCTAGTTCAAAGGTATTATACGGGCGGATATAGGGTGTGTCAATCGAAATCCCGAGTCCCAGATGCGTCCTCGGCAGACTTAACCACGCGACTTGAACCGGTATCCCACGTTCCAGATAGTCTCTATGTAAGAGTTCCCAGCGCCCTCGATCTTGGACCTCAGCCGGCGTATATGTACGTCCACCGTCCGAGTCCCCCCCAGGTAGTCATAGCCCCACACCTGGTTCAGGAGGCTCTCTCTCGTGTATCCCTTGCCCTCATTGGAGGCCAGCAGTACCAACAGCTGGTACTCCTTGTATGTCAGCAGCACTCTTTCGCCGGCCAGCCGTACCTCGTAGCGTTCCACGTCTATCATAAGGTCGCCAATAGCGATAACCGTGCGGCTGTGGGCCCCGTTCGCTCTGGAAACCACCTGGCTGACTCGCATCAGCAGCTCTCCAGGACGGAACGGCTGTAGGATGAAGTCGTCGAGGCTCAGGGATGGGTCATAATTGTTACGGTTCTCTCCGGACACAACGCCGATTACTGGGAGGCCCAGCCTGACGCAAAGGGAAGCAAGCCGTTGAGCCCTGTTATTGGTGACTGAGTCTAAGTCGAGCAAAGCGGCGTCCGCTTGGACGTTCCTCTTGCCGTTACCGGACCCGTCCAACTCCAGCTCGGCGTCGATAACGAATCCCAGCCCCTCGGCATCGACGGCCCAGGGTAGAGTGCTCGGTCCGTTCCCCTTATCCGTAAATATCAGCACTTGATACATGACCCGTCCTGGTCATAGGCACTTTCAGGGTGTACTGATCTAGTCTAGTGTCTCGTATATAGCATTACAATGCTGATATGAGGAGGTCCTCCCCGCGAACCCCGGTCTCACCCTCACCTCAATCCTCTCCCATAGGGAGAGGAGGCAGACCGGGGGGCCACGTCGAGCGCTGACGTATTGTAAACCCATTTGGCAGACACACGACTAGTATATCAAAGGATGCTTCGAGATGGACAGAGGCTGTGGACGAAGCCTCGTTGCCTCTTCTCCTTTGTTGTATGGAGAACGGCACTGGTGGCAGAGGCGTAGGCTTGGGACGGTGCCTATTCCTCTGCTCCTCCCGCCAGGCGAAGGCGATTGACCTACTGTCCGTTCGGAGATATGATGGCTCAAGCGACGTCGCTAAGATGGTTTGGTCTGTGTTCGGAAATTGGAGGAGCGACTGGCCTTGGGTACCAGTACCAGCGCACTGCCTCGGACGCCAGCGAAGATAAGGGCCCTTATCCGGTCCGGAGAATGGAGCGGGGTAACCGGAGGGCTGGCGCCTGGACACGTTCAGGCCAACCTGGTGATACTTCCCAGGGATCTGGCCTTCGACTTTCTCTTGTTCTGCCAGCGGAACCCCAAGCCCTGTCCTGTTCTGGAGGTGCTGGAGCCGGGAAATTTCGAGCCCAAGCGTTCGGCGCCGGGAGCGGACCTGCGCGTGGACGTGCCCGGGTACCGCGTTTACAAGAGCGGGCAGATGGTGGGTGAAGAGGAAAACATCAGCGCCCTGTGGAGGGATGACCTGGTGTCCTTCCTCTTGGGCTGCAGTTTCTCCTTCGAAAGAGCGCTCCTCAAGTCGGGGATTCCCTTGCGCTACCTGGAGCAGGGAACAAACATCTCCATGTACATCACGAACATCCAAACGTCCCCGGCAGGGGTCTTTTCGGGGCCCATGGTCGTGAGTATGCGACCCGTTCCCCAGAGCCAGGTGGTGCGAGCTGCGCAGGTCACCTCCCGGTTCCCGGCTGTTCACGGGGCGCCCGTACACATAGGAGACCCGGCTGCTATTGGTGTCGTGGATATCAGTCGGCCTGATTTCGGCGACCCAACGGAGATGCGGGAAGGGGACGTGCCCGTGTTCTGGGCATGTGGTGTTACGCCCCAGGCAGTGGCCATGAAATGTAAGCCGCCGCTGATGATCACCCACTCTCCCGGCGGGATGTTCATCACCGACTGGCTCGATGAAGACCTGGCCGTCCTCTAGAAGATGTCCACTACAAAGCCCTAATCGGAAGAGACAGGGAGACCCACTAATCCATGCCGGGGGCTGCATCAACAAACCCACGATCTTGTAGGGTATGAGGTTACCGGTAGTCTTAGGCTAAGGTGAAGGGAGCGCGAATGAGTGACGACGTCGCCTTGATGGCCCACCTCATCCGCCGTGCCGCGTTCGGAGCGCCCCGTGACGAGCTGGAGGATTACGTTTCCAAGGGATACGACGCAACGGTGGAAGAGCTGCTGGATACCGAGGCCCAGCCCGACGTGGAGCTGGATCTCATGGCTCGGTACCTGCCGGAATACGCCCAACTGGAGCTGACCCAGTCCAGCCAGCAGGTGTGGGTGTACAGGATGCTAAACACCAGGCGGCCCCTCGAGGAGAAGATTGCCCTTTTCTGGCACGGAGTTCTGTGCACGGCCCAGACCAAGGTTACTAGTGGACTGAACATGTCCGACAACATTGACATGTTCCGCCGGTATGGCCTGGGCAACTTCAGACGTTTGTTGCTGGAGCTGTCAAAGCTCCCCGCCATGATCTTCTTTTTGGACAACACGGAGAATCACAAGGGCTCCGTCAATGAGAACTATGGAAGGGAGCTTCTGGAGCTGTTCTCAATGGGAGTGGGCATGGACGGGCAGCTCAATTACACGGAGGATGACGTAAAGGCCTGCTCCCGCGCCTTTACCGGCTGGAACCTGGAGCCGACCCCCCCGGTCTGGCCCTACGGCCGGAGTCACTGGCGGTTCCGGTATGACCTGACGGACCATGACTTCGGTGAAAAGACCTTCCTGGGCCAGACGGGACATTGGAACGGCGAGGACATCGTTGACATACTAGTGAGCCAGCCCGCCACCGCCAGGTTCGTGGCCCGGCACCTGTACAATTTCTTCGTGGCCGATGAGCCCCCCGTGCCTACCTGGAAGGATACGTCTCCCGGAGACATGGAAGCCATTAGGATACTGGAGAGGGCGTTCACAGAGAACAATTACGAGATTCGGCCTACTCTACGCACCCTGTTCAAGTCGAACTTTTTCAAGAGTGCCCGATTCGCGAAGGTGAAGAGCCCCACCGAGGTGGTCGTAGGCACAATGCGGCTGGTGAAGGACCACACAGAGATCAAGCCAGGCCTCAATCCCATAACCACGGAGACCATCTACATGGGACAGTCCCTGCTCGATCCTCCCAGCGTCGAGGGCTGGCACACCGGCCGGGAGTGGATAGATAGCGGGACCCTGGTAGAGAGGATCAACTTTGTCGCCGACCAGGTCGGCAATCAGGACCTGCCGGGGATCAGATTGATCCTGGACAGGATGAGTGACGGTACGTCCGAGATGTCCCCAAAGGAGTTTGTGGATGGCTGTCTGGACTTGATAGGTCCGGTGGAAGTCAACGAAAGGACGAAGGACCTCATGGTCCAGCATGTAGAGAGCGGCGGTGCGCTGAACAGGGCCGGCGAGGAGGAGCGGACCGCCTTCCGGGAGAGGGTGGTAGAGATGCTGCAATTGATAGCTGCCACCGCTGAATACCAGTACGCTTGAGGCGGGGAGGGAGAGTTAGGCATGGCATCTGGTGAGAGGGAACGGGTCCTGGTGGTATTGACGCTGGCCGGCGGTAACGATGCGCTCAACAGCATCGTTCCGTACAGCAACCCATTGTACTATGATTACCGGCCGAACTTGGCCATACCCGAGGAGCAGGTGTTACCGATAAACGACGAGCTGGGTTTCCATCATAACCTGATAGAGCTGAAGGAGATGTACGATGAGGGGAAGGTGGCGGTGATCCAGGGCGTGGGATACCCTAACCCCAGCCGCTCCCACTTCCGCTCCATGGACATATGGCACACATGCGAGGCGGACAAAGTGAGCACCGAAGGGTGGCTGGGGCGAGCCATTCGCGAGATGGACCCCAGAGCGGAAAACGTGTTGACGGGCGTGAATTTCGGGAGGGGTCTGCCCCGGGCGCTGGTGGCACCCGGGGTGCCCGTGGCCTCTGTCGGCAACCTGGAGACCTACGGGCTCCTGACTGGAATGGAGGAGGAGAAGAAGCGAAGTGAGGCCTTAGAGATATTCTCCCGTATGTACGCTCCGGCGATAGGCGTAGGTCCTGTGACGGACTATATTTGGGAGACCGGGCGATCCGCGCTGAAAGGCGCCGATATTCTAAAGGAGGCCCCGGCCAGGTACTCCTCTACGGTAGAATATGGGAGCGACCCCTTGAGCCAGGGGGTGAAGGGGATCGCCCAGGTCCACTTCGCTGAGCTTGGAACCAGGATACTGTACACCACGGGAACGGGCTTTGACACTCACGCAAACCAGGCCGGGATCCACGACAGACTGCTTGGTGAGGTTTCCCGGGCTGTGGCCGACTTTTACAGGGACCTACGGGAGCATGGGAGGGGAGAGGAAGTGCTGGTGTTCCTCTACACTGAATTCGGCCGCAGAGTGAGAGACAATGGAGGCGGCACCGATCACGGCACCGGCGGTATCTGCTGGGTGATCGGCGATCATGTGAGAGGCGGTCTGTACGGCGAGTACCCATCGCTCAAGGCGGGGGACCTGGAGGATGATGGCGACCTTCAGCACAACACGGACTTTCGGAGCGTCTACGCCACCATTCTGGAGAGGTGGCTCCAGATGGACTCCAAGGCTATAGTGGGCGGCGCCTTTGAGGAGATGGACTTTCTTGCCGTGTAAACGGCGCTTCAGCCGATGGTCCCTAGGAGGCTGAGAAAGAAAGGGAGTGCAGAGGGGCGAAGCCCTTTGCCGGGAGTCTGAGGCTGTCCCTCAGATGTAGTTTCTTCTCCTTTCCTGGCCAGGCATGTCCTGAGTCTATCGAAGGGAAGGGGTCATGGGGATGGTCGGAAGGGTTTTTTCAGCACCCTGCTAGAGTTAACCCAGTGATGAGGTGATGTAAACATGGTGTGCCATTTCTTCGGCTTCACGAGCGCAACGTACCACTATGACCGCACGATAGGCAGGCTGGAGCCCTTCGGCTCGGGCTTTTGGACCGCCGTGGACCTGGCCCTGGGTCCCGACGGGCGCATATACGTGGTCAATAGGGGAAGCGACTTCAACCCCACCAGCAAGAGAGTTACCGTACTCACCTTTGACGAAGAATATGTCTGCCAGTTTTCCCAGTCCGGCGAAGAGGACGGAGACCTCGTTTGGCCTACCTGTATCGATCTGGACAGTCGCCAAAACGTCTATGTTACTGACGAGTGGCTCAACCGGGTGTCTGTATTCGACAAGGATGGAGCATTCCTGACCAGATGGGGCGTGACTGGTTCAGGGGATGGGGAGCTAAATAAGCCCTCCGGAATCGCTCTGGACAAAGAAGACAACGTCTATCTGGTCGATAGCGCTAACAACAGGGTCCAGAAGTTCACCAATGAAGGGAAATACCTCGGTAAGTGGGGTGAGGCGGGCAATGGCGAGGGCCAGTTCAACTTGCCCTGGGGTCTTACAATCGATAGTGTCGGGAGCGTGTACGTGGCCGATTGGAGGAACGACCGAGTGCAGAAGTTTACCGCCGAAGGGGAGTTCCTGGCGGCATTTGGCTCTACCGGGAATGGAGTCGGCGAGTTCAATCGACCCACTGACGTCGCCGTTGACAAGGACGGTGAGCTTTACATAACGGACTGGGGAAACGACCGCGTCCAGGTGCTTACTCCCGAGGGAAGGCACATCACTACCTTCGTCGGTGAGGCCACGATGTCCAAGTGGGGACAGGACAAGATGAACGCAAACCCGGACATGGTGAAGATGCGCAACCTGGTGCGGGACTCATCCATAGAGGCGCGACTCTGGGGTCCGAAGGCGGTAGAAATCGACGAAGAGGGCAGGATCATCATCGTGGACGGCTATCGATACCGCCTCCAGGTGTACCAAAAGGACAACTATAGCTAAGCCCCCGGCTTACCTTTCGATGTCGGACCGACCCGCCGATGGGCGGCCCCGGACCCTGGAACCAGTCTAGGGAGACTATATGAGCCCACCAACCATCACGGCGACTCCGGCGGAGGTCAGGGCCCAGATCCGCAGAGGTGAATGGAGGGACATAACCGGAAGTCTGGCTCCCGGTTTTGTCCAGTCGAATCTTGTAATCCTTCCCAGGGACCTGGCCTTTGACTTTCTCCTCTTCTGCCAGCGGAATCGTCGCCCATGTCCGTTGCTGGAAGTATTGGAGCCTGGCTGCTTCGAGCCAAGGCAATTCGCGCCCGGAGCGGACTTGCGTACGGACCTGCCCAAGTATCGCGTTTTCAGAGACGGGGATCTGATTGGGGAGGAGGGCGAAATTCGCTCCCTATGGCGGGACGACCTTGTGTCCTTCCTGCTGGGCTGCAGTTTCACCTTTGACACCCCCCTTAGGGAAGCCGGGATCCCCACGAGGCATCTGGAGGAAGGGAAGGGGTTCTCTCTTTACGTAACCGATATTCCGACGGACCCCGCGGGCCCCTTTTCCGGCCCCCTGGTGGTGAGCATGCGCCCGATCCATCGTGACCAGGTGGTCCGCGCGGTACAGGTCACATCCAGGTTCCCTGCTGTACATGGTGCTCCATTGCATATTGGAGACCCCTCTGCCGTCGGTATCAAAGATATCGGACGGCCGGACTACGGCGAGCCCATCGAGTTTAGAGACGGAGAGGTGCCCGTGTTCTGGGCCTGTGGCGTTACACCTCAGGAAGTCGTCCTCAGGTCCAGGCCACCCTTTATGATCACTCACTCACCAGGCCACATGTTCATCACCGATCGGCGGGTGGAAGACTTGGCCGTGATTTAGGGAATCCAGCCACAGAGATGCGGAGACACGGAGATGGACAGCGAGGAAAAGCTGAACTGTCCCGCGCTCTGAGACCTTTGGGCGCCCAGAGATCGGACCGGTGATGGGCAGAATCGAAGACATTATCCTCGGGGATGACCGGCGTGGCATCGCAGCCCTGCGGCCGTACCTTGCCGACGAATTCTGCGATGCGGCGGCCCGGTCCATCCTGTCTGCGTCGGGCACCGCCTTGATAGCTACGGGCTTCTACATCTCCATGGCAGGTGCGCCCGAGACCGATGGACCGCCGGGGGCTCTTGCAATCGGGAGAGCTCTAGAGTCGATGGGCTGGCGGGTAGTCTACGTGAGCGACCGCTATACCGTGCCCATCCTGAGGCAATTCGCGAACTCCGAGTCACAGGTAGTGGACTTCCCTATCACAGGTGACGACGCAAGCAGCCAGTTCGCTTCCGACCTGCTGGCCACCCTGGACCCGTCCTTGCTCATTTCCATCGAAAGATGTGGGCCTACGGTGGATGGAAGTTACCTGAACATGCGTGGGGTCGATATAACCGCCCAAACCGCTATGATAGACCGCCTGTTCTCTAGCCACTCCCATACTGTAGGTATCGGAGATGGAGGCAATGAGATAGGAATGGGCAACCTGGCGGAATACGTTCCACGAGTTCCCAGCCTCCCTTCGCGCCCGGCCGCGACCTGCACAACCCACCTGGTGATCTCCAGCACATCAAACTGGGGTGGCTACGGGCTGGTAGCCGCCTTGTCCCTCCTGGTCGGTCGGAACCTCCTGCCTAACCTCGAGGACGAGGAGGCTCTCATCCGACGCCTTGTGGACCTGGGCGCGGTAGATGGTGTGACGGGAGAGAGTCGGTATTCCGTGGATGCAATGACGCTGGAGGAGCATGGCCGGGCACTCTGGGGACTGCACCGTCTCGTTGCCGGCGCGGCCCCTGGGCTGTCATAAGCGTGAAGGACAACGGGTCAGGCATTTCTCCATCGGTCAGCAGCCGAATATTTGAGCCGTATTTCTCCACGAAAGGTCATGGGGCAAGTGGGCTTGGTCTGAGCGTAAGCCGACGTATCGTAGCTAGCCATGAGGGGAGCCTGCGCGTGGAGAGCACGGAAGGAGCGGGCTCCACGCTTACGATTCTTCTTCCTTTAAGCCAACAGGTGGCGGCCGGCTGATTTAAGAGGAATCCCCAGCATCAACGCCTCGGGCGCGGGGCGCGGGCCCTCTGCCCTTGTTCCATCTCTCCCGTCTCCAACGCCAACACGCGGGCCGAGACGTCCATCCAGGCTTCCAGCCCTAAAGTCACGACCAATGCCAGAAAGGCGCCGATCACGGCACCCTCCGGCCATGATCCGGCTGCCAGACCGAACAGCGCTCCAATCGCCCCTCCCAGGCCGACTCCCAACAAGAGAATCATCAAAAGGATTTCCAGCGTCCTGAGCTCTTTTCCCTGTTCCGGTGCCTCCAACGCAGACCTCCTAAGGTGCCTCGTGGCCTACTGGCGTATCTTCCAGCGGCAGGAGCATGCATGAGACGTCCAACTCTCCCAGTCCCTTTTCGATGGCCTGTTGCATTATCTCGAAAGTCCGGGTGCCCATGGGGGTGGGGGCGCCGATCCCTTTGGCGAATCCTTGAATCAGTCCTAGGTCCTTAGCCAACAGCCTGAGAGGTGCTCTGGCCTCGGCAAAGCTCCGTTCCACCATCACAGGGCCGTTCCGGGAAAGCATGAAGCTGGCTCCCCAGCTTGTCCCTAAAATCTCCAATAGCGTGCGGGGGTCTATCCCCGCCCTGCTGCCCAGCAGAAGGGCTTCGGCGGCGCCCAGTGAATGGACGCCTACCAGCAGCTGATTGATCAGCTTGACCGCGCTCCCCGATCCCACATCTCCCACATGTATGACATTTTCACCCAGGACCTCGAATAGCGAACGGGCTTTCTCGAAGAACTCTTTCTCGCCTCCCACCATTATCGTCAAGGTGCCCTCTGAGGCCCGCTCGACCCCGCCGCTTATTGGGGCGTCTAGAAAGTAGGCGCCCCTGGCCTGGGCGTCCTGGGCAATCTCCCTGGATGTGGAAGGGGCCACCGTGCTATGGTCCACCAGGATCTGGCCCGGCGCCACCGCTCGGACGATCCCGTCGTGGCCTAGGAACACCGACTCCACGGCCGCGACATCGGGGAGGCACGTAAGCACAATTTCCGAGGATTTCGTTACTTCGGCAGGGGAGGACCCAGAGAGGGCACCGAGATTGACCAACTCTTCGACCTTGCTACTGCTGCGGTTATGGACAGTCAGGTGGTGCCCGGCCTGGAGCAACCTGAGTGACATTGGCATTCCCATTCTTCCCAAGCCGACAAATCCGACCTTCATTCTGTCTCCCTGTTTCCGAAAAAGGAACTCAAGCTTGTTGGTGTTTCTATCCAATGCTATAATCTTACGGGATTGGGGATTCGTCTAGTGGTAGGACGGCAGACTCTGAATCTGCAAGCCGTGGTTCGAATCCACGATCCCCAGCCAATTGAGCGTAAGTAGCAGGCCCGGCCCGGGTAGATTAGGTTCGTCCACCGGCTCGGTCCCACCTGTGATGCTAGCGACCAACCACGCTGAGGCGCATTCGTCTAGCGGCCTAGGACACCGCCCTCTCAAGGCGGAGATCACGGGTTCGAATCCCGTATGCGCTACCAATTTCTAGATATAATACCATGGGAAAAGACCCTCGGTGCTGTATGTGGCCGGGGGTTTTGCTAATAATTTGCTGACCGACCGTTGACAGTTGTGGCTTTGACACGCCGGAGATCGGCCGATGGCTCTGCGGAGACCTGCCCTACTTCTACTTCAAAGGCCTCATCGACGAGGTGGAGGTCTTCGAACGCGCTCTCACAGCCGAAGAGATCGGAGCCATCCACGGGGCCGGCAGTGCTGGGAAGGTGAAGCCACCTGCGCCCGAGCCCATCGCGCCGCCCGATGGCCTGGTCAGCTGGTGGCCCGCTGATGGTGATGCTCTCGACGTTATCGACGGCAACCACGGCGCCCTTGTGGGCGGCGCGACCTATGCCCCAGGGTTAATCGACCGGGCCTTCAGCTTGGACGGCAACGGTGACTACGTCAACCTTGGCGATTATTCCAACCTCTACTTCAGCGAGACCGACTTCACCATCGAGGGCTGGTTCCAGATTTCCGATTATCCGAATAACGCAGGAGGAGGGTGCGGGTCCCGGTACCCGATTTTGGCTAACAACGCCTGGGGCTACGCTGTGCAAATAGCGGAAACTGGACACGTAAGCTTCGGAAAGTATTACACGGTTTCCGACGGCGTTGGGACGACCAGCGCGGACCCGGTCTCGATAGGCCAATGGCACCACTTCGCGGCCGTCCACACCGTAACAGAGCTTCGGCTGTACGTGGATGGGCAACTCTCCAGCACCGCGGATAGTCCAAGCGGCGCGGTCTTCTACCAGGTTGGCGACAGGCCGGAGATTGGAAGATTGAATTGCGGGAACCTGCCGTACTTCTACTTCAAGGGACTCATCGACGAGTTAGGGATGTACAGTCGGGCCCTCACCGATGAGGAGATCAGATCTGTCTTCGAGGCGGTCAGCGAGGGGAAGATCAAACCCGAGCCGGTCCCACCGCCCGCAGGGCTGGTCAGCTGGTGGCCCGGAGATGGCAATGCCAATGACATCACCGACGGGAATGACGGGAATGACGGGACGCTTGTGGGCGGGGCGACCTTCGCGCCGGGCATGGTGGGGGAGGCGTTCAGCCTGGATGGCGTGGATGACTTCGTGGAAATACCCGACCCAGATAACGTAGAAAGCCCCACGGGAACGATGACGCTTTGGGTCATGACCACCACGGACTATTCAGCCGCAAATCAGGAGAATGATTACGTGGTCGGGAAGCAGACACCGATAGATCCGAAAAACTCCTCGTTTGCGCTGCTGTTCCCGGGCGCGTTACATACTCCCGGTGCCACTGGCAAGATCCAGTTCTGGATCAGAGATTCGGCAGCCACAAACAGGATATTGTTAGATTCGACGAGCGATCTCAATGATGGACAGTGGCACTTCATCGCTGTTCAGTGGGGCTCCGGCGGGATGAAGCTTTACGTTGACGGAGCGCTGGACCAGTCGGACCCCTTTGCTGGATGGTGGGACGGCAACGCAGGCAACCTGTTTATCGGAACCATTGTAGGCCGCCTTGACCTTGCATATGGGGGACTCGTGGACGAGGTCGATATCTACAGCCGCGCCCTCACTGCTGACGAGATCAGGGCCATCTACGACGTCGGTAGCGCGGGCAAGATCAAGCCACCACAGCAATAAGTCGACGACCCGGCGCTGTGGGACGGACCGTGGCAGGGCCAGCCATCGACGAGGAGCTGTAGGAATCCTACAGCTATGGATTCCCCGGCTGGTACTTCGTTCTGGGTCCGATGGCCCAGGTAGCCACGATTGGGGTTGAATGCGCTAGAGTTGTCGGAGTTAACGGAAGCGACGATGCAGTACCGAGCGCTTGGACGCACAGGTCTGGAGGTGTCGCTCCTGAGTCTGGGCTCGGGAGGCGCCAAGTTCTTGGGTCAAGCCGACGGTCTGACCCAAGAACAGCAGACGGCGCTGGTCCGCCGAGCCCTGGACCTGGGAGTCAACGTCATCGACACGTCCGTGGAGTATGGGGACTCCGAGACCATCCTCGGTAAGGCGCTCAAGGGCGTACCCAGGGACACCTATATGCTGTCGACCAAATGGCCGCCACTGGTTGACGGAAAGGTCCCAGAGGATCCCCAGCTCTTAACAAGTTCCGTGGAGCAGAGTCTTAGGCGATTGAGGACCGACCACGTCGAGATCATGTTGTTCCACGGGCCGGCCCCCCACGAATACTCCCGGGTCGTCGAGCGGTTCTACCCTACGATGGAGCGACTCCGTGAGCAGGGCAAGATCCGCTTTATAGGCCTTAGCACCAACTACTTGGTCGATCCTGCTCAATCCACCGCCGAGGTGGCGCTGAAGACCCACGCCGAGCTGTGGGACCTGGTCATGCTGAAGTACGGCATCCTGAACCAGCACGCCGCTGAAAAGACGCTTCCCCTAGCGTTGGAGCACGGCATCGGCATCTTGAACATGGCGCCTGTCCGGGTCAAGCTACCCGACCCGAAGCTGCTGGAAGAGCAGATTGCCCGATGGAAAGAAGCGAACTACATCTCCAACGAGAGCGTTCCCTCCAAAGACCCCTTGGGATGGCTGGTCCACGATGAAGTCGACTCGGTGATCGGCGCCGGGTATAAGTTCGCTGCCGACCACCCCGCGGTCTCGAGTGTGATCACCGGCACGACGGACATCGCCCATCTGGAGGCGAACGCCGCAGCGCTGGAGAGACCCTACCTGCCTCCCGAGGATACCCAACGCATCAAGGACCTGTTCAGCCATATAGTCGAGTATGCCTGAGGGACGGTCCCGGCGTAACTAGACAGCGTCGCCTCATTCCGCAACGAGGACACCGCGCAGGACCATCTGTAGGCGACGCACGAACTCTTCGATCGGCCATCGTCGCTCCACGACTAGATATTCGTAGGTGTGCACAGAGAGAAGGGCCCACGCGAAGTCCGCTGCTTTGTCGACGGTCCACCCATTCGCAAGAAGTCCCTCCTTTTGTAGCCTCTCTATACCCCTCCTGATGTTCTCCCGACGGAAGGCCATCCGGTCTTGCCACGCGGCTTCGGCAGCTTCGTCAGACCGCCGCGCGGAGTATATGACGCTCGCCACATCGTAGATCTGAGGCTCTATGGCCCCGTAGGCCGCGATGCCCGCGTCGAGGGCCTCCAAAGCCGTCTGGGCTTCCTCGACTGGCCGCAGGATCTCCTGGACCCCGACTCTCTCATCGATGTATTGGGCCGTAGCAACCAGGAGATCTGCTTTGGACTTGAAGTGCAGGTAAACCGCCTGGCGCGAGACGCCGGCGTCTCGCGCAACCTCCCCCAGTCCCACTCCGTGATAGCCACGTTCCATCAGCAGCCGACGTGCCGATTCCAGGATTCTGATCCGAGTCTGTCGTCTTCTACTTGACATGCTGTCAACTCAAGTATACCATATTTCACAGTCTGTAAGCTCACCGGAGTCCTGCTGATGCGGGAATTCTTGCTAGGAGGGTACAATTGTCCGAGACAGGTGCCGTGATTAACGAACCCACCGGCCGGCCGTTCTACTCGCGCCTTGCGATTGGGGGTCTGATCACCATCGTCGCGATGATGGTCATGCTGGGAATCGTCCAGCTTGCCTCAAGTGACACATCGAACCTTGCCTTCTTGATCATCAACATCGCCGTAGTCCTCATCGTAGGAGGTCTGATCTGGCGGTTCGGGTCATGGGCGCTGGTGCTCGGCGCCATAGCCGGCCTGCTGAGCACTGGACTGGTGTACGGACCTTTCCTGATCCAGTCGACTGGAAGCGTCAACAGCGTCTTCGACTTTGGAGTGGCCGTTGTCACGACCGTAGCAGCAGTCATGGTGCTCGTTGGCTCAGTCGTCGCCTTCGTGCAACTCCGGCGCGGTGCCGCTCGAGTCGAGGCGACCGTAGTCGAGCGCAACGCGTTGCGAGGTGTCGCAGCAGTGGTGGCCGTCCTGGTGGTCGTGTCGGCGGTTGTCACCCTGGCCGCCCGCGATACGGTTGAGGAGGCGGACCGCGTCGGAGCGATCGAGGTGTTGATGAAGACGACTGAGTTCAAGACCGCGCAGCTGGACGCTAAAGCTGGGGAGACGCTCCACATTGTCCTCAAGAACGATGACCTGTATATACACACTTTCATTATCAAGGAGCTTCGCGTCGACGTAACGGTCGGACCGCGTGGGGAGAAGGCAGTGTCACTGTCTCTGCCCAAGAAAGGGACCTTCGAGTACAAGTGCATTGTCCCAGGCCACGAATCCATGACAGGAACCCTGACCGTGGCATAGGTAACGAAAGCTCCCAAATCGGGACGGTTGCCACAACGGCAATTCGTACAGCCCTCTAAAACGACGGAGGTGGAGCCCCCATTGTCGGTATCTTACTCATCAACATCAGGGGATACGTTCAGAATTGGCGAAAGGCTCGCTCGTGTAGCAGGATGGTGCGCCTACGCGAGCGGGGTCGTCGGCATCTTTGGCATTGTGTTTCTAGTGGCCCTTTACGTGGCTCTCTTCACATCCGACGATCAATTCGGATTTGGAATGATCAACGATATCAGCGTGATCGTGCAGTACACCCTCGCGCTGCCCATTGTGTTCGCGCTCCATCGGCTGCTGCGGCCTCACGGGCCGGTCCTCAGCCTGGTGGGGACGGTGATTGGATTCGGGGGCATGCTTGCCGCCATTGTGCTCCAAATACTGCTGGTGGCTGGGCTGCTGTCATTTAGCCAACAGGTCGGGATGGTGATTGTCGCCTTCATGGCGGTCCTGGTGTGGTTTGTCATCACCGGGTATTCAGGGCGTTCCACCAGCAAACTGCCGAACAGCATGCTTTTACACGTTCTGGCCGGGCTGTATTTTGGCTATCCTGTTTGGGCTTTCTCATTGGGGCGACGGCTGTCGAATGGTAGCTAAAAGGTTGCGACACAGCGGGAGGAGTTTCTGGAGGCAGATATTGCTTTGAACCCCTGAATACTATCCTTCTTTGGCTCCAGAATGAATTCAACTCAGCGGTTCCCCAAACGCCTCTCGTAGTCTATCTCGAAGCGACCCCCATTCATCACGTAGCAATAGCTCACCGTATCGCCTGTGAACCCCCTGCTCCCAGCACTTGGCGAAGAGGTACTCGCGGAAGAACAGGTCGTCCTTGGGGAAGGAGCGGCGGGCGCTCTGGAGCCGGCTGGCTGCTGGACCTGGCGAACGAGCCAGCAGGTAGCCGACCCCTTGTCCCAGCAAGGTGGGGACCAGGTGGAAATTCTGGTACTGGTAGGATTCGGGGATGAGCCCCCATCGGTCTAGCAGATCGGCTGCGGTCGTCAGATCCTCCATGCCCCCGTTCACCAGACTCTCCAGGACAGCCTCAATCTGCTCTGCCTCTGTATCCGACAATCCTGCAGCCCTCCGCAATTCGTCTTCGTACACGCGGAGGAGCCTTGCCATCAGCAGCAAGGCCTGGCCTCTGTAATAGCGCGGAAGGGGGTGTCCCGGTTCTTTGGAGGTGGCCTCGGAGTACCGGTCCCACGCATTGACCGGGTGGCCCAAACAGAGATGGGAATCCCCCTCCTGGCACAGGGACCGGACGAGGCCGCTGCCCATCTCGTCCCTGCTCAGCGCAACCGCCTCTCGGGCGTATTTGAGGGCGCCGGGCCAGTCTCCCAAAGAGAACGCGCAGTCGGCGGCGATCCTCCTCAGGTACGAGTTCGTGCGTGCTCCCTGCTTCTGCATGGCCCTTCGGACCCTGCGGAGGGCGGGTTCCCATTGTCCACGGTCGTGGGCCAGGAGTGCGCTCTGGACGACGTCGTCCACCACCGTGGCCACGTCCAAGGCCCACCGCTCCACCTCGTCCGTCAGGCCGGCCACGTCATGCCGGTCAGCCGCATCCAGGATGCGGCGGGCGGGTATGTCCAGCACCCAGACCACCAGTTTCACCGGGGCATTGGTTGGCGAGATACGATTGATAGTGGTGGGGAAAGCGCTCCGAATACGGTCCAACTCGTCTTTCGGGACCAGCTTATTCAATGCGATGACCACACCAACGCCCGGCAACTCGCCAATGAAACTCTCCCCCAGGTAGTCGTCTATGACGCCCGACCAGTGGGACCGGACAAAGGAGCGCCATTCCAGGTGGCGCAGGGTATCCACCAGCCAGTCCTTGAGAGGACCTGAGGCAGCGAGGTCATACTCTTCGGGACCGGGACGATGGGCGGCCAGGAGCAGGAAAGGTAGCCTCACATCCCGCTGAAGAAGCTCGGTTTCCTGCAGCTCGCCAGCTTTGCGGCTGAGCAAGTCCAACAGCGCAGCTCTAAACTCCTCCAGGTTGAGCATGGAGCCTGTGACGATGTCCGCCGAGACGGTGGCCGAGTGGAAAGCGGCCCTCTCTCGCTCGATTATCTCCCCCACGATTCGACTGAACAGCGCCAGTACACGCACTTCCGTGTCCAGGTGGGGTCCGTCAAGCCGAGGTATCAAGATATAAAGGGAGCCCACGGGGACGCCCAACCTCGACATCACCGGCAGGGCGACGGCGGAGAAACCTTCAGGACCTCCATCACCCGAGACCCCGGTCTTGAGGTATCGCATCTCCGACTCGACAGACTCAATCACCAGCGTCCAGGGATACTCGACCCTCGGCACCACCAGGGGGACGCCGGTGCGGCTGGCGTATCCAGAGAGCATCTCCACCCCCTTTCGAGGGTCCCACAGAAAAGGTTCCCAGGGCTTGGCCGCCGAGCTGGCGAGTATCCTCGCCCCGTTGGACGACTGCGACGTTTCGGCTATTTCGGACAGCGACCCCGGATACAGGGAGTTCAGGAGCTGGGTTATCAGCCATAACTGAATGTCGTCGGCTGAGCCTGGCTCAGGCTCCCTGGTGGTCTCGAACCTCGACGACGACTGGGTCCGGTGAAACTCTTCGAAGTCCAGGAAGACAATATCGAGGGTCCTGCCTGCGAATTCCATGGTCAGGCTGTCCGGGGCAACGGAAACCGGCCTGATAGTCCCCAGCAGCAGCTCGTACACCTCCCGCTCCGTCGCCACCTGGAGCTTGACGAAGTGGCGGGAGGTGATCTCTGACCTGGCGGGAAGCTGGTCCTTGGCGAAGAACAATACTTCGTGGGAGGGCGCAATCACCGAGCAGGAGGGGGCCGGGCGCTCTAGGACGGTCCGGTACACGTAGTCATGGCTCACGGGGCCGGCACTGTCGGACAGCTCAACACCAACGCCTTTGCCGTGACGCTTCACGATGAGGAGAGCGTTGAGGTCATCATTCGGTTCGCGCAAAAACGAGGACACCACGCTGCCGACCAGACGAGCAGGGACCAGCCTTCGGAGCCGGTCCAGGGCAACCACGATCAGCCGGTTCCAGATCCCACCGTACCTGGGCTCCTGGCTCCGCGTGGCCCCTTTGCCACCCACGGCGGCATCCACGGCTTCCCGAAACTTCACCCCCTTCGACCGGAGGAACAGCACCGTCAGGGCATCGGCCGCGTCCAGAAGGCTGAATTGCTCCTCATTGCCTATGCCGTGAGCGCGGAGCCGGGCGACCAGCCAGCGCCGTCCCTGCTCTCCTGCCATGCGCAACACGTCACCAGTCATGAAAGCGAGGACCCCTGGGTAATGGCTCTCGAGCCAGTCAAGCGCCTCTTCACGGACCTGGGCCGCATGGTCCAGGTCCGGCGGGACCTCCGGGGTGAAGATCATAGCTTCCTGTTTCTGCATGGCTGCTACGCCTCTCTCTGGTTGTGTAGCATAGTCAACTAGTGCGTTGCAAGATATTGCTACGTTGGCCCAGAGTAGGTGATAATTCTCCGCCTTATGTCCCTTGTGCGTCGCAGTAAATCTACCGCATGATATATGAAATGTCAAGAATAGTCTACAACGGAGGAGCACAGAGGTGGAGCGGGTGACGGCGATGACACGAAGGGAGCGGCGGGCGATGCGACAGCTGACGTTCGTGAACAACAGAGATGCCCGCCAGGCATCGCGAATGGCCCGCCTGGACTACAAGGTCTCCAACGAGAGGGCGCCCTGAGGACGCACACCCACTCCCTCACCTGGCACCTGGGGGGCCGCCTCAACGGTCCTGCACCACCGCCCGGCCAGGGATGGGACCGGTCAGGGCCGGCCCAGGTGGTGAAGGCCCGAGGCCTGGGCAACCTGGCAAAGCCCATGACCCACCAACAGTGGCGGAGGCTGATAGCGACGAAAAGCCCCACAGAACACGAATAAATAGACGGCGGCGACCCGGCCAGAACAGGGTTTGAAGAAAGGCGACGGCGAGAACCGTCGCCTTTGCACGTGAAGCAGACAGAACGAAGGAGGTGAAACCGATGCAATAAGGCGCCACCCTAAGGAAGCCATGGGTAGTCGGCGGCAAACACCAGCATCAGCAGGAGGTGAATGACGATGTCTAAGAGACAAGATCTGACCCCTGAGGAAGAAGCTGTCCTGGTTGAACGGGAAGTCCGCGGAGAGGCGGAGGACGCCGTAGGGGACCAGCCAACGCTGGAGGAGATGCGAAGTGAACTCCGTGGCTGGGGTATTTGGCTCATCGTCATCGGTGTCGCTCAATACTTCATCCCCTTCCTTGTGTGGATATCGGTTTAAGGGCGATGCCAGGGACCCACTGTAGGTTTTTGTCGCGACGTTGGAGGTACAAGAGATCCGAAAGCTCGGGAAGTGCGCCGATGTGCAGAAGCTAAATCCCGTGAGCCGATTGACACGCTTGGCAGCCGGCCACAACAGAGTCAGGAGGGCCACAGCCGACGGCTGAGGCCCTCTCCTTTGGGTCGGTGGGCAGGTCTGAAATAGCGAGGAAAGTAACGACTGTGGAGGTGCATGGTGACATACCGTGACATCCTGGGCAACTCGGTAATGGTGGGGCACCGTCCTGCTTGGCCCGGGGCGGGAAGCTGGCTGACCTTGATGACCGCACTGTCGTTTACAGCCATCTGTGGCGCTGTGTGGGTAAATAACGAGGCCATGGCTGTCTGGCTTCTTTCCGAAGGTGTAGTGCAGGAGTCTACCACCCGCACCCTGCCCGGGACCATCAGAAGTTTTGCCACGTGGTCAGGCATATCTGGCCTCGTAACGGCCCAGCTGGTTCTTCTGTGGGGTGTATTTCGCATAACCCCCTGGGCGCCTGTGCGGACCCTGGTGACGCAGGTGTGGAAGGCTGGGAGCCCGAGGGTGGACTCTCTGCGAGCTTTCGCCCTAGCCTTCTTCATCGTGACTCGCGGCAGTTTAGCGAAGCTGATGCGGCCCGTAGGGTTAGCGTTCGCTGCCGCTGCTCAAGCGATTGGCTTGGTCGTGCGCTACACCCTGCTGGCCGTCTTGACCCCCGTCGCCGCGTCCTTGTGGGGGCTGGGACTTGGACTGGGATACGTCTGGATGGGAGTATCTGCCATCCTAGGGTACCTGGGCAGTGTTCTAGCAGTGGCCCTTCACTACACCCGACAGGCCGTCTCGGTCCCTGTCACGGCCTCCCGGAGTGGGTTGGCGGTTGGGCTGGGATACGCCTGGGTAGGGGTATCTACCATTCTAGGATACCTGGGAGGTGTTCTGGCGGTGACCCTCCGCTACACCTGGCGGGCCGTCTTGACCCCCGTCGCCGCGTCCTGGAGGGGGCTGGGACTTGGGCTGGGACTTGGGCTGGGACTTGGGCTGGGACTTGGGCTGGGACTTGGGCTGGGATACGTCTGGATGGGAGTATCTGCCGTCCTGGGGTACCTGGGAGGTGTTCTGTCAGCGGCGCTTCACTACACCCGGCAGGCCGTCTCGACTGCCGTCGCCGCGTCCCGGCGGGGGCTGGGACTTGGGCTGGGATACGTCTTGATGGGAGTATCTGCCGTCCTGGGGTACCTGGGAGGTGTTCTGGCGGTGACCCTCAACTACACCTGGGCGGGCCGTCTCGACTGCCGTCGCCGCGTCCCGGCGGGGGCTGGGACTTGGGCTGGGATACGTCTGGATGGGAATATCTGCCGTCCAGGCGTACCTGGGAGGTGTTCTGTCAGTGGCGCTTCACTACACCCGGCAGGCCGTCTCGACTGCCGTCGCCGCCTCCCGGCGGGGGCTGGCGCTTGGGCTGGGATACGTGTTGATGGGAGTATCTGCCGTCTTGGGGTACCTGGGAGGTGTTCTTACAGTGGCCATGGGATACACCCAGCGGGCCGTCTCGACTGCCGTCGCCGTGTCCTGGAGGAGGCTGGTGGTCGGGCTGGGATACCTCCGGATGTGGGTAGCTACCGTCCTGGGGTACCTGGGCGGTGTTCTGGCAGTGGCCCTCCATTACACCCGGCGGGTCGTATTGACCCCCGTCGCCGATTCCTGGAGGAAGCTGGTGCTTGGGCTGGGATACCTGCGGATGGGGGTATCTACCGCGCTGGGGTACCTAGGCGGTGTCCTGGTGGTATCCCTTCACTACGCTTGGCTGGCCGTCTCGACCCCCGTCGCAGCCTCCTGGTGGGGACTGGTGCTTGGGCTGAGATATTTCCGGATGCTAATTTTCGGCGCCCTGCGCCACCTGTCGGTGGGGATCTCCGCCGTGGCTCTTTCTGTTGGGCTGGTACTCGCCCTGGTTGGGTGGGGAGTCCTCAAGGCCTTGGATACCTGGGAATGGGCGGGATGACTGTCCTCAGCCTGCTGGGGTTGGCGGTGTATGCCATCGCTCAGGCTGCTGGCCTGGCCCTTCGCCCGCTTGGGATAGGGGTCTGGACCATCGCTCAGGCGGTGGGTCTGGCCCTTCGTTACCTGTACCGGCCGGTGTTCCAGGTGTTACGGATACTGGGGCTGGGGCTCTCCACCATCGCCTTGCTCCTGGTCGCCACATGGAGAGGCGTCCTGAGATGTGTGGCTTTCGTCCCAAGAGGGGCCTACCGAAGCGCGGCATTCGCCGGGCGCACCATATCGACCGGTTTTGGCACAGTACCAGATGTCGGGAAAACGGCCGTGTGGGTAGCACGACACAGAAAGGGGGTATACGCAATGTCTGACTTCAGTTTGACCCGCCAGCGGGTCCTTTCCCTCGTCGCGACACTCTGGGTCTTCGCCATCCTCGGTTCCATTCTGGCCTGGACCCTCTGGCCGGCTCCACCGGAGCCCACGGTGCGGGTGGTCCACTGGGCCACCGGGCACCTGATGCGGGAAGGGGAGGACCTACGTTTGATGCCGGTGATGGCCGAACAGTTCAACGAGGCCGGCCACAAGACCAAGTCCGATAAGAGAATCGTGGTCGAGGTACATAACGTCCCATCGGAGCTTCAAGCTGAGTATCTGGTCGAACGGATGACTACTCGAAGGCGAATCGATCTCCACGAGATAACCGATGGGTACGTCGGTAAGAGTACCTCGAACTCGGACCCAGTCATCGTCACACCATCCAGTGGGCACTGGATGGTGACCGCCAACTACGAGGTAGGTCTGGAGCTGGACAGGACGGGAACGGACCTCAGTGCTGCTCGGAGCATAGTCGCCCCGGTCATCGGCATCGTCACCTACGAAGAGATGGCGAGATGTCTGGGCTGGCCGGAGAAAGAGATCGGCTACTCCGACATCATAGCATTGAGGAAGGACCCCGAAGGCTGGGCGAGCTACGACTGCGCTGACGGCGCATGGGGGCGGAAGCCCCTGGTAGCTTTCACCGACCCCACGACATCCAGCACCGGGCGAAGCCTCCTCCTTGGCCTATACTCCATCGCCGCCGGCAAAACTCCGGAGGAGCTCACCTTAGAGGACGTACAGGACGTACAAAAATCTGAGGTCGGCAGCTACGTCAAGCAATTCCAGGGCCTGGTAGACCACTATCTGATCGGCATCACTGTGCTGAACACCAAGATCCACCAGGGGCCCCGCTACGGCCACTTCTTCATCATGCCCGAGGACAACCTGATCCACCTGTATGAAGGGACTGAGCGTGCCTTTATAGGGGGAGTAAAGAAGAGGGCACCAGCCATCACGGAACGGATGGTGATGATCTATCCCAAGGAAGGTTCCATGCCCCGCAAAAACTGCGCCTGCATCGTTCAGGCGGACTGGGTGACCGGGGACCAGGTGGAGGCAGCGGAGAGGTGGATTGACTTCCTCCTGGAGGATGAGCAGCAACGGTCCTTCATGGCTGCCGGCTTCCGGCCGGCTACAGACCTCCCTCTCACCGACCCCATCAGTGACAGGTACGGACTGGACCCGACCAAGCCCACAAAGGTGCTCAATCCTTCACTCATCAAGCCAGAGGTCGCCGCGGAAATCGACGATTCCTGGGAGCTGGTGAAGAGGCCGGGCATCGTCACTTTCGTTGTGGACAACTCTGGCTCCATGATGGGCGACAAGCTCCGCCAAACCAAAGACGGGCTGGACAGGGCCCTGGGCAACATGGCCAAGAACAACCAGGTCGGCCTGGTCACCTTCAGCGATGGAGTTAACGCCCGCATCCCGGTGGCGCTGCTGGAGAAGAACCGTTTTACCATGGCAGACACCGTACATGAGATGAGGGCCGGGGGTGAGACCGCTCTCTACGACGCCATCAAGGCAGGTGTCGAAATGACCGACGCCGCGGAAGGAAAGGAAGATGCCATTCGGGCCGTTGTCGTCCTGACCGATGGCCGGGCGAACCGGGGGCTGGTAGGGATAGATGACCTCGTCAAGATGTGGTCAGACAGGGAGGCTCTCATTAAGGAGTTCGATGGCTTCGAGGATGACCAACTGGCGTTGGACGTCGGCGGGAGACCCGTTGAGAAGACGGCGATACGTGGTGCAGAGCTACTGGTTGAAACTCACCACGCCATCCAGATTTTCTACATCGGCATCGGCGAAGACGCGGATATGGACGTGGGCCGGATACTGGCTCAGGCCACCGGCGCGGAGTTCCAGGGAGTAACCGAAGATGACCTGGCGAATGTCCTCGAGGAGTTCAGCAAATACTTCTAACTGGAACGGAACCCCTTGGAAAGGTGGTGATGGCGATGCGTGCGGTGCTATTACATCCTCTTGGGCTCACACTTCTGGCTGGGAGCCTTCTGGTGGCGGGGGCGCTGCGCCTGGTGTCCGGCCTCGACCGTTGGTCCGAGCTGGGGCCCTGGATGCTCTATTGGGGCCTCCTGGCCTACGTGGCCTCCGCGATCGGTATCCTCTGGTCGCGCTCAGAGGAGTTCTCTTCCATGGGACACTCGGTGGAGGTGGGGCTGTCCGAAATGGCCATCAGGAGATGGCTACGCTGGGACGTCACCTGTCACCCCGCTACTCTTGTCCCCGTGGGCATCGCCGTGGCCTCAGGAGGCTATGTCCTGCTGCTGGCTCCGGGCACCGGCGGCGAGCTTTGGGCCACCACGCTTCTCGGGATCTCGGTAGCGGCTGCTGCAGGGTCTCTTCTCTGGAGGCAAACCTTTCGTTACCCGGAGAGGTACAAGAGCCGAGTCCAAGAGGTAATGGACACCCTGGACCGGGAGCGCACAAAGCGGGAGGAGGCAGAAGTCGCACAGCTGCGCCAGTCCCTTGAGGCAGGATTCTCGACGATAGGCTCGGAAGAAGGGCTTAAGGCCCTAACAGCGCTGGTCTGTGAATACCAGGAGCTTCAGCCTGCCCTTGGTCGGCACAGGGATACCGATACCCTCTCTGTTACCCTGGTCCCCTCCCTGGCGGGAGAGGCTTATCGGCAAGGACTCAGCGCCATGTCCGATGCCCTGGATCTGATGAAGTTGTCCCACACTGCTGATAGAGAGAGGCTGGAAAGAGAAATTGATGGGCTGGAGGGGGACGTCGAGGCTCTGAAAAGGGACCAGGGCCAGGCAGATCGTCTCTGGATTAGGGAAGACACCCTGGCCTCCCACAGGCGGCGTCTGGACATGTTGGGCCAGCTTCAGGTGCGCATCGACCAGCTACTGCATCAGGCCGGCCGGTGCGAGGCCTCCCTCCATCGGGCCCGGATAGAGCTGGCTGCCATCTCGGCTGGTAGCTCGGAAACAAGCGTGGACTCGATAACCGAGGCCTTGCGGGAAACCCTCTCGCGGGCGAAGGAGGTGCAGGATGAGATGAGAAGGCTTGGCTACTAAAGGGACGGAGCACTCTACCGATACCCAATTTACCACTTGAGATGTCAACGGACAATCCAGCATGATGGAGGCGAGCGCTCAAGAGACGGATGGATTCGGTATAATCCTCAATGGCTCTTTGGACTCGAGTCCGAACGCTTCATCGGAAAGGGGCAGCTTGGCTTGAAAAGAGACGCGCATCCTCGCCCAAGCTGGCTGCGCAGCCGGCTGGCTAAGTGGGCCTTTTATGCGTACCGACTGGGCTTCGCACGGCTACTCGGCCGGTGGGTACTGGTCCTGACCACCAGGGGTAGGGAGACGGGGAGGGTGCGCAAGACTCCACTTTGGTACGTCAGGGAAGGTGACCTAGTCTACTGCGTTTCAGGATGGGGCACGAACAGCGACTGGTACCTGAATGTGAAGGCCCATCACCTGGTCGTAATGGAGATCGGGAAAGACCGAAGAAAGGCGATGGCGGAGTTGGTGGACACCCCAAGTGAGCGAGAGAGAGTGCTAGGTCTGATAGAAGGCAAGTACGGCTCCCCGACTACCCGATTATTTTACCACCTGGACAGGATTGCTTTAGTGGCCTTTACCCTGGACTCTGAGCAGCTTCTCTGACCAACTGACAAGTTTCGAAAGTAATAGTCGAATATCTGTCACCCTGAGCCGGATGCGAAGGGTCTGGGGAGGTGGCAGATCCATGCTGTGACCCCAGCCCGCCACCAGATTCTTCGCGTGCGGCTCAGAATGACACCATCGTAGCAAGGACGAGTTGCAGTTGCGACTGACCATTAGGAATAACCGCTTCAACGTCCGGAAGACCCGTCTCCTGCGCAGGGGGCAGTACAAAAAAGTTTACAATCCGTCGCGCCCCGTTGTATGCTCACCCCGGCCCGTCCAGGCTCGGCCTGGCGCTGCTCGGGCACCGGATAATCCAGCGACGCAGGGAGGAGAGACTATGACATACCGAGGAATGACGGCGGAAATGATGAGCGTCTCCGGGCACGGAGGCACAAACATCGCGGCGTATTTGGCTCAGCCTTCAGGCGATGGGCCTTTTCCGGGCGTCGTCCTCATTCACCACGCTCCCGGATGGGACGAACTCTATATGGAGATGACCCGCAAGTTTGCTCACCACGGTTATATCGCCATCTGCCCCGATCTATACCACAGAGATGGGCCGGGGAGTCCGGAGGACGTGGCTGCCAAGGTCCGTGCCGCAGGAGGCGTCCCCGACGACCAGGTTCTCGGTGATGTGGAAGCGGCGATGCGGTATCTGAAGTCGCTGCCTAATGTCAATGGCAGGGTGGGTCTTATCGGCTCTTGCTCCGGCGGGCGCCAAACGTTCCTGGTGGTGTGTAGGACCCAGGGGTTTGACGCCGCGGTGGAATTGTGGGGAGGCCGAGTGGTGATGTCGAAAGAAGAGCTTAACCCAAAGCAGCCCGTGGCCCCGATAGACTACACCAAGGACCTGTCCTGCCCGCTGCTGGGGTTGTTTGGTGAGGACGACCCGAGCCCGACCCCGGACCAGGTCGCGCTCCACGAACAGGAGCTCAAGAAGCATGGAAAGAGCTACGAGTTTCACATGTACCCCAACGCCGGCCACGGGTTCTTTTACTACGACCGGCCAATGTACCGATTAGAGCCGGCGCTGGATGGATGGAATAAAGTGTTCGCCTTCTTTGAGAAACATCTCATCGCGGCGGCCAAGCAAAGCGTAGGAGCGTAAGCCATGTGTACGTGGATAGTGGAAAAGGCGGCAATGGCGGGTAGCGGCAAGGGCGCCGGCGGTTGGTTCCCGTTGACCCAGGCCAACGTGTGCTACGATCACCCTGCCCACGCGTTCCTGGAACATAGCCTCAATATCGACTTCGTAAACGAGGGCATGGGACCTGGGGCGCGGGTCGCTGTAGAGCTGAGTGCCGAATCGGCGCGCGGCCTGGTCCGGGCAATCGTCGCGGCCCTGGATGCCAACGATGACCAGAACATCTCCTCCGGGTTCCGCCGTGAGGTGGGTATAGACAGCGGGTAAGCCCAGACTCCCGGAAGCTCAGTCAAGGCTCTGGCGGGCGGCTCAGCCGTGCGTAACTAGGCTATCTTCGGTTTCCTTTACTCAAGCTGTCAATCTGAGCCTCATCCAGACTCTCCGCCGAGCCTTGCCTGGGCGCAGCCGAAGGGCTCAGAGGCTGTACGGAGCTTGCCGCTGTCGTGACATGACGCTGGGCTTACTTGCGGGTTTAGCTAGAGTTGTGGTTTCCGTTCCGCTATCAATTGTTCCAGGGCGTTCCGGCCGTTGCGGAGCTGTTCTAGGACCTCTCCATCGCTGAGCTGCACTAGCTCCCTGAGGTCCTCCATCGCTCCCTGTAGCTGATCCAGCCGCAAAAACAGTACTTCTCCGGTACCCCACCTAAGTTCCCTCAGGTTTGTCCCCACAGGCGCCTCAAAGAGTATCCATCCCTCCACGGAGGAATGGGCTTGTGTGAGCTCCCTTGAGCCCGCTATGAAAGGCAAGTAGAGATTCTCGTCAGGGTGCGCTTCCTCCACTGTGCTGACGTTTACCTCGTTGAAGAAGGTCGGGTCCAGAAGCCTGAAGGTTTCGTTGAGCCCGATGCCCCTGAGCCCGACAGAGTCTTCATCCAGGGTCAGAAAGGTCGTGGAGTCGTCGATTTTGTAGATGTTCAGGAAGATAGCCACCAGCTCGTTGCCCTCACCTGCGGGAGCTATCACACGGTGCTGCCCGTCGGACCCCTGGTATCGTACCTCGGGAGTCCGGGCTATCTCCTGTACGTCTATGATAAGGAAGTCTCCTTTGGAAGTGTTCTCCGAGGTCGAATAGGATAGACCCCGGTCCTCGTGATACTCGGAGAGCGTCGGATCGACGCGAACGGACTGGTTGTAGTCTGCTATGGCACTCTGTATGTTGCCCAGATTTCTGTTGGCGTCGCCCCGGTTCGCGTAAGCCAGGGCGTACTGAGGGTCGAGGCTGATGGCCTGGCCATAGTCCTGCACCGCGAGCTGGAACTGGCCGAGTGCGGAGAAGGCCAGGCCGCGGTAGTTATAGGCCTTGGCGAGCTGGGGGTCGATAAGTATCGCGTCGTTAAGGTCCTCCAAAACCAGCTCAAGGGGCGGCATCTTCAAGTAGATGACCTCATGGGCGTCCCAACGCATCTCCTTTACCCTGATCCCCTTGGGCACTTGAAAGGCTATCCACCCTCTGACGGAGCGGCCCGGCAGCAGCTCCAGCGGACCTGTGAGAAACGGCCTATACCGGTCCTCGGCGTGGTCGGGGCTTGTCTCCTGTACATTAGCCGTGTTTTCACTGCTGAGATCTAGAAGCCTGTGGATTTGATCCGGCCCGAACCCCCTGAGCTCAGCAGACTCCTGGTCGAGCGTTAAGGACACACTGTCGACACCGATGTTATACAGGTCAATGTGGAGTACCACAAGCTCATCGGAGGCGTTGTCGGGGGTTACGATGTAATGCGTCTCCTCACCGCCGATGTATCGGAGTTCCGAAATTCGCTTGATCTCTTTGACGGTGATTTCCAGATCCAATCCTCTGGTCACTTTACCCACATTGAGATAAGCGAGGCCGCGGTTAGCCAGCGCTTCCGCGTTCTGGGAGTCGAGCCGCAACACCTGGTCATAGTCGGCGATCGCACTTTCGAGCTCGGCGATGTAGGTCTGGCTGTCCCGCTGGCGATTGCCCAGCTCGGCGTAAGCCAGTGCCCTGAGCTGTCCCAGGACGCGGTGAGCGTTTCCCCGGTTAAGGTACGCTTGGACGTTAATAGGGTCATCGAGTATGGCGCCGCTGTAGTCAGCTATGGCCTTCTCCAACTGCCCAAGGTAGTCTCGTATACTCAACTGTGGCTGGGCCAGGTTCTGAGAGGCGTTCCCTCGCCTACTGATGGCCGCAGCGTCCCCGGCCTTCAGAGTTGCCGCCCTATCGAAATCTGTGAAGGCCCGCTGGAATTCGTCCTGCTGAAAGAGGACCAGACGCCTGTTGTAGTGGGCGTCGGCATCCCCGGGATCCAGGTCGATTAGCTCTGTGTAATCCTCCAATGCGCCGTTGGAGTTCCCCATCTTGAAGTGAACGTATCCTCTAGTGTAGAGGGTGCTGGTGTCGCCTGATCTGAGCAAAAGAACGCGGTCGAAGTCCTCAATAGCAGCCTCAAAGTTTTCTAGGCTGTCGAAAGCGTGGCCGCGCGCGAAGTAGGCGTCGGCGTCCTGCCGGTTTGCGGAGATCACCTGATCGAGGTCGTCCACGGTGTTTTGAAAGTTGCCCAGGCTAAAGTGGGACAGGGCTCTCAGCCTGTAAGCTTCAATATTCTCCGGGTCCAGCCCGATGACCTTGCTAAAGTCTTCAGCAGCATCCTTGAGCTCATCGATGCCGTATAGCAGGATACCCCGAGTGTAGTAGGCTTCAACGAGATCTGGGTTGAGGCGTATGGCGTCGTCGAAGTCCTCTTTGGCGAGGTCTCGCTGCTTCAACTGTAGCTTCGCCAGGCCCCGGTCGTAGTAAGCGTCGGCATTCTCGGGGTCGAGGTCGATGGCCTTGTCGTAGTCATCGATGGCCAGTTGAAAGTTCTCCAACTCAGAGTGGGCACTTCCCCGTTCGAAGTAGGCCTGAGCGTCCTGGTCATTAAGGTCTATGGCGTTGCCGAAATACTGTGTCGCGGGTTGGAAATTGCCCAGCATGACTTCGGCGCGTCCCAGGTGCATGTACACATCTGTGTTTTTAAACTGCCGTCGGACGGCCTGGTCGAAATCAGTTATCGCACCTTCGTTTTGCCCTAGCCCTAGTTTGAACTTTGCGAGGCCTCGATTGAAATAGGTCTCGGCATCGCCGGTAAGGCCGAGGGTCTTGTCGAAATCCCCGATGGCAGTCTGATACCGACCTAGCTCGACATTCGCCAATGCCCGCTTTTGATAGACCTCGGCACTGCGGTCTTCGACTCCTAGAAAGGCTTCCGAAATCACCCGATCGAAGTCGTCTATGGCAGGCTGGTATTGACCTAGCTCGAAACTGGAGAGCCCGCGTCGGAGGTAGGCTTCGACTCCGGGATAGCCGCTGTCGATGGCCAGGGTGAATGAGTTGACGGCAGGACGAAGGTCTCCCTCGCTCTGGTGATCGACTCCTTGGGCGAAATACTCCTCGGCTGACAATGGGGTGGGGTCGGGTGTAACTGTGGTCTCGGCGGAATCTCCACCACAGGCCGATACCAGGATTGTAGATGTGAGCAGTATCAGGAGAGCCGCACGGTACGTCATCTGCTTCTCCCTTGGGAGAACCTGCCGATCAACACGGCGGCTTGGCTGGACGTGGTGATGATTTTGTGGCTGGAAAGGCGATCACACATATCGTCGGGATCCAAATTGCTTGGAAGGGCCCTTATGCTCGTAATACGGTGCACAGCTATTGTACAACATGTGCTCCAATGGCGACAGGAATCCGAAGGTCACAGTGCCACGATCACCCCCGCGGGGACGAGACCTGCCTGGTTTTCGCTCTATGGAGGAAGGATATTATATAATGGCGGCAGCAGCTCATGAGCGACAACAAGGTTCTCCTGGCTACAACGAATCCCGCCAAGCAAGAAAGATTGACATGGTTGCTGGAGGGATTGCCCTGGGCCCCGCTGACGCTTGATGAACTGGGGCCGGCCGGTAATCCCCCTGCCGAAGAGGGGGTTTCGCACAAGGAAAACGCCCTGATCAAGGCGCTACACTGGTCCCGCTCCGCGAACATGCTGACTATATCCAGCGATGGAGGGCTGCTGATCCCCAGACTGGGAAGCGGATGGGAAAGCCTGGTAACCCACCGGTTCGCGGGTGAGAGCGCCGACGACGAGGCCAGGATTGAGCGGCTGCTCCAGTTGATGCTGCCTTATAAGGGAGAGGAGCGCGGAGCTTCATGGGTGGAGGCGCTGGCCTTCGCCGACAGTGGAATGCCTCTGGCGTCTTGGCAAGTGCAGGGAGCCCAGGGCGTTCTGCTGGATAGGCCCAACCCCTCCCAGGGTGAGCCGGGATTCTGGGCATCTTCCCTTTGGCACTTCCCCAAACTGGGCAAGACCTACCACGAATTGAGTGATGATGAGCTCGAAGGGCTCAACGATCACTGGAGCCAGCTCAAGAGGTTGGTCCAACAATTCTTAAGAGAGCGGGCAAGCAAGAAGGTCGGTTCGGTAGCGTCCCTCCGAAAATAGACTTCACGCCCGGCCCTTCTCCGATTGGCAGAGGGGTGGCCATGGGGCTGCGGTGAGGGATCAGGCCCCATATTCATTACTTGGCTGTGTTGATGGCGAACCTGCAACGGAGCGTTCTGAGGAGGTTAGTCCAGTGATGAGAAAAGTCTACGGGTCCTTGGACGAGGCGGTGGCCGATATACCCGATGGGTCTACTATCATGATGGCGGGTTTCGGTCCTCCTGGGACGCCGAGAAACTTAATCGCCGCTCTGCTGAGGCAGGGAGCGAAGAACCTCACGCGTATTTCAAATTCTCATGGGTTTCCCGGTGCCCACATGGATATAGGAAGGCTGGTGGAAGCCGGGCGCATGAAAAAGATGATATGCGCCTTCACCGCCGCCACACGGCCCTCAAAAGTGCTGGCTTTCGAGGAGATGCACGAAGCGGGACAAATAGACGCCGAACTGGTTCCACAGGGCACGCTGGCCGAAAGAATCCGGGCTGCCGGAGCGGGCATCGGGGCATTCACGCCCACAAGCGTGGGTACCGAGCTCGCAAGAGAAAAGGAGCACAGGACCATTAACGGCCGCGAGTACGTCCTGGAGTATCCATTGCACGCGGACTATGCCTTTATCACCGCTCATAGGGCCGACTCTTGGGGTAACCTTCAGTACCGTCTTTCGCAGCGCAATTTCAGCCCCATTATGGCTCAGGAGGCCAGGGTCACGATAGTTGAGGTGGAAGAGGAAATCCTGGACCCCGGAGCGATCGACCCCGACCACGTCCATACGCCGGGGATTTTCGTGAACAGAGTAGTCCGCATTCCGCCTCCTCCGGAAGGCATCTGGGAAACTGCCATACGAGATTAGGGTTAGGAGACCCACCGGCCTCGCTTAAGCGGAAAGGAAGGAGCAACAGATGGAGAAGGCCCCCTTGACCAGGCAAGCCATGGCCAACCGTCTGGCGATGGAGTTTCAGGATGGTTGGGTTGTGAATCTTGGCGTGGGCATCCCCACACTGTGCTCCAACTTCGACTTCAGTGACAAGACCGTCATCTTTCACTCGGAGAACGGGGTTATCGGATATGGTCCCATCGTGCCGGAAGGGCAGGAGGACCTGCACCTGGTAAACGCGGGACGGCAATACATTTCCCTCGTGCCCGGCGCGGCCATCGTCCACCATGCGGATTCCTTCTCCATAATACGGGGAGGCTATGTGGATGCAACGGTCCTGGGGGCCTATGAGGTGGCCGAGAACGGCGAGTTCGCCAACTGGAAGAGGAAGGGGCGCAAGGGTGGTGGCATAGGTGGCGCCATGGACCTGGCGGTCGGCGCCAAGCGGGTCTTCATTGTCATGGAGCATACCACTCGGGACGGGGAACCCCGTCTCCTCAAGCGCTGCACCCTGCCGGTGACGGCTGTAGGCGTGGTAAAGCTGGTGGTCACCAGTCTGGGTCTCTTTGAGGTTACCAATGATGGGTTCCTGCTGAAAGAGATCGCTCCCGGTTACACTCCCCAAGAGGTCCAGTCTGTCACCGGGGCCAGGCTAACGGTCTCCGACGATATCAGGGAGGTTAGGCTCTAGTGTACCTTCGCCGGTGGGAGTGCGGCTGCCCTACGCACAACGGGCCGGGCTCACGTCGCCGCCCGGGGCTGTAGTTCCTGATCCACCGATCGGCCGACGACTGGAATTCGGACGTCGGACCATTCGAGCTAAGTCGGATGCCACCCCTGCTCGGTCCTGCTTTGGGTTGACCGAAAGGACTCCGGGGAGAGATGATAGACCCGAATTTGGAAGGAGGGAAACCCATGAAAGCAGCGGTCCTCTACGAGCAGAACATGCCTCTTGTCGTTGACGAAGTGGAGCTGGACGATCCGAAAGAAGGCGAGGTGTTGATCAAGACCGGAGCCGCTGGCATCTGTCGCAGCGATTATCATTTTATGAAGGGCGAGTCCAGGTTGGGACTCCCTGTGGTGCTCGGCCACGAAGGGTCCGGGACCGTCGAGCGGGTGGGTCCCGGAGTCTCCACAGTGAAACCGGGAGATCGCGTGATCCTATCCTTTGTCCCTAATTGCGGCCGTTGCCACTTCTGCGTTATTGGGCGTCCCAATCTGTGTGAGCTACATGCTGCGACAACGGGATACCTTTTCGACGGCACCACCAGGCTTCATAAGGGGGATCAGCGTATCTGCCACTTCGGCAAGGTGGCCTGTTTCGCCGAACACACGGTCGTTCCGGAGACGGGATGCATCCCATTGCCTGCCGCGGTACCTTTAGACGTCGCCGCCCTGATCGGGTGCTGCGTGACCACCGGCGTGGGCGCCGCCATCTTCAACGCCCAGGTGCAGCCCGGCAGCACCGTGGCGGTCGTGGGGTGTGGCGGTGTAGGTCTGAACGTCATACAGGGCGCGAAGCTGCTCAACGCGTCCAAGATCATCGCGGTGGATGTGCGTGAAGGGCAGCTGGAGTTTGCCATGAAGTTCGGTGCCACCCATGCCGTGAATGCCTCTCATCAGGATGCCATCGCCCGGGTGAAGGAGATCTCAGGCGGGCCCGGGGCCGACTACACTTTCGAGGTCTATGGCTCGGCTGAAACCGTGCAGTCAGCCTACGCGATGGCACGCAAAGGTGGGACCATAGTGGTTGTGGGCATCGCGCCCGACGCGGATAGATTAGGGGGCATCGATCCCGTCTCTCTGGTGCGCCAGGAGAAGGTGCTGAAGGGGAGCTATTACGGCTCGGCCAGATGCCACATCGACATGCCCAAGATGGTGGACATGTACCTTTCGGGCCGGCTCAACGTCGACGAGCTGATCACCCGCAGGTACGACCTGAACCATGTCAACGAGGCGTACGAAGACCTGGAACAGGGAGGGGTAGGCCGAGGGGTCATTGTGTACTCGTAGAGGCGCGGGAGATGGACGCCCCGGTTGTGAGATTGGTCGAGACGCCGGCGGAACGGGAGGCGGCCTTTGCCCTCCGTGTGCGGGTATTTGTGCAGGAGCAGGGGGTGCCGACAGCAGAGGAGCTGGACGAGCATGATCTCCACGCGACCCATTTTATAGCTCTGTTGAACGGAGAGGCCATCGGTACGGGACGGGTGGTGTACGAGGGCGTCTCAGGTGAACGTGGCCCGGCCGGCCGCGGACCTGCCATGGGCGGGAAGAGTGAGGCCAGGATCGGGCGCATGGCCGTGGACTGGGAGTGGCGTCGCAAGGGCGTGGGCGGCCGCGTGCTGCAGGCTCTGGAGGAGGAGGTTAGACGTGCTGGCGTGGAAGAGGCGGTACTGCATGCCCAGAGCTACGTCAAGGCCTTCTACGCTTCCCATGGTTACAAGGAAGAGGGAGAGCCTTTCCTGGAAGCGGGGATCGAGCACGTGCTCATGAGGAAGCGCCTCTAGCCCTGGAGCGCCGGCTTCTGCGCCACCACCGCGTACACGGGGTCGTCGAAGTAACCCCGCTGAGGATTCACGACCATCCCCCGTATTTCTTCAAAGCCGCCCGCTCCGTGCATATAGGACATCACGATGCGTATCCTCTGGCCGTCGTCACTCATCCTCCATATGCGCACAGCCTTGGTGGGGAACATCCGGTTGGAGAATATGACGAGGAACAGGCCACCAGGCTTGAGAACGCGGCCCACCTCTTCGAAGACCTGGATAGGCCTGGTGAGGTACTGAATCGACACAGTTATGACCGCTGCGTCGAAGGTCGCGTCGTCGAAGGGCAGCTCGGGGTCCCTGTTAACGTCGTGCACCACGTGGCTGTCCAGGTCGGGGTTTTCGCCCATCTCCTCGGCGTTTAGGCCCAGCCCAACCATACTCGCCTTTGGGTGTCCCATGGGCCAGTGAGAGCGCCAGCTACTCATCAAGTCCAGGACAACGGCGTGGGGCGGAATCACATCCATAAAGAGCCGGCCGGTGACGTCTATTGCCTGGTCGTCGATGTGCACAACCATCCTGGGCTCACGATAAAACAGGCGGTCGTCGCTCTCGTCCTCCCGGGCGAAATCCTGCGGGCTGAACAACAAAGGCGTGTCGTCAGGCATGGCTACTCCTTGGTAGGTTGCTCCGGGTCGCCCAGCATACTATACCCTAACGTAGCTCCGTCGGGTCGCACGCACCCTGTCGAGCGGACGCAAGCTGGGTTCGATGCTTGCGAAGCGATTCACCCTCAGCCTGCCTCAAACGCTGGGATTCCGGTGAGATTCGCTGGGTCTGCCGGCTAGCAGTACGTATCCCAGAGGGGTTGATGCTATACTAGCC
Organism: Dehalococcoidia bacterium; assembly: GCA_965226805.1. GTDB lineage: Bacteria > Chloroflexota > Dehalococcoidia > Lucifugimonadales > JAGWBF01 > CBDDDW01. The sequence continues at coordinate 171,351 of CBDDDW010000026.1, forward strand.
TTGAGAGCGCACAAACCCGTCGGGAGGCATGATGGTAGCCACGATTCCTACTGAAGCAGAAGTCCTGGGTTACATGAACTCCCTCAGCAACTGGGGCCGGTGGGGACCTGATGACGAGATGGGCACCCTTAACCTGATAACGCCGCCCAAAAGGGTACAAGCGGCCCAGCTGGTGCGTGAAGGGGCGGCCGTCTCCTGCTCCAGGCCCATAACGACGGAAACGGCGCCCGATATCACACACCAGGTGCAGCGGTTCATGGTGGACAGCGGAGAGGGCAGGGATACCGACCCCCCAGAGAGGGCACGCCTGCGGCGGGGGGCCGCCGAGTTCATCGGAATGGTCTTTCATGGCCAGACCATCACACACATCGACAGCCTCTCCCACTATTTCTGGAATGGCGAGATGTACAACGGCCGCCCAGCCGGCATGATCACTTCTCGCGAGGGGGCTCAAGCCTTCGCGATTGAAGTGGCTCATCAGGGGATAATGACTCGTGGAGTTCTGCTTGATGTCGCCAGGCTGAAAGGCAAGGACTGGCTGGACGCCGATGAGCCGGTCTTCCCAGAAGACATAGAGGGGGCTGAAAAGGCCGCCGGTGCCCGCGTTGGTTCGGGAGATGTGCTGCTTATCCGCACGGGCAACTACCGAAGAAGGATCGAGCAGGGCCCCGTCGACCTGGGCGTCGCCGGTCAGACTGCCTGCCACGTAGCTTGCGTGCCGCTGTTCCGGGAGAGGGACATCGCCATGCTGGGCACCGACACCTCCAACGATATTCGCCCTAGCATGTATGAGAATATCCCTAGCCCTGTCCATACCGTGTCGCTTGTGAGTATGGGCCTGTGGCTGATCGACAACTGCAACTTGGAGGACCTAGCGGCGGCGTGCCAGGAGCGGGGCCGGTGGGAGTTCATGGTGAGCATGGGCCCTCTTAGGCTGCTCAATGTTACGGGCTCCCCGGTCAATCCCATAGCGGTCTTCTGAAGAGGCGCGTCGAGCTGAATACGGTGGTAGTGTTTTGTCCCGTTTGTTGCTACCATGAGAGCGCACCCCTACCATGGTGTACCACCTTAGACGAGGAGAGATTTTGTCACCGATACCGATAAGGAGGAGCAGTGCCGGACACTGACATCGCTCTGATGGCCCATCTCATGCGGCGGGCCGGATTCGGCGCGACGCGAGATGAGCTTGAGGCCCGCGCCGCGAAGGGCTACGAAGCGACGGTAGAGGAGCTGGTCTTCCCCGACGAGCATCTTCCCCCGTGGGAGGATGAAGACATTTTCCTCCGATACCACGGGGACGTCGCCAACACGATACACCCCGACTCCATGGCTATGTACTGGGTTTACCGTATGGTCAACACGAACCGGCCCCTGGAAGAGAAGATGGCCCTTTTCTGGCACGGAATATTCGCCACGGCTTTCTCGAAGGTCAACCAGCCTAACGTATTACAGAGGCAGATCGACATGTTCCGGGCACATGGCCTGGCAAACTTCCGCGATTTGCTAATAGAGCTCTCCAAAGACCCGGCGATGATTTACTGGCTGGATAACGTAGACAATCACAGTGGCGCGATCAATGAGAACTACGGTCGGGAGCTGCTTGAGTTGTTCTCCATGGGAATCGGCAACTACAGTGAAGAGGACGTTAAAGAGGCGTCGAGGGCCTTCACCGGCTGGACCATACGGAACGCCACTCTCCATGACACCAGGGTTGTGATGGACTCCTTCTGGCCTTATGGCCGTCTGGGATGGCAGTTCGAATACCGGGATAATGACCACGACGACGGTGAGAAGAGCTTTCTGGGTCACTCCGGGAACTTCGGCGGTGAGGATATCATCGACATTATCTGCAAGGAGCCCGCGACCGCCAGTTTCTTTGCGCGCCATCTGTACAATTTCTTTGTAGCCGACGAGCCTCAGGTGCCATCCTGGGGGACCGTCCCGCCCCGCGATCCAGAGGCAATCAAGACGCTGACGGACGCTTTCTTTGAGCACGACTACGACATCGGGTCCGTGCTGCGGCTCCTGTTCAACTCCGATTTCTTCAAGGACGCTCGCTTCGCCAAGGTCAGAAGCCCTGCCGAGTTGGTGGCGGGCACCGTGCGGCTAGCTGGGGGCCACCGCTTCCCGTCGGCGGGCGACATCGCCCTGGGCATGAAATCGGCCGATATGGGGCAGTCCCTCCTCAACCCGCCCAGCGTGGAGGGCTGGCATACTGGAGCGGAGTGGGTCACCAGCGGAAGCCTGGTGGACCGAGTGAACTTCGCCGTAGCACAGCTGGCAGACCTAGAGTGTCCTGGGGTGAGAGGCATAATCGAGAAGATAAGGGCTTACGGAGAACGCCTGCCACCCGAGGGTCTTGTGGACGCCTGCCTTGACCTCATGGGCCCTTTGACACTCGAACAGAGAACCCGGCGGGAGCTGGTAGCCCAGGCGCAAGCCCGTGGTGAACTGCGATTCGGGTCCGAGGGAGATGAGCGCATCTCGGCCGAGAGAGTACAAGAGATGATGCAACTCATCGTCTCGACGCGTGAGTATCAGTTGGTCTGACGCCCTTTGCGGAGCAACCGGGCCGGCAGGCTGTCCCGTATCAGATTCAAGGAAGCGCTCTTTGGTTTCCACCGCAACATACACTTACAGCCATACCATAGGTTTCCTGGCGATAGGTGGCGATAGGGGCTTCAATCTCCCCGTTGACGTAGCCGTCGGCCAGGACGGGCTGCTGTATGTGCTGAACCGTGCCAGCCCGGACGACAGACCGACGATCTACCATAAGCGCGTTACCGTGTGCACCGTATCAGAAGATTACCTGGGCGAGTTCGGCAGCGGTGGAACCGGGGACGGCCAGCTGATGTGGCCGGTCTCCATCGCCATCGATCGGGATGGCAACATCTTCATCTCTGACGAGGCCCTTCATCGAATCTCAATTTTCGATAAGGACCGACAATTCCAGAGCAAATGGGGCGTGAATGGGAGAGGGGATGGGCAGTTCGACCGGCCCGCCGGCATTGCTTTTGACACTGAGGATAACCTGCTGGTGGTGGATAGCTTGAACAGCCGCGTTCTCAGGTTCACGAAGGACGGGCGCTTCCTAGGTGGCTGGGGTAGCTGGGGGACGGGCGACGGCCAATTCAACATGCCCTGGGGGATCACAACCGACCGGGCGGGCAATGTCTACGTCGCCGACTGGCGCAATGACCGGATTCAGAAGTTCGATGCTGGCGGGGGACACCTGGCTACCTGGGGGACCTCCGGTCGGGGCAGCGGCCAGTTCTCCCGGCCCTCCGGGGTTGCAGTTGACCGGGCGGGCGCGATCTACGTTGCCGACTGGAGAAACGAGAGGGTCCAGGTGCTGGGCCCCGACGGCAGCCCTCGGGCCATAATCCGAGGCCAGTCTGGATTCTCGAAGTGGGCTCAGGACTACTACCTGGCCAATACAGTGGAGTATGCGGAGAGGCAAAGGGCCGACATAGAGCCCGAGCCCGAACCCTCATGGGACCCGTCCCTTCGGGAGCAGTCCGCCGCCACCGACAAGCTGCTGTGGGGGCCCATCTCTGTGAAAGTGGATGACGAGGGCCGGGTGTACATTGTCGAGAGCTGCCGCCACCGAATTCAGGTATACCAGAAGGAGCAATCCTGAAATTCCATTCCTCTCCACAGTTCACTCTAGATTCGGCTTGCCCAACCACCTCTCCGGGAGCCGCATGAATCGAACAGTGCAGGTCAGGGTCAACGGAAAAAAGTGCGCGGCCGACATTCCCTCCAACCGGCTCCTTACGGACTTCCTGAGGTACGACCTGGGGCTTACCGGGACAAAGGAGGGGTGTAGCGTCGGCATCTGTGGAGCGTGTACCGTCCTTCTCGATAACAAGATGGTCGCCGCATGCCTCATTCTGGCGGTCTCTACGGACGGACGCGAGATCACGACCATCGAGGGTATTGCGGACGAGGGCAGGCTGCATCCCTTGCAGCAGAGCTTCATCGACCATGGGGGCTTTCAATGCGGGATCTGCACGCCTGGCCAGATCATGGCGGCCAAGTCGCTCCTGGATGAGAACCCCGACCCCTCCGAAGCCGAGATCCGGGAGTGGATGGCAGGGAGCCTCTGCCGCTGCACCGGATACTATAAGATACTCGAGTCCATCGTGAAGGCAGTCGAGTTGGCCAAAGGAGCGGCGGGATGAAGAACTTCGAGTACCACGCTCCACGTAGTCTGGACGAGGCGCATTCCCTGCTCGATGAACACGGCGAGGAGGCCCAGATCATCGCTGGTGGCACAGCGCTTCTCCTTTTCATGAAGCAGCGGCTCGCCCAGCCCGAGCACCTGCTGACTCTCCAGGAGGTGCCTGGACTGGACGGGATCACCGTGTCGGAGGATGCGGTCCACCTTGGAGCCATGTGCACCCACCGGCAGGTGGAGACCTCTCCGGTTCTCCAGGATCGGGTGCCGTTGCTTTGCGAAACTTACCGGTGTGTGGCCACGCCCCGAATACGCAACATGGCTACCGTGGGCGGAGGGCTCGTCCACGCCGACCCGAACCTGGACCCTCCGCCCAGCCTGATGGCGCTTGGTGCGTTGGTTGTGCTGGCCTCGTCCTCCGGGGAGCGCACAGTACCCGTTGAGGAGTTCTTCCTGGACTACTACGAGACCGCCATTCAGGCAGGGGAGGTAATCACAGAGGTCATAGTGCCCGCTGCCCCTGCCAGGACCGGCGGGGCATTTCTCAAATTCCTGCCCAGGACGTGCGACGACTACGCTACCGTGTCGGCGGCGGCGCTTGTGACCCTCCGAGAAGACGGCGCCACTTGTCAGGAGGTGCGCATCGGTCTGGGCGCGGTGGGAGTCACGCCCATCCGGGCAAAGGGAGCTGAAGCTGTGCTGCGGGGGAGGACTCTAACGTCAGACCTCGTCCGTCAGGCGGCACAGGCGGTCGAAAGTGAGGTTGACCCTATGGACGACTTCCGCGGGTCCGCCGGGTACAAGCGCAAGATGGTCCAAGTCTTTGTCCGTCGGGCCGTGGACCGGGCCTTGGAGCGCGTCGGTGAGGTGTCTCAATGAAGACAGAGCGAAGCCTGGTATTGTCCGGAAGCCGTAGCGAAATGTGGAACCTGCTGATGGACATAGACCGCGTGGGCGCGTGTTTCCCCGGCGTGGAGGACCTAACTCGGGTGGACGATTCTAGCTACCAGGGCACCATGAAGCTTCGAGTGGGGCCGGTAAGCCTGAGCGTCAAGGGGACCCTCACCGTCCTCGCCATGGATAAGGAAGCCTGGCACGCATCAATGCGATTGGAAGGCGCCGACCGCAGAATTGGAGCCGGCGTCCGCGCCACGATTGACATGAACCTCAAAGAGCTGGCAGCGGACCAAACGGAGCTGACCATCGTCAGTGACGTAGCGTTCTTGGGGAGGTTGGGCGAGCTGGGCCAGCCGATAATCCACAGGAAGGCCGAAGCGGCGATTGAGGAATTTGCGGAGAACCTGGCGGAAGAGGCGGCTTCTATGTAGCCTGAGGTGACGGCTGGCATCAGGTAGTAGGAGCATCTCGTGGGAAAATCGCCTCTCCCTCATGGAACGTCACCCCGGCCTGGCGCATCATCGACGAGGTGTTGGCTCTCGCAATGGCTCTCAATACGTTGGACATGATCCCCGGATTCTTTCGTACCTCCTTGCGGGGAGCGGGCGCCACCTCCGAGGGAGCGTCATCCAAGAGGCCCCATCGTGGCGGAGCCTCGCTGCGCTTGATGAGGCCTTTCGAGGCCATGATGTAGTGGAAATCCGCCAGGGCCAGGAACCTGGGATCCCCGAATTTTATGCTGTACCTCTCCAGCCTTTGTCTGTAACCCTCCTCCTGGCGCGTGACCCGTTCGTAGTCCTCGGTGGCCTGCCGGTAGATATCCACACTCTCCCAGTGGTCAGGGTCCCTCTGTTTGGCGTAATCGGCCGCCCGTTTCAGGATCTCCTCGGCCAGTTCGGTCCGACCCTCGACGGAGGGCTTCTTCGCCGCCAGTTTAGCGCGGTCCATGGGGGTGTGGTCATCCCTGAAAAGGTCGGCGCGGCTGGCCTTCACCTCCACCGCGTAGATAGTATTGTCAGGACCCACTGCCACCACATCGATCACCCGGCCATAGGGACCTTCCAGCTTCACCTCAAGTCCGATTGAGCGACAGCCCATGCACCTGTAGAGCCACTCCCAGGAGGCCCATTTGAGCCGGTAGGTCACGAGGGATTCGTTGCCCCTTCTAAATGAGTCGGCGCTCTCAGCCACCTTCGTCCTCCGGGAAATCCGGCGCCTTGCCCCCTGTCAACTCATCCAAGGTTACGATGTGTCTGGAGTCCCCGCAACCCTTAGCCTCGTGTACGGAGGGGCTCGACGCCTGGATTCCTCAAGGCCTCGTTTCGATTGTCATCCAAGAAGGGGTATTGTAGAATTGGGGTGCCCAATAACTTCTCAAGGAGGTCGTGCTATGGCCCTTACCCTGGCGGATGCAAACCGCGTTGTCGAAGCAGCGAAGACAAAAGCGGCCGAGCTTAACATAAAAATCTGTGTGGCCGTGTGTGATCCTGGCGCACGGCTGATGGCCTTCAATCGCATGGACTGCGCCAGCTGGGCCGCCGGCTATGGGTGCCAGGGCAAAGCCGTGGCGTCGGCCATGTTCGGGAGGCCCAGTGGAATGTTCACGGAGAAGGCCGGCACTCCTATCATGCAGGGTGTGACGGCCGCCGAAGGAGGACACGCAATACTGAGCCAGGGCGCTGTCCCTATCGTCCGAAACGGCGTTGTCGAGGGCGCGTGTGGCGTCGGTGGCGGCACCAGCGAGCAGGACGAGGAGTGTGCCCAGGCTGGAGTGGATGCGCTCTAGAGAAACAAGCTAGGGGAGCCCGTCGCATGGCTATATCCAGAACGGAGGCAAACCGGATCGTCGAGGCGGCCGTGGCTAACGCACGGGAACTCGGCATCCGGATATGCGTAGCAGTGTGTGACGCCGGAGGGAGGCTTCTGGCCTTCAGCCGCATGGATGGAGCTAACTGGGCCGCCGGGGCTGCCAGGGAAAAGCCGTCGCTGCAGCCGCCTTCGGGAGGCCCAGCGGGCTTCTGGAGGAGCGGGCCGATACCCCGTTCATGGGATACATAGCAGCTTCGGAGGGTGGGCACCTGGCGATAGGGCAGGGAGCGGTCCCAATCATGCGGATCGGTGTTGTAGAGGGAGCCTGTGGCGTCGGGGGAGCGACCCGCCAACAGGACGATGAGTGTGCCCAGGCTAGAACGGATGCGCTCCAAAAAAACTAGGTGAAGGAGGCCATCAATGGCTTTAAGCAGAGCAGAGGTAAATCGGATCCTCGAAGCGGCCGTCGCAAAGGCGGAGGAGCTGAATATCAAGATATGTGTGGCGGTCTGTGATGCCGGAGGGCGGCTGATGGGCTTCAGCCGCATGGACGGCGCAATCTGGGCCGCCGGCTACGGATGCCAGGGGAAGGCCATCGCGTCCGCCTGTTTCGCCAGGCCCAGCGGAGCTCTGATGGACAGGGCCGACACCCAATTCATGAAGTATATAGGGGCCTCCGAGGGTGGACACATGGCACTGGCCCAGGGAGCGGTCCCAGTCACCCGTAACGGTGTGCTGGAGGGCGCATGCGGCGCAGGCGGGGGCACGGGCCAGCAGGATGAAGACTGCTCCCAGGCCGGCGTGAACGCGCTCTAGCCGCCTCGAATTTCCCCATGGATAACAGATGTAATGGCGCCCGGGCACGGTCCGGGCGCCATCGGTGGTCTGCGTTCTCCCCCGGAGGACCCGCCGAGGGGCTGGTCTCTAGGATGAAGTCGATGCCGCAAGTGGAAGATAGCAGCCAGGAAATTTGGACCCGTTCGAAGCATGTGGGTATTCCTCTCGTCGCGTTGCTGATTTTCGCCGCTCTTTCGATAGCTGGATGTGGCGGCGGCAAAGAGAGGGACCCAATAGAGCTGATACCCACCGGCTCGACCTTCGTCGCCAAGATCCAGGTCGCGGAGATTCTGAAGGATGAACGAATCAACGAGCTACTTGGCGAATTTCCTGGGGACGACGGCGCGTTTCAGACCCTCGACGACCTGCTTGACTTGGCCCAGGAAGAGACGGGAGTGGACCTTAGCCAGTTCGACGATGTAGTCGCGTTCGGCGACATTGCGCAGAGACGCGATCTCGAAACTGGAGTGGCCTTCATTATCCGGGGGCGTTTCGGAGAAGAAGATCTGGTCGCTGGCCTGGAGAACGCCTACGATGAGTCTCTCAGCCTTACCCAGTACAAGAAACACCGGGTACATGCCGACGGGGACGGAGACCTGGCCGTCGTCTTTCTGAGCGCCGATACAGTGGCGCTGGGCGGTCTGAGCGCCGTACGATCGGTGATAGACGTATTGGAGGGGGACAAAGACCGAGCATCGGGAGAGCTTTACGACTCCTTCCGGGCGCTAGGGGACCCCCTGCTCGGTCTTGCCTTAGAGGTGCCCAGTGGGGCTACCGAGGAGCTGGACGGTCTCCTGGATGAGGTTCCCATCCCTGTCGACCTGGACCTGTTCGAGGACATCGACGTAATTAGCGTCGCTGCCGACCTCGTCTCCGACTCCGTCAGGGTCGAAGCCCACGTGGACTTCGCCAGTGCTTCCTCCGCGGAGCGGGCCGCCGACGCCATCGATGGGCTCCTCAAACTCGTGGGGGCGCTCAGCGGCGGCGAGGAAATCCGGCGCCTGCTGAAAACGGTTCAGGTGTCCACTACCGACACAAGACTAAACGTCTTCTACGAGGCCAAATTATCGGATGTCAAAGAGGCTGTAGACAGCTTCGAAGATGGTATTCAGGGGTATCTCCCGTTGCCTCTACGACGTGCCGGTAGACATGACGTGGCCCATGACTCGACTCCAGCACCGGGGGAGATCGTAGGAGAGGGCGCCGGTCACGGCGACTACGACATCTTGTTGGCCGGTCTACGTGGGGCAGGGATATCTGTGAAGGAAGAGGGTGAGAGCAGCGACTCTCCCTTTTCGGTCAACGGCAAAACCCTGCTTGTAGATGGTGGTGTGGTGCAGGTCTTCCAGTATGCCGATGAAGGGTCCGCCGAGGCTGAGGCCGCCGGGGTTTCACCCGACGGCCATAAAATAGAAACCCAGTCTGCGACCGGAGCGGTGGCTAGCGATGTGATGTGGGTCGCTACTCCTCACTTTTACAAAGGTGGGAGCTTGATTGTGCTGTATGTGGGTGACGATCCAGAGGTCACAAAGGCGCTCGAGGCTGCCATGGGGCCTCAGTTCGCGGGTAGATAGAGCGACTAATCCGGCCCTCTACGTCTACTGGCGCAGGGCAGCTTTGGCGCAGTTGGTGGTCCAACCCACCGCTTAAAAGCTACGAAAGAGAAGGGGCCAGCTTCTGCTGCACCGTGTCACTAGCTATGGATCGGAGCTGGTAACCTAATCAGGAACCGGGAAGACGTGGATGGTGACCCACCGGCCCTCTTTGTTCTTGCCCTTGCCGCCGCCACCTTTGTTACCAGGTCCGCCGCCACTCCCACTCCCGGCCTCCGTGGACGCGTGGGCGTAACTCGCGTTCAACTCCTCCGTATCATGGGCGTTGGGAGAATCGGACCCCGCCGCGTTCAGTATCGCGAGCCACTCGGCTTGTGACGTGGCAGCGCCTCCGTCGTTCATGCAAGTGTCCGTCGCGCTAACGTTGTGGGTTAGGCCCAATATGTGGCCCAACTCCTGGCAGAGTACATGGTCTGCCACGAAAGTCCCATATGAGCTCAGGTAAGTGGTGTTGAGCTTCACCGTTCCCTTGGTGATATGACCGTCTTCGATGAAGATTTGGGCGATCCCCAGCCATCGCACGCTGAACCCCTCGGAGACCGTGATATGGCCCCTTCGCTTTGACGTGTTTTGAGGTTGGATGGGAGTCCCCAGGTTGGCCCACTCGTCTACTGCGGCCGGAACGTCGTACAGACTGGACGAGGTCTTGTCCGCAACCGTGGGATTCAGGTTGTCGCCAGACCAATGTTAACCATTCCAAGAGTGGCCAGCCAGAACGACTCCCAACGTCAGGACAGAAGCCATGGCCGCCATCACTACGACTATCAGTTTCCTCAATCTGACACCTCTGCTTTTTCGGGCTATTAATAAAATGGTACTACTGGGCTCACTTCTCTGTCAATCCGCCGGCGTGGTTAATTTGGACTCGCTCTCAGTAGTAGTTTACGCCCGCCTGCGCTTTTCGGATTTTCAAGAGCCGCAACACAAGAGGTGAGTCCAGGGTGCTGTCTCCTTGGTCCCATGCAGTCCCGGAATGTCGTCGGGAAAATGTCGGCACAAAAACGAGCTTCCTCAAAGCCAGGCCGGTTGATGACGGGGGACCGCTCTTTGAGACGGGTCGGGTCCACCGTGATAGACCTGCCGCAGGCTGCCATTAGTGTTTGTGGTCCTGGGGGCCTCTATCCTCTCCTGGGCGGCGCTGTATACCGCCCTCGTGGGGGAGATGGTCCCGCCGGAACAGGCTGGGACGGCGTTGGGTGCCTCGGGAACGATCTCCTCGGTGGCTCCTATGGCCCTTCCACCACTATTTGGCCTGCTGCTGGACCGCACCGACTCCTACTCTCTGATGTGGGGCGTGGCTGCGGTCATGGCTTTCACAAGCACTATCACTCTGGTGGCTCTGGCCCGGCGCGCCTCGCCCGGGAGCTAGCTGTCGGGTACGTGCCCGCCCGTCTTTTGCGGAAGCTGTCTGTCTGTTACAATCGTCCGGGACGCGGAGACGCCCGGCCCAGATTCCCAACAAAAGAGGACTTTTATCAGCATGACTACTTCACAACGCGTGCAGCTTCCCAGTAACGTCCGACCTCTTAAATACCGGCTAACCCTCACACCGGACCTGGAGAAGTTCACCTTCCACGGCGAGGAGACGATAGAGATAGAGGTAGCCGAGCCCACCGATAGTTTGGTGCTCAACTCCATGGACCTCCAGGTCCGGTCCGCCTCCATAGCTCGTGACGACGGGACAGAGAAGCCGGCGAGCCGGATCGTATACGACCAGGATGCCGAGACCGTCACCCTTAGCTTCAGTGCCCCCGTTCCCCCCGGTGCTGCCCGGCTCTCCCTCCGGTTCACAGGCGAGCTGAACGATAGGCTTCATGGCTTCTATCGGAGCACATACCAGACAGCTGGGGGCGATACGGCCATGCTGGCCGCCACCCAGTTCGAGCCTACCGATGCTCGGCGTGCCTTCCCGTGCTGGGATGAGCCGGCCATAAAAGCCACCTTTGAGGTGGACCTGGTCATACCCGATCACCTAATTGCCGTGTCCAATACCCCTGTGGCCGTCGAGACGCCTGAGCCGCCCGGGCTCAAACGGGTCCTGTTCCACGAAACGCCACCCATGTCAACTTACCTTCTTGCCTTCGTAGTAGGCGATATAGACTTCGTCCAGGCCACCAGCCGCGATGGCACCCTGGTAAGAGTCTTTACCACGAGGGGAAAGACCGAGCAGGGCCGCTTCGCCCTGGACGTGGCGGTACGTCTGCTTCCCTATTTCAACGACTATTTCGGCATCCCATACCCACTGGAGAAGCTAGACCACCTTGCTATCCCGGACTTCGCCGCCGGGGCAATGGAGAATTGGGGCGCCATCACCTACCGGGAGACTGCTCTTCTCTTCGACCCTGGAAGCTCCTCGCCGGGCACCCGGCAGCGCATCGCCGAGGTGGTGGCCCACGAGATGGCCCACATGTGGTTCGGCGACCTGGTCACTATGGAGTGGTGGAACGACCTGTGGCTCAACGAGAGCTTCGCCTCCTGGATGGGGACGAAGGCGGTGGACCATCTCTTCCCAGAGTGGGATATGTGGACCCAGTTCGTCGTCTACGACGTAAACCGCGGGCTAGACCTGGACGGCCTGGAGAATTCACACCCCATTGAGCAGGAGGTGCTTAACCCGGCTGAGATCGGCCAGCTCTTCGACGCCATAAGCTACAGCAAAGGCGCCTCCATCATACGGATGCTGGAGCAGTTCCTGGGAGATGAGGGGTTCAGAAAAGGACTGCATCGGTACCTCTCGGCACACACCTACGGCAACGCCCGTGGACGCGACCTGTGGCAGGCCATGCAGGACGAGTCCCGTCTTCCCGTGGTCTCCATGATGGAGAGCTGGATCAACCAGACCGGCTATCCAGTGGTGCAGGCGGAGGTTCACAGGGATGCGGACAAGGCCTCAATCCAACTTTCGCAGCAGCGGTTCCTTTACTCTGGACCGAACGAGGACCCCGCCACCTGGCATGTCCCGGTCAGCGTATCTGCCCAGGGCGCTCATGAGACCGCTTTCACCATCATGGATGATCGCGACACAACCCTTGACATGGGTGATCTAGGGGAGTCATGGATCAAGGTCAACACTCGACAGACCGGCTTCTACAGAGTCCAGTACGCAGCGGACCAATGGGCCGGCCTTGTTCCAGCCGTGGAATCTCTAGAGCTTCCCTCGGCTGACCGCCTGGGCCTCCAGGCCGACGCTTACGCCCTGGCTCGGGCGTGCCTCATCCCGGCGACCCAGTTCCTGGACCTTGCCGGCGCGTACAGGAATGAGCGCGAGTATGCGGTCTGGGCCGACCTCGCCGGCAACCTTGGCCATATGGTGAGGTTACTGTCGCGGGAGCCCTACTACCCTCAACTCCGGAGATTTGGAAGGGAACTGCTGCGACCCGTCGCCGACGAGGTCGGATGGGAGGCGAAACCCGGAGAAGGGCATCTTCAGGCGCTGCTGCGTAGCACCGTCCTCGGACAGCTTGGCGCATTCGGCGAAGAGGCTCCATTGGAGGAGGCTCGGACCCGCTTCCACCGTTTCCTGGAAGACCCATCGTCGCTTTCTCCTGACCTGAAGGGCGTGGTTTATAGCCTAGCCACCCGGTCCGGAGACGGCGCCACTTTCGACTCCCTCCGTCGCCTGGCCGCGGACGCGAACCTTCAGGAGGAGAAGATGCGTCTCCTTATTGCCATGGCCAACTTCCAGGATCGGGACCTCCTGGTGAAGACCCTGGAGCTGTCCCTTTCACCGGAAGTCCGCTCCCAGGACACGGTGATCCTATTGTCCTCTGTGGCCGGCAACCCTGGCGGCGGCAGAGAGCTGGCCTGGGACTACATCAAGAGCAACTGGGCCGAGCTCGACCGGCGCTACGGAACAGGCGGATTCGCCATGATGCGACTGGTCTCCATCACAGGGGGCTTTGCCACGCCCGAAGCCCGTCGGGACGTCGAGGGGTTCTTCCAGCGCAATCCGGCGCCCTCGGTCACGCGCACCAGCCAGCAGTCCCTGGAGAGCATTGACCTGAACATCCGTTGGATGGACCGCAACCGTGACGACTTGGCCCGCTGGTTCGGTGCCTAGCCACTCTTATGGCTGTGGGAATCGCCTGCCCAGGGGGCGAACTTGCTACAATCCCCACACCTTTGCGGCGTTCCCACCCACGACCTTTTCCTGGTCCTCTCTGGGCAGCCCGCCAACAATCCTGGCAGCAATTTCCTGGGCTCCAAGCCCGACGGACTCCTCGTGGGGGAAATCCGTACCCCATAGGATCTGATCGGCACCGATATGCGGGATGACGTCTAAAGCATAGGGATCATCAATGAACCCGTGCCAGATCCGGGTTCTCATATAGTCGCTGGCCCGCATCTGAGGCATGGGCATCGACAGGCGGTTGGTCAGCTGCTCTGTTGGATAGCCTAAGCGGTTCATGAACCACGGGATCCAGGAGATATCGAACTCACTGTCCACGAGCTTCAGTTTAGGGAACCGATCCAGGATGCCGCCGCAGATGAACTCGTTTGCCAGGACCCACATAATCTCACAGAAAAAGAGCATTAGAGTCCGCACCCCCTCGCCCTTTTCCTCTGACGTGGTGAACGCAGCGGGATTTGGGAACCTACTGCCGCCCAGGATATGCATGCTGATGGGTGATCCCATCTCCTGCGCCGCTGCCCAGAAAGGGTCGTAGACCGGATCACGATAGGGTGGAAGGTCTTCAGGAGCCTCGATGGGGATCATGGCGCCCCTCAGGCCTTTGTTGGTCACCCGCTCCAGCTCTCCCACTGCCCAGCCGACATCATCTATAGGCATGGCCGCGGTACCGATGAGGCGCCTGGTGTCGCAGGCGCAAAACTCAGCCAGCCAGTCGTTGTAGGCACGGGCGGATGCTCGCACCACCTCACGGTCCACGCCCCGGAGGATAAGCCGCATGCTCTGGGGATTCAGCACCTCGGCCTCGATATGGTCTTCCTCCTGGTACGCCACCCGCGCCTCTGGAATGTAACCTGCCTCCCGCATGCGAGGGGTCACTTTTGAGATCATCCTCTCATCCCGGACAGCGACATCGACTGCTTGACGGCCGTCGAAGAAGAACCTACCTTTCCGGCCCTGCCACTCATCCAGGAACCTGGGAGTACGGTCGCCGAACTTCTCCCCGAGAGCGTCCCAGTAGATGTTCGAGGGCTCTATCACGTGAGAGTCAGCCGATATGATTCTCTGAAACCTCAGTTCCATGGCGTCCCCTTTTCAGTAGGTTTGTCAATCCTCGCCATCCTTGTCCAAGGTATCGCGACTCGCCTTAGTCCTCCGAAGCTAGTTTTCGAGGCACTATTTCCACTTGATAGTGCACCCGACGGACTGGGTTTCGCCTACTGGGGCCGTTTGACCGGCCAGCACCGCGTCCAGGGCGGCACGGAGGTAGTGGTGCTTAACCGCCTTCGGGTCGTCGTGGCTGTCGTCTATGCTTCCGTGGTAGTGCAACTGGTTCTGGTTGTCAAAAACGAAGACCTCGGGCGTGTGCTGTGCCCCGTAGGACCGCGCCACCTCCTGGGTCTCATCGTAGAGATAAGGGAAGTTGAATCCCTGTTCCGTTGCTCGCTCTTTCATCATCGGGAAGCTGTCGGCTGGGTATTTCGTAGCGTCGTTGGCGTTGATTACTATTAGTTGAACGTTCTTGGGGCCGTAATCAGCCTGGATCGCTACCATTCGGCCCTCCCAACCCCGTACGAATGGACAGTGGTTGCAGCTAAAGATGACTACGACCGCCTCTCCGCCGTTGTAATCATCGAGGGAATGCTGCCCTCCGTCAGTACCCAGAAGGGTGAAGGGTTTTGCTTTATCGCCTAATTTCAAAGTGGTCATTCCGCTCTTTTCTTTGTGATCAGCCTCGGATAAATCCCAGGGACACCGAGGCCCAGGTTAGCCGGCCAAAGCTCCCTCTAGATATCGTCGGAACGAGTCTGGGTGATTGATAAGGGCCTGTAGCTCCATCGCGGGGAGGCGGTAGGGGTCCGTCTCCGGCGTGATGTAACGAGCGGAGTTCGGGGGGCCGCCATCCGCTTCATCTGGTTCTGATGACCCCACCAGGTCGGCATAGCGGACCGCCTTCCCATCGACCTGATACTCCGATCCGACGATCCACAGACGTCCAAACCGATACCTCGCCATAACCTCTTGCTCGGCCTTGCTACTCCAGCTGGTACCTGTAAAGGCGAAGTCCTTGGGTACGAATCCCAGATTCTCTCGAATCACCTCGTTGCACCGGTCTAGCTCCAGCCGAAGGATCTCGCCTGAGGGGTCCTCCAAACTTAGCTCCGAAAGATTGGGGTGGCTAATCGTATGGGCGCCGATGTGCCACCCGGCCTCCATGAGCTCGCCGATCTCACTCCAGGTCATGTGCTCCGGGGTCTGCGGGAGGGACAGCGGCCGGTCATATGTGGGGTCGTAGGGAGACGTGTAAATGAACAGGTTCCCCTTGAAACTATAGCGGTCCAGTATGTCTGAGACCTCGTGTCGCATGGACTTCACGGGGTGGTCGAAATCGATCATTATGGGATGCTGCGGAAGAGCGGCGGAACCGTCGCGCCACGCCGCCAGGTCGTCATAGCTAATGGACTCAAACCCCATGTCGGCTGCAATTTTCATCAGGCGGTCGAAATGCTCAACGGGTAAGGCATGGGGAGTCGCTGGACCACCGGGGGTCGGGCGAATTCCGTGACACATGGTGATGGGAATTCTCATGTTGCTATCCTATACCGAAGTATCTTAGTGCGGCGAACCTGGCAAGGTGCTGAAAAACTCTTTCGACCATCCCCCTGGCCCCCTTCCTGGCGGCCCTGCCTTAAAACTGTCATTCTGAGGAGTGAAGCGACGAAGAATCTGTCCCCGGCTTCTTATGGTCAAGGTAAGACCCTTCGGTGCGCTCAGGGTGACAGCATGGAGTGTGACTTTTTGGGGCAAGGCCCCTTCCTGGCCAGGAAGGGAGAGAGCCTCATATCTGAGGCACCCCCTCAGACTCCCGGCAAAAGGGGCTCCGCCCCTCTGCACACCGTTTTCTTTCGCAGCCTGCCAGGTCAGCGACGCCGACCGAACGCTCAATGATTCACTGGCCATGTGTGCTGAACAGAACCCTGTGGGTGGATGCTATCCCTTGCAGGTCAATGCTGTACCAGCCACTCAATGATGCGCGGCCCGACTTGGTTCACTGAGGCTGACACCTGTTCTTGGGACAGGGCCACAATATGGCCGGGTACCGTCACCGGACTGTATCCCTCTAAGCCGCTTCGCCGGGCCTCCGACTCTACAATCCCTCGGAAAGATTCCGGGCAGAAGAGCACTGTTGGTATCCGCCGTTTCTCGAGGGCAACCGCGTCGCGCGAACCGCGCCACGAGCAGGTCCCTCAATCTCCTACCAAGATTACGGCCCCCTGGGCCTGGGAAACGATCTCGTCCAAAGTTTCGTCAAGCAGTTCGCGGCCTGGGTCCGGCTTTCTCATCGGGATCACGTGGCCCGCTCCGTTCTGCAGCAAGACCTCACCAATCAGGCGTGTGAGGAGGTCGCTGCTGCTACGCTCCGGGTCACGGAGGGCACTAATAATTGCGATGGTGGCCCCACCCAAGGTCGTCGGTCTGGGGGCCAGTGGCACCAAGCCGGACTTGGACTCCGCCGTGGGGCTGAGCAACACTACAGCCTGCTCTGGATGTACATCTACCATCGCACTTCCCTAAGACCTCACTGGCCTATGATCCTCCGGGTCGAGGAAGGCACTGAGTACAAACAAAACACGATAGACGAGTACCCGCCCACTTCCCCTCCGGCAACCACGACAATGATGTCTTCAGGGTGGAATACCACTGGTACGAGTGTGTTGTCATCCTCCAAATTCAGCCATTTAGGCCAGCGCAGCATTCCTCCCCAATTGTAGGCGCCCCCCTGCTTTAGTTTCCCAAGGGGCTTACGCGCCTCCTCCCATAGATAGTTCTTGACATCCCTCTTGGACCAACCCTCTTTTGCCAGGATCCCGGCATGGGTGGGACTCAGCATAAGGACCACCTCGCCGCCGAAGTACATGTTGTATGTGCCCATGATGGACATGGAATCAGCGAGGGTAGTCATTACCCCCCTGGCGGTGGTGCTCACCATGTCGGTGACGTTCAGGGGACCCTGGCCGGCTACGAGGGTGACAGTGCTGTCCTGGGAGGTGAATCCCCGCTCCACCTGGAGAGAGGGCCAAGGGCTCGCCTCTTCGAACTCCGCGACACAGGCAGTGAACTTACCGGGGTGGGTCTGGGTCGCACTGTCGAAGTGGCCTGTTGGCCCGGCGGCCACGTTGCGAAGAAGTGACGCGATGGCGCGCCCAACTGTAGCGTTCGCCCTCCATCCCGGTCCAAATGTGTTAGAGCCAGAATTAAATTCGAGCTTTTTGATAACCGGCCCGTTGATGATCAGCAGAGGAGCGTCTCCGTGGATGGTGGTAACGAAGGCGCCTATGTCCCTTCCCTCCTCAGCCAGGCACTCGGCAGCGGTAAGCACCACGGGGAAGTACTCAGGGAGGCAACCTGCCATGACCGCGTTGATTGCCACCTTCTCTACCGTAACCTCACCGCCCAGTGGGGCGAAGACAGCCATCACCTCGTATGGGTCCCTGGTGACGGTGGACAGCATGGCCTTGACCCGCTCAGGCGTGGGAGGCACGACAGGGAGGCCGTCAGTCCACCCCTGCTCGTAGCAGTACTCCAGGGGGTCCACACCTTCGCTTACTTTCATGAGGGAAGCGGCTTTGCCACTCCCGGTACCTTGCACTCTCTCTACCTGCATAAGTCACCGGCCGGGTGGTCGCGAAGAGTCGCCTCGAGATGGGGTGGGGACCGTGGCGGCTCCTTTGCGTTCAAAGGCGGTATATTCTGGCTGCGTTTCCCCCGGCGATTTTCGCCTTCTCGGGCTCCGTGCATTCCGCCAGTATCTCCTCGAGGATCTCCCGGCTTCTTGGGAAAGTGGACTCCTGATGGGGGTAGTCGGAGCCCCAGGTGAGATTGTCCACCCCTATAAGCTCACGAAGCTGAATCCCAAGGGCGTCTTCCTGAAAGCTGAGGAATACGTTGTCACGGAAGAAGTCGCTGGGGATGGCCTCGCCATTGAAGCGGTGGGAGGTCCGGGTAGGTGTGGTGGGTCTCTGCGTGTAGGCGTAGTCCAGCCGGCCCAAAAAATGCGGGGCCCAACCGAGCTCGGACTCGACTGCTCCCACCTTGAGCTTGGGGTGGCGCTCCAACACGCCGCTTAGGATGATGTCGCTCAGGCACATGCGCGTCCAGTAGTCCTGGTTGACCAGGTGGGAAAGGCCGAGGACCTCGGCCCTGAAGAGCTGCTTCATCCCGCGGTTGGTGGCAACATGGAGACTGAGGGGCATATCCAAATTCTCGGCGGCAGTCCATAGAGGCTCGTAATCGGGTAGGTCGTACGATCGCTCCTCGCTGGGCTGTGTCGAGATCACGGCGCCCACAAGTCCCTTCTCTGCGCACCGCTCCAGCTCTCTTACCCCGTCCGACACGTCGTCCATGTTGAGCAGAGCAATGCCCTTGAGCCGTTGGGGATGAGCCTGACAGAACTCCGCAATCCAATCGTTGTATACCCGGAAGATGGCCGACAGTAGCTCACTCTCCGGCACACTGTGTACGCTATACATGAATAGTGCGACGGTGGAATATAGCAGGTTCACGTCTACCCCGTCGGTATCCATGTCCCTGACATGATCATCAGGCCGGAATGCACCGGGCCGGACGTTTTCCCACAAGTCCCAGCGCGTCAGCTCCCCGGGTTCCTCGAAGCGCCTACCCGCCTGTGCCCCGCTGGCCATATGGACCACCCTGCGACCCTCGCAATACCACCAGTCGAAACCTTCCTCCCGGATGACCCTGGGGGCCCTGTCCTCGAACTTCGGCTCGGTCCTGTTCAGCCACAGGTCCGGCGGCTCGCATACGTGGCTATCCGATGATATAACCCTATAACCCGGCATCTCTCCCCTTTCTGTGCCCGTGGTCTGTCTCCTACCCGGCATCCCCGCCGCTATCTGCCCGGCGCCCGCCATGTGGCCTCACTGTGCCTTTTTCAGCCTCGGCCGTGGCGCAAGAGCTTACCCGGCAACGCCCCGCTAGGATTCCCGTCTTCAAAGGTCACCTGGCCGTTTACCAAGGTCCACCGGTATCCCTCCGCCCCCTGAACGCGTCGCCAATCGCCACCAGGCAGGTCATGGGCGACTTCTACGGGCAGAAGAGTTAATTTCTCCAGGTCGTATACGATGATGTCAGCCGGGGCTCCCTCCCGGATAAAGCCCCTGTCCCGGATGCCTCCCACAAAGGCCGGCAGATAGCTCAGCTTATAGTGGGCGTCTTCCAGGCTCAATACTCCCGTATCCCGCACCAGCCAGGTGATCGTCTCGGTGGTATAGCTCCCTGCCGGCTGGAACTTCACGTGTGCGCCCCCGTCCGATATGCCGGGAAGGGTATAAGGGGACCGCAGTAGCTCTGCCGTGTACTCAGGATCGTGTCGATTCCTCTTCCAATAGAACTCGGTCTCCAGATCGTCGGCAACCACCAGGTCCAGCAGGGCGTCCACAACGTGCTTCTCTTCCTGCGCCGCGATCTCCCCAACCCTGAGACCAACATAGCGCTGCAGCTCCGGATGCGCCACTTCCATGACCAGAGGGCCTTCCAGCGATCCTTCGGTCTGTCCCGGAGAGGGCCGGATCCCGGCGTCCCATTCCGCTTTCAGTGCTGCCCGCAGCGCTGGATCCTCCATCTTGTGCTTACGCTCGGTGGGTGACCCCAGAGTTGCCTCTCTCCAGTTGGGGCTCGTGTCAAACAGGTTCCAGTCTTTGAAGGTGAACTCAAGACCCTTGGTATCCGTTTCACCCTGGCCGTATATCGGCAGGCCCCGACGGTGGCAGTCCTCCAGCCAGCGTAGCATTCGCCTGTGCTGTTCAGGGTCGTTCTCTAAGGCCACGACGATCTGGTAGAGCATAGGTCGCCGGCAGACTTTCGCTATCTCTTCGTAGAATCTCAGACCCTCCTCGAGGCGGATTCCCCTTTCATCCCTCTCGTGGTAAGCCAGCTCAACGGTACCGTCTCCGTGATCGGCCATGACCTTGGCAAATGCGGACAGCTCCCGTTCCGTCATGAGGTCCGTAATCATGGGCGTTCCATCGTAGTCCCGCTGCGATGAGTAGGGGCCGTCTACCTGGGCCGACCAACCACATCCTCCCACGTCGATCCCTTCCTGCACCAGCCGGCACATCTCCCCCAGCTCCTCCTCGGTGGGCCGGCGGTTCTTCGCCGCCTCTACCCCCATCACCCACACGTACAACGGCGCCAACGGCACAAAGCTCGCAACATTGAGACCCTTGGGTAGCCGCTCCACGCTGTCCAGAAACTCGGGGAAGGTGGTCCACTCCCAGGTCATCCCGAGCTTCATGGAGTCATATGGAATCGCCTCATTGCGCGTCAGCGTTAACATCGCCCGTTCCTGGTCCTCCACACGGCACGGGGCGAACCCAAATCCACAGTTCCCGATCACCACTGTGGTTACTCCATGCCAGCCCGACAAGCTGCAGTAGGGGTCCCAATACAGCTGAGCATCATAATGGGTGTGGAGGTCGACGAACCCAGGCGCCACGATCAGTCCCCGCGCATCCAGCTCCTGGGCCCCTCTTGTGCGCCGAAGACCCCCGATTTGCGCGATCTTGCCGTTCTTGACGCTGATGTCGCCAACGTACCGCGGAGTCCGGGTGCCGTCCACAATCGTGCCACCACGAATGATGATGTCGTAGTCCGCGCTATTGTTACCAGGGATGACCGAACCAGACGACATAGGAGACCTCCTCTTGTTGGTGATTGGCGGCCGGACGTTCCTTCAAGTTCGAATTTGACGCCGGAAGCCGGTTACGTGCTGATAAAGCGCTCGAAGTTATTAGACGCGATCATCTCCAGCTCCCCTATGTACACATTTTCCCTGGGGACAGTTTGGCTGCCGCGTCCTGGGAGACCTGCCGTCCTCCCCGCTCATCGGCGAAGAGCGCGATAGCCGGATGATCATATATACGGGCGGGTGCGCGGGTCTTAGCCCCGGCCATGCCGCAAGAGCCTCCCCGGTAGGACCCCCGTCGGTTCCCCATCCTCAAAAGTGACCTGGCCGTTTACCAGGATCCAGCGATATCCCTCAGCCCGTTGTATGCGCCTCCAATCCCCACCCGGCAGGTCATGGGCAATCTCGGCAGGCAACAGATTCAATCCTTGGAGGTCGTATACTACAATGTCGGCCGGCAGGCCTTCCAGGAGAATACCCCTATCCCGAATTCCTCCCAGGAAAGCGGGCAGGTAGCTAAGCTTGTAGTGTGCCTCCTCCAGGGTCAATGCCCCTTGGTCCCTGACAAGCCACGTTAGTGTCTCCGTCGGGTAGCTTCCGAACACACTGAACTTGACATGAGCGCCGCCATCAGATAGGCCGGGTAGCAAGTACGGCGAATGCAGGGCCTCCGCCACGTATTCAGGGTTATTCACCATCCTCTTGGACAGGAACTCGGTGCGCAGGTCGTCGGCCACCGC
The DNA here is from genome assembly GCA_965226805.1 of Dehalococcoidia bacterium. GTDB lineage: Bacteria > Chloroflexota > Dehalococcoidia > Lucifugimonadales > JAGWBF01 > CBDDDW01. Next base: position 193,261 of record CBDDDW010000026.1, read on the forward strand.
CAGGTCCAGGAGAGCGTCCACAACGTGCTTGCCCTCCTGGGCCGCGATATCGCCGACGCGTAGGCCCACATATCGCTCCAACTCGCTTTGGCCTACCTCCATCACGATGAGGCCCTCCAGTGAGTTGTCCATGGTTATGATCCCGGGCCGCAGGCCCCCGTCCCACTCGGCCCTCAGTGCTGCCCTGAGCTGCGGGTCCTGCATCTTCGTTTTCCGTTCGGCCGGCGATCCCAAGGTCACCTGAGTCCAGGTCGGGCTATTATCGAACAGGTTCCAATCCTCGAATGTGAACTCGAAGTTGGTCTGGCTGGTCTCGCCCTGGGCATATACCGGCACCCCTTTGTGGGCGCAATCTTCCAGCCACCGCAACATTTCCCGGTGCTGCTCTGGATCATGGGTCGTGATTACCACCGACTGATACAGCACCGGCCTCCCGCTCGTCTTGGCGACATCCTCATAAAGATCGAACAATTGCCGCCGAAGGGGCCGGCCCTGGTCGTCTGTAACCCGGTAGGTCAGCTCTATTGAGCCCTCGTCCCTCTCAGCGAGCACCCGGGCGAATGTAAGGATCTCCTCATTAGCCATAAGGTCAGTAATCATGGGGGTCCCGTCATAGTCCCTCTGCACCGAGTAAGGGCCCATCACCTGGGCGGACCAGCCGCAGGCCCCCGCGTCCATACCTTCGTGCATCAGCTGGGACATCTTCCGTAGCTCGTCCTCATTCGGCCGCCTGCTCTTCGCCGCCTCGGCACCCATTGTCCATACGTAGAGCGGGGTCAGCGGCACATAGCTAGCCAGATTCAGCCCCTTTGGGATTCGGTCCAGGCTATCCAGAAACTCCGGGAAACTAATCCAGTCCCACAACATGCCGATCTTCATGGGTTCTAGGGGGATGGCTTCGTTGCGGGTGAGGGTTAGCATCGCTCTCTCCCTGTCTTCTTCCCGACAGGGTGCGAAGCCGAAGCCACAGTTCCCTATTACCACGGTGGTGACCCCGTGCCAGCCCGAGATGGTGCAATAGGGGTCCCACTGAACCTGGGCATCGTAATGCGTGTGAAGGTCAACAAACCCGGGGGCCACGATCAGACCGGAGGCATCCAGGACTCTGGATGCCTGGCTACGGCGCAGGCCACCGATTTGAGCGATCCTTCCATCCTTTATCCCTATATCACCCACAAAACGGGGAGTGCGGGTCCCATTAACGATAGTCCCGTCCTTTATAATGAGGTCGTATTCCGCCACTACTAGCCCTTCCTTGCTGCCGTTCCCATACACGGCGGCTAAACCTGGACGCAATATCTGCTGTCAACTTTTTAAACCGTGACGAGATGTTTGTCAAGCGAAGGCGAAGGATGGGACATAGGTTGCCCTGATCGCTGACTCCTTTGTCTGGTGGGAGCTTGGGTGGCCTTCCATGCACCGTGAGATGGCATGTACAATCCAGTTCGTGGAGACTTCATTGAACGCCCAGATGTCATGGCAGAATGCCGTGGCTTCCGATAGGGCGGAGATGGATCTGCGTACATTAGAAGTGAGGATTCGTTGAAGCGTCCCAGGGTCTTCTATGGCTGGTGGGTGTTGGGTGTCACCGGCCTAATGACGTTCCTTTCCATGGGTCCCAGCGCCCCGACAATCACCGTGCTCATCAAGCCTATAGCCGAGGAGTTCAACTCCTCCCACGCGCAGCTTCTCGGGGCTTTCACGGTGGCAGGGCTGCTGGGGGCGCTCATCTCCCCAGCCGTGGGCCGGATGGTAGACCGTTACGGCGCCCGCGTGGTGATGTCCTCCATCCTGGCGCTGCTTGGGCTGGAGCTGGTGCTCATGTCCCGGATGGACAGCTTATGGCAGTTCTATCTACTGTATGGCACCGGGTTGGCAGTGTCGTTCGCAGGGTTGATGGGAACTGCCGCGCCCGCCGTTATTTCCAACTGGTTCCTCAGGAAACGAGGGACAGCTATCGCTTTGCTCTCGGCCTCGATGGCCTGCTCGGGATTTGCCTTTCCCCTGGCGGCCCAGGCCCTGGTGGACCTTCGGGACTGGCGCCTGGTCTGGCTCGTGATGGGGGTGGTATTGCTGGCGGTGGCCCTGCCGCTAACGGTCCTGGTGGTCCGGCACAAGCCGGAGGATATGGGGCTATTGCCCGACGGAGCCAGAGCCGCCTCGCCGGGGCGTATGCGGCCCGTCGTGAGGGACAAGTACACGGCTATCGAGGGGTCGCCGGAAGCCGGCTGGACCCTGCGGCAAGCCATGGGCACGAGGACCTTCTGGCTGCTCATCTTGGGCTTTTTCCTGGCGTCCTTCCCATCCTTCTCCATCATCGTGGTGATGCATCCCTACTACACGGACCTCGGTATGTCGGCTGGTACCGCAGCCCGGCTGGTCGCCTTCTACAGCGTCTGGGCCTTTGTCGGGGCCTTTATTTGGGGTGGCCTTGCCCAGGCGTTCAGGACTAGTGCCCTGTTGGCGCCATACGCCCTCAGCTACGGGGCCTCCATAGTCTTGCTGGTCGTGGTGGGCGGGTCAGCCCTGCCCCTCATGTACCTGGTAGTGGTGCCCCTTGGGGTGAGTATAATGGGGTACATTCAGCTGGCGAATCAGGTATGGGCCGAGTACTACGGCCGGAAGGAGTTGGGCTCCATCCTGGGAGCGGCGGCCCTGGCGCGGGTGGTGCCCAACGCCATAGGCCCCCTGATGGCGGGACTGTTCCATGATCACCTGGGTGGGTATGGCCCGGCCTTCCTGTTATTCAGCGGCATGTGCTTAGCATCGGGCCTCTGCTTCTATTTCGCTAAACCGCCCCAAGGACAGCAGCGTTGACACGGGGCTCCCGAGGACGAGGCGGGCACTCTGCGGGTAGTGCATGCTCTAGCCCGTTCCGAATTCCTGGTGGAGTACGAAATGTTGGCCGCTAGATAGGCCCGTAGCTGTCAGGAGGTGTGTCTGGGCACGGGCTCTGGCCGCCCAGCCGTGACCGCCGACCAGTGCCACGCGATCTCGCAAGGTTCCGGGGGCTAATGAGTAGACGCTGTGGCCGCTGGGGCAGTCTCGGGGACGAGCTGGGGCGTGCGCTCGGCCCGAGAGATGAGCGAGGCGTAGGGGCCGAGCATACGCTCGTACTCCTGATGATAGAACTCGGGCAACACTGCTGATCGCCCCTCATGGAACGCTCGAAATTTGGGGTCCGTGGTCAGCATCTTCGAAATCTGCCGGAACCCTCCGATGGCTTCTCTCACCCGGAAGGTTCGCACCGTGTAGTAGAGCCGGAGAGTCCAGCTGGAAGTGACGCGCAGACGTCGCCAGAGCATCGTGCGATCCGAACAATGGTGCAGCATCTCGATGAGTTTCTGGTAATAGGTGATTGGATCGTATTGGGTTAACGTCGTCACCAGGTAAGGGAGATAATAGAAGGAGAAGGGCATCGACCTCAGAATTCGCTCCTCCGCCAGGTACTGGTCGTAGAGGGGAGTTCCCCCGAACGGGACGGGGATGTTGATCACGGGCCATGCGAACGGCGTTTTGCTCATGAACTCCTTGGTCAACTCCACCGGTTCGTCCCCTTGGTCGGCGTCAAGCCCGAAAATGAAATTCACCTGGATCCCTGAAACGTGGGAGTGGAGCTCTTCAAGATGCTCGGCGACGCGCTGGACCTTGTCTGACCCGGTTGTCCGCCCCACGCCGGCCTTGTTCGAGTAGCTCGACCACGACTCAATCCCCGGGGCGATGTAGCAGCAATTCGTGTCCCGAAGCCGCTGGAGTCTGGAGCCATGGAGCAGCGATAGGGAGCTCTCCACGACATATGGGTTGCGGGCCTTTGGTGGGATCCGTTCCAGCACCTCCAGCGTCCGGTCGAACTGGACCGCGAAATTGGGGTCGTGGAAGGCGATCTTCACCCCAGGCAGCTCTTGGGAAACATATCGCAGGTCTGCCTCGAGGTGATCCTGGGACAGGAACACATAGGGGTTGTTCCAGTCGGTGCAGAAGTCACACGTGTAGGGGCACCCCACGCTCGACAAGAGAGGGACGATGGTTGCCGCGTAGGGCCGCTTCTCTCTTGAAAAAGAGGAGGCCTTGATCTCCGGCATGCGCTCTTCGACGCTGGGAAGGTCAGTCAGCGCTCGACCGCTGGAGACCACAGAGCTGGGCTCGTAGGCCCCTTTGAGGATGTCCGCAATGACCTCTTCGTCACATTGGGTGACAACCAGGTCAAAGAACCGTAAGCAGTCGTGGGGGAACGACTTCGCGTGGGCGCCTCCGATGACCGTGAGCGTCTTGTCCCGACGGTACAGTTTCGCCAAGGCGTAGGCCAGCGCGCTGTACTTGGTAATCGCCGCAATAAACACCACGTCCAAGTCGTCCGGCAGCTGCTCTTTGGGGTCTCCGTGGCCGTAATAAGTCGCGTAGAACGTCTGGTGCCCCGCCTGTCGGCACCAGACGGCGATCGCCTGTGGCATGATACTGGCGTATTGCTTGGTGGTGACGTAGTGCTCTACGGCCTGTTTCCAACTGGTGGAGCGGGACGGGGACAGTATCTCCAGTACCCCGACTCTCACACTAATTCTCGCTCGCTAGGTTCGCCATTTGCGGCGTCAGGACGCCGCCAAAGGCTTGTCATCATATGGGCGGCTTCTTTCAGGCGACGAAATCCCTTTGATCCGGGATTGCCAATTCGCTCGACCCCATGCCGTCAGCAGGGCCCGAATGTGGTGGTCAGCCTGAATTTCGTTCCTATCCCCTATCTCACAAACTAGGTGGAACTGTAATGGAGGCTCGGAAACTTGTCAATACACATAGGTTAACCGGGATTCCCATTTTGGGCCGCCCCATGGCGTGACCAGTCAGTCGGCCATGGCATCTCTCCCGGCGTTGTTGGTGAGGCAGGTCTGGTATCCAACACCCAGTCCAAGCTCAATTCACTGCGATGTGGGGTATCGGCTTGTAACTGCCGACCCCTTAGGGAAGCCTCAGGGTGGGCTAGTAGACGAGGTAACAAGCCGCGTTGACGGCGGATAGGTACGGGTGTACGCTCGCCCATGTGCTCGATTTCTTTGGCTTGCGGGACTACCGCTGGCTATGGCTATCTACCCTCGCTACGTTCATGGCGTTCAACATGCAGATGGTCGCCAGGGCGTGGCTGATTCTCCGGCTGACCGAAGACTCGCCGCTTGCCCTCGGCCTCGGGATGGCGTCATTCGCCCTTCCATCCGTCTTCGTCTCATTGATCGGAGGCGCACTGGCTGACAGGATTCCGAAAAAGCAGATGCTCGTTACGGCCCCGGCGATAATTGCTGTAGTTACGCTCGTGGTGGCGACGCTAGACATTACCAACCACATAAGATTCTGGCACCTTCTGCTGACGGGCCTGATCAATGGTTCCATGATGGCCGTCAACATGCCCAGCAGGCAGGCAATGGTCTCAGACATAGTGCCCGACCGCAAACTGATGACCGCCGTCGCCATGATGAGCTCTGGCATGAACCTAACTAGGATCGTCGGTCCGGCAGTTGCGGGAGTCATGATCGTTTACATCGACACAGCAGGCGTCTTCTACGTTATCGCTGGCATGTACATGATGGGCGTAGTCACCACCGCCATGATCGACGCAGGAAAGGCTCCAAGAGCTGCCTCGGGGCTAGGTGTCGCCGGAGACATCAAGGCTGGCTTCTCATACGCCGCGAAGGACCCGACGCTATTCGGCCTCCTCGTCATGGTATTCATACCAGTGCTCTTCGGGATGTCTTACTTCATGCTGCTGCCTGCGTGGGCGAGAGAGGCACTGGACGTCCAGTCAGACAGCCTCGGCATGCTGATGATGGTGATGGGGATCGGCGGCCTCGTGGGCACCCTGGTCCTGGCTGGCCTGCGCAACCTCAACAACCGGGGCGCGGTCCTTCTCATATGCTCCCTGGCCTGGGGGATCTGCCTGGCCACGTTTTCCCAGACGACGACGTACGCGACCGCCTTGCCACTGTTGCTGTTGACAGGAATGGCCGGCGCTGTCCTCATGACACTTAACATGACGCTACTCCAGCTGTACGCCCCGCCGGAGATGCGTGGACGCGTGATGAGCATTGCGATGATGTCGTTCGGGGTGATGCCCCTGAGCGTGCTGCCTTTCGCGGCGCTCGCCGAGCGGGTGGGAACTCCCGATGCGCTTCTGCTCAGCGGCGTCCTCCTGGTGGTCTTCACGATGGGGTTCACCGTCGTATATCCTCACTTCCGCCGAATAGCATAGAAGACGTGTGTGAGGACAAGCGATGCCTGAAGAGACGAGGAGGCTGGTCCAGTCAGCCACTTCCGCTCGCAGGGATTCCGGGCCCTCGAGGCCCTGGTGCCGAGGGTCGGAATCGAACCGACGACACCTGGATTTTCAGTCCGGCTCTGGTGGGCCAGGCCAATCGGAACCCGACCTGATACGTGAAAGTGTTACAGAAGTATAGATTCATACCTTCATACCCAGGGTCTTGCGAACCGCGCGAAAATCGAGGGCCGACGGCATGCGGCCGGCAATGTGGCTATTGGTGGTCCCGGGGCCTAGGTCGTCACGCCAAGAATCAGCAACCCGGCTAGCACAGACGCCAGGCCAAAAGCCTGTCTCGGGGCGATTCTCTCCCTGAAAATAACCAGTCCCCCTATGATTGGTATGATCGGGTAGATCGAGAACGCAGCTGCGGTAATAGAGATGGCGCCCACTTGAGCCCCTATGGTAAACGCCGCCAGGCCGCCGATGTGAAGGATTCCCACCAGTGCCGCCAGGAGAACCTGCTGCACAGATAGAGTCCGCCATCCCACATTGCGCATCCCCGTCTGTGCAGCCAGAAGAATGAGCAGGCTGATGAGACGCACCATGTAAATGGCGTAAAACCAGCCGAGCTCTCTCGATAGAGCGCCAAGCGCGAATACGAAGAAACCTGCACCCACCGTTGCAGCAATAGCGAACCGCAAACCTTTCGCTGATTGATAGCTTCCAGGATGCGTTCCGGCTAGGGTCATAGATGCGAGCATGACCCCTCCGACAGCGGCCGCCATGCCCATGACCTGTACCGTGCCGATCTGGTCTCCCATGAAGAGCACGGACAAGGGGATGACCAGGACCAGATGCGCAGAGACGATAGGACTTACCAGGGCAACCGGGGCCAATTGGAGCCCTCTATAGTAGCTACCCAATGTAGCTATTAGAAGTACACTTACGGCCGCGAAGACCGGCAGGAAAACTAGAGGAACCCCACCCAGGTCGGACGCGAACAATAGATATGGGGTCGCAACCGCCACTCCGGAGATGTGCGTTATCAGGAGGAGCCGGGTAATCCCTATCTTCCGAGCGGCAACCGCGCCCATAAAGTCAGCTATCCCAAATACGAGCGCTGCCACCAAGCCCAGGACGAAGCCCTCAAGTGCCACTAGACCAGCTCCCCTAAATGGTTCTTAATAAACCGGATCCCTCAGCTTCGAACATTATAGGCACGGGTGTCCCCCAGGCAGATCCTACTCCCGAGATCATCTTGACAAATCATCTCCCCATGTGTTCATAATCAGGCACATGACTCGTCTGGACACACTAAGCATGCCTCGCGAACGAAGAATTCTCAAACGTGTTTTACATAACCTGTTTTGAGATACTACTTATATTAAACATGACATATAATTCTTCCTTTAAACTACATCATCCTTGAACGTGCGTCAAGGGCGAAAGGGGGTGCGTTCAGGATGGCGGAGTGGTCTTTCATCACCAACCACGGCCGTGTCCTCGCGGTGATAGCGATGCGTCTGGGTCGCACAGCGCGAGAGATAGGGGATTCCGCAGGGATCACGGAGAGAGCGGCCCATAGGATCATCAATGACCTGGAAGAGGCTGGATATGTTACCAAGACTCGGGTAGGGAGACAGAATTCCTATCTCATAGACCCGGATGTGCCCCTGAAGGACGACATAAGTACCGCAGCAGTTGGAGAGCTCCTGGTAGTTCTTGGTTGGCGGCGAGGTAGGAAGCGGGGAAGAGATGCCGAAGGGAAATAACCGAGGCAGATCGCTGAAGAGCTAGGGTTTACGCACGCATACCTGAGCTACATGATAAAACGGGAAGCGCCCATTGCGACAGGATCTATTCATGCGGTCCGTGAGGTCGTCGTCACTTCTGTCAAGAGCGAGTCTCAAAGTCTCAACAACCGCATTGCTCGATCTGATCGGGTGCAGGCATCGCAATCGTGCACAAATAAATGGAGCGGAAGATGGGATTCGAACCCACGACCCTCTCCTTGGCAAGGAGATGCTCTACCACTGAGCCACTTCCGCTCGCAGGGATTCCGGGCACTCGAGGCCCTGGTGCCGAGGGTCGGAATCGAACCGACGACACGTGGATTTTCAGTCCACTGCTCTACCCCTGAGCTACCTCGGCGAAGGTTTTTAAGTCGGTCACCTGATTATAGCACACGCCGAAGGCGGCCGAAAATTCCCGGCCGCCCGGATCTCGCTTCCCTGAATAACGATAGCAGGCCGGCCAGCTTCGGGGCGTTGATTACCTGATGGAGCGGGCGATGGGGATCGAACCCACGACAGCTAGCTTGGAAGGCTAGCGCTCTACCACTGAGCTACACCCGCCCGCGACTCCCCGGCGGTCCCGACGCTGGTGTTTTGGCGGTAACGAAATACCCAGCGCGACGCCTAACTCACAATAGTATAGCATTATCGGCGAGATATTTTCGGCGCAGGGATCTCGTGAGTAGCGGACGAGGTTAGTGTGGTTTGCGGGGTACGACCGGTTAGCTGAAAAGTGCGGTGGCCTCGAGAAAGACGGGAGCGAATACCAGGGACACTATGGCCATCAGCTTGAGAAGGATGTTTAGCGAGGGCCCGGACGTGTCTTTGAAGGGGTCGCCCACAACGTCCCCTTCTACTGCAGCCTTGTGGGCGTCCGACCCCTTTCCGCCGTAATGGCCGATCTCGATGTACTTCTTGGCATTGTCCCATGCCCCACCAGCGTTGGCCATCGTTATCGCGAGAACTAAGCCCGATCCCACCGCGCCTATCAAGAGACCGCCCAGCGCCTCTTCGCCCAGGAGGAAGCCCACCGACAGCGGAGCGGCCACCGCCATTAGCCCGGGGATTATCATCTCCCTCAGAGCGCCACGGGTGCTTATATCCACGCAACGGACATAGTCGGGACGACCTGTACCTTCCATTATTCCCGGTATTTCCGCAAACTGCCGCCGCACCTCGTTTACTATCGCGAAGGCCGCCCTCCCGACTGCCCTCATGGTCATGGCGGAGAAAAGGAAGGGTAGCATGGCTCCTACCAGCAGCCCAGCTAGAGTCGTATGTTTCAGCAGGTTAATCCCGTCCAGCTCCGCCGTCTGCGCGAAGGCGGCAAGAAGAGCGAGTGCGGTTAGCCCCGCGGAACCAATGGCGAACCCCTTCCCCGTAGCCGCGGTCGTATTGCCCAGAGCGTCGAGAGCGTCGGTGCGCTGCCGGACCTCCGGCGCCAAGTGCGCCTGCTCGGCTATCCCACCGGCGTTATCGGCCACCGGACCATAGGCGTCGGTAGCCAGGGTTATGCCCAAGGTGGAGAGCATCCCCACCCCGGCCATTGCTACGCCATAAAACTCCGCCAGCTCGAACGCCGCTAGAATAGCCCCGCTGATTACCAGAACGGGTACCACTGTGCTTTGCATCCCGGTCGCGATACCGCTGATCATCGTGGTGGCGGCCCCAGTCTGGGCTGCCTCTGCCACGCGCTTGGTCGGGCCGTAGTCGTATGATGTGTAGAACTCTGTAACAAATCCGATGATGACGCCGGCCCCCAGTCCGGCCACGATCGCCCAGAAGATGTCGAATTCGCTAACGTTTGGCGCAATCAGACCGTCCAGGTCGAGCCACAGGACCGCGCCCAAGGCGAGCAGCAGCACCAGCACCGACGACGCAAGGATTCCCCGGCGCAGGGCCCAGAGTAGATCGCCGAAGGTCGCGCGCTCTCCGCTCCTCACCAGGAAAGTACCCAGAATGGAGGCTATTATTCCCGCCCCGGCGATAACGAAAGGCAGAATGACCACGCCGCTTTTCCAGCCCTCTCCGTCTATGTCTTTCACCGCGACGGCGGCTAGGGCTATGGCCGCGATGATGGACCCCACATAGGACTCGAAAAGGTCCGCGCCCATGCCGGCCACGTCCCCTACGTTGTCCCCCACGTTGTCGGCGATCACGGCCGGATTTCTGGGGTCATCCTCAGGGATGCCTGCCTCTATCTTACCCACCAGGTCTGCGCCCACATCGGCGGCCTTGGTGAATATCCCTCCGCCTACCCTGGCAAAGAGGGCTATGGAAGAGGCGCCGAAGCCGAATCCTATAACGTACTTTATATCCTGGAAGATGACATAAAGGATGATGACGCCCAGCAGACCGACTCCCACCACCGTCATGCCCATTACCGCCCCGCTGGAAAAGGCCACCCGCAGGGCCGGGTTGAGCCCTCTCATGGCGGCGGCGGCGGTCCGCACGTTGGCGCGTATCGCCACGTTCATACCGATAATCCCGGCTGTGCCTGAGCAGATCGTGCCCACAAGGTAGGCTATGGCTGTCCGGGGGACCCAATCGCCGTCAAGGACCAATTCGCTGTCAATTAATAGCCATAGCACCAACGCCATCACCAAGACGAAGGGCGCAAGAGTCAGATACTCGCGGCGAAGGAAGGCGATGGAGCCTTCCCGGATGGCCGCCCCTATCTCCCTCATCTTGCTGTTCCCCTGGTCGGCGCTTACCACGTTCCTGGCCACGAAGGCAGCGAAGACAAGGGCTACTCCGCCCATGGCAGCGGCTATGATGATTGGCAACATTGAGGTTCTCCGGTACGCGTCCTGCGTCTAGACGTGAAACATCTGAGAAGCTAACATACGCATTGAGGGGTGTCAAGGGAGATGTGTAGAGCGCCGCGGGCATACGGCCTGGTCCCGCTGTGGTATCCAGACTCTATCGCTCCGAGATTTCGCCTTGAAAGGAGTTGAGTCGATGCTCCAGATCCCTCTGCCTCAGTGCCATCGTCAAGTCTCCGCGAGTTCTTTCCAGCACACCGCGCATGGCGTCGGTGGTGCGCCGGAGCCCTCCGGTTACTCCTTCGGGGAAGTCCACAGTAACCAGGATGCTATAAATGTCGTCCATGGTCTGCATGAGTTCTTCGCACCGTTGGGTCTCATTCCTGCGTAGAGAGTCCAGAATGAAACGCCTTAGCTCGCCTATGACTTCCCCCATGCCGTTGAGATACGGCGCCATCTCGACGCCAACTTCAGATCGCTGGGGGATACCCGCCCTCGAGATAAGGGACAGCGTTATGGTGGCTTCGCTGTATTCCTTCCTTGCGTCTACGAGAAATCCCGCGTAGTAAATCTCCGGCCACTCTGCGAGGATTGGCGCCGCCTCTCGGAGCTTGCTGTCGGCCTGGGAGAGCAGGGCTCTGGCCTCCTCGAACTCCCTCCGGTGAACGGTGCGGATGGTGTTGGCTGAAAGGCGGATCACCTCCCGTGATATCCGTAGCCCCAGCTCCCTGGCCGAATGTTTCGCCGAGAACTCCTCAACCGCCTTCTCTGTCACCATTGAGATGGCCTCATCTTGCGGGCTCGGCATCAGGTATTCCCTCCTGCACTGTTGATTATCTCGACTAGGCGGCGGGCTGCGTTCTCGGGCTCTGGCGACAACCCCACCGCGCTGGTGACGCATATTGCGTCGGCTCCGGTCCTCGCTACCTGTTCTATGTTCTCTTCGTTTATGCCCCCTATGGCTACGAGCGGCACGCCCACGTCTTCTTTGACTTGACATAAGAGCTCAGGCCCAGTAGGGGTGCGTGCTCTGATGCTCGCTTTGGTGGAGGTGGGGTAGACGTTGCCAACTGCCACGTAATCCGCTCCCTGCGATTGGGACTCCAGGCTCTCGGCCAGCGTGTAGTTGGAGCGTCCAATAAGCTGAACGGGATCGAGCAGCCGGCGCGCTTCCGGTGCGGGTAGGTCTCCTTGACCTACGTGAAGCCCGTGGGCCCCTACCAGAGCGGCCAGGTCAGCATGATCGTTGATGATCAGGAGGGCGGCAAACTCATCGCATAGCTGCTTTAATTCCCTCGCCATGACAATGGTCCGGCCCTTTTCCCCCAACTTGTCCCGTAGCTGGATCATTTTGGTCCCGCCCCTCAGAGCTCCTCGCGCTACTTTCAGCGGGTCACGGCCCATAGTGACTTGTGGGTCGATGATCACGTAAAGGCCACATACGCGTCCTGCCGGCTCTTTCCTCAGGTTGCGTCCGAGCGCTGTCTCCAGCTCATCGAGGGTGAACCTCAGCCGTGACGCCAATCCCTCAGCCTGCACGTCGAGGAGGCCCTCCGCTTCCAGGATGCGAACGGAGGATTTGGCTTCCGTGATAAGGTGTGGGGCCTGGGCGGTCCACTGTGTTGGACTGGAGTCGATCGAGACTGGAAGTTGTAGATAGAGCTGATCGAGAGCGCTTTCAAGTCTGTCGTCAAGCTGGAGGCGTTTGGACATTACTCCCAGGGCAAGCAGGGATCCTCGGAGCCGTTCCAGCTCGCTTTCCGGGAAGACCGAATGCTCCTTCATATGTCAAGCTCTTTGGGTAGTTCACCCTCACGCGCCGCGTCGATCTTGTCCCTCACTGATTGAGGCATCTCCGCCCCGTACTTCTGGAAGGTCTGCTCAACGCGGCGGCCCACATTTCGTGGGTCCTTATAGTAGTCCAGCGGCGAGGCCCCGGGAGCAGGAGTGGGGCCGTACTTCTCGTGTAGCGTCTTCAGGGACTTGTGGTAGGTGAAGGAGGATATCAACCTCCGCATCTCCGGCGCTTTGCAATGGTAGCACTCAGGGTGCACAGGAGAGTTCATCGATCTGGTGAAGAAGGAAGAGGTCTCCCCGCAGGCGCTACACCGGTATTCATAGACAGGCATACGCTTAGTTCCTCAAAGGGCTACTCATTCCCCGATCTCCCCATCACCATATTCCATGGTGTCGCCCTCGGATTCAAGCTCCTCTACCATCTGGTCGAACTCGGGAGTAACCTCTTCACCCATCTCCTTTTGCATGCGCCTCATCCATCCGGCCATCTCCCTCGGGTCGTCGTTGTCATCGGGATAGCCGGAGTCTGGGGCCCAGTCCAGGCTGCTCCCCCATGAGCGACGAAAGGAGAATTTGGAGATGAGTCTCGTCAGGTCCCCGCTGCCGCAGTGCTGGCAAGAGGGGATCGCGTCGCTGGTGAGGCTCCTCACAAGGACTGTGGACCGTCGCCTACAGTCCTTGCAGCGGTACTCGTATAAAGGCATCTATCTGGACTCGATCTCTCGCTAGCGAATTATCGTAAATCTTAGCACAATGACGTCCGGCATGACATATACACTGAGGCGCCCCAGGTCGGGCACGAACTATCCAGCCAAGCCCTGTACTGCACTGGCCCGTGCCTACCCAAGCTGGACGGCGTTCAGCATATGCTCGACGGGGCCGATAGCGCCCTTTCTATCCACGTGAACGGCGATCAGATCGATGCGCCACGCCTCAGGGGGGTCTGGACAGCTTTGAAGATATGTCTCCGCGGTAGCGATTAGCTTTTCCTGCTTCCGGTGTGTTATGGACTCCTGGGGCGCGCCGAAGGTGTAGCTGCGCCGGGTGCGGACCTCTATGAATGCCATACAGTCCCTGTCCCGAGCGATGATGTCCATTTCTCCCCAGCGGCACCGGAAGTTGGTGGCTACGATTTCGTAACCTCGAGATTTGAGATATGCCCTGGCGGCCCCTTCGCCGCGGGCCCCTAGCTGGCTTCTGGCGGTCGGCATTCCCTCAGCCCTCTCTTGCGCATGACACTCTTCAGCCTTCTAAGGTGCTATCCGCATTCCAGCCCTCAGGGGCAAGGCACGCCTTGCCCCTGCAAGTTCCAGTGTGTTCAGTGTCGAGAGTGCCACTGCTGCGCTGCTTGCACAGCCCTATTTCTTAGGGGCACCCGCATCGGGGCGTATCGGCCTGAACGTACGCCGGTGAATCGGGGACGGCCCCCGGAGGGCCAACAGACGCAGATGTTGAGCTGTGGCATACCCCTTGTGCTTGGAGAATCCGTAACCGGGGTAGGTGGCGTCCGCCTCCTCCATGAGTCTGTCTCGCGTTACCTTGGCCACGATGGAGGCGGCCGCGATCGAATAGCAGAGGCTGTCGCCGCGAGGCATGGACTGGAAAGGTATGCCGCATTCAGGAAGCTCCAGGAAATCGATTAGCAGGTATGAAGGCCGGAGGGGGAGATTGTATATGGCCCGCTTCATCGCCCGGCGGGTTGCCGGGGCGATTCCCCACGAGTCTATCTCCTCGTGAGTGCTCATACCGACGCTGAAGGAGGCGGCGTGGGCCTCGATCTCCTCGAGCGCGCTAGCGCGCTGGGTCGGGGTGAGTTTCTTGCTGTCGTCCACGCCGCTAAGCCACGACGGGACACACTCGCTGTCACCACTTGAGAAGAGGTGCGCGGGGAAGATCACCGCCGCCGCCACCACCGGACCGGCCAGCGGTCCCCTACCGGCTTCGTCCACCCCTGCGACGAGTGGGAACCCCTGGCGTTGAAGAGGTCGTTCCAGGTCGAAGGTGGGCACCTCACCCCCCCTGCGCTAGACCGTCACCCGGCCTGAATGCTCTATCGGAGTCTTGCCACTAACTTCCGGGGCCGGAGCGTCCGCGATCCGGCCTCCTCCCAGTACCTCGTCGCCACGGTAGAACACCGCCGCCTGTCCCGGCGTCACGGCCCGTTGGGCTTGCTTGAAATGGATCAGGACGTCGCCTTCGCGGGGGTAGAGGGTCGCCTCGGTCTCCGGCGACATGTATCGTATCTTCACCGTGACGCTGGTCCCATCCTCGGGCGCCACACCGGAGACGTAGTTGACCTCCGATGCCCAGAGGGTGTCTCGGAAGAGCGCCTCCTCGGGACCGACTGTTACCTGGCCGCTTTCCGCGTCTATCCTCGTAACGTACTGGGGTCGGTCGCCGGCAATTCGCAGTCCGCGCCGCTGCCCCACGGTGAAGTTCTCCACGCCCTGGTGCTCGCCCAGGACGTTGCCATCAGCGTCTACGACGTGGCCGGGCCTGGGTTTAAGGTGTTGCTTCAGGAAGGACCGGTAGTCGCCCGATGGAATAAAGCAGATGTCCTGGCTATCCGGCTTCTGGCAGTTTGGGAAATCCGCTTCCACGGCCATCCTCCTAATGTCATCCTTGCTGTGCCACCCGACGGGCAGCAACGTGTGGGCCAGCTCCGCTTGGCCCATCCCATACAGTACGTATGACTGGTCTTTTCGTGAGTCGATACCAGTGAGGAGGTGGAAGCCGCTCGGCCTGAATGCGACGCGGGCGTAGTGGCCAGTGGCAATGTAATCGGCCTTGAGAAAGCGGGCCCTCTCAAGGAGGAAGCTAAACTTGATCCGGTCGTTACACGCGATACAAGGATGAGGTGTCCTCCCCCGTTGATACTCTTCGCAGAAGTAGTCGATGACGAAAGCGCGGAACTCGCGCTGGACGTTGAACACGTAGTGGGGTATGTCCAGGCGATTGCACACAAGCCGCGCATCTTCTACGTCGTCTATGGTGCAGCAGCCACGGTAGCTGGAAGCCGCGTCTGCCTGCTCTATGCTATAGAGCTTCATGGTGACGCCGACAACCTCGTAACCTTCTTGCTTGAGCAGGTAGGCGGCTACCGAGGAGTCCACCCCCCCGCTCATGGCGACTACGACTTTATCCCTTGCCAAACGTGTGCACCTCCGGGTTACGAGATCGCCCGCACAATACGGCGCGGCAGCATCAAGATTCCTCTACCTCTAGAGGGTACTCGGCCTGTCTCCAGGTTTCTGTTCCTCCGACCACCAGCGACACGTCCTGGAACCCTTCCCGCTCGAGGATGCTGGCCGCGGTGGCGGCGCGCACTCCCGCTGCGCAGACGGTGGCGTAGGAGCGGTCTCTGGGCAGTCCGTCCAGGTGTTCCGGTAGCTCACCCAGCTCCACGTGGAGAGCACCAGGTATGTGTCCCAGCCGCCACTCGTGGTCAAATCGGACATCGAGAGGCGTCGGACTGGCGCCCCGACCTATGGCGGCGTGAAGGTCGTCAATGGACAAGGTCTGGAGCCGTGCCACCGGCAGACGGGCCTTCTCCCAGGACTCCATGCCACCCTCCAGGTAGCCCTGAAGATCATCATACCCCAGCCTGATCAGCTGGCGGACGATCTCCTCATTGTTGGAAAGGTCCTCGTTTATCAGGAGGAGGGGCCTGCCCTCCTCCACCAGCCACCCCACCCAGGTGCCAAAGGAGCCGCCGAATGGAACGCAGTAGGCGCCGGGTACATGAGAGGTGGCGAATTCGGCGGCAGAACGGGCGTCAACGGCTATCTCCCCTGACTGAGCTCGTACCCACACTTCCCGTGGTGCGAGAGGGTACAGTACGGGCAGTGAGCCCAGGATCCGTGGCCCACGCCGGTTGATGTTCGCCATCCGCTTGTAGTAAGTGGGGAAGGACGGCATGTCGCTTAGGGCCATCTCCAGGAAATCGGCTTCGCTGGCGGCTTGAAAGAAGGGATTTGTGAGCCGCTCCTGGCCGATGGTCGACGTGGTGGTGCTGTACCCCGACGGCGTGACGAGGCAAAAGGAGCCGGCTCCATGGGTAGGGTAGACGGCGACCTCGTCATCGAGAGGCTGGAGCTCCTCTAGTATCGTCCGGTGGAACCAGCGCCCGAGAAACGGGGCCAGCTGCTTACCCAGCAGGTCGCTGCGGGCAACGCCCCCTACTAGGAGGGCCCCACCGCTGAACAGGCCCTGGGGTCCTCCCCCGGCGGCCGTGTCAGTGACCAGGAAGGAGATATGCTCGGGAGTATGTCCGGGGGTCGCAATTACCTCCAGGCGGACCTCGCCCAGCTCTATGGATTCGCCCTTTCTCAGGGGCCGGTGGTCAAACAGGAGCCCTCCAGCGGCGCTGGAACCCACGGTTGCTCCGGTGAGAGCGGCCAGCTCGCGGCTTCCAGAGATGAAGTCGTTGTGCACGTGGGTCTCCAGGGAGTAGACGATCTCGGCGCCGAGATTCGCCGCTTCCCGAAGGCAGGTGTCCACGTCGCGAAGCGGGTCCACGACGGCGCACACCTTCGCTTCCTCAGAGCCCACCAAATAGGAAGAGTTTCCCAGGCTCTCGTTGTGGATCTGCTTAATGAACATGGCCCCTCCCCAGGTCTACGATGTCAACCAGGCAGCTCGACTCGCTAGTCCTCGAGCTGCTTCGTGGTGCTGTTCTTCAAAGTAATGGTGATGTGGGACATGTACGACTCCTTGCGAGCCCCGTGCCAGTGCTTCTGACCCGCAGGGATATGGGCGACGTCCCCGACCGACACTTCCCGCTCTTCGCTCTCGGTCGCCACAATGCCTATGCCGGCGGTGATTACCAGGACCTGGTCGCAGGTGTGAGCATGGAATTTGTTCCTCGATCCCGTGCTGAAGTTGACCACGGCGCAGTTCAGGTCATTCACCAACTCAGGGGGAACCAGGTCCTGCCTGGTCACTTCCCCTCCCGTGAATAGCGGGTTCACAGCCGCTTCTTCGGGAACTTCGGAGATCCTCGTAATCTTCATGACTCCTCCTTCAACGTAGTCTGTTGGAGAGACCGGGTTACTCGTCGATCGACCCAGAATCCACCGGTGCTATGATAATACACCCGTGGCACGCCGTCCATCCTAGGAGCATGCGGCAGTCTATTCAAGTTGACATAAGGTCTGGCGGTCTCATTCTAGAGACCCTGCTCACCTGGGGACTCAGCGCCCTTTGTGGGATTAGTCTGGAGCGGAGATGGCTGGAACAGGGGAGTCAGGGGGCAGCGAGGGTTTGGTTGAGGTCTTGGGGAGCAAAAATCCGCTGATCACCAGGAACCACGACAGCGCGAAGAATATCAGAAAGCCTGGCACGAAGGTGTCAAAGCTGTCCCTGAGGTACCCCACCGCCAGGGGTGAAATGAAACCGCCGAGACCGGGCGCCGTCATGAAAAATCCCCAAACGATGGCGATCCTGATGGGCGTCATCCCGGGTAATTCCATCGGCATCGTGAGCATTGTGGGGATGTACAGCCAGGCGCCCATTCCCAGGATTATTACTGACATATATATGAGGAAGGTATTTTCCAGCGTGAACGAACCCAGGCCTCCCAGCGCAGCCATCGCACCGGGAATTATGAAGAGCATGCGCTTGGATTGCATTTTGATAGGCAGATATCCCCCTAATAGCACCCCGAAAACTCCCATCAAAGGTGGGATGCTGGTGACGAACCCTGCCTGGGTCAGTGACATATCCCGGGACTCGTTGTAAAAGGTAGGAAGCCACCCGATCAGAGCTAAGTACATCATGAAGCACGCCATGTCGCCGAAGCCCAGCAATAGCACAGTCCTGTTCCTGAGAACCGCCCAAATATCGCCTCGTGTAACACCGGATGGAGTACCAACGGCCGCGTCCTCTTTGGTCTTGCCCAGGATGATCCAGGCTATCGCCCCCGCCAACCCTACTCCCCCGAAAATTCCTATGACCATTTCCCAGTCCATGGCCTCGGCAAGGGGAGCTGCAGCGGCCATAGCGATCACCATGCCCAGGGACATACAGCCCACGTTTAAACTGGTTACTATGGTGAGCTCTTTGGGCCGGAACCACTTCATGAGGAGGGGGCCGGTGGCTGGGAACATCAGCGCTACCCCTAGGCCAAAGGCGATTCGTAAAGCCAGCAACCCTTCAAAGCCGGGGGACAAGGCCGCTAAGGCCGAGGAGCCCATCAGTAACCAGCCTATAGTGTAGGCTCTGTATAGCCCAATACGCCCGAGGAGGACGCCTCCGGGCATGCCAAATATCGCGATGATCAGCAGGGGAGCCGCAACTATGAGACCGGCGGTGCCGTGGTCGATTCCGTAGTCGTCGGTGATAAGCGGGAGTAGGGGCGAGACGACCTGAAAGCCGGCGCCGGTCAGGAGGTGCCCCCACACACTGAGGCCGCCAATGACAAACCGGTAGGGACGTGTATGGGTGCTTTCCATAGTAATCGGTTCACACTCTATCTGAACACTCAGGCAGGTGCAAGGCTTTGCCATAAGAGTTCCATCGCGAAGGGTTGCCTGAGAGCGAATCTGAGTGATAATATCTCTCCATCCCCAGGGCGCGATGAGCCGATCTGGCCGAGAGATCGGGGTGGCCCGACAGTACCATTGCCACGCGCGGTCCGGGATGTAGGCTCATCGCCGCGCTGATGGAACGGAAAGCAGCTATGGACATCGGAATTTTCGTTTTCGTGACCGACCAGACGGTGAATCCGGCAATCCTGGCGAGGAAGGCCGAAGAGCTGGGGTTCGAGTCCTTCTGGGTACCCGAACACGCCATACTACCCGTGCATACCAGCTCCCCATATCAAGGAGACCCAAGCGGAAGGATCCCAGATAGTTACCGCCGAGTAGCAGACCCTTTTGTGGCCCTGTCGCTGGCCGCTGCAGCCACCAAGACCATAAAGCTGGGCACTGGAATATGTCTCGTGCCGGAACGTAACCCTCTACTTCTCGCCAAAGAGGTCGCCACCCTCGACCGCTTCTCCGGTGGCCGCTTTATCTTCGGGATCGCGGCGGGTTGGCTCAAAGAGGAGTTGGAGATCATGGGAGCCGACTTCCCTCACCGCTGGACCCAGACCCGAGAGGCCGTCGAGGCGATGAAGGAGCTGTGGACTAAGGACGAGGCTGAGTATCACGGCAAATACTATGACTTTCCGCCTGTGGTCTCTCTCCCAAAGCCGGCCCAGAAGCCCTATCCGCCTATCTACCTGGGCGGGAACGCCAAGAATGTCTTCAAGAGGGTGGTGGGATGGGGGGATGGCTGGATGCCGAGCCGCGTCCCCATCGAAGGCATGAAGGAAGGCTGTGCCACCATAAGAGAGCTAGCCGACAGCGCGGGCCGGGACCCCGGCTCCATCGGGGTACACGCCTTTGGTCAGTCGGGCTTGTACAAAGACCGGGACACCCTGAAGGAGATGGAAGATTTCGGGATTAACAGGACGACTATCTGGCTGGACAATCATACCGACGAGAAGGAAGCCCTGAAAGAGCTTGAAGAGACGGCACGACAAGTCCTGTGAGGCAGCTGTCTGAGGTAGCGGCTCAAGACCGAGAGCGGCGCTCGAACATAGGGAAGAATCAAACTGATGCGCGCTTGACATGGCATAGTGTTCCATATTGTTTCTTAGTGATGTATAATATCGCAAACCTGTTGGTTCAGATAGTACATCAGCCCGGGCTCACGTTTGATCTGTCCCCCGCGGTGGAGAGACAGCGTACGAGCACCGGATCCGCTGAAGGGGTGGGTTAGCTGTGCTATGTAGGAGTTTTAGAAATGTCTAGGGCAAAGCGCGTAGTTCTGGTGCAGCCGGAGTCGGAAGGGGGGAACTTCGAATACGTCGCGATCCCCAGGCAGGGGATGCTCTTTCTGTCCGCCGCCCTCAAGCAGTGGAAGGGCCCCTACCTGTACGATACAGAGATTTGGTTCGAACACCGCAGCGGGCGCATCGACCCGGACTCGGACCTGGACGGCGTGGATATCCTGATGATAACCGGGCTCATCAACGAGGCCCCCAGGGCTTACGAGATCGGCAGGCTCGCCCGGGAGTACCATCCAGAGCTGGCCATAGTCGGCGGGGGACCTCAGATGAGCCCTCTTCCCGAGGAGGCTATACGGGAAGGGAACCTGGATGTAGTGGTCAACAGGGAAGGGGAGGACATTATCGGCCAGCTCGCCGACGTTCTTCTAACCTACAAGGGCGCCAGTCTGGACGTTTCCCTGAACAAGATTCCGGGAATCTCATTCGTCAGGGACGGGAATCTCATTCAGACTCCGAGGAAGGGCGTAATCGCTCCAGATTTCGTGGACCTTCCCGATTTTCGCGCGATTCGAGACCTGACTCCCGGCAATCCTATGGCAGGCGGTGTTCTCGAAACGGTGAGGGGCTGTACCGAGAAGTGTACCTACTGCCAGGTGATACAGCAGTTCCTGGGATACCGCCTCGTCAAGCGTGGGACCGAGATCAAGCGTCTCCGCCAGCTGCGTCAGCTGGCGGCCGATGGCTTGATTCACACTTCGAGAGACGGCCGTTTCAGCGTCTTTATCTCCGATGACCTGCACCCGCCGCCTCTCAGAGCGGTCAAGTACAGGGACGAGCGACTGGAGAGGCTAAAGGGTTGGAAGGGCCACACCGACGACATGTACATGATAGCCCAGGCCAGGGGCGAGATCGGCCAGGATCCGGAGCTTGCTGGTGCGATGCGGGACGCGGGCATCCAGATGCTGTACATCGGGGTGGAGTCGGACAACGCAGAAAATCTCAAGCTGGTCAAGAAGCGGCAGGACCCCGGCCAGATGCACAAGGACCTCTCCGCCCTGAACCAGCAGGGGTTTACTATTGTAGCAATGACCATAATCGGATTGCCCTACGATACCGAAGAGGGCATCATGAAGATGGCCGATTGGGTAACCGGTATCAGCAAGTACCAGACGGCGAACCTCCTGACCCCGCTGCCGGCGACCTCCAACTGGTCCGGGCTCGTGCCCCTGGACGCCGACGGCAACGAGCTGGCCGAGGGCCAGATGCGTCCCTATCACCTGTACACCGGACGCCAGTTGGTATACAAGGACGAGCGATGGAGCATGCAGGAATCCCGGGAGCTTTTCGACCGCTACCACGCCAAACTGAGTCCCATCGATAAGCTGTATGAGCGGGTCTTCCGGCTGATGCTGTCGCCCCGTTTCCAACTGTCCACAACCGGGAGAGAGCTGAACGGGGCGATATCGGCCCGAATCAATGAGTTCAGTGAAGTTCTCAGGACCCTGTCCGACTCCTCGAAGGAGCTGCCCGAGGCGCTGTCCTCCCGAATGCACGAGATGACCGTTGCCCTAGGGAAATACCGCACACAGCTGGCTTCCACTGGTAAGGAGGTCCCTGAGGTTATCTCTGCCCGCGTAAGCGAAGCGAGCGAAGCGGTGAAAAAGTATAGGCAGCAGATAGCGATTACCGGCAGAGAGATCAGCGAGACCGTCGCCCTCCGCATAAACGAAGTCAACGAGACCCTGATGAGCCTGTCGGACCTGTCCAGAAAAGCTGTCCAGTCCAGCGAATAGCGAGAGAGATCGATTCGATAATGGCGGAACGGGCGAGGGGCCGGGTATTCGTCACTGGACTGGGTATCGTAAGTCCCTTGGGTCTGGACGTTGCCTCAACCTGGCGGGCATTAGTAGACGGCGTATCGGGAATAGACTACATCACCGCCTTCGATCTGGAAGGCTTCGAGACTCGGTTCGCTGCGGAAGTAAAGGGCTTTGACCCCGGCAATTACCTGGAGAAAAAAGAGGCGCGCCGAATGGACCGGTTCGCCCAGTTCGCCGCCGTGGCAGCGTGTCAGGCCCTGGAGCAGGCGGATCTCAAGCCGAAAGCAGTAGACTCTTACCGTGTCGCCGCCATAGTTGGCAGCGGCATAGGCGGCATAATCACCCTTTCCCAGCAATACGAAGTCCTCAAAGAGAAGGGACCTCGTCGGGTGACCCCATTCCTGATACCTATGATGCTCGCCGACATGGCGCCCGCCCAGGTCTCCATGATCACCGGCGCTACCGGCGCCAATTACTGTCCTGTTTCCTCCTGTTCCAGCGGCGCAGACGCCATAGGACAGGGCCTGGGGATGTTGAGCAGGGATGAAGCGGACGTGGTGATCGCCGGGGGCGCCGAGGCGCCAATATGTCCCATCGCTGTTGCGGGCTTCAACTCCTTACGGGCTTTGTCCAGGTACAATGAGGATCCCAAGAAGGCAAGCCGTCCCTTCGATGCCAGAAGGGACGGCTTTGTCATAGGAGAGGGAGCCACTATCCTGATCCTGGAAAGCCACGAGAGCATGGAGAGAAGAGGGGTAAGCCCGTTGGCGGAACTAGTGGGGTATGGGGCCACCTCGGACGCCCACCACGTCACCGAACCCTCCCCCAACGGCCATAGGGCAGCCGAAGCGATGAAGCTTGCCATGCGAAGGGCTGGGGTGACGCCTGAGGAGATCGACTACATAAACGCCCACGGCACCTCAACCCCTCTCAATGACCGGCACGAGACTCAAGCCATAAAATCCGCCCTAGGGGAGGAAGCCTACCGCATTCCCATCAGCTCCACCAAGTCCATGACCGGACATCTGCTTGGCGCGGGTGGAGCCCTGGAAGCCGCTGCGTGTGTCATGGCCATTAGAGACGGTGTTATACCCCCCACGATAAACCTGGAGCAGCCGGATCCGGAATGCGATCTGGACTACAGCCCCTGTGTTTCCCGTCCGAAACAGATACGGATCGCCATGAGCAACTCCTTCGGTTTCGGAGGGCACAACTCGGTCCTCATCTTTTCTTCCGCCGACTCGGTTTAATCGGTCCCCGGGTCTTACGGGGCCAGGAGATGCCTGTGGTTAGAGAGTGGAAGCTCCGTCCGTCCGTTTCCGGAGATACGCTGGAAAACGCAGACCTTCCTCCCATCGTTGCTCGTTTGCTGAATAGCCGGGGCGTCACCGACCGGTCCGAGCTAGATTCATTCCTAAATCCAATCCTGCACGAACCCTCACTCCTCCCGGGAATGGAGGAGGCCACTGATCGTCTGCGATCCGCCATCGACGAGGGGGAGACCGTAGGCATCTTCGGCGATTTCGATGTGGACGGCGTGACCAGCACGGCGCTGATGGCGCAGGGCTGTACCGACCTGGGGCTGAAAGTCGTGCCGTACATTCCCGACCGGATGACCGAAGGCCACGGGTTGAACGAGGCCGCCATCCTGACGCTGAGAGAACAGGGAGTGTCCGTCCTTGTGACTGTGGACTGTGGGATAACCTCCACCAAGGAGGTCATCCTAGCTCGGGAGCTTGGGATGGACGTGATCATCACCGACCACCATGTGCCGCCGGCATCTCTCCCGCCAGCCACAGCCATCGTGAGCTCGAAACTCGACCGCTCGGAATATCCGTTCCCGGACCTTTCAGGAGCCGGCCTGGCGCTAAAGCTAATGGAGGGCCTCCACGAGGTCCTTCAACGGCCTTGGAAGCGGAATCTGCTGGAGCTAGCTGCGCTGAGCACGGTAGCCGACATGGTGCCGCTCAGAGGCGAAAACCGCTATCTGGTCAGGGAGGGCCTCAAGGAGCTAAGGAACACCCATAGGCCGGGCCTTTCAGCGCTATACAGACATGCCGGAGTTCGGCCTGAGTCCATCGATACCGAGACCATCTCCTTCCTGATCGCGCCCCGGCTCAATGCCGCTGGCAGAATGGAGCATGCCTCCACTGCCTACCGGATTCTACTGACCGAGTCGGCGGGCGAAGCGGATGACCTGGCGGCCCACCTGGAGACTCTCAACCGGCAGCGCCAGGAGCGTACGGCCGAGGCCTGGGCTCGGGCTCGAGACACGGTGTCGGCCTGGGATTCGCTTCCAGCGGTCATTTTGGTGAGTGACGACCGGCTTAGCCCTGGAATCGCGGGTCTGGTGGCCAGCAGGCTCGTGGAAGAGTTCCACAGGCCTGCGATCGCTGTGTCAATCATGGAGGGTGTAGCACGAGCCAGCGCCCGCAGCATACGGGAAGTTGATCTGGTCAAGGACGTCCTCGCCCATTGTGAGGACCTTTTCACCCGCCATGGAGGCCATCCCATGGCGGCTGGATTTGAGATGCCACATGAGAACCTGACGCGCCTGCAAGACCGGCTGGAACGCCTGGGGGAAGAGAGCCTTGCCGACCTTGACGTGGCCTCTAGCCTCTACTTTGATGCCGAGGTCCCCTTTGAAAAACTGCCGGGCGAAACCTTTCGATGGCTCAAGCGACTGGAGCCCTTTGGCGTGGACAATCCGACGCCGGCATTCCTGACCCGCAACCTTCGGCCTGTGGGCGCGCGCCCCGTGGGCCGCCAGGGCCAGCATCTGCGGCTCAAGCTAAAAGAGGATCGGATGGTCTGGGACGCCATGGCTTTCCGGATGTGGGACCGATGGGTGCCCGACACACCCCTACTCGATGTGGTCTACAACATTGGTATCGACTGGCGTGGCGGTACGGAGGTACTGGGGCTCACCGTACTGGATTTTCGGCCTTCATCCAGCTAGTTGCCCGACCGCTGGGACGCCGGGCGACCTGATATAATGGTCTCATGAACCTGCGCCGTCTGCATTCCTGGGGCGTGAGCGTCCAGGAGGCCAGGGAAATACAGCGTAAATTAGCCGCGGTCGTGTCCTGCCACAGCGCGATCGTTAGTGAGCCCCGGCGCATCGCCGGGCTGGACATCTCTCCGCCCGACGCCACGGGCACTGTTCGGGCTGCGGCGGTCATCTTGAGCTACCCCACCCTTGAGATCGAGGAGCTGAGTGTGGCGGAGGGGAATCCGGGTTTTCCGTATATCCCTGGGTATCTCTCTTTCCGGGAGACCCCAGTGCTGACTGATGCGCTGGAGAGATTGAAGCTGAGTCCCGACATCATCGTTACCGATGGACATGGCATGGCCCATCCCAGGCGTTTCGGCCTGGCCTGTCACATCGGTCTGATTACGGATACGCCGACCATCGGGTGCGCCAAGTCTGTGCTCATCGGCAAGCATGGGCCCCTGGGTGAGGAAGCGGGATCGCGGGCTGATATGCTGGACAGGGAAGAGGTGGTCGGAATGGCACTCAGGACACGGACCGGAGTGAGGCCGGTGTATGTCTCAGTGGGACACAAGGTCGACCTGCAAACGGCGGCGGACTGGGCGCTCGCTTGCTGCAGGGGCAAGCGGCTCCCCGAGACCACCAGGATGGCCCACAAGGCAGCCGCAGGCCAAATTGCCCCAAGAGAGAGCGTGCCCAACGGAAGTGAAGCTGAAGGTTAGTGAAAAAGACGTCGAGAGGTGTAGGTTATGCAAGACATCAGGGGCAATTTAGCTGAGATGGGCCGGAGGATCGAAGAAGCCCTGGTACGTCTTTGACATCCCGGACAAAGAGCATCAGATAGCTAGGCTAGAGCAGTCGGCAGCGGCTGCGTCTTTTTGGGATGACTCCCAGGATGCTCAGAGGCAGATGCAGCGTCTGGCCAGGCTAAAGGAGACAGTCGAGCTGTGGCGGGAACTTGCGGGACACACAGAGTCCCTCCTTGAGCTGACCGACCTGGCCATCGTTGAGGGGGACACCTCGCTGGAGCACCAGTTGAGGTCCGAGACCGAGGAGGTCGCCCGCGCCCTTGAGCAGGAAGAGTTCAAGCTGACCCTCTCCGGGCCTTACGACGACCGTGTGGCGATCCTCTCGGTGCACGCAGGCGCCGGAGGCACCGAATCCCAGGACTGGGCCCAGATGCTGCTGAGAATGTACATCAGATGGGCGGAGATCGGGAAGCGCCGCACGCAAATTCTGGATACCTCCTATGGGGAAGAGGCAGGGGTAAAGAGCGCAACGCTTGAGATCGAAGGGCCATACGCCTTGGGTTACCTGCAGGCAGAGAGGGGGGTCCATAGGCTGGTGAGGCTCTCCCCTTTTGACGCTAACCATCTGAGGCATACTTCCTTTGCCCTCGTGGAGGTGCTTCCCGGCGCCGAGGAAGACCCTGAGATCAGCGTGAAACCAGACGAGATAAAGGAGGAATTCTTCCGCTCCAGCGGGCCGGGGGGCCAGAATGTTCAAAAGGTGGCGTCGGCGGTCCGGCTGACCCACCTGCCGACCGGCATCGTGGTTGGCTGTCAGAACGAGCGGTCACAACATCAGAATCGAGAGTTCGCCATGAAGATCCTCATGGCGCGGCTTCTGGAAAGACAGGTGAAGGAGAGGGCGGAGGAGATGGCTCGAATCAAAGGTCAGCATATCTCCGCCGAGTGGGGCAACCAGATAAGAAGCTACGTCCTGCACCCGTACAAGAGCGTGAAGGACCACCGCACGGGATTACAGTCCAGCGACCCTGAGGGCGTGCTGGATGGGAAACTAGATGAGTTCATCAAGGCGTATCTGCTTTACGCCGTGGGCAAGGACTAGCTGCTGGTCAACTGATGTCTGACAAGTCATTGCCACGAAAGTGTCATTCTGAGCCGCAGGCGAAGAATCTGGTGCGGGGGTGGTGAGACGCCCAACCAACCAGTCCCTTCGCTCCGCTCAAGGGTGACAAAGGTGCCGGCATTTCCATTCTTGGTGCTACGGGTGCCAGTACCAGAATGACGAGGGCCTAACGTCGCCGAGGACTAGCAGTGCCACAAGAGGTGGCCCATCTTCACGCGCTTGGTGTGAAGGTATTCTTTATTCTCTTCGTTGGCGTCCATCTCGATGGGCACATGCTCCACAATTTCAAGGCCATACCCGGACACGCCTATCACCTTCCTCGGGTTGTTGGTGAGGTGGCGCATCTTGTTCACGTTTAAGTCCTTCAGGATCTGGGCGCCTATTCCATAGTGGCGCAGGTCCGACTCGAACCCCAGCTCCTCGTTAGCCTGTATGGTGTCAAGACCATCGTCCTGAAGCTGATAGGCCCGTATCTTGTTGTGGAGCCCTATGCCTCTCCCTTCCTGGCGCATGTATAGGAAGACGCCCTTTCCTTCCTTACCGATGATGTCCAGCGCTTTCCGTATCTGCTCCCCGCAGTCGCAGCGGAGGCTTTCAAATACGTCGCCCGTAAGGCACTCGCTGTGGATCCTCACCAGGATGGGCTCGTCCGGCTCCCAGTGGCCCAGTACCAATGCCAGGTGTTCTCCCGGATCGACAATGCTCTTGTATGCGAGGATCTGAAACTCGCCGTGAGCGGTGGGCAACCGCGCCTCAGCCACCTTCTCTATGAGTTTCTCGTGCCGCCTTCTATACGAAATGATCTGGGAGATACTGATAATATTTAACTGGTATTCCTGTGAGAATCTCTCCAATTCAGGCATCCGAGCCATAGAGCCATCGGGGCTCATGATCTCGCAGACTACACCAGCAGGATAGAGGTCGGCCATGCGGGTAAGGTCTACCACCGCCTCGGTGTGGCCCTGACGTGCGAGGACTCCACCTTCCTGGTAACGCAGAGGAAAGAGGTGCCCGGGCTGGGCGAAGTCCTCAGGCCTAGACTCGGGATCGATGATGGCTTTTACCGTCGCCGCCCTGTCATTCGCGGATATGCCGGTGGTAGTGCCTTTGTTGTAGTCCACGGAGACGGTAAAGGCTGTGCCGTGTGTTGACGTATTGGGCTTGTTCACCATCAGGGACATCCCGAGCTCGTCCAGCCTTTCTCCGATAACCGGCATGCATAGAAGGCCTCGGGCGTACTTGACCATGAAGTTGATCGCTTCCGGGGTAACCAACTCCGCCGGCAAGACAAGGTCGCCCTCGTTCTCGCGCTTCTCGTCGTCTACGACGATGAGGAACTTTCCCTGTTTTACGTCCTCTATAGCCTCTTCTACACTTGCTAGAGGCATATCTCCCTTTCTCAGCGCAAGTTCGAGGGCTCCTACCTCAACCCGAGAAGACTTTCCACATACTTGGCTAGTATGTCGACCTCCAGGTTTACGGCATCTCCCAGGCGCCTATTCTTCAAGATCGTGTTTTCCAGTGTATACGGTATCACAGAGACGGTGAAGGATGTAGCCATGCTTTTTACCACGGTTAGGCTAATGCCGTCAACAGCGATAAATCCCTTCTCCACAATGTAGGGCATGAGCTTTTTAGGCGCCCGGAAGCCCATGATAGTCGAGTCACCGTCGGGCTTAACCGAGATGATCTTGCCCCTCGCATCTACGTGGCCCTGGACTATATGCCCACCCAATCTATCGCTAACCAGCAGGGGACGTTCCAGGTTCACACCATGGCCAGTCTCCAGAGAGCCCAGGCTGGTGCGCCGGAGCGTCTCCTGCACCAGGTCGACGCCGAAGCCATCATCGTGGAGGGCTACCACCGTGAGACAGGCGCCGTTCACGGCGATGCTGTCTCCCAGCTTGAGCAGGTCGTCCCTCACTTTGGTAGCCTTCACCTCAAGGCGACTCACGCCGACGCCATTCGAAAGGGGCTTCAGGTACCTGACACGCCCCACTTCCTCGATTATGCCTGTGAACATGTCATCCCGCCCGTCTCTCCACAACGCCCTCGGTCGGAGGCTCCTCTGGGGAAGGGTAGCCTACCACAAGAACGTCCTCCTCGATTTGCTGTATCCTTACGCCTTGAAGCGTAGTCGCCAGGGACATCAGTCCGACGCCTTCCCCACCGACGGGTGACGGGGCGGACCGTCCACCAACTATTTTGGGGCTGATGAACGCCGCCACTTTATCCACCAGACGCCGGTCGAACAGTGTGCCAAGCAACGTGCCGCCGCCTTCAACCAACAGGCTCACGATTCCCCTTGCCCCCAGCGCTTGAAGGAGAGCATAAGGGTCCACCAACCCTTGTGGCGTCGAAGTCAGGTGGAGGACCTCGGCCCCCGCCTTTAGCAATGGCGCTACCCTCTTGTCAGGGGCTACAGTGACTGCGATTAACGTCTGCCCTGGCTGCTGAAGAACCCTGGCGTCGGCGCGGGTTCTCGCCCTACTATCGAGTATGACTCGCAAGGGCTGCCGTTGCTGGGGTATGCCGTCGGCGCCTCGGACCGTCAGCTGAGGATTGTCGTTCAGTATCGTGTTTACCCCCACCATTATGGCGTCGGAAGTCCTGCGCATTTCCTGTACATAGCCACGTGCCGCCGTGCCAGTGATCCATTTGGAGTCGCCGGTGAAGGTAGCGATCTTGCCATCCAGGGTCATGGCGTATTTGGCGGTCACAAACGGGATTCCGGTGTTCGCGTGCTTTCCGAAGGCCTCGTAGAGCTCCCTGGCTTCCTCCACCTTTTCCTCCCCGCCATGGAACACTGCTATTCCCGCCGCCTCCAACTGCTCCAGTCCCCTGCCGTTGACCTGGGGGTTGGGGTCCCTGGCAGCCATGTGCACCTCCGTCACTCCGGCGGTGATGATGGCTTCGGTGCAAGGAGGCGTGCGGCCTTGGGTGGGGCATGGTTCAAGCGTAACGAACAGAGAGGCGCCCTGAGAGCGGTCCCCAGCCATCTTCAGGGCCATAACTTCGGCATGGCTCTGGCCGGGAGGCAGGGTAAAGCCCTCACCAACCACTCCACCGTCCTTGACCAGCACCGCGCCAACGGCTGGATTGGGGCTTGTGGTCCCCATCACCTGCCTGGCCAGCGACAGGGCTCGTTTCATGTAGTTTTCCGTGGGACTCATGGAGAGGTTGACTGCACCTACACGCCTAATTGTGGAGAGAAAACCCTATGTTGTCAACGCGTATTAGCCAACGCCCATTACGAGGCTGCTGTGCCCAGGTGGCGGCACCGGGTGTCACTTCTCACGCTGCCGAGTGGCGGGGGTGCGTTACGCTTTGCTTGCCTACACGCCCACCAGCTTCTGAGGGCCATTATACTGCCCCGCCGATGGGCGTCAATATGAGTCTTCTCATGGGCGCTTTGGCGCTCGGCGTCTCCTGGGTTCGAAATTGCGGTAGTATCTGCTGGGTTCCGGTTCCGCCTGGTCCTGGTACTTGCTATCGAGCCCCTTGCTGCCGTAGGGGTGCATAGCGGAGGTCGTCAGCTGCAGAAAGGATATCTGGGATATCCTCATGCCGTAATACAGGGTTATGGGCAGCGCGGATACGTTACTCAGTTCCAGCGTGAGGTGTCCCCTCCAACCCGGGTCGACCCACCCCGCCGTCGAATGAACCAACAGCCCGAGCCTGCCCAAGGAGCTCTTGCCGTCGAGCCGGGCCGCGAGATCCCCGGGGAGGCAGACCCGCTCTAGGATCACACCCAGTGCGAACTCGTTGGGGTGCAAATAAAATGGGTTGACCTCGTCGATTTCAACCATCTCGGTCAACTCCGGGAGCTGCTGTTTCACGTCGATGAAAGGCACCGTCGAGTTACGGAAAATGCGCAGCTTCTTTCCCAGCCGGAGGTCAACGCTGGCGGGCTGTAGAAGCTCCTCGTCCCACGGCTCAATGATGATCCGTTTGGAATCGAGGGCCTCCAGGATGCTTTTGTCACTCAGCAGCATTGGTGAGTCCTTCAGGACCGCCGAAGGGGGGAGATCCGTCAGCGACCAGTTTACAGGGCACCGGGATAGAGTTCAAGCTAGCCCTCTCGCGCACAAGGAGAGGCCCCGGGTACCGTATCGGGGCCTCTCCATCAAGTGCAGCTGAGTGGTCGCTACTCGATTGCGAATACCCCTTGGACCATTACCCTTATCGTCGACTCTCCTCCGCTGATAGGGGTGGCAATGGCCGCAGCTGCCATCTCTCGGAAGGCCCCGTCTCCGAAATTGTTTATCACCGGCGTGAACCCACCACTTTCACTTAGGTAGATGATCTTACCTAGCTGGACGCCCGTCAGGTCGGCGTACTGCTGCGCCTTCTCCAAGAGGGAAGCTACCGCCTTCTCACGGGCCTCCACCTCCAGGGGCTTGGTGTCCTCCACGGTGAAGCTAATGCCCTGGATTCTCGCCAGGTCGCCTCCGGCCGACGCCAGCTCATCGATTATGACTCCAGCGCTTCCGAGGTCCCTTATTTTCACGGTTATCTGGTTGCTTACTCTGTACCCAACCAGTTCCTGGCGCTCCCTGAGCCTGTTCCACACGTACTCCGGTGAGATATTGAAGAACCGGGTCTTGATGTCCTCGGCCGTGACGCCTCGGTCCGTCAGTACCTGCATCATCTGGTCCATCGCCTGGGCCGCTTGGTTAAGGGCTTCCCCTACGGTCTTGGCTGTCGCCTCTACGCCGGCACTGAGAATCGCCAGGTCCGGGGTGGCGGTCACCTCCCCAACTCCCGTCACCCAGATGCCCGCCTGCTGATTCGCGGTATATTGCACCACGGGAGAGGCCTGGCTCCCGACTGCGCCCGAAGAAGTGGACTCCGTTCGAGGCTCTCCCGTCAATCCTTCAGAGGGCAATGGGGCAGGCTCAAAGCCGGTACCGGACGTGACCGGAGTCGTGGATCCGGCCACGTTCCCAGGCTGATTAACGCCAGGCTCCGGAGATTCCACAGGTGTCGTCTCAGACCCGCCTCCAGAAGCCTCGGGTGTGGAGGTCGGTGCGATGGTGGCAGCTTTCGTGGTCGCTCCGCAGGCGGCGGCAAAGAGCAAGGTCAGTACCGTACCGAGGACAAGGACCGTAAGCTTTCCTCTTATACCGGAATATCTTCCGATTGAACGTGCCATGGTGCACCTCCGTAATGGCTATCTTACTGACTAGACGTACCGGGGCGCGAAAAAGTTCCCGTCGGCTCAGAGATGAGAGCGACGACGGGCGACGCGCGTCGACCAGAGAACCCATCCCACCAGAAGTGCCGCGACGCCTGCCAATATTCCTTCCACAACCCTCCATAAGGCGGATGTATCGCCGCCCAGGTCTGCCGAGGGATGGGCCGCCGCCGTCGCAGGTTCCTGAATTTCTATGGCCTCCGGCGCGGCCGAGACCTGTTCCAGGCCCGGCTCCGGAGTGGCTTCTGTTTGTGCTGCGACGTTGGTCACGAGCTCGAACCCCTCCGGAGTCATAGCCTCGCTGGTTGGGACGCTGGTGGGAACGGGAGTAGCAGTAGGAGTCAGAGTAGGCGCAGGTTCTGGCGGAAGGGTACCCTCCGGAGGAAGGGCGGCTTCCCCAGCCCCGGCTTCAACAACAGGCTTTGGTGGCGAGGTGGCTGGTGTGGACTCAGCTTGTATCTTATCCTCGTCGAGCGTGGTTGCGCCGGAAGTTGTCGCCTCGGAAGTAGTCTTATCCTCCTGTCTCGACTCTTCCTCTAGAGGTTTGACTGTTGGTGCCATCTCGGCCGGTGCGGCAGCGGCTGGTGCCGGCGCCTGGCTTTCCGTCGACTCGCTAGGTGGCACTGGGGCCGGGGTCGCATCAGGAGACGCCTCCAGCGGACCGGCCTCCGCCGGCGTAGCTGTCAGGTCTCTCACCTCGATCGATGCGGAATCCGGCTCGGCATTCGAAACCTGGGTCACTTCAGTCGCGGCCGCCTGCTTAGGAGTGGGGGAAGGCGCCGGGAGTGCTCCATCGAGCGCTTCTTCTGACGGCAGCTTCGAAACTTCTTCCTCCTCTACCCCCTCCGCCGGCGAAGTCGCCGGAGTGGTCACTACGTCTGCAGGCAGCGCGGCGCCGGAGGGCGGCCTAGGAGGGGGCGTTGTCTGCAACGCCGCCCCAGCGGTCTGCCTGGAAGTGTCTGGAGTCAGCGTCTCTCCCGAAAGTGAGCCAGTCAGGTCCGCCGACAGGACCACCGCGAAGAGCAGCACCGCCACCGATGCGGCGGTTCCGTAAGCCCAGGTGGGCACTCGGAATCCCTGAAGGGCCGGAGCTAGAGCGGGCGACGGAGCCGTCCCCAGGGTGAACACACGGCGTGGGCTAACTCCCGGCACTCTTCTCAGCAGGCCTACAGTATATCCCAGGGATTCGTACTCCTCCCGGCACCTGGGGCAGGACTCGAGGTGGTACTCTACCCTCCCGGCGTCGGCGGCAGAGAGCCGCCCGTCGAGGTGCTCGGAGAGGACGTCGAGGCTAATATGTTCTCTATTTCTTTTGAAAATCCACATGTCTCATCCTGGATTTCCCAGATAGACCCAAGTGGTGATTGGCGTTCCTGTGATTACTATGAATATTCTGATTACTAAACGGATATAATGGGAGTCTATACATTATAATACACCCATGAATATAGGTTCTGGCTTCTGATTACGTAATCGTGTTGGAGGCACCTTATGGGTGACGACGAAAAGACCCCTCTCAAGCTCGACTTTGACTCCAAAGTTCGCGTGGAGTTTCGCGGTGCTACCATCACCTCAGACGCAGGACTGCTGGCGTGCAGAGAGCTTGATGACGCCCTAAGCCTGACCGACTCTGCCGACGAATTCCTCAAAGAGAGTCGAACGGGCAAAAACATCCTGCATCAGCTAATCCCACTGCTGAGACAGTCAGTCTACAGCCGCCTCGCTGGATACGACGACACCAATGATGCCGACCGCCTTTCCCAAGACCCAGCCCTGAGAGTAGTGGTAGGCTGGAAAGGCCCTGACAGGAACGCGGCCAGCACCAGCGAGATGGGTAGGTTCGAGACGGAGTTGCTGACACAAAAGGAAAACCTCAAGGGCATTGAGCGGCTGAATGTCGAATGGATAAAACGTGCATTAGCCAAGACCGTACACAGGCGTATCATCCTGGACATCGACAGTTCGGAGAGTCCGGTGCATGGCGAGCAGGAGGAAGCAGCCTACAACGGCCACTTTGGATGCATGTGCTATCACCCCTTGTTCTGCTTCAACCAGTTTGGAGATTGCGAAGGGGCGGTTCTCAGACCAGGCAACGTCCACAGCGCCGATGGCTGGAAGGAGTTCATCAATCCCATCGTCGAGCGCTACCTGAAGCTGGCGGTGAGGCTGCTGTTTCGAGCAGACGCTGCTTTTGCCAAGCCTGAGATTTACGAGTACCTGGAGACAAGGCATATCGGCTACGCCATAAGGCTTCCGGCGAACGAAGTGCTTCAGAAGGAAATAGCTCACCTGTTGGTACGGCCTACCGAGTGGCCCTCTCAAAAGCCCATCGTCTCGTATCACGACTTCGTTTATCAGGCCCAGAGTTGGAATGTTCCTCGAAGAGTAGTGGCCAAGGTGGAGTGGCATCAGGGAGAACTGTTCCCAAGAGTAGGCTTCATCGTAACCAACCTGAGCTATCCAACGAAGGGACTAGTCAGCTTCTACAATGGCAGAGGCACAGCAGAGCAGTGGATTAAAGAGGGGAAATACGCCCTCAATTGGACTCGGCTCTCGTGCCATAAGTTCGTGGCTAATCAGGTGAGGCTGTGGCTATTCATCCTGGCATACAATCTGGGCAACTTCTTCAGAAGGCTGGCTCTGCCAGAAGCGATAAAGAGCTGGTCCCTGACAAGTATTCAGACGAGACTCATCAAGATAGGCGGGCGACTGGTGCGTCATGCGAGGAGGCTTGTGTTCCAGCTTGCCGAGGTGATGGTGACCAGGGAGATGTTCGATGAAATGCTGGAGCGGATAGGGAGACTTCGTTTCAATCCTGGATAGGAGCATGTGTCTGTTAGGGAATCGTGATCATATCGAGGCTGCCCTGAGCAAGGTGCGCGACTTGCAGCGTGAGGTTCGGTCTGAATAATCCGTTTAGAGCCTTTCCCAGTGGTTTGGAGACCCTGTTTCTCTAGATGAAGTGATATTAGCGCGGTTGGTGGCAGTTGACAACTTCAGCAGGCGATCTTATAGTCTGGACTGTCTCAGGATGGTGTGTTTATGAAAGCACTGGATTCCATCTGGGAAATATCGGTTAAGTAGAGTCCCAGGAAGTGGTGTAACAAGAGTAGAGGGTCTGGATGAAGAGAGACCACCACGTCATCCTTAGCGGGCAAAGACGAGCCTGAGAAAGGAGGACAACGGTGGTCAAGGAAAGGATGGACCTGCTTGAGCTAATGCGCAAGAGGGGAGTCGACGGTGACGTGGACTTTCTACGAGAGGCACTGAGAGTGCTGGTCGAGGAGATCATGGAGGCTGATGTGTCATCGAGGACCGGTGCTGGGTATGGAGAACGCAACCCTGAGCGGGTGACCCAGCGCAACGGGTACCGGTCTCGAGCATGGGACACTCGCGTAGGGACCATGGAGTTGCAGATACCCAAGCTGAGGGAGGGGAGCTACTTTCCGAGCCTGCTGGAGCCACGGCGTCGCAGCGAGCGAGCTCTGCTGGCGGTGATCCAGCAGGCGTATGTGGAGGGTGTATCGACGAGGCGAGTGGATGATCTGGTCAAGGCTCTTGGGTGCGAGGGTATCTCAAAGAGCCAAGTGTCGCGTATCTGCCAGGAGCTGGACGGGGTGGTGGAGAGCTTCCTGGGTCGGCCGCTGGACGGCGGATCATATCCCTACCTGTGGCTGGACGCACTAACCCAGAAGGTCAGAGAGGCCGGTAGGATAGTCAACGTCAGCGTGGTGGTGGCGACGGCGGTCAATAGCGAGGGCAAGCGTGAGATCGTTGGGATGGACGTGGGTACCAGTGAAGACGGCGCCTTCTGGTTAGCCTTCCTGCGCTCACTGGTCGCCAGGGGCCTCGGCGGGGTGGAACTGGTGGTATCGGACGCTCATCAGGGACTCAGGGATGCCATCGCAACTGTCTTCGGTGGGGCCAGTTGGCAGCGGTGCCGCACCCACTTCATGACCAACCTGCTCACTCGGGTCCCCAGGAGCGCTCAGCCCTGGGTGGCCACCATGGTACGCACCATCTACCAGCAGCCGTCCCCTCAGGAAGTGCATGCCCAACTCGAGCGGGTGATTGCTCAGCTCCAGGACCCGTTCCCACAGGTCGCCTCTCGACTGGACGAGGCTGGACCCGACGTCCTGGCCTTCTCCAGCTTCCCACTCGCCCACTGGAAGAAGATCTGGTCCAACAACCCCCTGGAGCGTCTCAACAAGGAGATACGGCGCCGCACCGATGTGGTGGGCATCTTCCCTAACCGCCCAGCTGTCCGTCGCATGGTCGGCGCCGTCCTAGCTGAGCAGCACGACGAGTGGGCCGTCGGCCGTCGATACATGACACAGGAGGTAACCACCTCCAACGAAGCTCTACCCAGAGCCGAACTCGCAGAGGCAGCGGCCTAGACAATATCAACAGGATGACGTACTCTTACACCACTCTATGGGACGTGACCACCGGACAACAATCGCCAATATAGGCGATAGCACTGAACGTCCCTTCCTTCGGCGTTCCGAAGTCACTTAGACCCTGTAACATCAAAGTTCAGTGTGTGGGCTGTTCCAAAAGTCCTTCACGTCCACTTTGTCCCTTCCTTGCCTGCTACTAGCTGGCCTGCTTCTCTTCCAAAAGCCGGTCAAGGTCCTCCGTTCTAATCAGGGCTACGTTTCCCAGCCGCGTGATTGGTAGCTTGCCAGATTGTACCCATCGCCGAATCGTCAGCCGATTCTTCTTCAACTTAGTCGCAACCTCACCTAGTGTATAGAAGGTCCCTGAAGTCACAGAACCACCCCTTCTGGAACAGAAGCAGAGGTTGTTCCAAAAGTGGCTTGGGAATAGGACTTTTGGTGCAAAGCCCCTTTGGCCGGAGAGGACCGAGGAGAGGGGAGGCACCGCCTCAATCTGCCCGCTCGTATGGGTGAAAGTCGGCGGGCCTCTGGACGATGCGTTGGACGAATATACCCGGCGTAACCACCGCGTCGGGGTCCAGCTCCCCAACCTCCACGATCTCGTCCACCTCCGCTATTGTGATTGCCGCGGCAGGCGCCATGACGGCGTTGAAGTTGCGGGAGGTCCCTCTATATACCAGGTTGCCCATCCGGTCGGCCTTGTGGGCCCGGATGAGGGCATAATCACCTCGGATGGCATGTTCCAGCACGTACTCTCTCCCGCCGAACGCACGGGTCTCTTTGCCCTCCACGATGGTCGTACCTACCCCAGTGGGCGTATAGAAGGCCGCCACTCCGTTTGCTCCTGCCCTGATGCGTTCCGCCAGAGTGCCCTGAGGTACAAGCTCGAGATCCACCTCGCCCCGCTTATACATTACCTCGAAGGCGTTGGGTCTTGAAGGAGAGGGCGAGACTGGGAATGACGCGACCGCCTTACCTACCTGGCCATTCTCTACCAGCAGGCTATGGTCTATGGTGATAAGGCCTGGAGGAGTACCGAACCCCGCCACTCGGGCTATGCCCGCCGTATTGCTCACGAGAGTTATGTTCTTCGCTCCCTGGTCTCTCAAAGCCGTGATCAAGTACTGGGCCATGCCCCCTGGGCCACCGAAGCCATCCATCAGCACCACGGCGCCATCTGGCATATCGGCCAGGGCCTCGGCGCCGCTGGCGAAGACCTTATCCGCCCGAACTCCCGCGGGCTGGGAGAAAGCCATCTCCCTTAGGTCCTGGTCCACGATAAGGCCGGCCTCGGTAATTTCTTGCACCTCCCCGACGTTCCAACCCGGAGCTATCTCCTTGAGGATCAGACCTTCTTGCACCACCCGCATAACGGCTATGTCGGTCACGATGAGGTCTACGCAGCCACTTCCGGTGACGGGGTAGGTGCACTCCCTTACGATCCTCGGGGCCCGGTCCCGCGTGGTATGCTCCATCATCACGACCAGCGATTTCGCTCCGGCGATGATGTCCGCAGGTCCTCGGAGTCCCCTTGGGCCGCTACCGGGTTCCTCCCGGGCAGCGAGGTCTCCCCTCTCGGAGACCTGGGCCCCCTCTACCAGGACCACGTCCACATGCCCGCCCCTTATCATGCCGAAGGAGTCGGCCGCGTGAACTATTGCGCCGCCGGGGCCGACACCCATGGGATCGCCTCCAGCGTCTACCAGATCGGGCTCCTCGGGCCCTCGCTCGGGACCGGCGGCGCCTCCCACGACCCCATTCTCCGTGTGGAAGACCACTCCTCTGTCCAGCGGCACATACTCCATGACCGTGGAGGGCAGCCCAGCCCCGATGGTGGCTACTTGGCCAGGCTGGAGCTCAGCGGCGACCCTGACGGCCAAGAGCTCAAGGCTGATCCGATCACTCATCGGGGCCACCTCCCGCCCGCACGATTCTATCTATGTATATAGCCGGCGTGATCACCAACTCCGGGTCCAGGTCTCCGGGTTCGACTATCTCATCCACCTCCACGATCGTTACCGCTGCCGCGGTAGCCATAACGGGGTTCCAGTTCCGTTGGGTCCTCCTGTATACCAGGTTTCCAAGGGTATCCGCCGTGTGGGCACGAAGAAGGGCGAAGTCCGCTTGGAGGGATACCTCCAGGGAGCAGGGAACGCCGTCGATGACCCGCTTCTCCTTCGTAGGGTCGATGGCATCACCCCCATGCGCGGGCAGGAAGACCCCCCCAAGGCCCGCCCCCCCGGCGCGGATCCGCTCCGCCAGGGTCGCCTGAGCCACCATTTCGACCTCCAGTTCCCCCGAGCGCCGGCGATCCATGGGTGCGGCTGCGGCAATTGGGCTCGAACGTATAGGGGTGGCCGTGATCACCTTGCGGACGCGCCCGGCAGCGACCAGCCTTGCCACGTCGTGCAGTTCTGGGTCATTAACGTACCACGGTCCGCTGATGCAAGTGAGGCCGCGAGCGGCCTGCCTGAGAAGAGCCCTCACAAGGCCCTGGGGAGTGCCTGGTACCGCGTACCCGCCTACCATTACGACGGCGCCATCGGGTATGTCCGCTACAGCCGCGTCGGCACTGGAGAACACTTTGTCGGAGGGCAAAGTCACTACCTCGCGATTTCTCCAGTGAATTCTAACAGGGATCGGAAGCAGCGTGAAGCGCGTGTACTCGTCCAGTAGATTAGTGACACTTGACCTCCTTCAGGGTGGGATGTGATATGGTGGAAGTGTATGGGGAAGACGGGACGCCGGGTGATATGCCTGCCGTTCCGTTTTCTTTGTCCGGTGGGTGATCCAAGAGCCAGCGCTGCCAGAACGCCCAGGGGGTTAGGTACCCCAGTGCCTGATGGGGACGCACAGTATTGTAGATACGTTCCCAGGCCAGCAGCTCCCGGTTGAGGGGAGCCACTTCCAGGGAGAAGTCGTTGACCTCATAGAACTCTTCTGTATGGGTGCGTTGGGCCCGCTCCACACAGCCGTTGAGCTTGGGGGATCGGGGTGGCAGCACAAAGAGCTTCAGTTCCCGGCGCTGGCATTCCATCTCAAAGGCCGCCTGGAACTCAGAGCCACCATCCACTTGGATGGCCCTTATAGGGAAGGGCATCCGCTCCAGGAGGCGCTCCAAGAAGCCCGCCGCCGTGGTAGCAGTGGCTCTGGTGTGGGCTTCCACCACATCCCAGCGGGAGACCACATCGCGGGCAGTGAAGTGCTTCAGGACCATCCCAGGCAGTGGGCGTATATCCAGAGTGTCCACCTGAACTAAGTCTCCCGGCTTCTTTACCTCATATCCTTTGGGCTTGCGCACGGCGTAGGTACGACGCCAAGCCGCTTACGGGTGGGAATACCATTGCGGAGCGGCTCCTTGAGCACCCCACGGGCCTTCAGGTGGCTCAGGATACGTCCCACCATGGAGGTGGACACCTCCCAGCCCCTCTCCCTTAGCAGCACTGCCAACTTGTCTTTCCCCCACCTTGGATACTGCTCTCTCAGATGTAACACTGCTAGAGCCAGCTCCCGAGACCAGCTAGGCCGACGTAGCCGCTTGGGCTTATGGGAACGCTCTTCCAGGCTGCTGAGATCCCTGGAGTTGTACCGTCCCTTCCACCGATAAAAGGTCTGCCGGCTGATGCCAAAGTAGCGACAGGTCAATGCGGCGTTTCTATAGGTGCGGTAATGGTCCATCCACTTCAATCTGGCCTTGGCCATCCTGCTGATCCCCTGCACCCTGCTTATACCTTTGGTACCTGTTCCTCTCGTTCCTACTATCTTCATGATGACACTATTCTAAGTGTCACTCATCATTATGAACGAGATCAGCGCTACCCCCGGGCCTCGAACTGTTCCGCGGGCATCCGTCTCCCAGTTGGAGAGGGACCGCAGGTGAGGGCCGCCTTGACCCTCCACTCGGTCCTCCCGTACAATCGGCGATAGGGGGCTATTCCATGTTTGAATCCTTGACCGATAAGCTCAACGGCATTTTCCAGCGTCTCACCGGCAAGGGCCGGCTAACGGAAAAGGACCTGGACGAGGCACTGAGGCAGATCCGTCTGGCGCTGCTTGAGGCCGACGTGAATTTCAAGGTTGCGCGGGAGCTGGTGAACCGGGTCCGCGAGCGGTCCTTGGGCAAAGAGGTGCTGGAAAGCCTTACGCCTGGCCAGCAGGTGGTGAAGGTCGTCCACGAGGAGCTGACGGCCATCCTGAGCGGAACCGACCACAAGCTGGCCCAGGCCGGTAGCCCCCCGACGGTCCTGATGCTCGTGGGCCTACAGGGCACCGGCAAGACCACTACCGCCGCCAAGCTGGCATACCACCTGCAGCAGCGGGGGCAGAGGTCTCTGCTCATAGCCGCCGATCTGCGCAGGCCCGCCGCCATCCAGCAGCTGGCAACCCTCGGCAAGGAATTGGACATTCCGGTGTACAAGGAAGGCACCTCCTCCACGGCGGTCAAGGTCGCCAGGGCCGGGGTCAAACAGGCCCGGCAGATGGGCCTGGGCGCGGCCATTATCGATACCGGCGGCAGGCTGCACATGGACGAGGAGATGATGGTGGAGTTGGAGGAGGTGAGGGCTGCCGTGTCTCCCGACGAGGTGCTCCTCGTGGTGGACGCCATGGCCGGCCAGGACGCCGTAACCTCTGCCCAAGAGTTCCACCAGCGCGTGGACCTCTCGGGACTGATAATGACCAAGCTCGACGGGGACGCTCGAGGTGGAGCCTCCATCTCCATCACCCAGGTCACGGGCGTGCCCATAAAGTTCATCGGCTCTGGTGAGCGGACTTACGCTCTGGAGCCCTTCTATCCGGACAGGCTGGCCTCCCGCATCCTCGGCATGGGTGACGTGCTGACCCTGATCGACAAGGCCCAGCAGACCGTGGATGAGAAACAGGCCAGGGAGATGGAGAGGAAGCTACTCACGGCGACTTTTGACCTGGAGGATTTCCTGGAGCAGTTCCAGAGCGTGAAGAAGATGGGCTTCACCCAGATCCTGGAGCTGATACCCGGCTTCTCTCAGATGAAGAACCGTCTCCCCGAGGAATTCGACGAAAAGCAACTGGTCAAGTTCGAGGCGGTCATACGCTCCATGACCCCGGAGGAGCGCCACAATCCAGACATCCTGAACGGCAAGCGGCGGCGGCGCATCGCCATGGGCAGCGGCACCACGCCTCAGGACGTGAACCAACTCCTTAACCAGTTCCGCCAGGCCCAGAAGCTGATGAAGCAGATGTCCCGCATGCGCAACCCCCGCGACCTCCAGGGGCTGTTCCGGTAGCTCGGGAATTCAAAACGCTAATGGCTTCAGCGCCACTGAAGGCGGACCAGCACAGCCGGTCCGCCTTCAGGGTCTCGATTATGTCGGGCACAGGTTCTGAGATTTAGACGGCCCAGTCCCGCACCGCGCCTACTTTGCGTTGGCCGCCTGTCTGGCGAGGGCCTTGGGCTCGACCTCCTGCTCCAGCGCGGCGGCGATTAGGTTGGTGTCCATCCCGGCGACCACACCCGGATATCCCGCCCTCTGGATCATGGCCGGCAGCTTGCCCTCCTTGAAACGGTCCAGCACCCAGCGAAGCGGGTCGGTGACCAGGGTCGTGTCCCAGGCGATGGTCTCATCTCTGTTCCTGGGACCGTAGTGATAATGGGGGTTATTCTCGAAACAGTCGAAGGCAAGAAGCTCGATCTCCTGCCCCGCGACGTCGCTCAGCACATGGATGGCGAGGCCCCGGTCGTTTACCTGGGGCAACTCACGGAACTCGAGGCCGAACTTGATGTTGCCTACCTCTATGACTTCGTCGCCCCGTTTGTGGACCGTCATCCGTCTCTGAGTTAGGGCCATCTCCCTCGCGACGGTCTCCAATTCATCCAGCTTGTTCGCCACCAGGCCGGTGTCGATCTTGTCCGCCACGTCGTCATATCCGGCCCTGCGGGCCATAGCCGGCAGAGAGTTCCTCAGCTGCTCCAGGGTCCAGCCGACGGGGTTCCCAGCGGTGGTCTTGTCCATTCTGATCTGACCGCTATTCTTCTCAGGGCCGTAATGGTAGTGAGGGATCTGGTCGAAGCAGTCGAACCGAAGGATCTCTACGCTCTTCCCATCGACCTCGCCCAACACCTGAATGCAAAGGCCCTGGTCCGGCTGCAGGTCCTTCCGGTACTGGAGGGCAAATGTAACCGCCCCGGCCTCGATTTGCGTGCTCCCTATCTCCATAATGCGCCTCCCTTCGAAAGTCGTAGGCTAAATGTCCCACCTC
Source organism: Dehalococcoidia bacterium (assembly GCA_965226805.1). Lineage (GTDB taxonomy): Bacteria > Chloroflexota > Dehalococcoidia > Lucifugimonadales > JAGWBF01 > CBDDDW01. The sequence goes on from CBDDDW010000026.1 coordinate 236,149, forward strand.
GGGACCATATCGTTTCCTTGCCCGTTATTATAGACCACTCTCTGGTCCTGGTAAACAAGCCAAGGTCCGGCTGATCCGGTCGGGCCCGATGGTACAATGATCGAGGACGCAACCGGGGGTGTGCTCTCCCATCGAGCAGGTTAGTTTGTGGGGGCGCACGTCATGGAGACAGACCGAAGTGGACCTGGGGTCTATCCGGGAGGCGGTAGCAGATGCGAATACCCGGAAAGAAGCGGAGCAGCGCACCGGATGAGTGCGGCTTCAGGGCGGGCCGTTTCGCCGAAGCCGTCAGGGACAGCCTGATGTCTACGGCCTGGGACATGCTGTCCAGGGAATCCCAGGGCGTCCGCCAGGGAGTCTGGGCCACCCAGGGAAAAGTAGACCTGCAGGTGGTCTACCGGGCGGCCCACGATCAAAAGCACCCCATGTTTCAGCTCATGATGGAGGACCTGACCGACCTGGGAGTGGCGCCCACAAGCTATATCGACGACCGTCACGCCTTCGCCTTCCTCCCCTTTGGCATCAAAGATGACCAGGAGGTGATGCGCAAGGGAGGACTGGTCCCCGGTATCATCATCCCCATGCTGTTGGAGGACGCGGAATGGAGGGTGGACCTTCCGGGGTGGCACTTAGCCTGGTAACCCGCGAAACCTCACCTTATAGCAAGCCCCTCCCTCGCTACCGACCCACGGGAGCCTGGACTACGCCGAGCATCCTGGTGGCGCGCTCGGGTCGTAGCTGTTCCGTGACACGACGGCATCCGTCGAGTCCCGAAGCACGGCGATATCGGCCCGGCTGTTGCTCCAGATGGCGGTCCCACTCCCGAAGCTGAATCCACCCCACTCCTGGTGTACCTCATTGGTGTAGACCCTGATGGTATCACTGGGCCCCAGGACGTAGCTGTCCTCGAAGGTAAACCTTTCAATGGCAAGGGTTGGTGAAGGCGTCGGCTGGGCAGAGTGTGTAGGCGTCGAGGTTGGCCTGGCCTTGAGAGCAGGCGATTGAGTCGAGGGAGACGGCGCCGGTGATGCGGCTGGGAGAGATACACCTGCCGGTGACTGGGTTGGTGCTGCGGGAGTCGTAGTGGTGGGAGTGGGTGCGGGCGTAGTTGTGGAGTAAGGCGTGGGAGTGGGTGTGGGCGTAGGCGTGGACGAAGGCTTGTGGGTGGGTGAATGTGCAGCGGTAGCGGTGGCGTTGAGCGCATGGGACGGCGTGGGAGAGATGTTGGGGAAAGTCGGCGCGCTAGGTGAAACCGCGGGCGTCAGTGTGGGGCCAACCGATGGACTGGGCGCGCTGGAGCAACCTGTCGCCGCCATGATGAGGATCATCATGGCCAGGGGTCCGGTGAGCAGGTGTCCCCAGCTAGAATGTGCTTTTCTCATGGCGCTGCCGTGCTTAGATCGGGCCGCGGACAGCTGTCGCGACGGGCTCAGCCTTTTCCAGATAGGGCCTCTTGGGTGGGGGACGCCGGTCTCCCACGCCTTTTGAGCAGCTCTCGTCCCATCAGCAGCAGAAACCCGATGACGATTATGCTCAGCCAACTGATAGAGCGGTCAAGGGCCACTATGGAGAAGGCTGTGGTTTCAGACTCTATCCTGGCCGAGAGCATGAGAAGCCCGGTGGTGCCCCACTCTACGACACCCAACCCTCCTGGGGTTACCGGTACCAGGCTCAGCATGGCGTTGGCAAGGGTCACGTAGATCACCAGGGGTAGGGTGAGGGAGATTCCTAAAGCCTCCGCCACAAAGAAGAGCCTGCCCACCTCGGCCATCCACGCCAGCAGCCCAAGCAGTGTCACAAGGGCTACCTTCCCTCGGAAGCTCGCTACCGTCCCGTGGTGGAACCGGTGGTAGGCTGCCTCCAGGGGGCCCGGGAGGAACCGCGCCAGACGTGCCCTGAACAGGCCCATTGCCGGGACGACGGCCAGCAGAATCGCTACCACGACGGCCGCCAGGCCCAGGCCCACGAAGAGCCAGGGGGTCCCGACTCCCGTGGCCACCAGAACCAGGGTCGCCGCTGCCAGCAGAAAGAACACCATGGCCATATTGTGCAATTGCTCCGCCACGATGGTCCCTACTGTACGCGAGAAGCTGCCGTGCGCATCGTCCGCATAGGCGTAGGCGCGGTACGCGTCCCCGAGGTGAAACCACGTAACCGAGTTGATGGAGAATCCCAGCAGAATCAGCGAGCCACAATGCAAAGTGCTGAGCTCCGGTTCTTGGGTATTCTCCTGGGCGTTCCTCAGCAAAAGGCGCCAGCGTGCTCCCCGGAATATGAACGTGGTGTAGTGAATAATGAAAGCCAGGATGAAGAAGAATGGGTTGCTTTCCTTAAAGCTCTCCCAGATGGTGCCCAGGTCTATGTCCAGGCGCGTCACCAGGAAGGCCAGGAACGCCGCTGCCACGGCAAACGAAAGGAGGGTGAGAGGCGATAGGAACCGCCCCCTGATAGTCGGACGAGGCTTCTCTGGGACGGAAGCCTGGTTCATTGATTGCTATCTTGCTCGCTGCGGCATAGTATGACCACCTCGATTATACCAGGGGGCCTGCAAACGTCCAAAGGGCGCAGGGTGAGCGTTATTGGCCTCTAGCAGGGTGCTGAAAAACCCTTCCGACCATCCCCCTGACCCCCTTCCTAGCCAGGAATGGGGAGGAATTTATATCTGAGGGACACCCCTTCGGCTGGGTTCAGGGCAGGCTCTCAGACTCCCGGCAAAGGGGCTTCGCCCCTCTGCACTCCCCTTTTTCATCAGACTTCTAAAGGGGCCGTTTCGCGGAGAGGCCGGGCCGCCTGGGAAATTTAGGAGGGGTGACCTTTACTTTCTCAACCACCACAAGCGCCCGCGCGTCCATCAGCCCCATCACGTTCACAGCCCGTGTCTCTCTGACTCTACCACCCAGGACGTCCATGGCATGTAGCGCAGCTTCCACCTCCAGGCCGATGTCTCCCTTCTTGAGCGTTACCACGATCCCTCCAACCCGACAAAAAGGGAGCGTGTACTCCATCAAGACCCTCATGGAGGCGACTCCCCTGGAGACCGCTAGGTCGAAACTCTCCCGAAGGCCGGGCTTGAGCGCCAGGTCCTCGGAGCGCCCCGTGTACACCTCCACGTCGCCAAGCCCCAGGGTACTCACCAGGTGGTCCAGGAAAGAGGTCTTCTTGGCCACGGAGTCAAGAACGGTAAGACGCATTCCCGGGAAGGCAATCTTCAAGGGCACCCCAGGGAAACCGCTACCGGAGCCAACATCCACAACCCGGCCGTTGGCCTTGGTGCTTTCGGAGAGGACGAGAGAAGTTGTAAGGGAGTCCACGAAGTGCTTGATCTGGGCCTCGTTGAAGTCGACAATTGCGGTCAGGTTCATGCGCTCATTCCAGGACATTAGCTCCTGGTAATAGCGCTGGAACATCTCGACCTGTTGAGGGGTAAGGTGGATATCAAGCTCCCTGACACCCTCTAAGAGTAGCTTCATGCTCTCCACCATAGTAACTAACTATAGCATGGCATCGTCAGCCCGCCGGCCTTTCGCCTCCATTCGATGTAATTTGACACACCCAACCTGTGGCCGTAGAATTAGGTCAATTCTATCCAGTCTGCGTCGTCCACTTGCTTGGGGCGCTCTTTCGAATCTAACTCGAGGCCAGGGAGGTGAATCATGGCAACAAAGGCATTCATCCTCATAGAAACCGCCGTCGGGAAGGCGAGAGAAGTAGCGGGCACTCTTAACAATGTGAGTGAGATGGAATCGGTGGATGTGGTGATGGGCCCCTATGACGTCATCGCCGTGATAAACGCCCCTGACATCAATACCATGGGTGGCATGGTTACTGAGAAGATCCATACCATTACTGGAGTAGTGAGGACCGTTACCTGCGTGGCGGTAGGCAGTTAGCCGGCGACACCACCGCTATGAGCCGCGAATGACGGCAATCCGGTCGGCGAGGTGGTCCTGCAGCCCGGCGCCAGGGCTACCAATAATTTCCTGTTAGACTGTTTACCACGAAATGAGCGGAGGCCGCGGTGCCATGACCCCGCAGGGCTGTATCTTCTGTAAGATACCTCAGGGGGAGGTAGACGCCCAGATACTTTACAGGGACGAAGGCGTCTATGTAATCAAGGACCTAAATCCTCAGGCCCCCGTTCATCTGCTTATAATACCTCTCCAGCACCTGGCTTCAATGGCCTACGTGGGTCCGGGCCAGATAGCCGTAATGGGCCAGATTTTCGTGGTCGCCGAGGAAATGGCCCGCAGGCACGAGATAACCCTGAGCGGCTATCGCCTGGTACTGAACCAGGGCCCCGACGCGGGCCAGGCGATAGAGCATGCCCACGTGCACCTTCTCGGCGGCAAAGGGTTACCCGCGCTGGGGTAGACCATGGGGTACACTATAGAGCAGCGCATCGCCGCCCGGGTAGAAGCCCTTCCCCACGGACTGAGGCGCCACATCTACCGAGTTCAAGAGGTGGCCCTTGAGTTGGCCCGTAGACACGGGGTGGATGAAGAGAAAGCAAGACTTGGCTCCCTGGCCCACGACGTAGCCAGAGCCATGAAGGGCGAACAGCTGCTATCCAAAGCCAACGAGCTCGAGATACCCATCCATCCAGTGGAAGCAGAGGTCCCGGTGCTTCTTCACGGGCCGGTGGCCGCCGAGTTGCTGAGGCGCGTGGACGGCGTCGATGACCAGGACATATATGAAGCGGTGTATTGGCACAGCACCGCACACAAGGGGCTTGGCTCCGCAGCCAAGGTCGTCTTCCTTGCCGATAAGCTCGACCCTGAGAAGGCCCACCGTTATTCTTACTTCTCGGAGCTCAGGGACATGGCCTTCCAGAACATGGACAAGGCGATCTTCGAGTTCCTTAACCGCGAGCTGATATCCCTGCTCCAACAAGGAAGTCTTTTACACCCTGTGTCGGTCGAGGCGAGAAACGCGCTCGTCCTCGCGGCCATGTAGATTTGTTCTCCTCGGTATTCGACCCAGGCGCGAAGGTTGTCCTTCTTCGCAGACCCTGACCCTTCCGAGCCTGATTCCTCTATCTAAGACCTGGCGGACCTCCGCAGGAGGCGCCTCGCCTTGCCACTGTCAGCGCGTGTCCGTTACGTACGCTCTGATGTAGCCCTTGATCGCTGTAAGGAGGGATCAACAGACGATGGAGTATTCTGTGCTGGGACGTACGGGGCTTCGGGTATCGAGAGCCGGATTTGGCGGTGGCGGCATCGGCCAGGTGTGGGGGCACACGACAAGAGAGGAGTCGGTACGGGCCGTGCACCGGGCGTTGGACCTGGGGATCAATTACTTCGACGTGGCGCCTGCTTACGGAGACGGCGAGGCCGAGGAGGTCCTGGGGATTGCGTTGAAGGGCCGCAGGGAGGAAGCCGTCGTCGGCACCAAGGTGAAGGTGCCCATCGACAACACGGACAGCGTAAGTGCCGCCGTCAGCCGGTCGGTGGACGCCAGCCTGCGCCGCCTGAAGATGGACTCGGTGGAGCTGCTTCACGTGCACAACCGCTTTACGCTCCGAAGAGGTGAATTCTCCGACTCCCTGACCGCCGATGACGTATTGGGCCCGGTGCTTGAGGCGTACAGAAACGTTCAGAAGGCAGGTAAGACCCAGTTCATAGGCCTTTCGGCCCAGGAGCCCCACGTGCCATCGCTAAGGCGAATGATGGAGAGCGGCCAGTTCGACACGGTGCTGGTCTTTTACAACCTCCTAAACACCACCGGCCAGGCGCCGCTTCCTCCTGGAGCCACCGCCTTCGATAACGGGCAGACCATCCCCCTTGCCAAGTCCCTGGGCATGGTTGTGATCGGCATCCGGTCCCACGCGGGCCGGGGCGTTGACCCAGCGGGTGGACCGGCCTGTGCCTCCCGGTTCGGAACTGGAGACGGACGTAGCGAACGCGCGTGCCCTGGGTTTTCTCCTGGAAGGACCGATTCGGACGCTCTCCCAAGCGGCGATGGTATTCTCCCTCATGAACCGTGACATCGACACCACGGTCCCGGGGGTGAAGGACGTCGCGGAGACCGAAGAGACCGCCGGATGCGTGGACCTTCCCCCGATCCCCCAGCACCACCTGGACCGGCTGGCCCAGCTCTACGCCCGGGACTTCCGGGAGGGGTGATGGGTGGCTCATGCCGCCAAACCCGCTCCTAACCGGGCATCTTCCCGATCATAGTAGCTCCGTCGAGCCGAGGGTGGGGACAAACCTGCACTCCCTGAGTTTGTCGCGGGGGCGGCCGGCCGTGAGCTTGCAGATACTTGGGGCAGGTGTCTTGCGCCCCTCCCTTGAGCATGGCCTTCTCGTCCGGCGCTACCAGACCTAGGTTCTCCCCCGACCCTGCGACCTCCGCCCCAGGCAACGTCCATAGGCCTTTCAGGCTCCTGGACCATTCTTTAAGGTCGTCAAGTGTTGTTCGTCACCGCCTGGTTCACAAGATCTGCGGCTTGATTCCCGGTCCCGTCCAGGAGGCGGGGGTTGCTGGCCCCCAATGTGTAGCTGACGATGACGCCGGTGTGCGCGGCCTGCACACCCGGTGCCACAGTCAGGGTCACGGTGTTGGTTCCGATTGCCACGTTGCTGATGTTGTAGCTCCTCTGGTCAGAGCTGACGAGGAAGTCTTGGGCGGCGGGGACCGAGCCCGTGTTCAGGCCGTTGACCTCCGTGTAGGTGAGGACCAGAGTCGTGCCAATCACCTCCGCGGAGAGAAGGACCGGGGGCGTAGTATCGATGATGAAGGTATTGTTGGATGCCGACTCATTGGCGTTGCCCGCTATATCCTTGCCGGCTATGGTGACGGTCGTGGTTCCATCAGCGGTGTCGGGCACGCTGAAGCTAAAGGTCCACACGGTGTCGCCGGTGGTTCCGGTCATACTGGTGGCTGTCTGTATGGTACCGGAGCCATCCACTATCGAGATCTGGGGCGCCCCCCTCATCCCCTGGCTGAAGGTCGCGGTGATGGTCACAGTGTCGGCGCTGCTGAGAATCCGGTCTGGGTTGTAGGTAACGGCGACGGTAGGACTGGTGTTGTCGATAGTGAAGCTGGTGTTGGTCGCGGTCTCGTTGGTATTACCCGCAATGTCGGTGCCGGTGATGGTCACCGTGGCATCGCCGCTGTTGCCTGCGGGCACAGTGAAGTTGAAGGTCCACACCGTGTCGCCGGCCGACCCTGTCATGTTGGTGGCAGTCTGTATTTCGTCGCCGGTGCCGTTCACTATGGATATCTGAGGTGACGCGCTCACGCCCTGGCTGAATGTCGCGGTGATGGCCAGGGTGTCGGCGCTGCTGACGGCCCGGTCTGGGCTGTAGGTCAGGGCTACGCTAGGCCCGGTGTTGTCGATAGTGAAGGTGTTGTTGGTGGCCACCTCGTTGGAGTTGCCCGCGATGTCAGTACCGGCGATGGTGACGACCGCATCGCCGCTATTACCTGCGGGCACCGTAAAGTTGAAGGTCCACACCGTGTCACCGGCTGAGCCCGTCATGTTGGTAGCGCCCTGGATAGAGTCGCCGGTGCCGTTCAAGATGGATATCTGCGGCGACGCACTCATGCCCTGGGTGAATGTCGCGGTAACGACCAGGGTATCCGCACTGCTGACGACGCGGTCCGGGTTGTAGGTGAGGGCCACCTGTGGCGGCGTGTTGTCGATAGTGAAGGTATCGTTGGTGGCGGTCTGGTTGGTGTTGCCCGCGGGGTCCGTGCCGGTGATGGTGACGACGGCGTCGCCGCTATTACCCGCGGGCACCGTGAAGTTGAAGGTCCACACCGTGTCGCCGGCGTTCCCAGTCATATTGGTGGCGGCCTGAACAGTGTCGCCGGTGCCGTTCACTATGGATATCTGAGGCGACGCGCTCATTCCCTGGCTGAATGTTGCCGTAATAGCCAGGGTATCGGCGCTGCTGACAGCACGGTCGGGGTTGTAGGTCAGGGCCACGCTAGGCCCGCTGTTGTCGATGGTGAAGGTGTCGTTGGACGCAGTCTGGTTGGTGTTGCCCGCAGGGTCCGTGCCGACGATGGTGACGGTGGCGTCGCCGCTATTGCCCGCGGGCACCGTGAAGTTGAAGGTCCACGCCGTGTCTCCGGCGTTCCCAGTCATATTGGTGGCGGCCTGTATTTCGTCGCCGGTGCCGTTCACGATGGAAATCTGAGGTGACGCGCTCACGCCCTGGCTGAATGTCGCGGTGATGGCCAGGGTGTCGGCGCTGCTGACGGCGCGGTCCGGATTGTAGGTCAGGGCTACGCTAGGCCCGCTGTTGTCTATGGTGAAGGTGTTGTTGGAAGCAGTCTGGTTGGTGTTGCCGGCCTGATCCTTGCCTCCGGAGATAGTCACGGTGGCGTCGCCGCTGTTGCCGTCGGGCACCGTGAAGTCAAAGGTCCACGCTACGTCTCCAGATGACCCCGTCATATTCGTGGCCGCCTGGATTGTATCGCCGGTGCCGTTCACGATGGTTATCTGAGGAGTAGATGAGACGATATTTTCGTTGAAAGTGGCCGTGATGGTTACGGTATCGGCGCTGCTGACCGCGCGGTCGGGGTTGTAAGTGAGGGCAACCGCTGGCCCGGAGTTATCGATGGTGAAGGTATTGTTGGACGCGGTCTCGTTGCCGTTGCCTGCGATGTCCAAACCGTCGATGATGACGGTGGCGTCCCCGCTGTTGCCGTCGGGCACGGTGAAGCTACAAGTCCAGACCGTGTCGCCGGTGGCCCCAGTCATGTTGGTAGCTGCCTGGATCGTATCGCCCGTGGCGTTCTGTATAGAGACCTGCGGGGAGGCCCTCATACCCTGGGTGAATGTTGCGGTGATAGCCAGGGTGTCAGCGCTGCTCACGGCCCGGTTCAGGTCGTAAGTGAGAGCAACGGTGGGCTTGGTGTTGTCGATGGTGAATATATTATTCGTAGCCGGCTCGTTGGAGTTGCCAGCGGGGTCGGTGCCGTTGATCGTCACAGTGGCGTCGCCGCTGTTGCCGTCGGGCACCGTGAAGTTGAATGTCCAGACCGTGTCTCCGGAGTTCCCCGTCATATCGGTAGCGGCCTCGATTGAATCGCCGGTGACGTTCACGATGGATATTTGAGGCGACGCGGCCATACCCTCACTGAAAGTAGCGGTAAGAATCAGGGTATCGGCGCTGCTGACGGCTCGGTCGGGGTCGTAGACGAGGGACACTATTATGGGTGGCTGATTGTCGATTGTGAAAGTATTGTTGGTGGCGGCAACGTTAGTGTTGCCTGCGAGATCCGTGCCGTTGATAGTCACAGTGGCGTCGCCGCTGTTAGCCGAGGGGACGTTGAAATCGAAAGTCCAGGCCCTGTCTCCGGCGTTCCCAGTCATGTTGGTAGCGGCCTGGATCGAATCGCCGGTGATATTCACGATAGATATCTGAGGTGACGCGTTCGCCCCCTGGCTGAACGTAGCCGTGATAGTAAGTGTATCGGGGTCGCTCACGTCACGGTTGGGGTTGTATGTGATTGCCACGGCGGGCCCGGTGTTGTCTATAGGGAAGGTGTTGTTGGAGGCAGTCTGGTTGGAGTTGCCGGCCTCGTCCGAGGCGCCGGCGATGGTCACCGTGGCGTCGCCGCTGTTGCCGTCGGGCACCGTAAAATTGAAGGTCCACGCACTGTCGCCGGCCGACCCGGTCATGTTTGTGGCGGCCTGGATCGTGTCGCCGGTGGAGTTGACGATGGAAATCTGCGGTGACGCACTCGTACCCTCGTTGAATGTTGCGGTGATGGCCAGGGTGTCGGCGCTGCTCACGACACGATCGGGGTTGTAGGTAAGGGCGACGGTCGGCTTGGTGTTGTCGATGGTGAAGGTATTGTTGGTGGCCGTCTGATTGGAGTTGCCGGCCTCGTCTGTGGCGCCGGCAATGGTGACGACGGCGTCGCCGCTGTTGCCGTCGGGCACCGTAAAGTTGAAGGTCCACAGTGTATCTCCGGCCGACCCCGTCATATTCGTCGCCGCCTGGATGGTATCGCCGGTGCCGTTCACAATGGAAATCTGCGGTGACGCGGTCATCCCTTCGTTGAAGGTCGCGGTGATGGCGAGGGTGTCGGCGCTGCTGACGGCGCGGTCGGGGTTATAGGTTAGGGCGACGATAGGCCTGGTGTTGTCGATCGTAAAGGTGTTGTTAGTGGCCGCCTCGTTTGAGTTGCCCGCGATGTCTGTGCCGGCGATGGTGACGACGGCGTCGCCACTATTGCCGTCGGGCACCGTGAAGTTGAAGGTCCACAGCGTGTCGCCAGCCGACCCAGTCATATTCGTCGCCGCCTGGATGGTATCGCCGGTGCCGTTCACAATGGAAATCTGCGGTGACGCACTCATCCCTTCGTTGAAGTTAGCGGTGATGGCCAGGGTGTCGGCGCTGCTGACGGCACGGTCGGGGTTGTAGGTCAGGGCGACGGTGGGCCTTATGTTGTCGATGGTGAAGTTGTTATTGGTCGCGGGAGTGTTACTATTACCGGCGACGTCCCTGCCGTCGATGGAGATTGCAGCCGTTCCGCTGTTGCCCGCCGGCACACTGTAGCTGAAGGTCCACACCGAATCACCATCCGCTCCTGTCATGTCGGTGGCCGCCTGGATAACGTCGCCGGTCCCGTTAAAAATGACAATCTGAGGTGACGCACCTACGTTATCATTGAAGGTCGCGGTGATGGTGAGGGTGTCGGCGCTGCTGACGGCACGGTCGGGGCTGTAGGTCAGCGCCACGTCCGGCTTTATGTTGTCGATAGTGAAGGTATTGTTGGACGCCTCAGAGTTGCCATTGCCGGCGATGTCCGTCCCATCGATGGTCACTGTAGCAGTGCCGCTGTTCAAGCCTGGCACCGCGAAGTTGAAGGTCCACACCGTGTCGCCGGTGGTGTTAACAATGGAAATCTGAGGTGACGCTCTCATCCCATCGTTAAAGTCCGCGGTGATGGCGAGAGTGTCGGCGCTGCTAACGGCCCGGTTCAGATTGTAGGACAAGGACACGCTGGGAATGGTATAGCGTATGAGAGCGTCGCCGGGAATGACGATGATCTCTTTGACGAAGGACTCAATGAAGGCCCTGCGCTCGGTCAGCTCGCTCTCTTGGAGGAAGTCCTTCATGTCCTTGGCGTAGGCGGAGATAGTCTTCACGTCGTCCAGGTGCGCCCTGCGCTGGGAGAGGATCGCCCTGGCGTCCGCCGCCGCATCCTCAAGACGCTCCTTCCGCTCCCGGTGCTCTTTGACCCTGTCTGAGGCGTCGGCGATGTCAATGTCGGACGTCTCGATGGCGTTCCAGATGCGGCCCAGCCGGCGCTTCACGTCCTCAAGCTCCGTGTCGATGGTCTCCAGCCTCTTGCGCTGCTCGCTGGCTATGCCGTCCATCTCCTCGTCCACAGCCCTCACCAGCTCGGTGATGCTCCCCTCGGTGAGGATGTTGGAGCGAATCTTGTCGACGATCATCTGCTCGAAGCGGCGGGCGTTGAGCCTGGGGGTAACGCAGGCGTTCTTGCCGCGCTTCATGATCGACTGGCAGACGTAGTAGGAGAACTGGCCGCTCTTGGCGTCCTGGCCGGAGAGCGCCCTGCCGCACGCCTTGCACTTGACCAGACCGCTGAGCAGGTAGGTGCTTCCGACCCTTCGGGGATGGGACCTCTTGGGAGCACGAGCGCGCATCAGCTTGCCGACTCGGTTGAACTGGGCCTTCGTGATGATGGCGGGGAACGCCTTCTCCACCCGCACCGGCTCGGCGTTGTCCTTTGCCTTCGCGCCCCAGACCAGAGTCCCCGTGTAAGCCTCGTTGATGAGGATGGCATGGACACTGGTCTTGCCCCACAGCTTCCCCCTGGGGCTGGCGATGCCCTCGTCGTTGAGGGTCCTAGTGATGTCCGTCATTCCGTTGCCGGCCTCGGCCATATCGAAGATGCGCTTGACGATGTGGGACGCATCCGGGTTGGGTTGCAGGGAGGGGCGCTTCTTGGGTCCGTCCTGCACCATGACTCGGTTGTAGCCGAAAGGGGCGTAGCTGGAAACCCAGAAGCCGCGAGAGGCGGACTCCCGCATCCCCCTGACAACTTCCTGCGCCAGATTCTCGCTGTAGAATTCGTCCACGCTCTCGATGATTCCCTCAAGCAGCTTGCCGGTGGGGGAGTCGTCGGCGTGCTCGGTGATGGAGACCACCCGGACGCCCTTGCGCCGGAGCATGGACTTGAAGGCGACGGCGTGCTCGCGCTTTCTGGTGAAGCGGGAGAACTTCCAGACCAAAATCTCCTGGAACGGAGCGTTGGTCTGGCTGGCCGCGTCGATCATCTTGCGGAACTCGGGACGGTCGGCGATGCGCCCGCTCTCGGCCTCGTCCACGTACTCGCGGACTACGATGTATCCGTTCTTCTGTGCATGGTCCCTGAGCGCCCGCAGCTGTGCGGCGACGGAGAGGTCCACGTCCTGCCGGTCGCTGGAAACCCTGGCGTAGAGGGCCGCCGGCGTGTAGTCATGTCGTTCAATCATCTGTTCCTCCCTCTTGTCTCTTCCTCTTGGGTTTGGCGAGAACGCCGCATCTGCGTCCGTTCCTGCCTGCGCCACTCCCTCTCCTCCAGGTAGAGGCGGAACGCCTCGCGCAGGAGCTCGCTCACGGTGCGGCCCTCCTCCTCGACCACCTGCCTCAGTTGCTCGTCCATCTCCGGTGGCAGGGAGAAGGTGATGACCCTTCTCTTTCTCGGCATGTTTTTTGCCCTTCATGGTCATACCTAGTCTTACCCTTATCATGAACGAAACGGCACGTCGCTGTCAAGGTCCGGGCCTCTGTAAGCGGCCCTCAAAATCGGGTAAAATGGGGTGGTAGACACTTCGACGAGGAGGCTGTCCTATGGGGACTTTCAAGTGGCCGCTGCGCATCTCCAGCATGGACGGCCAGCAGGCCCAGGAAATAGAGGCGACGGTGGATACCGGCGCATCGTTCACCACGCTGCCCTCTCGCCTGCTGCGGGAGTTGGGCGTTGAGGCTACAGGCAAGCGCGGGTTCCTGCTGGCGGACGGGCGGCGCGTCGAAATGGACTACGGGCAGGCGTGGGCTACGATAGAGGGCGAGAGCGTAGTCACCATCGTAGTGTTTGGAGAAGACGATGCCCCTCCGCTGCTGGGGGCCTACACCCTGGAGGGTCTGGCGTTGGCGGTGGACCCGGAGGCTCAACGGCTGGTTCCCACCCACATGATCCTGTACTAGGACGCTGCGGCGCTCGCCGCGTGCCTTCTTCCTGCACATCTCAGTCTCCCGAGTCCTGCGGGAGCGTCGGCCCCGGTTGCTCACCCCCCGCAGTGTCCCTCCCACTCGTTCCCGAACCGTCTCTCTGCGCGTCCGCTCCCAGTTCCTCGCGGAGGCTTCGCCTGTTGTCCACGACGTAGAGCGGAAAGCTCAGCCGGCCTTCGAGCCACTCGAGATGCTCGTAGACGCTGGGCGGCTCCCAGCGGGTGTCGACGAAGATGGCGCAGTCGGGCACGCGGCCGAACGCGCCCCCCGATCCAGTCGGGGGCAGGCTCTCTCCCGCCATGAGCGCCATGACGGAGGACTGGACGCCTCCGCCGAGGCTGAGGACGGTCAGTGTTGGAGGGGCGCTCATTGGCCATCCTCCTCGCCGCCGTCCGGTGCGGGTATCTCCGATCACCACCTTCTGGAAGGCTAGGACGTTCTTTATGTCCCTCAATGTGGCTTCGCACCCGAACACACACTCAAAAGCGCTGAACGAGAATTGGTTCAGCATTCTAACAATTGCGTTGACGCTGGCGGAGTAGGTAAGGACCCGCAGTTGATCGTAGCCGGCAAATAGTTCCCAGTCGAACTTCCGCTGGCTCACAAACCGAGCTTTCACAACTCGAAGTCCCGCACCGTCATCCAGCCCGAGAGTGGGTTGATTTTCTGACATTTCGTCAGACTGCCCAAATAGTAGGTCCATCTTGATCCTCTTGCCATTTCCAGGCATTTACGTTGGGATACGTCTTCCTGTTGTCCAATCAACGTCATCACAGCCTGGCTCCACCTACCAGACGGTCTCTACCTGAGGCGAAGCCGAAAGGGTCGCATCCCGCGTCACCACCGGCGCGTCAAGGGCTGCAGCCTCAGCCGCGATAAGCCGGTCGTGCATCTCGGGAATCTCCGGGAACCGGTCAAGCCTCTCGAGTTGCGCTCTGCCCAGGTCTGACAGCTCTATACCGCCCACAGTATCGAGTGCATTCATTAGGTCGGAGGGTGTGACGGGCTGGCCCAGCTTGATCGAAAGAAAGTAGAACTCGGCGACGGCTATCGCGGGAACAACGATGGTCGCGTTGCCAGTCTCGGCCAGCCGGAAGACGGCAGCGGCGGCGGGCGTGAGCCGCTCGGGCGAGCGCAGATACCACCACAGGGCGTGGGTGTCCACCACGAACCAGGCCGGACTACCCAGCACGGCTGTGCTTTGCCTCAGCATACTCAGGGATCCGAGGCTCCCATATCGACTTGATGTCCACGAAGTCTTCGTAGCTCGCGTCGGGCAGGTAACCCAGGGAGCCCCTCAGCGTGCTAAGCGAAGGCTTTCCCTCGGAGGGGTGCTGTACCGTGGTGAGCCTGCCGCATGGCCTTCCACGGCGGGTGATGATCACCTCCTCGCCGTCATCGAGGCCTCTGAGTATCTCGCTGACCCTGGCCTTGAACTCTCTTATGCTGTATGTGGTCATGTAATCACCTTCAGGTAGTTAGATAGATAAAGTCTCGTGACCACATAGTACCACCTGACTGGCGGGCGACGCAACATGTCCGAGTAATCGCCATTGTTCCCTCTTCCACTGCCTATCCACAGTAGTCAAGCCCACCGCCCACGAGTACGGCAGTTTTTGGTGCCTATTGCGTAACAACGATCGTGGGCATCAAGCACATCCTGGCATCACCCTTCCACCCTCAGACCAACGGCAAGCTGGAGCGCTCCGGAGGATGTGGCCCGAATCCCTTTCGTTCCTCTGCCCCGGCGCGTCATACTAGTTGGACTCAGGTTGGCCGACTTACAGGTTGCCCAGCCACATCTCGAAGATGGTGGTATCTACCGTGCGCGGTGGTGGGTAAATTTTGACTTACCTGGACGGTAGATACCACCGAGCCGTTCGGTGCTAACGTTGGAACTGGCGATCCCGGAGGAGCACGGGCTGATGCTACCGCCAGCTGTAGCGGGGCTTCGGGAGCAAGGGTCAGACGAATTGGCACTGGAAGGGGCTGAGCGATACGCAGCGGGGGTTGGCCAATCGCAGGCTGCTGCGCTGGGTGCGACGGGTCTGCACCTGGAGTGGTGTGGAACTGGTGGCGGACCTGAGTCTGGACAAGCAGATGCTCCAGGATGTGCTGCGAAAAAAGCCCTAGAGCCTGCTCAGTTGCGGGACCACGCTTGGTATCTTCGTGTAGCATATGGGGCGAGCGAGCGGCGGGCATGCCAGGTGCTCACCCTTCGACGCTCCACCTGCAGGTATGAAAGTGTGGCAGCTGAGCAGGCAGCTCTACGGATGAGGATCAGGGACCTGGCGGCAGCGCGAGTGAGCTATGGGTACCGACGTATCCACGTGCTGTTGAAACGGGAGGGGTGGCAGGTGAACCACAAGCGTGTTTACAGGCTCTACTGTTTGGAGGGGCTCCGCATGAGGTCGAAGAGACCCAGGCGCCACGTATCCAGTCGGCGGAGAGAGATCAGGCCTCTGGCGTCGAGACCCGATGAGCGGTGGGCAATGGACTTCATGAGCGATGAACTGTTCGATGGACGGCGGATCAGGCTCTTGACGTTAGTGGATCACTTTACCCGTGAGAGTCTGGCCATCGAGGTGGATGGCAGCCTGGGAGGCCAGCGTGTGGTGGAGGTGCTGGCACGCCTGGCGCTGGGGGGTAGGAAGCCAAAGACCATATCCATGGACAACGGTCCAGAGCTCACGTCCAAGCGTCTGGACCAGTGGGCGTACCTGAACGGTGTGGAGCTGGACTTCAGCCAGCCAGGCAAGCCTACAGACAACGCTATGATCGAGGCCTTCAACGCCAGGCTTCGGGCTGAATGCCTCAACGAAAGTTGGTTCTTGTTTTTGGAGGACGCTCGAGAGAAAATAGAGGGGTGGTGCCGGCACTACAACGGCGAACGTCCCCACAGTGCCCTGGGAAACCTCGCCCGGAGACCTTTACCCTGGCGGCTGCAGCAGGGATTCAATGACCCACGAAACTAACATTACGACTGGTACAAAAAATGGGGCAAGACCATCAGACCCAAGTCTAACACTACACCTGGACCAGTTCTTGGGGGGCAGGTCAAGTTACCCGCTGGGACAACAAGGGCAACCGGTCGGCAAAGGGAGATCATTTCCGTATAATCTAAGAGCGTGTCGGGCCGCCGCCGCAACTATCGTCAGGCGAAATAAGAACGGAACCAGAGCAACCGAAACCCTAGGTCTCCGACTCGGATGTGAGAATAGGACGTAGACATGGCAATAAGAATTCAACCAAAGGAACCCGATATATGCGAGGATAACCCGTTCAAGAACGATCTCCTCAATCGAAAACAATCTATCGAGGTCCTTACTTCTATCATCGGCTCAATCGAAGGCCCCTGTGTCTTGGCAGTAGACGCAGCTTGGGGTACCGGAAAAAACGACGTTTTTGAGAATGTGGTCCCAGCATTTGAGAAATCGCGGTTTCTCAGTTGTAGAGTTCAACGCATGGGAGACCGACTTCTCGGGGGACCCATTCATCGCCCTCTCTTCTGAGATTACCGATGGGTTGGGAAAATATGCCAAGGACTCTCAAAGTACAGGGTTAGAAGCTTTTCGGAAAGCCACCCGTCAAATGATGCGCACAATGTCCGGGCCATTGCTCCGCATCGGAGCATCAGCGGTCCCTTCCATCGGTCACCAAATCGTTAAAGAGCTGGAATCACCAGCTACCTCAACGGAGAAAGACGCCACCTCGGAATACTTGACCGCCAAGGGGGGTCAAGCACGACTTCAAGGTGGTTCTACATGACACGGCGGCGGCATTGGCAGAATCAAGGAAAGGGAAGCCCCTGGTCGTAATGATCGATGAACTGGACCGGTGCCGACCATCATATGCGGTTGCGTTGCTTGAGGTAGCCAAACACCTCTTTATAGTAGACCGCATGGTCTTCGTTCTAGTCTAGTGTCTCGTATATAGCATTACAATGCTGATATGAGGAGGTCCTCCCCGCGAACCCCGGTCTCACCCTCACCTCAATCCTCTCCCATAGGGAGAGGAGGCAGACCGGGGGGCCACGTCGAGCGCTGACGTATTGTAAACCCATTTGGCAGACACACGACTAGCTGTAGACCGCGCCCAGCTTGCGCATTCAGTAAAAGTGCTCTACGGCGATGCATTCGACGCTGAAGGCTATCTACGACGGTTCTTTGACGTTGATTATCGGCTCCCATATCCCAAGCGGGATGACTTTATCAAGGCGATATTGGAAACGACCGGGATATTGAGCTATTTCGATCGAACGCAGGACGAAGCGGCACACAGGCAAGATAAAAAAGAGTTTGTCCAAAAACTGTTGCTGGATTTCTTCGGTCGCGCAGACCTCAGCCTTCGAACAGTTGGACATGCCATTCACCGGCTCGGCCTGGTGTTTGCCCTCTCGGTCGGAAAGCAGAAGTGTGTTCGGCTTATCCGCAGTTGTAGCCGTGATCCTCCGAACGCTCGATACGGATCTCTATCACCAGTTTGTCCGTAATGAAATCTCAGACCTTGACGTGGCCGATCGAGTCTTTGACCAGCACAAGAAAGACGCTTTTTCGCAGGATCCCTGGAGGATGGTCATATTCGAAGCCTTCCTTATATTGGCTGCTCGAGAGAACCGGACTGATGATCGGGGTCGATTTATATCGGGGGAGCCGTATCAGTCCCCTCTCCTAGAAAAGTATCAGCGTCTGGTAGATCAGGCGCAGACAGGCGATAACGCAAATCCTTTGGGTCGACAACATGCCTCATCTGTCATTGGACAGGTACATGAGATTAACAGCATCGCAAATGGGCACGGGGGAATCGGATTCCGAGATGCCGTCAATCGCTTGGAGTTACTTTCTGCCAACCTGAGCCAGGAATAAAACCGTGTTAGCTAATCTGCTCCGTATGTTTGTACCAGAGATTGTGAGGCAGGATCACCGATTGGCACTCAGCCTAGTATCTTACCGGCCAACCATCGAAGCCATAGCGGCACTGGGCAGGCAGACCGTCGGCGCACGGGTCCGCCGGTTCCGGGAGGCCCTTGACCCAAGTATTATGGCGTGGCAGGACAGAGGAACACAAGGAGCGTCACGGTAGCCTAGTCCCCGGCTTTCAGCTCTGTCACGCCTGCTCTTGTTCTTGCGTCCTGGCCTTCACCATCTGGTAGCCGAGGCGGGCTCGGTGAAGATGTAGGCGGGGTTATCCGCATCGTAGCCCAGCTTGCGGCAGGGTCTCTTCACCAGGAACATGCAGGTTACTATTGAGTTGGCAGACGGTTGGACATACTGTCCGACACACGTCCAAGCTTCAGGTCGGGGCTTGCGGCCTTGCCCTTCAGTCCCTTCCGCCCGCAGATTCTGCGCGACCTCCGCCTATCCCGCTATCATCCAGAAGGCCGCTTCGCACAGCCCAGACCACCAGCCCCTGCTTCGTCTCGATCCCCAGCTTGTTCTGGATGCCGTAGATAGCGTTGCGGATCGTCACCGGCTGGTTTCCCCTGGTCTCAGCTATCTTCGCGTAGGACATCCCCTGCGCAAAGAGCGTGAGTATCTCCCGCTCCCGCGCGGTCAGCCTCCTCACTCCAGTGTCCGCTTTCGACTGCGCCGCCGCCCGGATTCCAGCGAACACTCGTCTTATCACGTCGGCGGGTATGCGGTACTCTCCCTGTGCAACGTCGCGGACCGTGTTCAGAAGCCTATCTTTGCCGGAGTACTTCTGGAGGTATCCAGTCGCGCCAGCAGCTACCGCCTCCATAACAGCATCCTCTTCCGATGCGGCCGTAAGCATCAACACCTTCGTGCCCGGGAGCATCTCGGTGATCTCCCGGCAGGCGTCGATGCCGTTCTTGAGAGGCATCATCACATCCATGACGATCATGTCGGGGTTGAGATTCTGAGCGACCCTCACCGCCGCCGCGCCGTCTCCGGCCTCACCCACCACCTCGAAGTCTCCGGCCCGTTGGAGCACCTCTCGGAGGCCGTCGCGCATGATCTCGTGGTCGTCCACGAGCATCACCCTGGTCTGTCTGTCCGCCGCCAAGCTACGCGCCTCCTCGTTTCGTGTCATACGGAACCACGCAGGTTACGGTCGTGCCGCGCCCCGACTCGCCCGGGCCCGCTTCGAGGCTGCCGCCCATTCGCTCAGAATCCGTTCTCATCCTCCTGAAGCCGTGGCCGCGGTCTTCGTAGTCGTCGGGGAGGCCAATCCCGTCGTCCGATACGGACATTCGGAGCACATCGTCCTCGAAGCTCAGCGTAATGGTGACCTTGCCGGCGTGCGAGTGCCTAAATGCGTTCGTCATCGCGTTGTGGGCTATCGAGAACACCAGTCCCCGTGTGACGGTGGAAAGCCGGGGCTCCTTGCCGGACTGGACCAGCCCGGTGGGAATCGACGTGATCGTGGTGAAGGTGGAGGCGTGCGACCTCAGCACGCGGCCAAGCTCGCGCCCCTCGAATATGGGTCCCGCGTCGATGGGATGCCTCAGCTCCCACATGGTAGATTTCGACAGGGCGTGCGTCGCTTCCAGCTTGGCGATCAGCTCCCGGTTCGATTCGTCCGCAAGCTCGATAGCCGTCTCCAGGCCCAGCCCGATCATGTAGGCGGACTGGGCGATGGTGTCATGAATGGTCTGCGAGAGCTCAATACGCTCCCGCTGAAGCTCCCGTTCCCGCTCCACTGCCTCTCTCCTCCTGATCCGCTCGAACCTGGAGACCAGATTGACCGCCGCTACGACCGCGTACATGACGACGATCCTGGTAAACAGGACCTTCTCCTCCTTGATCTCGAAGTCGACGCCAGGCTCCATCACCAGGCTCAACGCCGCGTACACGACCGCGACCATTGTGACCCAGGCGAAGCTGAGCCTGAACGACGTGAACACCACGGCGAACATGGCGAGGGCGGGGTAGTACAGCACGAAGAAGGTGTTTTGAAATCCACTGGATGAGATCGCGATGCCCGCCGTAATCATCGTCGCGTCCATCGCGCTGAGAGCGAGCGCCCAGTGCCGCGTCACCGTCCGATTCGACCGGATGCGGTAGTGAACGTAGCCGTTGAGGGCCAGCAGCGATAGTGCAAACAACGTGGTCGGAA
>CBDDDW010000027.1:0-240574 GCA_965226805.1 Dehalococcoidia bacterium
GCGGTACTTGAAGGCCTGGAACTGCGGGCAGAACTCCCCGAGGAGCCGGAAGAGTTGGAGGAAGAATCCGAAGCCAGCGAGATTCCTCAGGGGCTTCGACCCGTAGAGCGCGGAGATTACTTCACGACCTCCGAGGATGCCCACTTCCTCGAAGAGGGTGGATTTTCTGATACCTTGACAGAAAGCGCCCCAGTAGACACCGCTCCGGTGGACACCACACCAGTAGACACCGATCCAGTGGACGCGGCCCCAGCGGACGCAGCCCCAGCGGACTCGGCCACAGTGGACACCGCCTCAGTGGACGAGACCTCCACTTCTGATGAGCCGGCGGAAGAGGCCGAGCCTGCCCCGGAGAAGGACACGGAAGAGGAAGAGGCGGAGATTCCCGAAGCTGAGTTGGCGAGCAGCGACCCCGAGTCTTTGGAGACGCGGGAAGACGCCGTATAGCACGGCCAGAGGGGCCTAGGGCTTGTTCCGGTCAAGGCCGACGCGCAACAGGAGGAGGACTTGCAGGTAACGGTAGATATGATAAAAGACCTCCGCGAGAAGAGCGGAGCGGGTATCATGGACTGCAAACACGCACTGGAGGAGGCCAAAGGGGACCCGAAAGGCGCCGAGGAAATACTCAGACAGAAGGGTATCGCCAGCGCCAGCAAGAAGGCCGGTAGAGACACAAGGCAGGGCCTTGTAGAAGCGTACATCCACACAGGCAGCAGGGTAGGAGCTTTGATCGAGCTGAACTGCGAGACAGACTTCGTGGCCCGCACCGAAGAAATGAAAAGTCTGGTACACGATCTGGCCATGCAGGTGGCCGCTATGCCGTCTACCTCCTATGTCGACCGAGCAGATGTAGACCACGATGAGTCAAGGGCCCTTGAAGAGGTCGTACTTCTTGAGCAGTCCTACATAAGAGACCCCTCCCGGACCGTACATGATGTGGTCCAGGAAGTGGTCGCCAAGGTAGGCGAAAACATACGGATAAAGCGATTCGCCAGATTCGCCCTGGGAGAATGAACCATCGGGGGTGCCGTGGCCGGGCCTGCTTACAAAAGGGCGCTCTTGAAACTCAGTGGGGGATCTCTCCGAGGGGAAGCATCCTACGGTATCGACACCGACGCGGTACGGTACGCGGCAGAGCAGATCAAGGAAGCCGCCTGCCTGGGTGTAGATATAGGGGTCGTGGTAGGCGGGGGTAACATCTGGCGTGGAAACGAGGCTGAAGCGCGCGGGATGGACCGTGCCACAGCCGACTATGCGGGAATGCTGGCGACCGTCATTAACGCCATGGCCCTCCAGGACTCCCTCGAGAAAATAGGTCTGGTGACCCGTACTCAGTCAGCTATTCAGATCGAGGCGGTAGCCGAGTCCTACATCAGACGGCGGGCGATACGGCACCTGGAAAAAGGGAGAGTAGTTCTTTTCGCCGCCGGCACCGGCAATCCTTACATGACAACGGATACAGCCGCCGCTCTCCGGGCGGTAGAGATCGGGGCTGACGTGCTTTTGATGGCCAAGAACAAAGTGGACGCAGTCTACGATTCCGACCCCAATAAAAACGCCGGGGCCAAGAGATTTGAATCTCTGGAATATCTGGACGCCCTGAATCTGCGCCTCGGCGTGATGGATACCACAGCCCTCTCCCTCTGCATGGACAACAAGCTCCCCATCGTCGTGTTCGATCTCCTCCAGCCGGGCAATGTACGGCGCGTGCTCTCTGGGGAGACAGTGGGTACACTCATCTCTGGGAGGGTGTAAATATGTCGGCTCAGAAAGCAGACGACTCAAGGACCGTCGAGGATGTGCTGGCGGACGCCGATTCCAGAATGGGTAAAGCTGTAGAGGTGCTGAAACGGGACTTGAACTCGCTACGCACAGGCCAGGCGAGTCCGGCCCTATTAGAGAACCTGACAGTTGACTACTACGGGGTTCCCACACCACTAAGTCAGATATCCTCTATATCCGCTCCGGAAGCCAGATTAATCGTGGTCCAGCCCTGGGACAGGCAAGTGCTCCAGGAGATCGAGAAGACCCTTCTCAAATCGGAAATGGGCTTTAACCCCTCCAACGATGGGGCCGTGATAAGAATTCCTATCCCTCCTTTGACACAGGAGCGGCGTCAGGAACTGGTGCGAGTCTTGAAGAGGAAAATAGAGGACGGCAAGGTGGCTGTACGGAATGTCCGGCGTGACGCCATGGAGCGGATCCGCGGCATGGAGCGCAACAAGGCAATCTCCCAGGATGACAACCGAAGGGCCTTGGACAAGCTTCAGAAGACGACTGACAACCGAGTCGCCCAGACGGACCAGATCTCCTCGGCAAAAGAAGCGGAGATAATGCAGGTGTAGGGCCACGGATCGGTTTAGACATGCGAGTCGAGAGTGAGCGCGAATCCAAGCTAAAAGACCCCCTGTTGCGAAGCCCGATTCATGTAGCGATCATCATGGATGGCAACGGCCGATGGGCGAGCAAGAGGGGATTGCCGCGGCTGGCAGGTCACCGGGCCGGGGTCGACAACATCCGCCCCGTGCTTGAGGCGCTATCCGAATACGGGGTCAAATACGTCACCGTCTACGCTTTTTCGACAGAAAACTGGAACCGCCCTCATGCCGAGGTCGAAGGCCTGATGATTCTCCTCTGGGAGGCTATCCAAAGGGAGACCCAAGCCCTTCACGAACGGGGAGTTCGCATTCTCCACTTGGGAAGGGTAGATCGCCTCTCATCAGAGCTTCAAGAGGCGGTGAACTATGCCGTGGAACTGACCAAAGATAACCAGGCTATGACCCTAAGCGTAGCCTTCGATTATGGTGGGCGCTCAGAAATCCTGGAGGCGGTAAAGCAAATAATGCGCGATGGAGTCACGTCGGATGGGCTGGATGAGGCCCTGTTTAGCGACTACCTTTACACCGCCCACCTACCCGACCCGGACCTCATCATACGTACTGGGGGCGAACTGCGCCTTAGCAACTTTCTGCTGTGGCAGTCCGCCTACAGTGAGTACTATCCAACGCCGACCCTTTGGCCGGATATTGGCGAGACGGATATAGCAGCCGCAATGGAATCTTTCAGCCAGCGTGAGCGGCGATTCGGTAGTCTTCAGCGCGAGGACCCTAAGGCCTGAGGAGCGGGCGAAGGTCCATATTTTGGCCCGGCGAATACTCACTGCTCTCGTAGGATTACCCCTTCTCATCGGCGCCATCTGGTTGGGCTCTCCGTTGCTTACCTTAGTTGTATCGGCGGCCGCCTTCGTGGCGCTGATAGAGTACTACCGGATGGCCCCAGCCCTGGGATCTCGCCTGATACTTCCTCTAGCGGTCCTCTGGACAGCTCTGCTAATCGTCGCAGGCCGGCTCACCGACAGGTGGCCCGATTACAGCCCCCACGTTGTGCTGGGTGCAGGCGTCCTGATAGCGCTTCCGATGCTCATCTTGTTTCTCAGGAAAGAGGGATCCCTTACTCGGTGGACCTATGCAGTAGCCGGCCCAGTGTACGTGGGTTTCCTCTTGGCTCACGCCCCGATGCTGCGAGAGCTGGATGGGATCCAGGACTCGGGCCGGGACTGGCTCCTGTTCACCCTGCTGACCATATTCGCCACTGATACCGGCGCCTTCTTCACCGGACGGGCCATTGGGAAACACCCGATGGCACCCGCCATAAGCCCAAAGAAGACCTGGGAGGGCGCGGCGGGCGGATTCGTGTGGGCAGTGGGCATTTCGCTCGCATGCGGGGCCCTGCTCCGCTTATCGACGCCTTTTTGGCAACTGGCGCTGATAGGAGGCGCCATAGGCGTCCTCGCACAAGTAGGAGACCTTGTGGAGTCAGCCATCAAACGGTCTGCGGGAGCCAAAGACGCGGGGGGCCTCCTTCCCGGCCATGGAGGGGTGCTGGATAGGATCGATTCGATTGTGTTCACTATCCCGGTGGTGTATTATCTTGTTGCCCTGGTGCTCTAAATTCAAGCGTGGCCCGTGAGGTAACGCCGGCATGAAGGGATTAGTGGTTTTAGGATCGACGGGGTCCATCGGACGCCAGACTCTGGATGTCGTCAGGGCGTTCCCAACGGAGTTCAGCGTCATTGGGCTCGCGGCTGGCGCCAACCTGGACCTTCTTTCCCAGCAGATTCGGGAGTTCAAGCCCCGCCTGGCGTGTTGCGCCTCCGAGGGAGATAGGAAACTGCTGCCCAGCGGAGTCGAGTTCTCACCAATGGAGGATATGGTCTGCGAGCCCGACGTGGAGCTGGTTATGACCGCTACCATCGGCAGCGCCGGACTGCTGCCGACCATCCGCGCCCTGGAACTCAACAAGACTGTGGCCTTGGCGAACAAGGAAGTCATCATCATGGCGGGTGAGCTCATCATGGGCCTCACTGGGCCTGGCAGAGGAGCTGTCCTTCCAGTAGACAGCGAGCCCAGCGCCATCTGGCAATGCCTTCAGGGGGAAAATGACGGTATCCGTCGCATCATCATAACCGCATCGGGAGGCCCCTTCCGCACCACTCCACTGGACGACATGGAGAGCGTTACTCTTGAGGCGGCACTGAATCACCCTACCTGGAGGATGGGCAAAAAGATAACAGTGGATTCGGCAACGCTCGTGAACAAGGCATTCGAGGTTATCGAGGTACACTGGCTATTCGATACCGCCTGGGATAAAATAGAAGTAGTGGTGCACCCTCAGAGCATCGTACACTCCATGGTGGAGCTGGCGGACGGCTCCGTGAAGGCCCAGCTTGGGCCACCAGACATGCGCCTGCCTATCCAATACTCCCTTTTCTACCCTTCCCGACTTGAGAATCATCAGATACCCAGGCTGGACACCACCTTGACCCATTCACTTACCTTCCAGCCCATGGAACCGGGCCGCTATCCCTGTTTCGACCTGGCCGTCGAAGCTGGAAGGAGAGGCGCCACCTACCCCGCCGTGCTCAGTGCTGCCGATGAGGTCGCTGTCGGGCTGTTTCTCGATCGCAAGATCGGCTTCATGGACATCTACAGGACCGTCGAGAAGGTGTTGGAAACCCACGCACCCACTCCCGGGGATACCCTCGATGAGATCCTATGGGCCGACGGCTGGGCGCGGGACCGGGCCCAGGAGGTGGCCTCCGCTCTGGCTGGGGTCCCTTAAGGGGCGTCACGCCGCCAACGGAAAGTAGCCCTCATGGAAATCCTTGTCACCATCATTCAGTTCCTCGCGGTGCTGGCCCTAGTCGTTGTAGTTCATGAGTGGGGCCACTTCGCCGCCGCCAAGGCCATGGGGATCCAGGTCAACGAGTTCGCCATCGGCTTCCCACCCAGGCTCCTGGGATTCCGCAAGGGTGAGACGCTATACAGCTTAAACCTGC
The DNA here is from genome assembly GCA_965226805.1 of Dehalococcoidia bacterium. GTDB lineage: Bacteria > Chloroflexota > Dehalococcoidia > Lucifugimonadales > JAGWBF01 > CBDDDW01. The sequence continues at coordinate 5,339 of CBDDDW010000027.1, forward strand.
TCCCCCTGGGGGGATTCGTCAAGCTAGAAGGGGAGAACGACCCCAGTAAGCCCCGAAGCCTGGCAAGCAAGGGAGTAGGCACCCGGTTCCTCGTCTTGGTGGCTGGGCCGTTCATGAACGCGGTGTTGGCCGTTGTCCTTCTCACCGGCCTCTTTATGTTCACCGTAGACGAGCTTAGTGTGAGGGGCGTATCCCCGGATTCCCCCGCCGAGATGGCAGGTGTGCTACCGGGAGACACCCTTCTCAAGGTGAATAATGAACGCGTCAGGAACTTCCATGCGCTGGCCGATCGTATCAATGCCCATAGGGGAGAGGAGATCGAGTGGCTCATCCGGCGCGATGGCGCGGAGATGCGGTTGCTGCTGGTGCCGCGAGCGAACCCTCCCGAAGGGCAGGGCGCGACCGGGATAACCGTTCAGATCGGGGGGAGGCAACAGGCAAGTCCCGTTCGGCCCCCGTGGGAGGCGCTGTGGATGGGACTGAAACGAACGGGACTAGTTCTGGAAGCGATGAAGGATGAGGTGTCCGGCGTCGTGTCAGGTGGGAAGACTCCTGAGGTCGCCGGTCCCATCGGTATAGCCCAGCTGACTGGCGAGGTGGCTCGGGATGCAGGACTCATCTCCCTGGTGCCCCTCGCGGCGCTCTTCAGCATAAGCCTGGCTGTCTTCAACATCTTACCCTTTCCGGCCCTAGATGGCGGGCGGCTCGCCTTTGTCATCCTGGAGTGGGTACGACGCGGCAAGAAGATTCCTCCAGAAAAGGAGGGGCTCGTCCACCTTGTGGGGTTCGTCGTATTAATCGCTATAATAATAACCATCAGCTACAACGACATCACCAGGATTGTGGACGGCAACAGCCTGCTACGTTGAGGCAACATGGACACGTTTCCGGTAACAATCGAGGTAATGAGCGCTGAGGCGGTACCTGGAAGACTTATGTAGGGCTGCGCACATCGGCTGCGCGGAAACGCCGTCACGATAGAGGGAGCACTTTAAATGATCCAACGCCGAGTCACGAAACCGATGTACGTACGGGGCGTCAAAGTAGGCGGCGATGCGCCTATCACGGTCCAGTCCATGACCAAGACCGATACCAGGGACGTTACCGCCACCGTCCGGCAAATTAATGAGCTCGAAGAGGTCGGGTGCGACATCATAAGGTCGGCCGTGCCCGACATGGAAGCGGCCAAGGCAATGCCGGAGATCAGGCGGCAGATAAACATTCCCCTGGTGGCAGACATCCATTTCCATTACCAGCTCGCCCTTGAGTGCATCAAAGGCGGAGTGGACATGCTCAGGCTTAACCCCGGAAATATCCGTGAGGTCGGGAAGGTAAAGGAGATCGTACAGGCCGCCAAGGAGCGCGAGATCCCCATACGCATCGGGGTCAACTTCGGCAGCCTTCCTCCCGTGGGGGGAATAGGCAAGACACGGGGATATTCGAGGCACATGGACATGGTGAACAAGCTCCCCAAGGCGGGACAGGCCGCCCAGGAGGAGTACAGCGTAGTCGACCACATGGTGGCTACCGCCCTGTGGGAGATAGGGATCCTAGAGGACCTGGACTTCGACCTGATCAAGATATCCCTGAAAGCCTTCGACGTGGACACCACGGTGGAAGCCTATCAGCGCATCGCCGAGATGGTGCCATACCCGTTGCACCTAGGGATCACCGAATCAGGCACCGTCAAGTCCGGGTCCATACGGAGTGCGATAGGTCTCGGCCTGCTACTGCACCAGGGGATCGGCGACACCATCCGGGTCAGCCTTAGCGGCGACTCCAAAGAAGAGATAACAGCCGGCTACGAGATCCTCAAGTCCCTGAACCTGCGCGAGAAGGGCACCACATTGGTGGCCTGCCCCAGCTGCGGGCGCGCCGACGTGGACGTCATAAAGCTGGCCAACGACGTGGACGAGATGCTGAAAAGCGTGGACTCCAACATCAAAGTGGCCGTCATGGGATGCGAGGTCAACGGCCCCGGAGAGGCGAAGGACGCCGACGTGGGCATCGCTGCCGGAGCGGGCCGGGCCGTGATCTTTCGCAAGGGCCAGAAGGCGAGAGTCGTCCCAGCCGAGGACATGCTCTCCGCCCTCATGGAAGAAGTACAGGCTGTCGCCGCGGGGGCAGGGTCACACAACTGACCCATCGGCCGACCCATGGATCTCGCAGTAATCCCGTTCGCCGCCGTTCCAGCCACCTGGGAGCGCTATTGATCGAAATAGTATGTGCATATAGGAGGGGCGGCCGGTGCGTTTCTCCCAGCTAATCTCAAGGACCATGCGCACCGAGCCCACCGAGGCTGAGACCGCCAGCCACCGCCTCATGCTCAAGGCGGGCATGATTAATCAGGTAGCCTCAGGTATATACAGCTACCTGCCTCTGGCATGGCGCTCCCTCCGCAAGATCGAGAGCATCATTCGAGACGAGATGGACTCCGCGGGAGGCCAGGAGATCCGAATGCCCGTCCTCCAGCCCCTGGAGTTGTGGGAAGAGACGGAACGCCGGGCCGCCTTCGGGGAAAACCTCTTCACCCTGCAGGACAGGCGTGGGAGGCCCATGGTGATGGCCCCGACCCACGAAGAGGTCGTCACCAACATAGTCCGTTCCAGCGTGCAGAGCTACCGGGACCTCCCCGCGATCTTGTACCAGATTCAGACCAAGTTCCGTGACGAGCCCCGTCCCAGGGCAGGCCTCATCAGAGTCCGCGAGTTCGACATGAAGGACGCCTACAGCTTTCACGCCGACGAGGCGAGCTTGGATCGGAGCTACCAGACTATGGCCCAGGCGTACCGGAACATCTACCGGCGCTGCGGGCTATCGGCGATCATGGTCGAGGCCGACAGCGGCGCCATCGGCGGGAAGGACTCCCACGAGTTTATCCTGCCTACTCCCAGCGGCGAAGACACGGTGATCACCTGCCCAAAGTGCGGCTACTCCGCCAACGTCGAAAAGGCCCGCGGCCACGTGCACGGGGCGCCCACGGAGCCCTTGTTGCCTATGGAAGTGGTATCCACCCCCGGCGTGAAGACAATCGCGGAGCTATCCGAATACCTGAACATCCCTACCGAAAAGACCCTCAAGGCGGTCTTCTACTCTGCCGACGGCGAGGTGGTATTCGTCACCATCCGGGGGGACCTGGAAGTGAACGAGGTTAAGCTGAAAAACGCCTTACTCGCCCGTGACCTTCGGCTTGCCACCGAAGAGGAGGTAGCAAAGGCGGGACTCGTGGCCGGCTCAGCTTCGCCCATCGGCCTGGACGGCATAAAGCGGGTCGCCGACGACTCCATCCGCGCGGGTTCCGACTTCGCGGTGGGCGCCAACGTCCCCGACACCCACATCACCAACGCCAACTACCCCCGCGACTTCCAGGTAGACATTCTGACGGACATCGCTAGGGCTCAAGAGGGCCACTCATGTGCGCACTGTGGAGCTCCCCTCGAATCGGTCCGCGGGATCGAGGTAGGCCACATTTTCAAGCTGGGTACATTCTTCAGCGAAACCCTCGGCGCACGTTACCTGGACCAGGAAGGACAGCAACAGCCGATCATAATGGGATGCTACGGCATCGGAGTGGGAAGGCTCCTGGCAGCAGCCATCGAGCAGAACCACGACGACAAGGGAGTTATCTTTCCCGCTCCCATAGCGCCCTACCAGGTCCACCTGGTAGGGCTCAACCTGGCCGATGCCACCATCGTCCAAGCCGCCGATGACCTCTATCAGCGCCTCTGGCAAAAGGGCATCGAGACGTTGTACGACGACCGAACCGAGGAAGCGGCCGGAGTAAAGTTCAACGACGCCGATCTTCTGGGCCTACCGGTGCGGCTGGTAGTCAGCCCCCGCACGCTCCGCCAGGACTCGGTCGAGCTAAAGCCCCGTGGGGAGAGGGACGTAGCGCAGCACCCCATGGACGAAATCGTGGATGCTGTGGCCGGGCTCGTTGGACCTACGACAGCTCAACCCGCCGCATAGTAAACGCATCCGATGCCATGATCTTGGGAACCATCGCCGGAAGGCTGTCGAAGTCGTCGGTCGTCGCCCGGATCAAGCGGCCGCTGAGACTTCCCGAGGCATCGCTGGCCAGGATCACCGCCAGCTCGGCGGCCCGCTCTAAAGACGCTCCACCTCCAGAAGTCACCCGGACACCCGTTTCGAACCACTCCATATCACCCACGGCCTTGGCTGCATCCCGCATCTCCTCCCACATACGCGTATGAATCGAACCCGGGCTGATGGCGTTGACCTGAACGTTTGTACCGGCAAGCTCCTTGGAGAGAATCTCAGTAAGGTCCGTTAGGGCGACTTTCGACGCGCTATAGGCGGACGAGTTGCGGCCGCCGACCCCCGACATGTTGATTATCTTGCCCCTGTTCTGGGACAGCATGGTCGGCAGCACGGCCCGGCAGCAGAAATAGGCGCCGATTAGGTTCACCTTGATCGTGTTTACCCAATAAGACACGTCGCAATCCTGGAGCGCCCCCACCGGCCCGCCGACTCCCGCGTTGTTCACCAGGATGTCGATGGAAGAGAAACGGTCCAACGTACCCTTTACCATATCTTCTACCTGGGCCTGGTCGGCTACATCGGCGCGAATTACCCAGGTCTCGGCCCCCAGCGCCTCGGCCTGCTTCGCCGTCGCCTCCAGCTCGGCCATGGTCCGGGCAGCCAGCGCTAGTCGAGCCCCTTCCTCCGCGTACGCCAGCGCAATGGCTTGGCCGATCCCTCTGCCCGCTCCGGTAATCAGCGCCACCCGATCTTTCAAACGCATCTTGCCATCCCCCTGCTCACGTTAGTCGGCCCTGCGTGCCAATTTATTGACCTTGAATCGTATGAGAATGTCTCTAAAGGATACCACCGGAGAGAAGTCTATCCCGCCAGACCTCGGCTGGCAAGCAGCCCGCCCGCTCATACACACATCCCTATCTTTCCCAGCAGGGTAGGAAGGTTTATAATGTGTTGAATTTAGGTACCTATCTAAGGACGGTTGCGTTACCAGACTTGATCCAGGGGTCGCCGATAGCCGGCCGTTCCAACCCATTGAAGGAGCCTCCATGGCCAGCCACAGCAAAGACGAGTGGGAAGAGAAGACCCTCGCCCCCGCCGTCAGCCGCTTCCCCGAACGCCGGGAGCGGTTTCAGACAGAGTCCGGGATCGAGCAGGATGTGGTTTATGGGCCCCAAGACTTGGAGGCAGCCGGATTCGACTACCAGAGGGATCTCAGCTACCCAGGTGAGTACCCATACACGCGAGGCGTCCAGCCCAATATGTACAGGGGGCGTGTCTGGACAATGCGGCAGTACTCCGGATACGCCTCCGCCAGAGAGTCGAACCGTCGCTACCACTACCTCCTGGAGCAGGGCCAGACCGGGCTCTCGATCGCCTTTGACCTACCGACGCAGATAGGCTACGACTCTGATCATCCCCTGGCCCGGGGGGAGGTGGGCAAAGTGGGTGTGCCCATCTGCAGCATACAGGACATGGAGGTCCTGCTCGATGGGATTCCGCTGGACAAAGTCAGCACCTCCATGACGATCAACTCCACCGCTTCTATTCTCCTCTGCCTATACATAGCCGTCGCCAAAAAGCAGGGCGTGTCCCCAGATAAGGTCAGCGGCACTATCCAGAACGACATCCTCAAGGAGTATATCGCCAGGGGCACGTATGCCTACCCCCCCAAGCCGTCCATGCGACTGGTTGTGGACGTGTTCAAGTATTGCGCCCAGCATGTGCCCATGTGGAATACTATCAGTATCAGCGGCTACCACATGCGGGAGGCAGGCGCCACTGCCGTCCAGGAGCTGGCTTTCACCTTCGCTAACGCCATAGCCTACGTCCAAGCGGCAGTGAACGCCGGCCTGGACATAGACGACTTCGCCGGGAGGCTCTCCTTTTTCTTCGTGTCCCAGAACGACCTGATGGAGGAGATAGCCAAGTTCCGAGCTGCACGCCGCATGTGGGCCAGGATAGTCCGGGAGCGGTTTGGCGCCAGGAACCCCCGGTCCTGGATGCTCCGATTCCACACCCAGACTGCCGGAGTGACCCTGACGGCCCAACAGACCGACAATAACCTCATCCGCTGTACTGTCCAGGCTCTGGCAGCTATCTTGGGCGGAACCCAGTCTCTCCACGTCAACTCCCGCGACGAAGCCCTGTCCCTTCCCTCTGAGGACTCGGTGCAGCTTTCCTTGCGGACCCAGCAGATCCTCTCGCACGAGAGCGGAGTGGCGGACGTAGTCGACCCATTGGGTGGGTCCTACTATTTGGAATCCCTTACAGACCGCCTGGAGGAGGAGGCTTTCCGCTACGTCGAAAAGATCGATGACATGGGGGGAGCCATTCCGGCGCTGGAGAGTGGGTTCCAGATGCGAGAGATCAACGAGGCCGCGTACAAGCTGCAACGCGAGGTGGAGAGCGAAGAGCGCGTAATCGTGGGAGTGAACCGGTACGCAGGCGATGAGCCTCCGATCACAGGGCTGTTAAAGGTGGACGCCGAGCTTGCCAGGCAGCAGATAGAACATCTACGACGGTTCCGCAAGGAGAGGGATGGCTCGGCAGTGAAAAAGTGCCTCGCCCGCCTCGAAGAGGTGGCACGCGGCGAGGAGAACACGGTCCCCGTCGTACTAGAGTGCGTGGAGAATTCCTGCACTCTGGGTGAGATTTGCGACGTCTTCCGAGGGGTCTTCGGCGAGCAGAAGGAGATCCTGGCCTTCTAGTCCAGCACGATGCGAGTGGATTTCCATCCTTCGCGACTTTTTCGGGAGCCCGCTGCCCGATCGCGCCGGAAGGCGCCCACGATTCTGGAACAGGCAGAATACCAGTAGCCCTCAAGAGACGAGTAACAGCCCGCGCAAAACCTGGGTATAGACGATACTATGCGGTGAGTACGCTGATTGAACCCGATTTGGGAGGCGCCCGTTGACAGATCTGCTGCTGAGTGAAGAGGAACGCCTGCTTCAGGCCACCCTGCGGGAGTTCGCCGACCGGGAGCTGGTTCCCCGGGCCAGGGAGCTTGACGAGAAGGAAGAGTTCTCCTGGGAGACCTGGAGGGCAATGGGGGCGCTGGGCCTCACGGGCATGGGCATAGACCCGTCCCTGGGAGGCAGTGGCGGAGGCTACCGCCAGATTGTCATCGCCGAAGAAGAGATAGCCCGGGGGGATGCCTCCGCCGGCGTGACCCTGCTGGCCCATACCTCACTCACCACCCAAACGATATACCGGTTCGGCAGCGAGGAGTTGAAGCTGAAGTACGTCCCGGCGATGGCACGAGGAGAGAAGATGGGCGCCTGGGCCCTCACCGAGCCCGGTGGGGGCTCCGACGCCGCCGCCCTCAAGACGACGGCCACCCTTCGCGACGGCACCTATTATCTTAGTGGCAGCAAGATTTTCATCACCAACGGGGACATCGCGGACAACGTCGTGGTGTTTGCCACCCAGGACAGTAGCGCCGGCTCAGCTGGTATCAGCGCCTTCATCGTGGAGAAGGACACCCCAGGGTTCCACGCCTATAAGCAGAGCGGCAAGATGGGCTTGAGGAGCTCAACCACGGCGGAGATCACACTCCAGGACAGTCCCGTCCCCAAGGCAAATCGGCTTGGGGAGGAGGGCAGGGGCTTCCGGTACGCCATGGAGATCCTGGACTCCAGCCGGATCATCCTAGCCGCCCAGTGTCTGGGGATAGGCCAGGCAGCCCTGGAGGCAGCGGTGAAGTACGCGCAGCAACGCTACTCTTTTGGGCAGCCTATCATAGAGCATCAGGCCATCCAGTTCATGCTCGCCGACATGGCAACGGAGATTTACGCCTCTCGGACGGCCACAATGAACGCCGCCACACTCAAGGACAACGGGCTTCCATTCATTAACGAGGCGTCCATGGCGAAGCTCCTGGCATCGGAAACGGCCGTACGGGCCGCCTCGAACGCCCTACAGGTCTACGGGGGCTACGGCTACTTCAAGGACTCCCCCGTGGAGCGCTACTTCCGGGATGCCCGCGTCACCACAATTTACGAAGGGACATCGGAGGTGCAGCGGCTGATAATCGCCAGGCAGTTGCGTGCCAAGTACCCATTATGAAAATAACTCAGGCCCTGTCTCCGGGAGGTACAAAAACATGAACACCGCCTGTACCGTCGAGTATATAGACCACATCGGGGTAGTAGTCCGAGATATGAACAGCGCGTTGAGCTTCTTCGAAGACGTATTCGATATCCCTCCCGCGGAGATTCAAGTCATGCCAGACCAGGGTGTGAGGGTGGTCTTGTTGACGGTGGGTCAGACTCGGCTGGAGCTGCTGGAGCCCTTGTCCGCCGAGTCTTCCGTCGGCCGGTTCCTTGAGCGTCGCGGCGAGGGCCTGCACCATCTGGCGCTCCACGTCCAGGGTATCGGCGAGAAGCTGCAGATCCTGGCCGACAAGGGCCTGGAGCTCATAGACCGAGAGCCCAGGGACGGAGCATCGGGTACCATCGCTTTTGTCCACCCCAGATCGGTGCATGGTATACTTACCGAGCTGGTGCAGACACCTTAGAGGCCCGGTGACCCCCAGCCAAAATCGCCTCACACCAAACGCAGCCTAATCTCGAGGTGGGCAGTCCATGGACCAGGAAAACGCCGCAATACGTGTGCTGGTTGGCAAACCCGGCTTGGATGGCCATGACAGGGGTGCGAAAGTAGTGGCACGGGCCCTCCGAGACGCGGGTATGGAGGTCATCTATACTGGAATCAGACAGACCCCCCAGATGATCGCGGAGGCCGCATCTCAAGAGGACGTGGATGTCGTGGGACTCAGCCTTCTGTCCGGAGCCCATATGGAGATCTTCCCAGAGATCATGCGCCTTCTCAGGGAAAAAGGCATGGAGGACGTGATTGTGGTGGCGGGTGGAATCATTCCTGCCGAGGACAGGGAACCTTTGCTCCAAACAGGCATCAAGGCAATATTTGGCCCGGGCACGTCCAGCCGAGACATCGTGGACTTCATACAGGTGGCGGCGAAAGAGAAGCGGGGCAAGGAGGAGGCAGCTAGATCATAGGGTATCCCCTGTGGAATCCGATCTCAAAAATTCCTCTTCAGGGAGATTTACTACTTGACACGCACCCCTTGAATCCCCGTATAATTATCGCTTGGGTCTTCCGGAACAGAGTATTTACACATGTATTATAATGTGGCCCAACTCCTCAAAGAGCCCGTAGGCTCCACCCGCACTTACGATATCGACGGGCCCCTCCCCGCCGATATCGGCAGCGCTGAACTTTCCCCTCAAGGCGAGCTCTCCATGATGAAGACCGATAAAGGGATTTTCGTGGTCGCTCGAGTGAGTGTAAACGTGCCGGTCACGTGCAGCCGCTGCCTAAAACGAACCACGCATCCCCTGGACATCTCCATAGAAGAGGAATACCTACCCACCATAGACATAAGCACCGGCCAGTCACGACGCGTACCGGAGAAGTCCGAAGGGACTTTCACCATAGATCAGCAACATGGACTGGATCTGAGAGAAGCCCTCAGGCAATACACCATAACCAATCAGCCCATGAAACCACTGTGCGGAGAGGGCTGCCGAGGTATATGTGCCTATTGCGGGAGAGACAACAACGAAAGTTCCTGCTCGTGTAGCGAGGGAGCGTCGGACCCGAGATGGGTGCAACTCAACAGGCTCCTCGAAGCAAGCATAAACTGAGAAGGGTGATATCAGCATGGGTGCACTACCAAACAAGAAATTGACCAAAGCCAGGCAAGGAAACAGATTCGCCCACTATAAATTGAAGCCGGTCTATCCGTCCTACTGTCCCCAGTGTCGGAAAGCCAAATTGTCCCACACAGCCTGCCCCAGCTGCGGGTTCTACAAGGGTAGGCAGGTAATGGGCGTAGAAGAGACTTAGACATTCAACATTGCAGCTGAGAGAGGAGGTGGAAAAAGACGCGAGACGAGCACGTAAGTGAAGTAGAATAATATTGTTTACGACGCAAAGAATTTTCATTCTTATCTTTTAAAGGAATTGTTTTCATGGAGGCCATTACGGACAACCAGGAGAAGCCTAAAACAGCATATGTGTTCCCAGGACAGGGAGCCCAGTTCGTCGGCATGGGCAAGGAGCTATACGAGTCCTCCAGGGTCGCGAGGGACATTTTCGACGAAGTGGACGAAATCCTGTCCATTCCCTTGACCAAGCTGATATTCGAAGGACCCGACGATCAGCTACGAGCCACAGTGAACTCCCAGCCCGCGATTATGGCGACCAGTCTCGCCTGCCTCAAGGCCATGGAAGAACTCCACCAACCGGACACCTACCTGCCGGCGGCCCTGGCCGGCCACAGCGTGGGCGAATACACTTCGCTGGTGGCCGCAGGGGTACTTGAGCTGGACGAGGGTATAAAGCTGGTCCGTGAACGTGGACGGCTCATGCAGGAAGCCTCTGAACTCCGACCAGGCAGCATGGCGGCCATTATAGGGCTGGACGAGGTCACTCTGGAAGAGATCTGCCTCGAAACGGGCGCCGAAATAGCCAATATCAACGGCGGGGACCAAATAGTGGTCAGCGGCACTAAATTGTGCGTGGCCCGAGCCATCGACATGGCATCCATCAGGGGCGCCAGAAAAGCCATCCCGCTGGCCGTGAGCGGTGCCTTCCATTCATCACTGATGTCCCAAGCCCAACAGGGGCTGGCGGTCGCGGTGGAGGAAATAGATTTTCGTGACCCCGCGGTCCCAATCTTTGGCAACGTCACGTCTGCCCGGCTCACGACAGCTGACGAGGTAAAAAAGGAACTGCTCGTTCAACTTTGTAGCTGTGTCCTATGGAAACAGTCGGTCGGAAACATGTTAGACTCAGGAGTATCCAGATTCATTGAATTTGGACCCGGAAGGGTCCTGGGTGGTCTGATAAAGAGGATCAGTACCACCGAGGATCATGGAATCGGGCACGTGGATATCGCGAGCGTGGGAGATCTTCCCTCCGCCAGAAAATTAGTCGAGGCCGGCTCTCTGACCGGCTCCCCTGACGACCTAGACGGGCGGTTATAGGTGTAGGTGTATGCCAAAAGGAGCGTCCGCTAATCTTCGGAGTCAGGCGAGGGCCCTCGCACTTCAGGCTCTGTACGAATCAGACCTGGCTGGACACCCTGTCAGTGCCAGTTTCGAATGGCTCAAGGAGGAGGCTGGTGTTCCCGAGGACTCATCAGCCTACGCCTGTGAACTGACGGAGGGAGTAACCCTTCATCGGGACGATATTGATAAACTCATATACAAATTCGCTCCAGCGTGGCCCGTACGGCAGCTCGCTGTAGTTGACAGGAACATACTACGGCTGGCTCTTTTTGAGATACGCTTTGGACGAGGCATACCTCACAAAGTTGCCATCAACGAAGCTGTAGAGTTGGCCAAGACTTTCGGAAGCGAAAGCTCACCCAGATTCGTCAACGGCGTATTAGGCTCGGCGATGGATGAGATGAAAGAAACCCCAGCAGCCTTGGAGGGGGAGTCTGTACTAGCCTCCAGTGGCACCAGTCCAGAAGGGAAGTGAGGTTATGGCAACCGTTTATGAACGAGTAAAGGCGATAGTGGTGGAGAAGCTGGACGTAGCTGATGAAGCTGTCGTGCCTGACGCCTCCTTCGTAGAGGCCCTGAACGCCGATTCCCTCGATTTGGCCGAGCTTATCATGGCGTTCGAGGAAGAATTCTCCGGCGCCGAAAATAAGATAGAGATATCCGATGAAGAGGCCGGACAGATAATAACTATCCAGGACGCCGTCAGTTACCTCACGAACCATGGTGTCCAGGACGAATAGAGTCCCGGTTGCCTCTTCGGGCACACCTTAAGCCTGGTCAGTCAGACACAGAGAGTTACGGACCCTCTTCTCGTAGACCCTTGCGAGGGAGTCAGCAAAAGGTGGCGCAGCAGCTTGACCTACATTTATCACGAGGACACTGTATCCCATCTTAAAGACAGTCGCCGTTATGCCTGACATGGACAGTCTCGATGAGATCGCCGAACGGGTCTCTGTCTGCACAGACTGCCCCTTGAGCAACGGCCGAACACACGCAGTCCCTGGAGAAGGGCCGTCCGACGCCCAAATCATGTTCATAGGGGAAGGCCCTGGTTACCATGAAGACCGCCTGGGGAGGCCCTTTGTGGGGCCCGCGGGAGGCTTCCTGGACGACCTACTTACCTCTACCAACCTTAGCCGAAAACAAGTCTTCATCGCCAATATGGTGAAATGCCGGCCACCCAACAACCGGGACCCTTTGCCCGACGAGATCGCCACCTGCAGCAAATACCTGGACAGACAGATAGAGCTGATAAACCCCAAGCTGGTGGTCACTCTGGGCCGTTTTTCTTTAGCCAAGTATTTCCCCAAGGAAAGCATCAGCAGATCGCGGGGCAAGGTCAGGAAAGTGGCGGGCCGCAGCGTGTACCCGATAATGCACCCCGCTGCGGCACTTCATAGGCAGGAGTTTCGAAAGATTATCCAGGAGGATTTCAAGTCCATCCCGAGAATTCTCAGCGAGGCCCTCGATCCCATAGACGAGGGCGTCGGTCAACCGCCTCCGCAGGAGCCCGAGCAGCTATCTATGTTCTAGCTGTTGCCCACCTCGCCCCAAAGAGGTCGACGACAGGCGATGGTCCAGCCGGCCCAAACAAGGCCGCCCTCTTCCTACTGACCCTGAGCGCGTCGAAAGCTCATCCTAAACATGTCGAAGGATCACCTCGGCGAACGGGCTCATGATTTGGCCCACCCCGCTGACATGGAAGCACAGATTTGGAAAGGAGTTCAACTAGCAGGCTGCGGAAGAAACGGGTGTGCAGAGGGGCGAAGCCTCTTTGCCGGGAGTCTGAGGGTGTCCCTCAGATATGAGTTTCTCCCCCTTCCTGGCCAGGCCTGTCCTGAGCCTGCCGAAGGGAAGGGGGCCAGGGGGATGGTCGAAAGAGTTTTCCAGCACCCTGCTAGGTAACAATAATGGCACCACTTCCACTTAGAGTGACCCCCTTGGGCGGACTTGGGGAGATCGGCAAGAACATGATGGCCCTGGAGTACGACAAGGACATAATCGTCATAGACTGCGGCGTACTGTTCCCTGAAGCGGACATGCCCGGAGTTGACCTCGTGATCCCCGACGTGTCATACCTACGGGAGCGCCGGGACCACATAAAGGCGATACTCATTACTCACGGCCACGAGGACCACACAGGAGCCCTCCCCTACGTGTTGCAAGACATCCCGGTGCCGGTTTATGCACCCAGGTTGGCCCATGGCCTGATATCCGTAAAGCTCAAGGAGCACAAGCTCAGGCAGATACCCCTAGAGATAGTCGAACCCGGCAAGCCATTTAAGTTAGGTAAATTTCGGGTCGAGTTCTTCCGAGTTTGCCACAGCATACCGGATGCCATGGGCCTGGTCATCGAGACACCCATCGGCACGGTCATTCACTCAGGTGATTTCAAGGTCGACTACACCCCTGCGGATGGCAAGCCGACGGACCTCACCCAGCTGGCGGCCCACAGCTCCAAAGGAGTGCTTCTCCTCCTCTCGGACTCTACCTACGCAGAGATGCCGGGCTACACGCCTTCGGAGCAGGTCGTTGGAGAAGCTCTCGACAGGGCGATAGGCGAGGCCCGAGGTCGCGTTCTCATAGCCACTTTTGCTTCCCTCATATCCCGCATCCAGCAGGTGATTGACGCAGCCTCCAAACACGGCAGGAGGGTCGGTATCGTGGGGCGGAGCATGGTGGAAAACGTCAAGATGAGCATCAAGATGGGGTACCTTTCGCCTCCTCCTGGAGTGCTCCTTCCGTTTGGAGACAACAGCCAGTTCGCATCCGAAGATGTGGTGGTCATGATCACCGGAAGCCAGGGAGAACCCACATCCGCCTTGGTGCGCATCGCCAACCACATCCATCGAGACATACAGATAATGCCCGGAGACACTGTGATCATCTCGGCTGCACCCATCCCCGGAAACGAAACGGCGGTCAGTAGGACCATAGACAACCTGCAACGCCAGGGGGCCCATGTGCTTTACGACAAGGTGGCCCTGGTACACGTGCACGGACACGCCAGCCAAGAAGAGCTCAAGATGATGCTCAACCTCACGAAGCCCCGTTTCTTCGTGCCTGTCCATGGCGAATACCACCATCTGGTGGCCCACGCCTCGCTGGCCCAAGCGATGGGCGTGCCTGAGTCCGGCGTCTTTGTTCTGGAAGACGGAGACATACTCGAGCTGACGCAGAACAGCGGGGCAGTGGTCGGCAGCTTTCCAGCAGACCACGTATATGTGGACGGCCGCAGCATTCGGACGGCCAAGAGCCCCGTGATCAAGGATAGGCGTGCCCTTTCGGGAGATGGCGTCGTGGTCGTGGTCGTGACGCTGGACAAGGCAACCGGTACGCTGGCACGGCCTCCTCACCTAACCTCCAAAGGTTTCATGGACGACGCCGAGATGTCCGAGGTCTTCCAGAAAGCATCGCAATCTGTGGAGGAGTCCCTTGACCAGGTGCCCAACCACCCATTAGACTGGAGCCATACTAGCTCCCTCGTTGTCCACACAGTGAGCAAGCTACTTCTGAGGGAAACGGGCCGGAACCCCCTGATTCTGCCCGTGGCATTAGAGGTATAGATTCGGATGGCGACACCCCCCGGCAAACCTTCCCAAGCCACCCGGTCCCCCCGCGGGCGCGTCCCCCATTCTGCGAAGGGGCGTCTGGGGCGTCGCGCCAGGCTCGCGTTACGCCTGATATGGGGAGTATTACTACCCCTGGCGGTCCTAACCGTGCCCGTCCTGGTCTTCATCTTCTTCTCTGGGGTACGTGATCCTTCGTTAGACAGGCTGGGCTACAGCCTCATACCCCTGGTGCTGCTGTTGGCGACCTTTGGCTTCGCCCTACGTTACAGGAGACACTTGATTCGGCCCTATTGGAGGATATGGGTCGGGTCGGCACTGTTGACAGCCTTTAGCATCGGAATCCTGTCCCTGTTCGACGGTGCGGGCGGGGTGACGAGCGAGTCATCCCTCGGAGGCCGTTGGGGCCAGTATCTCGGAGGGACACCTATCGCCCTGGGAATTCTCAAGATAGCGGCTCTCGTCATAATCAGTCCGCTGATCCTCTACCCCCGGCGGGCCGGGAAGATATATGGTCAAGGCTCCGCAATCGGGTTCCAGAAGACATCCGCCGGTCTTAGCTGGCTCGCGGAGCATCTGGGCCGGTCCGCAATCAATCTGGCCAAGCGTCCCTTCCAGAGGCCACGAAAGGTGGTCCTGGATCCCATGTCCGAAGCCACAGTTTCTGAGGCGTTCCAGCAGTTATCCCAGTCGCCCTCCAGCGAACCCGAGTCCACCCGTGTCAGCACCACAACCACCATGGTCGTTCCGCAGGAAGCCCCCCTGGCTGCCTCCGAATTGGAATCTGAGGCGGACGATCCTGGACAACTCAAGGAAGAAGCCACGGGCTGGCGGCTCCCGCCTCTGGAGCTGCTGAGCAAGGGCGAGAGCCGGCCCGTCCCTAAGTCGGTCCTTCAAGAGCTGGCCCAGCGGATTGAAGATACCCTGGCGGAGCACAAGGTCGAGGTCTCCGTTAACGACATTCGTAGCGGGCCCCGGGTAATCAGGTTCGGTCTGGTGCCTGGCTGGGTCAGGAAAGGCCGCGACTCCAGAGGCGAGACATCGCAGGCTGACGATGTTCCCACCATAGAGATGAGCCGCGTTAAGGTCCAGAGCATCTTGGCGAGAGAAAAAGATCTGGCTCTGGCTCTGAAGACGCCATACCTGAGGATAGAGGCGCCGGTGCCAGGGGAAGCCCTGGTTGGGCTGGAGATGCCGCATCCCCATCCACGGAGCGTCGCCCTCCGCACAGTAGCCGAGTCTGCCGCATTCTGGAAGATTGCCGACGAAGGTGGCCTCCCTGTGGCCCTTGGGGAGGATACGGGTGGAGAACCCATAACGGCGAACCTCATCGACCTGCCCCACCTGCTGATCGCGGGGGCTACAGGCAGCGGCAAGAGCGTCTGCATAAATTCTGTTGTCGCTTCCCTGCTCCTGACCAACGGACCCGACCGCCTGCGCATGCTCATGATAGACCCCAAGCGAGTGGAGCTCACTCCATTCAACGGGATTCCCCATCTCATTGCTCCCGTTATCGTGGACACCGATGAAGTGCTGGCTGCGTTACGGGCGGCCCAAAACGAGATGCTGCGACGATACAAGCTGCTGGAGGAGACCGGGGCTAGGAACATCGAGGGATACAACAAGAAATCCCCCAGCCGGCTTCCCTTCATGGTTATCATCATCGACGAGTTGGCCGACCTCATGATGACCGCCGCCTACGAGGTAGAGCAGGCCGCCGTCCGCCTCGCCCAGCTGGGCCGGGCTACGGGCATACACGTCATCCTGGCAACCCAGCGTCCCTCGGTCAATGTAGTCACGGGCTTGCTGAAGGCCAACATCCCCGCCAGGATCGCCTTCGCGGTCGCTTCCCAAATAGATTCTCGCGTGATTCTCGACGCCGTGGGAGCGGAGAAGCTGTTGGGCAAAGGCGACATGCTCCTGCTCTCTTCCCAGTCTCCCAAGCCAGTCAGAGTACAGGGTACATTTGTCCACGACCAGGAGATCGAGAAGTTGGTGGAGTACTGGCAAGTCCAGACTGGGCCTGCCCTTATTGACATGCTGCTGGACGACCAATCAAACCCAGCCCCCGAAGAGGCGCCCGGCCATGACGATGACGATGACGATGGCTTGCTGGACAGGGCTCGCGAGCTTGCCGAGAGATACCAGAACCTCTCCCCCTCCGTGCTCCAGCGTCGACTTCAGATAGGGTACTCGAAGGCCAGGACGCTGCTAGAGCAGCTCGAAGAGGAAGGGTCGATCCATGGGTCAGCCGGGGTCACATCCGAGCCCTATGGCGCGGGACCGGCGCTGGGATTTTGAAAGCCGAATTGGGTCTCCCCCACCAAAGGCATTGACCCATAGCGACGGCAACGCCCTTTTCTTCACATTCCTTTGGTTGTATTATTGACATAAGCCCTCCCCTCGGGATCAGGCGCTTGGCAACGGCAGTGATGGGCCGGACGCCGCCTTCCCGGTGGGCCTCGGAATAAATCGCCGTAGCCGGAGTCTCGGTGAAGAATCTCTCCGAGTTCCTCGTACACCTCCTCCGAAGGAGCACCACTCTAGAGCATACCTACTTGTCCGTAATCCGGGACCACTGCCTGGTATGCGAAGAAGCGATAAGCGAGGCCCCGCTATATCTCAAATACAGGCTATGCCCCTACTGCCGGTTTCACTACACGCTAACGGCTCGTGAGCGCATTGAGCTCCTGGTGGAGAAGGGCAGCTTCAGGGAAACGAATCGCAACGTCGCCTCCCTTCATCCCCTCTCCTTTTCCAGCCGTGGCTCTTACTCCAGACGGCTGTCCGAGGACCAGACCAGGACCGGCCTGACTGAAGCCGCCGTCACCGGCCACTGTACCATCGGCAATATCAAAACGATGCTGGTTGTCCTCGACTTCGGTTTCATGGGCGGAAGCATGGGGGCTGTGGTAGGTGAAAAGGTAGCCCTGGCGTTCGAGACGGCCGCCAAGAACGATCACCCGCTCACTGCCCTGGTCAGCGGAGGGGGAGCACGCATACAGGAAGGCGTCCTCTCTCTGTTGCAGATGGCCAAAACGGTGACGGCAGCCAACACCCATCGCGAAAAAAGAGTCCCCTTCGTCGTAGTGTTGTCCAACCCCGCTACGGGACAGGCATACGCCAGCTTCGCCAACCTGGCGGACGTAATCCTGGCGGAGCCGGGAGCGCTGATAGGCCTCGCGCCCATGAAAACCTTCAGGGAAGCCTCAAGGAGACCCATACCTCCCAACGCCCACACGTCCGAGGCTCACCTGGGACACGGTCTGGTGGACAACGTCGTTGATAGAGAACATCTGAAGGAGCAGCTGGAGATCATTCTGGACGTGCTCAGCCCCGAGCGCCCCTCCAGCGGCAACCGTAGCCACATTGCGAAGCTGCCCCTCCCGGAGTTGACACAGAACCCGGACGGCATTGCAGTTCAGGAAATCGCCAGACACTCCCAACGTCCCTCAGCTCATGCGTATATACGGGCCATTATCGATCGCTTCATCGAGCTTAAAGGTGACCGCGTGAGTGGAGACGACAGGTCCATCGTCGGGGGCCTAGGCTACCTCGGGGGACAAAGACTGGTCGTCATCGGACAGGAGCGGGTCAGATCGACGGAAGACGGGGCGTATTATACCTATCCCGAAGGGTTCCGCAAGGCGCGGCGCCTCATAGACATGGCCGCTCGGTTCAAGCTGCCCGTTGTAACCCTGGTGGACACTCATGGGGCGCACCCCGGCGTGGAGTCGGAAGAGCAAGGAGTGGGCAATGCCATCGCCACGACCCTCGCGGTGATGGCCGAGGTGCCCACTCCTATAATCTCCGTGATCTTGGGCGAAGGAGGAAGCGAAGGCGCCCTGGCGCTGGGGATGGGCGATAGCATCCTTATGCAGCAATATGCGATATACTCGCCTATCTCGCCCGGTCACTCGGCCAGCAGGCTCTATCGCAGGTCTTCCAGGTTCAGCGACGAGGACCAGTCCCTCACCCTCACGGCCCAAGAGTGTAAAGAGCTGGGTATAATAGACTACATCGTCCCAGAGCCTGAAGGGGGTGCTCATACAAATCCCCTGGGGGCGGCCATAGGTTTACAGGTGGCCATAGCCCGGCAACTTGCCGGCCTTACAAAAACCTCGCAAAAAAAGCTGATGCAGAACCGCTACAAGAAGTTCAGAAACATGGGCGAGTATACGACCCACTCCCAGGCGGCGGTCCGCAGGGAAGTCTCTTTGCTGCAGCACATCGTGCTTAAGGGCCCGAAGGGGAAGAAGGGCAAGGGCAAAAAGAAAGCCTCGGAGGAGCTAACCGAGGCGTAAGATACCGGCGCGGCCTGCCTAAGCTGAAGGAGTTAGCCTACTCCGGGTCATCCACACCCTTGCCGAGTGCCGCTAGGCTGGCTCTGATGCCGCTGATGATACCCCGGTACTCTTCATCGACCTCGGCATTCGAGAGGACCGTTGGTTTAGAGTAGTCCTTGTAATCCGGCCTGAGGGCTATGGTGCCGAGAAGCGGCAGGTCCATCTCCTCGGCCAGCCTGTCTCCGCCGCCCGAGCCGAACATTTCCCCGGTGTAGTTCTCCACTACCCCGAGGACGTTTACCTTCAGCTTCCGGATCATATTGATGCACCGTTTGGCATCCAAGCTGGCCAGGTGCTGAGGCGTCGTTACAACCACGAAGCCATCCAGCGGCAGCGCTTGCATGACCGTCAGGGGTGCATCGGAGGTGCCCGGAGGAAGGTCCACGACAAGGTAGTCCAGCTCTCCCCACGCCGTCATCTGGAGGAACTGGTTGATCGCGTTGTGAATCATGGGCCCGCGCCAGATTATGGCTTCTTCCTCGTTCTCCTGGAAGAAGGCCATGGATACCACCTTGACCCCGAAGCGTTCCGAGGGAAGAATTTCCCCGTTTTCGTATATGGGTTTGTCGGAGATCCCCATGACCCTTGTGACGTTTGGGCAGTCTATGTCCACGTCCAAGAGGCCAACCCGCTTCCCCTCATGTGCCAGGGCTGCCGCCAAATTTACGGCGATAGTGGTCTTGCCAACACCACCCTTTCCGCTGTACACGGCCACCTTTGTCTTGATAGTACTCAGTCGTTGAGTTACTTGCCGCTTTTGCTGCCAGGTGCGCTTGATAGCTTCAAGCCTGGCCTTCTCCTGTGGGGTCGTCATTCATCACACTCGTTTTAGCGTTCGAGGGGCTTGCGCATCACCGACCGACCTAGTCGAGACCGAGGAACTTCTTGCCGTCCTCACTTATGAGGTCGGGGGTCCATGGCGGGTCGAAGGTCATCTCCACCTCCACATCCTCGACACCATCGAGTTCGGAGATGGCCCATTCAGCCTGCTGGGCGATCATGGGACCCATCCCACAGCCCGGCGCCGTGAGAGTCATCTGGACGTGGATGTTGCCCTCTTCCACTTGCACGTCGTAGATCAGCCCTAGGTCTACTACGTTGACCGGTATCTCCGGGTCGTAGACGTTCTTCAGACTCTCGATTACCTCGTCTTTTGTGATCGTTGCCGCTGCCATACCCGCCTCCGCATACTTGATTGAGCTTACTAGAATTGTACCAGTCACGGACTGACTACGTCAATTGGTCTGGATGGCGGCCGGTCCCCTCCCCTGACCAGGAGGGGGAGGAGGAAATACCGGGGGACACCCCCGGACACCCCCGCCAAAGGGGGCGCTGCCCCCTCTGGACTCCCGCTTCACGCACGAAAAGAGTCAGAGACACTGCATATTTGTCTTGATCGCGGCCGATCCCCTCCACAGACCAGGAGAGGGAGGAGGAAATACCGGTGCACTCCCCCAGATACCGCCGCCAAAGAGGGCGCTGCCCCCTCTGGACTCCCATTTACGCGCTAAAGGTCCGTTGGAACCACCAGATGATTGAGGATTTGGTGACTTGAGACACGGCCGCACTAGCCGGAGTCTTCGTGGGTATCAGCAACTGATGTACTTCGCCTAGGCTATCGGCATTGGCGTCTTCTCATCCACCACCAGGAGGCGCCTGAGCTCGTAAATCTCGTCCCTGAGCATGGCGGCCTTCTCGAACTCCAGTCGCTTGGCCGCCGCTTTCATCTGCGACTCCATGTCCTTGACCACGCGGAACATCTCGTCCCTGGACATGGTCTTCTTCGCCGTCATGTACGGCGTCCTGGTCTCCGCCACCACCTTGATCCGGTCCGTTATATCTTTCACCGCCTTCTTGATACCCTGGGGCACTATGCCGTGCTCCAGGTTAAAAGCATGCTGTATGCCCCGTCGGCGGTAGGTCTCGTCGATGGCCCGCCTCATGGAATCTGTCACGATGTCGGCGTACATGATCACGTGGCCTTCCTCGTGGCGGGCCGCCCTTCCTATAGTTTGAACGAGAGAGGACTGGGAACGGAGAAAGCCCTCCTTATCGGCGTCCAGAATGGCGACCAGGCTGACCTCGGGGAGGTCCAGCCCCTCTCGGAGCAAGTTTATCCCCACGACCACGTCGTAGACGCCCAGGCGGAGGTCCCGCAGGATTTCGCTGCGCTCCAGCGTCTGGATATCTGAATGAAGGTAGTGATTCCTGACGCCCATCTCTTGAAGATAGTCGGCCAGCTCCTCGGCCATCTTCTTGGTCAATGTAGTCACCAGGCAACGTTCCCCAGCATCGACTCGGGCTTTTATCTGGTGTATCAGGTCATCTATCTGCCCCTTTGTCGGCTTTATCTCCACGGTGGGGTCCTGAAGCCCGGTGGGGCGAATCACTTGCTCCACGACCTGGGAGCTCACCCGCAGCTCGTGGGGGCCGGGTGTCGCCGAGACCAGGATTGTCTGGCCTATGCGGGACTCGAACTCTCGGAAGTTGAGGGGCCTGTTGTCCAGGGCCGAGGGCAACCTGAATCCGTAGTCCACCAGGGTCTGCTTCCGCGATATGTCGCCGTGGTACATACCTCGAACCTGCGGCAGGGTCATGTGAGACTCGTCAACGAACAAGATGAAATCTTTGGGGAAGTAGTCCAAGAGTGTCCAGGGTGAGCTGCCCTGGGCCCGGCGGGCCAGATGGCGGGCATAGTTCTCAACGCCGGAGCAAAACCCGGTCTCCCGCATCATCTCCATGTCGTAGTTGGTCCGGGACTCCAGACGCGCCGCTTCAAGCACCTTCCCTCGGGCTCGGAAATCCTCCAGCCGCTCTTCGAGTTCGACTTCTATGTCTGCCAAAGCCATGTCCAGCTTTTCCCTTGAGGTGACGAAGTGCTTGGCGGGATAAATTTCCATCTCCTGGCGCTCAGAAAGTATCTCTCCGGTAAGGGGGTCAATCTCAACTATGCGCTCCACCTCATCGCCCCAGAACTGGATCCGTACGGCTATCTCCTCGTAGGCTGGCAATACCTCCAGAGTGTCGCCCCGTATGCGGAACTTGCCGCGGCTCACCTCCATTTCGTTTCTCTCGTACTGCATACTCACCAACTGCCGAACAAGCTGGCTCCTGTTCCGGACCTCGCCGACTTTCACTTGGGCCACGAAACCGTAGTAGTCCTCGGGGTCCCCCAGACCATAGATGCACGACACCGAGGCGACAATCAACACATCCCGGCGAGTCAGCAGGGACCTGGTGGCGGCGAGACGAAGCTTGTCTATCTCCTCGTTGACGTCCGCGTCCTTTTCGATATAGGTGTCCGTCCGAGGCACGTACGCCTCGGGCTGGTAATAATCGTAGTAGGAGACGAAATACTCTATGGCGTTATCGGGGAAGAACTCCTTGAACTCCGTCGCCAGCTGGGCGGCTAACGTCTTGTTGTGAGCTATAACCAGGGCGGGCCTCTGCAGCCTTTCGACGACCTTGGCCATAGTGAAGGTCTTTCCGCTGCCCGTGACCCCCAACAGGGTCTGGTAGCGGTGCTCCTGCTCGAGGCCGTATACCAGGCGGTCCACGGCCTCAGGCTGGTCGCCAGTCGCTTCGAAGTCCGCTACTATCTTGAACTCAGGCATACTTCACCCTACCCCGCCAGCTGCTGCAGGGCCCTGCGAATCCTCTCCTCGAGAGAGAGTTCGTTCCCGTTCCCGGCTGAAGCCACCACCCGCCGGCACTCGACTGCGGAGTAACCCAGCGCCATCAGCGCGGAGACAACCTCCTCATCCTCGCCTCCGAATTGGGACAGGGAGGGCGCCATCTCCCCCTGCAACTTACCCTTCAGCTCCAGTACGAGCCTCCCCGCAGTCCTCTTTCCCACCCCGGGGGCCCGGCTCAAGGCATCCACATCTCCCGAAGCCACGGCGTTGATCAGGGACTGTGACCCCATTGAGGACAGAAGAGAGAGCGCGGTCCGAGGCCCAACTCCCGCAACGCCGTTCAGGGTTTGAAAAAGGCGAAGGGCCTCAGGGCTCGAGAACCCGTACAGCACTGGCTCATCGTCCCGTACGTAAAGCCGGGTGTGAAGTCGCACCTCATCGCCGATGCCGCCCAGGTTCTCTACGGTGGACTGAGGCACGAAGATCTGAAAGCTCACGCCTCCCCCGACTCGCAGCTGTACCCAGCCCGCGCCTCTGTCCTCCAGAATGCCGCTGACTCCGGTTATCAAACACTCTACCTCATGAACCGCTTCGGCCCGTCATCATTCCGTGTTGATCCTGCGCTCCAGGACATCTTCTAATTGCTTCTGCCTGATGTGACACATCCCGATGGCAAGTGCGTCGGCGGCATCGGAGGGAGAAGGCACCGAGTCCAGGTTGAGCAGGACACGCACCATTTCCTGGACCTGACCCTTGGTGGCGGCCCCATGATCGGTAACCGCCAACTTTACTTTGGCCGGCGGATAGCGGTGCACGGGGATAGCCTGACCGGCCGCGGCAATCAGGACCACGGCCTGCGCCTGGCCCACAGCTATGGCGGGCCTAGCGTACTGGCGCTCCCCCTTGCCCATGAAGGGCTCCTCGACCGCCACCGCGTCAGGGTGCCAGATACTGATCATGTTCAGTACGTGGGAATAGAGCTGGTATAGGCGTTCTTCCAATGGCAAAGTAGAGCGGAGGGCCACGACTCCCCAGTCTACGGCCTGGATGCGGCCATCTTCTTCCAGCAGTCCGTAGCCCATCCGGATAGTGCCCGGGTCAATACCGAGGATGCGCATGCTGGGGGCTAGCCCTCCGAGCGGTACTTGTTCAGCGCCTCATCGGGAAAGTCGGCGTTGCTGTATACCTTCTGGACGTCCATTAGCTCCTCGAGACTGTCCAGCAACTTGAGGGTCTGAGCCGCGTCCTTCATCTCCAGTGACACCGTGGACTTGGGTATCATCGATATCTCCGCCGACGAGGTCTCGATTTGCTGCGTTTCCAGCTCCTTGCGGACCTCCTCTAGGCCTTCGGGCTGGGTGTATATCTCGAGATATCCATCTTCAATCTTCACGTCCTCCGCTGCCGCGTCGATCGCCACCAGAGCTATATCCTCCGCCCGGTCGTCCTGCACGTCCAGGGTGATCACTCCTTTGGACTCGAAGTTCCAGGCCACGCAGCCCGCCTCCCCCAGCGCCCCGCCGCCCTTGGCAAAGGCGGCACGGACTTCCGAGGCGGTTCGATTCCTGTTGGGAGTGAGTGCCTCTAGCATTATGGCAGTGCCACCGGGGCCGTATCCCTCGTAGATTAGCTCCTCCAGCTCCTCGCCGGAGTCGCCTCCTCCAGTGGCCCGGTTGATGGCCCTCTCCACGGTGTCCATGGGCATGTTCTCACTGCGGGCCTTGTCGACGGCCAGGCGCAGACGGTAGTTGACGTCCGGGTCGGGGCCTCCCCCCTGCCGTATGGCGACGGTGATTTCCCGGCTCAGCCTGGTGAAAACCTGCCCGCGCTTGACGTCAGTGGCGCCTTTCGCGCGCTTTATCGTTGACCACTTAGAGTGTCCGGACATAACTATCACCCCCTCCGGGCAACCTAGGTAACCTTAATAGGATTTTATCATACAGGGGTCTGAATGTGCAGAGTGACTTCTGCCGGCTACCCGCGTCTCTCACCTGCCTTGACTCCCCTACTCAGATACCCATAGAATGAAGCCCAGCGCGGCCCAGTGTAGCATGCCTGGGCACTGAGGTAGCATGACCGAGCGCCTCGTTTCGGGAAAAGTCATCCAAGAGGAAGATGCCCTCGACACCTCCCTGCGCCCTGCGCGCCTTCAGGACTTCGTGGGCCAGGACAAGGTCAAGGAGAACCTCAGCATCGCCATGCAGGCCTCGAAGATGCGCGGCGAACCCCTGGACCACGTAATCATCTACGGGCCGCCCGGGCTGGGCAAGACTACTCTGGCCCACATCATCGCCCAGGAGATGGGTGTCAACATCAAGATCACCTCGGGCCCGGCTATCGAGCGGGCGGGTGATATGGCCGCCATTCTTACCAGCGTCGGCCAGGCGGACGTGCTCTTCATCGATGAGGTCCACCGCCTGAGCCGGGTTGTGGAAGAAGTCCTCTACCCCGCCATGGAGGAATTCTTCCTCTCGTGGGTCGTCGGGAAGGGTCTCGGCGCAAGGAACATCAACCTGCGGATCAACCCGTTCACCTTCATAGGTGCTACGACCCGGTATGCTATGGTCAGCGCTCCGCTGAGGGACAGGTTCGGCTCTGTCTACCGCCTGGACTATTACGACCGGGCGGCCATGGAGTCGATTGTGGCACGCTCCGCCCGCATCCTCGGCGTGCCCATAGACGAGGCGGGCGTCCTTGAAATCGCCGCCCGCTCCAGGGGCACCCCAAGGGTGGCGAACCGCCTGCTCAAGCGCACGAGGGACTATGCTCAGGTTATGGTGGATGGTAGAATAACGGGGAGCGTCGCCCTGGACGCCCTCGCGAAGCTTGAAGTGGACAGCCTGGGACTTGACGATACCGACCACAAGCTACTGAGGAACATTGTAGAGAAGTTTTCCGGAGGGCCGGTTGGGCTCGAGACATTGGCGGCCTCCGTGGGCGAGGACGCCGACACCATCATGGATATATACGAGCCCTATCTACTTCAGCTTGGTTTTCTGGACCGGACCCCCCGGGGGAGGCTCGCCACACGGATGGCCTACGAGCACCTGGGCGTCGAGTATAAAGCTAGGGAGGAACCACCCCAGGGTAAGTTGCTGTAACGAGCCGGGACCTTCCACACTCTTCTCCCAACGAAAGCGAAGCTGGTACCACGGCCGGGATGAGGGAGCGCCACTCAAATTGTTCGACCGGATAGGCATTGTCGTGACGAAAGATCACGGAATCAGGCGTGAGGAAGCCTCGAGGCTCGCCACTGGGTCAGGAGGTCACTAGATGCTCTACGAGCTTCGCATCGACGAGGCTATGCCGGGCCAGAAAGCGCTTCTGAATAAGCGGTATGCCGAACATACTGTGGGTCTCTTCAAGAAACACGGGATAGACGTGCTGGTTATCTGGAATGAGGAGATGGGCACGACAATCCACGTTAGGTTGGTCCTTGTGTTCGACAGCATGGCGGATAGGGAGGCGAAGTGGAACGCCTTCCAGGACGACCCCGAATGGGTGAGAGCCCGGGAAGAGTCGGAGAAGGATGGTCTCATCCTGGCGAGGTCCTATAACCGGTTTCTGCGCCTCACCTCTTACTCCGTCGTGCCGAAGATAGATACCAAGGTCCAGGAGATGCGGATTTACGAGGCGGTCCCAGGCAAGCTGCCCGCCCTCAACGAGCGGTTCGCCAACATCACCGACCCGCTTCTCAAGAAGTACGGTATCAAGGCCCACGCCTACTGGACCGAGGAGGTGGGCACGAGCGACCAGTTGGTATACATCCGAGGCTACGACAGCCTGGAGGACAGGGACAAGAAAGTCCATGCCTTCCACTCCGACCCCGAATGGCTGAAGGTGTTGGAGTCCGAGCGACAGGACCCACTGGTAAGGAGGGGCCGGAACACCGTTCTCATACCCACCGGCTACTCACCCAAGTCCTAGAGCAGCCTCTTCGGACACCCTTCACCGATCAGGAGAGAGCTAGAGAAAGGCGGTCCTGTTCCCGCTCCCTCTGTGGGAGAGGGTTAGGGTGAGGGCGGCGCCCCAGAGCAGCACACTCAGACCTTTGTAGGAATCGAGAGAATGGCGTCAAGCAGAATTAGCACGCAGCCCCGGTCCCCTCGATACGGACCGGACCCAGCGGCCCACTCCAGAATGGAGGAGCTGCTGGATATGGAGGATCCGCTGCCCAGGCTCGGCAACGGGCTGAGGCCCATTGTGGAAGAGGTCCTCGAGGACCCAGGACGTCCCGGAGACGCCCCTCTCCTCCTCAGTCGACCAGAGGCGTACCGCCTAGCCGGCTCCGGCCCCCAGGAGCTGCCCTCCCTCTGCCGTGTCGCCTCTATCCTCCGAGACAGGGGCAAGGGCAGAGATGTTACCTTCTCCCCAAAGGTCTTTATTCCACTGACGAGGCTCTGCCGCGATTTCTGTGGCTACTGCACCTTCCGCCAAGCGCCCCACCAGGCCGACGGTCTCTACATGAGTCTCGAAGAAGTGCGAGCCGTGGCGGAGGCCGGTGAACGCCTTGGATGCACTGAAGCCCTGTTCACTCTGGGAGAGAGGCCCGAGCAACGTTACCCGGAAGCCAAGGAATGGCTTCGACAACACGGCTACACCACCACCCTGGATTACCTCGGCGACGCCTCTCGAATCGTGCTGGAAGAGACATCGCTGTTGCCCCACGCCAATCCGGGCACCATGAGCCGGCGTGAGCTTGAGCAGCTCAAGGACGTCAACGCCTCTATGGGACTCATGGTCGAAAATGTGAGCCCTCGGCTCTTTGCGGCGGGTGGGCCTCACGAGTTCGCTCCCAGCAAGCGGCCCAGCGTGCGCATCAAGACCATAGAGCTGGCCGGCCGGCTCAAGGTAGCCTTCACCACCGGAATCCTCATAGGGATCGGGGAGACCCGGGAAGAGCGGATCGAGTCCGTTCTGGCCATCGGAGAGCTTCACCGGCTCTATGGCCACGTCCAGGAGGTGATTGTCCAGAACTTCCGCGCCAAGCCCCTCACCCCCATGGAAGACCAACTGGACCCCTCTACAGAAGACCTCTTGTGGACCGTCGCCATGTCCCGCCTGATACTGGGTCCCAACATGAACATCCAGGTCCCGCCAAACCTAAGCTCGACAAGCTATCCGATTTTCCTTCTGGCGGGCATCAACGACTGGGGAGGAATCTCGCCTTTGACCATAGATTATGTTAATCCGGAGGCGCCCTGGCCACAGATATCGGATCTGAAGCGACGCACCGAGGAGTTGGGGTTCCTTCTGAGGCCCCGCTTGCCCTTGTACCCCGAATATGTAACCGGCGATGATGAGTACACTCCTTCTTCTCTAGTGGGGAGGATAAAGTCCCTGGCCGACGAAGAGGGCTATGTGAAGGGAGGTATCGAACGATATGTCAACGCCGCCTCCTGATGCGAGTGGCAACGGCAACCCAACGGCCCTCGAGCACGTGTTGAGGGACATCGACGGTGGGGTGGCCCATGTATTGAACGAGGCGCTGGAAGGCCGGGATATCTCAGTGGACGACGCCCTCGTCCTTTTCGCCACCTCTGAGCCGGAGCTCAGCGCCCTGGTAATGACCGCCGATGAGCTCCGGAAGCGGAGCGTGGGGGATATCGTCACCTACGTCGTGAACCGCAACATCAACTTCACCAATGTGTGCATAAAGCGCTGCGGGTTCTGCGCCTTCAGCCGGGACCACAGGCAGGAGGAAGGCTATTTCCTGCCCATCAGCGAGATCATCCGGCGCGCCAGAGAGGCCTGGGACCTCGGAGCGACAGAGGTGTGTGTCCAGGCCGGGCTCCCGCCTCAAATGGAGGGTGATCTCTATATACGGCTGTGCGAGGCAATAAAGACCGAACTGCCCGACATCCACATCCACGGCTTCTCCCCCGAGGAGGTGCTCTACGGATCCATCAGGTCCCGGTGTACCATCAGGGAGTACCTCCAGGGGCTGAAGGACGTGGGCGTCGGCAGCCTCCCGGGGACCTCGGCCGAGATCCTAGACCAGGACATGCGGGACATGATCTCCCCCGGGCGCATCACCGCTAGCCAGTGGATAGAAGTAATCACCACTGCCCACGATCTGGGGATCCCCACGACCTCCACCATCATGTATGGCCATGTCGAGAGCAACGAGCACAAGGCCCGGCACATAGCCTTGATCCGCGACATTCAGAAGGGCACGGGAGGGTTCACCGAGTTCGTGCCCCTGAGTTTTATCTACACCGAGGCCCCAATGTACAGCAAGGCCCTGGTGGAGGGGGTCCGCGAAGGCCCCACGCAGAACGAGGTGACTAAGGTACATGCCATCTCCCGCTTGATGCTGAATAACTGGATACCGAACCTCCAGGTCTCATGGGTAAAGGAGAGCCTCACCCAGTCCCAACGTCTTCTGGGTGCTGGAGTCAACGACATGGGAGGAACCCTCATCAACGAGAGCATCTCCACCTCGGCGGGCGCTCAGTACGGCCAGCTGGTGAGACCGGGCCAGTTCAGGCAGCTCATCCGGGACGTGGGACGCGTCCCGGCCGAGCGCTACACCACCTACGAGATACGCAAGGTCTTCGCCGATGGCGAAGACCCGGTGGAGCCCCTCGACCTGGTTGGAGACAACCCGGAAGAGCAGTTTGGGTCTTACGACCGCCTCATCAAGATGGACACCTACCGCTTCAAGCATCCCAAATACGCCGGGCGTACCGATACACAGACCGACGGCAACCCTGAGGACTAGCTCACAACGAAAATACCGCCCACCCCCGGCCTCAGGCTGGGATGAGGGTCTGAGGTGCCACAATACCGACGCGTTTCGTCACCCTGAGCTGTGCGAAGGGTCTGGAGGATGTGGGGCGTCTCACCACCCCCGCACCCGATTCTTCGCCTACGGCTCAGAATGACATTTTCGTTGCATTGACCGTCACGACATCGCTCGCAGGGGTTGCCACGACTTTACTCTGGGTGGCGATCCTACCAACCCTAGCTAGCCACGGACGCTGTCAGCAGAAAGCAGCGGCGGTATGACCGGCCCGATCGTCGCTCTGGCAGGGGGGGTCGGGGGAGCGAAGCTGGCAGTAGGGTTGGCAAGGGTACTTTCTCCCGAAAATCTGACCGTCGTGGTGAACACCGGAGACGACGAAACGTTTCATGGGCTCCATGTGTCCCCAGACCTGGATACTGTGATGTACGCCCTCGCCGGGCTCACCAACACCAGCACCGGATGGGGTTTGGCAGGCGATAGCTTCCAAGGCCTGGAGATGCTGGGGCGCTATGGCAGCGAGACCTGGTTCAACCTGGGCGACAAAGACTTCGCCACCCACATCCGACGCACCGAGCTTCTCAATCAGGGGTGGTCCCTCTCAGAGGTGACCCAGGAGCTGTGCCATCCTCTGGGCGTCCGCTACAAGATAGTGCCCATGAGCGATCAAAAGGTCCGTACCATTATAGAGACCGGCGAAGGAGACCTCCCTTTCCAGGTGTACTTCGTGAAGCGCCAGTGCCAGCCTCTGGCGAAGAGAGTTCATTTCCACTACGCCGACACCACCGGGCCTTCCCCCGGCTTTATAACCGCCCTCGAGAGCTCCAGCGCCATCGTATTCTGCCCCTCGAACCCTTTCCTGAGCATCGCCCCCATTCTCGCCGTGCCCGGAGTAAGGGACCGGATCGAAGCGTTCCCCGGGAAGAGGATCGCCGTGAGCCCCATAGTAGGGGGGCAGGCCCTCAGAGGCCCGGCGGCCAAGCTGCTTGGCGAGCTTGGTCACGACGTTTCTTGTGTCGGCGTCGCAAGAGAGTACTCGGGCATATGCGACATATTTGTGATCGACGAGGTGGACAGGTGCCACGCCGACGCCATAAACGATCTTGGAATGCGGGTGGAGGTAGCCCAGACAGTCATGGAAGCCGATGAGGACAAGGTCGCCCTTGCTAACCGCATCTGCCAGTTGATAGAGTGTTGAAGATACCATGAAGGCATCCGGGACCGTAGCGGTAGTACCCATGAAACCTCTGGATGAGACCAAGACCCGGCTGTCCGGAGGGCTGACCGCGGACAAGAGGATAGCCCTGAGCGGCAATCTTCTGCGCCGCGTGATCAGGGCGATCGTGGGACCTGGTCTAGCGGTGGCCAGCGACACCGGCGTCGACGGCGTCTGGGTGGTCGGAGGCGATCAGCGGGTACGACGGATCGCCGAGGCAGAGGGGGCTGAATGGTACGAAGAGGACGGCACGGACATCAATGATACCCTCTGGAAAGGTTTCCAGAGGGCGTTCCTGGCGGGCAAGGCCGCCCTCTATCTGCCGGGGGACCTGCCCTTCCTGAAGCCCAGGGACGTGTACGACATGGTCAGCGCTTCGGGACACCTTAAGAATATTGCCTTAGCGCCCGCCCGAAAGGGAGGGGGCACCAACAGTATCCTGGTTCCTCCAGACCTGCCCCAGCCTTTCCCCCCTCGTTTGGGCCCGGACAGCTTCCGGCGCCACCTCTCCCAGGCGGCCTTGTTCGGCTTTTCCTTGGCCATGTGTTACAGCCAGGGCCTTGCCTACGACCTGGACACAATCGAGGACCTGAAAGCCTACGAGTACATGGAGCCGGGCCTCCTGGAGAAATTAACCAAAGGGGACGATCTGGGCCGGAAGTGACCCAGAATGGAAAGTATGTATATCGGGATAAGCCGTACCTTTAGCGCCCGGTGCAGGACGTTCCGCCGCTCAAGTGAGCTTGTGCTGGTGGCGTTTGGAGCCAGCATCAGTGTAGGCATAGCTGCTGTTGTCTGGCGGACCGAATCTGGCCCGGGCGGAGAATTCTGGCCTTTACCGGCCTTATTCCTGCTGGAGCTAGGCGTTCTTGGACTGATAGGCCTCGCTGCGATAGTTCTGGATAGTGAAGAGAACTCGGTTCGCTGGGGATCAGTGAGCTGGGCCACCATCGGCGGGTTGGGGGCAGTCATGCTGCTAGGGGCGTTTTCAATTGGCCCAATGGTATTCCCTGTGGTGCTGGCTTTCAGCATCGCCGGCGTCCTGGCCGATTTGCGACGAGGCCGAAGAATTCTCGAAAACATAGGCCTGGCAACGGTGTTCGGAATAGGGAATCTTCTTTTGTTACTCACGTTAGT
Organism: Dehalococcoidia bacterium; assembly: GCA_965226805.1. Lineage (GTDB taxonomy): Bacteria > Chloroflexota > Dehalococcoidia > Lucifugimonadales > JAGWBF01 > CBDDDW01. The sequence continues at coordinate 37,023 of CBDDDW010000027.1, forward strand.
CCTTGCCAATCTGGACTGACGCCATGGTCCGTTCCTCATCTCCGCTGCGGGACGGGGCGCCCAATCCTCACCCGGAAGAAGTCGGGGCCATCGGAATACAGTAAAGCTGTAGTGCGTGCATGCATGCTAACAACGTAAAGCTGGGCATCCTCCTCCCCACCCGGGGCCTGGTTATGTCCCAGGACCACCCCAAGGACGCCGACGCCGTCTTGTCCATGGCCGAGAGGGCAGACAATGCCGGCCTGGACTCGGTGTGGGTGGGGGATAGCCTCACCGCCAAACCAAGGCTCGAGCCCCTTACCGCCCTGGCGGCGGTAGCGGCGCGCACCCAACGGGTCCGCCTCGGCACGGCTGTGCTCCTGGCCGCTCTGAGGCACCCCGTGCTGCTTGCCCACATCTTGGGCACTCTGGACGTGATCTCCAAAGGAAGGACTGTGCTCGCGGTAGGAGTGGGGGGAGCCTTCAACGAAGAGCAGCGCGGTGAATGGGAGGCCGTCGCAGTGGAACCCCAACGACGCGCCAGCAGGTTGGAGGAGCTAGTCGAGATCGTCAAGCGCCTGGGCGCGGGGGAGAAGGTGTCCTACCGTGGCCGCCATTTCAGCCTGGACTCGGTCAGCATGAAGCCCGAACCCGTGCAGGCCGGAGGTGTGCCGGTTCTCATCGCCTGCCACGCCAGGGCAGGGAGGGACGTTCAGTTCCGGCGTGCGGCCCGCCTGGGTGACGGATTCATCTCCATCTCGGATACCCCTGAGGAGTACGCGGGAGTCGTACATAAGGTGCGAACGTACGCCGAAGAGCTCGGCAGAGACTTCCGCCGGATGGAATCCGCGTTCTACATGACCGTGAACCTGGGATCCGACCCGGACAAGGCCTCGCAAGAAGCCGACAAGTACCTCATGATGTATTACGGCGCCAACATCTGGGGGAGCCGTTGGGGACCCTTCGGTCCTCCGGAACGGACCGTCGAGCGCATCCAGGAATATGCACAGGCGGGCGCCGCGACCATAATCGTACGGTTCGCCTCCTTCGATCAGGAGGCCCAGCTTCAGACCTTTCTATCGGAAGTTGCGCCCAATTTCCTGTAGAAGATCCATTCCCCGCGACTGCAGAGAGTTAAGTCGAGAGCGCGGGCCATCCACAGTTCCCTCTCCCTTGAGCGAGAAAGCCAGGGTGAGGGCGACCCTCCTTTCTTCGCTTGAAAAAGGATATCTCGAACGTGGGCCGGTTCGGCCAGCGGCTGCGTTTCGTCTACGCCGATGGTATACTTGTGAACGCCGCTCTCGTCCGGGAGGGGTACCCGAGGGCGGCAGTGTATCCCCCAGATAAGCGCGACGGAAGCGTCACATGTGTCTCGACCCCAGGGCATTAGCAGGCTGCGGAAGAAAGGGGAGTGCAGAGGGGCGAAGTCCCTTTGCCGGGAGTTTGAGAGCCTGCCCTGAGCCAGCCGAAGGGTGTCCCTCAGATATAAGTTTCTCCCCTTCCTGGCTAGGCATGTCCTGAGTCTATCGAAGGGAATGGGGCCAGGGGGATGGTCGAAAGAGTTTTTCAGCACCCTGTTAGGGGAACGGCGGAGAAAGTGCCCCGGCGCCCGCCCGCTGGCCCACGGAACAAAGGAGAGGGATGCGCAAGAACAAAGTGAAGGAGAAGGTGCAGCGGGGCGAACCGGCCTTGGGTAGCCTGCTCTCCACCGGCAACCCGCTCGCGGCGGAGATCATGGCCCACGCGGGTTTCGACTACCTGGTCGTCGATATGGAGCATTACCCCATCGATATGAGTGACCTGCTCAACTGCTTCTATGCCATTACCACCACCGACACCGTTCCATTTGTGCGGGTGCCAGGGAACGACTACCAGATGTTAAAGCGGGTCCTGGACGCCGGGGCCTACGGGGTCCTGATACCCAACATAAAGGGCCCAGAGGATGCCGAGCGCGCCGTTCAGGCCTGCAGATACGCGCCGGAGGGGTTCCGAGGCGTCGGAGGGATGCGCGGGCAGCTTTACGGCGGCCCCGATTACCGGCAGGAGGCCAACAAGGAGATAGCCGTCGCCCTCATGATCGAGGATATCGAGGCCGTGCGCCGGATCGCCGAGATCTGCGACGTCCACGGCGTCGATATCCTGTACATAGGGCCCGCCGACCTCGCCTCCAGCATGGGCGTCCCCGGGGGCAGCGACAATTCCAACCCCGACCACAAGGCGGCGGTGAAGCAGATACTGGATACGGGGAAACGCTTCAATATTCCCGTGGCAATCCATTGCGGAAGTTCCGCGGAGCTGAACCGGCGCATCGAGGAGGGCTTCCTGGTCCTGTCCACCGGCAGCGACGTACGGTTCCTTTCCGCCGCTGCCCAGAGCGCCTTCGACCAGATAAAGCTGCCGAGTAATGTTTCCAGACCCGTTCCTTAGGGCGAGGCATGCCTCGCCCCTACACACGCACGGACGTGCACACATCAGGGCAACAATGTTATCGACTCCGGCGGGAGGTACGCCGTGTACCCGATAGACCTGGACGGAAAAAAGGGCCTGATATTCGGCGTCGCCAACAACCGCAGCATCGCCTGGGCCATAGCTCAGGTCCTACACGCGGCTGGGGCGCGCCTGGCCTTCGCCTACCAGAACGAGAGGCTCGGGGAGCGGGTGTCGAAGCTGGCCGAGACCATGGACGGCTCCCTGCTGATGGAATGCGACGTGACCAGCGAGGACAACATAGCCTCCGCGTTCGCCCAGGTCGCCGAGGGGTTCGGAGGCCTGGACTTTCTGGTCCACAGCATCGCCTTCGCCGTCCGGGAGGACCTGGGAGGGGACTTTTCGTTGACGAGCCGGGAAGGATTCCGCGTCGCCCTGGACATAAGCGCCTTCTCACTGATCCCACTGGTGCGCCACGCCACCGAGCTGATGGGCGAGGAGGGTGGGAGTGTCCTTGCCATGACATTCCAGGCGTCGGAGAGGGTATTCCCAGGCTACAACGTGATGGGCACCGCCAAGGCCGCCCTGGAGAATGAGGTGCGCCAGTTGGCCGCGGAGTACGGGAAACGCAACATCAGGATAAATGCGATCTCTGCCGGGCCCCTGGACACGCTGGCGGCGCGGGGCATCCACGGCTTCCTGGACATGAAGAGAGCCCACGCGGCGCGGGCCCCCCTGGAGCGGAACATCACCCATGAGGAGGTCGCCAAGACAGCTCTCTTCCTGTGCAGCGACCTGTCAAGCGGCATAACCGGCTCTATCATCCCAGTGGATGCAGGCTACCACATCATGGGGGTGTGAGCGCACACCCCCCTAGCGGGCTATGCCGAAGGCCGCCCGCTCGTCGGTAGAGCGCATCCTCTCAGCGACCTCCACGATAAGCCGTCCGGCGGCGGTCTCTTCCCAGAACCACCGGTGCAGGTCGCCCTCTTGGGCGCCAGAGCGCTGCTCCATGCGGGCCTCGTAGAAGAAGGCCTTCAGGTCGTCGGCGCAGTAGCGGATGAACTGCTCCAGCGACACACTCGCAGATCGCTCCGCCATATCGGCCTCTTCACCTCTAGCATAGGCCTCCAAGAAGCGGACCACGCCCCGGAGGCGCCTCTGGGGTACCCCGCTGAGTCCGAAGCCCGTGGACCCGCCATTATCTCCCAGCCGTCGCTCATAGAAGCCCCGGAGTGAAGTTACTTCGTCCGCCGCGCTCCACTGTGCCTCGACTGAAGGGCCCCGGGCGGCGGATGCCTGCAGTAGGATCTCCGGCTCGTCCCCTTCGGGGAAATCGGCCAGCACGGGTCCGCTCCTCTGGCTGAGAAGGTCGAAACCCGAGGCTATGACCCTGTGCTGGAACTGCGGGTCATCGGGTTTGCCCAGGGTGTACCCCATGGCGAAGGGAACGAACAGGGCCCTAGGAGGCTTCACCTTCTCGGCATGCTCCCGGATTGTCGCGATGGTTACCGTGGTCAGACCCCCCATCTCGAGGACACGCGCCATCACGCTTACAGCGTGGGTGCAGAGCGGTCAGACTGGGGTCAGAAGCACCAGGTCCACACCATCCCCCTTGAGCCGGGACGCTATCTCCGGCCCCATTTCGCGGACCATCGGGCCGGTATTGCGCTGCGTGGCGCCATGGAAGGAGTAGGAATTCTCCGCGACGCTTCCTATCTCGCTACGCTCCGCCATCTCCCGCAGACGGTCTATGGGGAACACCACATTCACGTCCCTGTAGAAGCCCGTGCGGTCGAATCCAATGCTATGGTGACTCTGGATTATCTCGCTGGCCCTGGCCTTGGACGGGATTACGCGAAAGGAAGGGTCCCCTTGCCCTGCCTCCACGGCCGGGAACGGCGCGTCGGACCTCAGGTGAAGGGCGGCGCTGGTTACGAGGGCTACTCTGCATTGGGACAGGTCTCTTGCCAACGGCGTCCAAGGTGCAGAGTCGTTCTCTTCACACGGGAAATAGAGAATGGCGCGCCGTGTCCGCTCGTCTAAATACTCCAGTCTCGGCACGATTTTACTCTCCTCCGCCCAAGGAGGTTCAGGCGGCGCCCCTGTGCTATCGGCGGCCCTCCCAACAAAACGGAGTTGTAAGGGCGACGCATGCGTCGCCCCTACAAGATTCCTCAGTCTACGATGGAGGTGCCTGAGGGTCAATCGATACGCCGCGGTCCGGCGCCTGGGTGGTTCCCCTTTGCTACATGTGTTCCGGAGCTTCCATGTCCATCAGGTACAGCGTCCTGGAAAGGACTATCTGCGCCGCCTCAGCCAGCTTCAGACGCGCCAGGGTCACGGGGTAGTCGGCGGGGTCACTGGAGAGCACCCGGCAGTTCTCGTAGAACCAGTGGAAGGCTGTCGCCAGCTCCAGTGCGTAATGGGGCAGGTGGTGGGGTTCGAGAGTCCGGGCCATGCTCTCCACAAGCTCGGGCAGCAGCACCATCTTTCGTATGAGGGCCAGCTCGCTAGGGTCCGTGAGCAGGGACACATCCCCCTGGCTCCAGTCTATGGCCTTCTCCTCGGCGTTGTTGAGGATGCCGGAGATACGGGCGTGGCCGTACTGGATGTAGTATACGGGATTCTCGGAGGACTCCTTCTTCGCCAGCTCTAGGTCGAACTCCATTTGTGTTGACGGCGTTCGGGCAAGAAAAAAATAGCGGCAGGCGTCGGCTCCCACCTCGTCGGCCAGCTCTCTCAGAGTGATGAACTCTCCGGCCCGCTTTGAGACTCGGACCACCTCGCTGCCCCGCTTCAGCGTAACCATTTGCGCGATCACTATCGTGAGCCGCTCCGGCTCTATGCCCAGGGCCGAGATAGCCGCCTTCATTCTGGGGACGTGTCCCTGATGGTCGGCTCCCCATATGTTCACAGCCTGGTCGTAGCCCCTCTCACGGAACTTGTTATGGTGGTATGCGATGTCCGAGGCGAAATAGGTCGGCGCGCCTGTGGACCTTACCAGGACGTTGTCTTTGTCCTCGCCCAGCGCCGTGGAGGCAAACCACTGGGCGCCCTCCCGCTCCAGAACATAGTCGTCCCGGCGCAGCATATCGATAGCCTTCTCATACTCGCCGGATACATGCATGGACTCTTCGCTGAACCAATTGTCGAACTCGACTCGGATGTGGCGCAGGTCCTCCTTGATCAGCTGGACCATCCTGTCTCGCGATATGCGGCCCAGCTCCCGCAACGCTTCTTGCCGTTCCATAGTCAGGAACCTGTCACCCTCCTCGTCCACTATCTCTTTAGCCAGGTCTTTGACATAGTCGCCCGCGTAGCCGTTGGGCGGGAGCTCCGCGTCTTCTCCCAGAGCCTGCTGATATCGCGCCAGCACAGAGCCGTAGAAGGCGTCCATCTGGCTACCCGAGTCGTTGACGTAATACTCCCGGGTGACCGAGTACCCGGCGGACTCAAGAACCCGCGCCAGCGTGCTGCCCAACACAGCGCCCCTGGTGTGACCCACGTGTACGGGGCCCGTGGGGTTCACGCTGACGAACTCAACTATCACCCGCCCCGACCCCGTCCCGACGGAGCCATAGCCCTCCCCCGCATCTCGGATGCGCTCAACCTGTCCGGCAAGCCAGTCATCGCGCAGTCGGAAGTTGATGAAGCCCGGCGCTGCGGCCCAGACCTGTTCCACTTCCTCTCCGGTAGATATGAAGCGCACCAGGTCCTCGGCCAGCTTCATGGGATTGATGCGGGTGGCCCGCGCCAGCCGCAGGGGAAGGCTGGTGGCGAAGTCGCCATGGTCGGGGTTGGCGGGGTGCTCCACGGCGATGGGTGGCAGCGTATCTAGATGAAGCACGTCCTCCGTGCGGGCTTCCTCCAGAGCCCTCTGGACCTTGTCTACGATCAAGTCCCGTATGATCTCTGCCATGCTCAGGTTACCCGCTCCCGGCTGCCATGAGGAGGTGTCTCAGCAGCCTCTTCATCAGGTTGGTCGAGAAGGTTTGCTTCCTCTGGAATCACGCCTAAGATAGGATCGCACGCTATAGCGAGGTTCCTCTGTACACTTCGTATCTTGTATGCGCTGCGGACATTCGAGTTCATTGCATTAGCAGGTGCTGAAAAACCCATGCGACCATCCCTCTGACCCCTTTCCCTTCGATAGGCTCAGGACATGCCTGGCCAGGAAGGGGGAAGAATTTATATCTGAGGGACACCCCTTCGGCTGGCTCAGGGCAGGCTCCCAGACTCCCGACAAAGGGGCTTCGCCACTCTGCACTCCGCTTCTTCATCAGCCTGTTAGTGACCATCACATCTACAGGAGTGACGTGATGCGGCTCGGAAGAACGGATACCATCGTAGTAGACATACTCAATTTCTGCAAAACCTGAGGATCTTGCTATCGGGATCTTTGATCGTGAGGCCGCTGGGTAGGGTAATATTCATTTGCGCTCAGGGTCCAAAGGGGTTTGTTCCTGGACCATTACCATAACTATAGACGCGGGGTAGACAAAATTTCTACGCCTGCCGCCACCGCTTTTGAGTCTCACACCTGAGGTATGTAGGAGCAAGCTCTGCAGATGGAAGTTAAGCCGATATTTCCCAGATGGAATCCAGTGCTTTCATAAACACACCATCCTGAGACAGTCCAGACTATAAGATCGCCTGCTGAAGTTGTCAACTGCCACCAACCGCGCTAATATCACTTCATCTAGAGAAACAGGGTCTCCAAACCACTGGGAAAGGCTCTAAACGGATTATTCAGACCGAACCTCACGCTGCAAGTCGCGCACCTTGCTCAGGGCAGCCTCGATATGATCACGATTCCCTAACAGACACATGCTCCTATCCAGGATTGAAACGAAGTCTCCCTATCCGCTCCAGCATTTCATCGAACATCTCCCTGGTCACCATCACCTCGGCAAGCTGGAACACAAGCCTCCTCGCATGACGCACCAGTCGCCCGCCTATCTTGATGAGTCTCGTCTGAATACTTGTCAGGGACCAGCTCTTTATCGCTTCTGGCAGAGCCAGCCTTCTGAAGAAGTTGCCCAGATTGTATGCCAGGATGAATAGCCACAGCCTCACCTGATTAGCCACGAACTTATGGCACGAGAGCCGAGTCCAATTGAGGGCGTATTTCCCCTCTTTAATCCACTGCTCTGCTGTGCCTCTGCCATTGTAGAAGCTGACTAGTCCCTTCGTTGGATAGCTCAGGTTGGTTACGATGAAGCCTACTCTTGGGAACAGTTCTCCCTGATGCCACTCCACCTTGGCCACTACTCTTCGAGGAACATTCCAACTCTGGGCCTGATAAACGAAGTCGTGATACGAGACGATGGGCTTTTGAGAGGGCCACTCGGTAGGCCGTACCAACAGGTGAGCTATTTCCTTCTGAAGCACTTCGTTCGCCGGAAGCCTTATGGCGTAGCCGATATGCCTTGTCTCCAGGTACTCGTAAATCTCAGGCTTGGCAAAAGCAGCGTCTGCTCGAAACAGCAGCCTCACCGCCAGCTTCAGGTAGCGCTCGACGATGGGATTGATGAACTCCTTCCAGCCATCGGCGCTGTGGACGTTGCCTGGTCTGAGAACCGCCCCTTCGCAATCTCCAAACTGGTTGAAGCAGAACAAGGGGTGATAGCACATGCATCCAAAGTGGCCGTTGTAGGCTGCTTCCTCCTGCTCGCCATGCACCGGACTCTCCGAACTGTCGATGTCCAGGATGATACGCCTGTGTACGGTCTTGGCTAATGCACGTTTTATCCATTCGACATTCAGCCGCTCAATGCCCTTGAGGTTTTCCTTTTGTGTCAGCAACTCCGTCTCGAACCTACCCATCTCGCTGGTGCTGGCCGCGTTCCTGTCAGGGCCTTTCCAGCCTACCACTACTCTCAGGGCTGGGTCTTGGGAAAGGCGGTCGGCATCATTGGTGTCGTCGTATCCAGCGAGGCGGCTGTAGACTGACTGTCTCAGCAGTGGGATTAGCTGATGCAGGATGTTTTTGCCCGTTCGACTCTCTTTGAGGAATTCGTCGGCAGAGTCGGTCAGGCTTAGGGCGTCATCAAGCTCTCTGCACGCCAGCAGTCCTGCGTCTGAGGTGATGGTAGCACCGCGAAACTCCACGCGAACTTTGGAGTCAAAGTCGAGCTTGAGAGGGGTCTTTTCGTCGTCACCCATAAGGTGCCTCCAACACGATTACGTAATCAGAAGCCAGAACCTATATTCATGGGTGTATTATAATGTATAGACTCCCATTATATCCGTTTAGTAATCAGAATATTCATAGTAATCACAGGAACGCCAATCACCACTTGGGTCTATCTGGGAAATCCAGGATGAGTATTAGCTCACTTCGTCCCGCACCAGCTCCATGAACCTGGACACCTCCCGGGCGAGGGCCTCATGGGAAGCGCTCTCTAGGCCCGGATCGTCGCGCAGCAGCGCCGTGGCTTCGTCCCGAGCCATCTCTAGCAAGTCATGGTCGCCGAGGCTGGCCACACGGAGAGCCGGGAGTCCGCTCTGGCGAGTGCCGAAGAAGTCGCCGGGTCCCCGCTGGTACAGGTCCACCTCGGCCAGCTTGAAACCGTCGTGTATGTTCTCCATCGCCGAGAGGCGCTCCCTGGACTCCGGAGAGGAGTACTCCGAGAGCAAAATGCAATAGCTCTTGTGCTCTCCCCGGCCCACACGACCCCTGAACTGGTGCAGCTGTGAGAGCCCAAACCTATGGGCACCCTCCACGACCATGACGGTGGCGTTGGGCACGTCGATTCCCACCTCCACCACAGCAGTTGATACGAGTACGTCGATCTGGCCGTCCCGGAAACCCCGCATTACCGACTCTTTTTCCTTAGACGCCATCCTCCCATGTAGCAGACTCATACGCAGATCAGGGAACACTTCTGTGGACAGCCGTTCGTACTCTTCGACAGCGGCCCGGGCTTCGATCGCCTCGGACTCCTCAATAAGTGGACATATGATAAAGGCCTGGCGGCCATTTCGGACCTCTTTTCGTATGAACTCGTAAGCGGCGTCCCGGTTCTCCGGACGGACATTGCGAGTCCGGGTCATCTGCCTTCCGGCAGGCATCTGGTCTATGGTCGAAATATCCAGGTCGCCGTAAAGAGTAAGGGCCAGCGTCCTCGGTATTGGTGTGGCGGACATGACAAGCACATGGGGACTGACGCTACCCCTCTGCCTTAGGGCAGCGCGCTGCATCACTCCAAACCTGTGTTGCTCGTCCGCTACTGCCAGCGCAAGTCGCGGTATATCCACACTCTCCTGGATGAGAGCGTGAGTGCCTATCATGATATCTATGGTCCCTTCCGAGACCCGTCGCTGAAGCTCTCTCTTGACAGCCGGCCTGGTGCCGCCCGTGAGCAACCCCACCGAGATGGGGTTTGGAGACGGGTCCAGATAAACCGTCATCACGTTCTCTTCCTGCAACGGTTTCGCAAGTCCCCCCAGGAGCTGAGACACGGTGGTAAAATGCTGCTCCGCCAGGACCTCCGTTGGCACCATGATGGACCCCTGGTATCCATTGGACGCCACGGCCAGCATGGCAGCCAGGGCTACCACGGTTTTTCCACTACCCACCTCACCCTGGAGGAGGCGGTTCATCGGAGGCGAGCCACTCCTGATGTCGGCCAGGACCTCCCCGAGACACCGCTGCTGGGCAACCGTCAGGCTGAAAGGAAGGGAAGCCAGAAATCCTTCCAGCACCTTGGGTTCCGCCTGGATCGGTACGCCTTTTGCCGAGTCCTGCCAGCCCTTCCTCCGCATCAGCACCGCCAGCTGAATGAGGAAGAACTCGTCGAAGGCCAGACGGCGCCTCGACCCAGACAGCGAGGCCATGTCATCCGGATAATGGGCCCCCATGAGTGCATCGAGCAGGGAAGGCAGGTCGGCCTTTGTCCTGATGTTCTCGGGCATGAACTCATCCATCTGGGACCCCCAACGCTCCAGGGCCTGCCACACCAGGCTCCGCATCCTGCGTGGCGTCAGCCCTTGAGTCAAGGGGTACACGGGCACCAGTCTGCCGGTGTGTATGAGGCTCTCATGCCCATCAAGCATCTCGAACTCCGGCGACTCGAATTGCAACTGGCCTCTATACACCTCCACGCGGCCGCTAATCGCCACCCTTGAGTTCGGTTTCAGTGCCTTGGCGACGTGGGGCCGCCCGAACCATAGGACCCTGATATTGCCCGTTTCGTCGGATACCACAGCCTCGGTGGCCTTGAGCCGGCCCTGGCGGCCCAGCTTGGTCTCTCGGGCTTCCCACACAGTGGCAACGATGGTGTGATCTTCTCCGGGCACCAGCTCGGATACCGTTGAGACATTGGTATAGTCGTTGTGGCGTCTGGGCAAGAGGTAAATCATGTCTCGGACCGTGGACACGCCCAACCGGCGTAGCTTGGCGGACAGCTTGGTATCGACGCCACGAAGCCGGTCAACGGGAGAGTCGATGGAAGCTCCGGCGAACCTGGTGGCGTCCTTCTGGAGAGGACCACTCTGGGCCGGGCTCTGCAGGGACCTGGCCCCTGCCGTCGTCGGAGTCCCGGAATCGGGGGACTTATTTCGCCCTGGCCCCGCGCCCTTGGGTGGGCTCGAGGGAGTGCTGTCGGTCTCTTCCCCAGCGGCGACGGCCGCACTACTCTGGAGCCTTGCCAGCCACCCGTCTACCCACTTCTTCCGCTGAGACAGGGCCATGCGGCTGTAGGATATCGTTAGCAGATCACCGGCTTCCGTATTGCCCGCCATGGCTGTCAGGTCGGAGTCCTGACGGCGGAGGAGGCCGTCCAGGCCGCCGATTACGGCGGTGTCTTTGCAACCCCCCCGTCGTTCCAGCCTGAGTATCTTGATGAACGCCTCTTGCTGGAGCCGAGGAGGCGCGCCCCTAGAAGTGATCTTCATCGCAACCTATACGACGGGGGAAGCGCCAACTAACGGGCGGATACTAGGCCCACACCCAGTACCCCAGGTCCCAGGTAGGTGCCCACAACGGGGCCGAACCTGGACATGATGATCTTCTCTTGAGGCATCAAGTCACTAAGACGTTCCCTGAGAGTCTGCGCGTCTTCCGGAGCGGTACTATGGACGATACAGATCTCTTCCGCGGGGGCGAGGCTCCCCACGATATCCACCAGCCTTTGTAAGCCTCGCTCTCGGGTGCGGACCCTCTCCGCCGGATGCGCCTCTCCGTCCTTGATGGTCAATATGGGCTTGATACTCAGAAGGGATCCCAGGAAAGCGCTGGCCTTTCCTATTCGTCCCCCCTTTTGGAGGTACTCCAGCGTATCTAGCAGGAAATAGCAATGGACCCGGTCCAGAGCGCCCTCCACCTCCTCTAATACTTGGTCGCAAGATGAGCTACCCTTGGCAACCCTCGCCGCACCCAAGGCCAGCAGACCCAGCGGCGCCGAAGCCACGCGGGAATCTATAATTTCGATTCGATTGGGCGCCCCGTCCGCCCGTGCTGACTCGCAGAGGGCCTTTGCCTGGTGCGCCGAGTTAAGGGTGCCGCTGAACTTGGCTGAAAGGTGAACGGACACCACGTCATGGCCGTCATCGGACAGGGCCTTGTAGACCTGTAGGAAGTCGTTCACCGAAGGCTGTGCCGTGGTTGGCAGCTTCGGGCTGGATACGAGACGGGAGTAGAACTCGTCCGGAAACAAGTCGACCCCATCCTTGTATGCTTCGTCTCCGAAATGGACGTTGCACGGGATCACGGTTATATCCCACTGCTCCGCCAGCTCCTTCGGCAAATCGCAACTGCTGTCTGTGACAACCTTTACCCCAAGACGCACGCCCCTTGCCCTAGATTTATCAGATTATAGCACCCGCACCAGTGGACGTCATCGAGGGCGTCATCTTTGGGACCTATAGCTTGCTCGCCCGCCCGAAGACCGATACGGGCGTGGTCAGGGCTTTGGAATCGCAGCCCTATTCCAAAGAGGCTATATAATCATAAGAGGGCTGCCCCCCATACACGACCTCCACGTCGATGCCCGGTATGCTCTCCCGAAGATGCGCCCCGGCATCCGCCGCCTGGCCTTCCTCCACCTCAAGGCCCCAGTAAAGGGTAACCAGCTGCCCACTACAGGGCTCTCCCTTCATCAGGGTCTTTTCGAGGACGGTGAGCGCCGAATCTCCCACTGACACCAGGTCGCCGTCAAGCAGGCCGATGTGCTGTCCCTCTTCCACCACCAGATCCCCCAGAGTTGCCGCACGGACGGCCTTGGTCACCTCCACGGTTTTTACGGTGGAAACCGCCCTGTTCATTGAATCCAGGTTGGCTTCGAGGCTGCCTTCGGGATTGAAGGCGAGAAGCGCAGCCACCCCCTCGGGCATCGTTCGGGATGGGATGACGTGCAGCCTCATCGCGTCAGCAGGGTTCCCAGCTTTCGCCTCCGAGGCAGCGCCTTCTCCATCGGCGAGCGCCGCTGCCTGTCGGGCCGCCGGTATAATGTTGGGATTGTTGGCCACCAGGATAATCTCCCAAGCTCCAGAATCCCTGGCAGCCTGAAGCAGCTCTTGAGTACTGGGGTTCATTGTCTGTCCCCCGGGAACCACACCCACGCATCCCAGTCCCTTGAACAGGTCGGCAAAACCTTCTCCGGACACCACCGCCACAACGCCACAGCTCATGGCTTCGCCACGCTCCCCGTCTTTGTCGACCGGGGTTGGCGTTTGTTGCCGGCTCCGATGCTGAGCTACGAACTCGCCGTGTTGCTCGTCCATGTTGTCTAACCTTACCTGTGCGATGGTGCCCTGAGAGACGGCGTAGCTTATCGCCTGACCGGGGTCCATGGCATGGAGATGGACCTTTACCAGGTCATCGCCTCCCACCACCACAGTCGACCCGGCCATCTTAGACAGATGGTCCCGTATTCTATCCACCTCCAGGCCAGCGCCATCGGCGCTCCTCTGGATGAGGAACTGGGTGCAGTATCCGTAGAGATCGGCCTCGGTAGCCTCCAGGTAAGCTTCTTTTACAGCCGGGCGCTCACCGGGCCGCCCAGCTGGGGAGATTCCGTGGCCCAAATCGGGTGCGCACACGTCCAGATCTATCTTCTCGATATCATTCCCCGCCAGGTAATGCCAGGCGCCTTCCAGCAGGGTCACTACCCCCTGGCCGCCGGCATCTACAACGCCTGCCTCCCGTAGCACTTCCAGCTGCTGAGGCGTCCTGGACAGGGCATCTTTTCCCGCGTCGAGAGCCACTCGCCACACCGACAACGGGTCGGGTCGCACCTCTTGCCCACCCCAAAATTGGGCTGTCGCGGAGGACATCTCCCGCATAACCGTGAGCATAGTCCCATCTACCGGCACACTCACGGACCCATCCGCCGCTTTGGACGCCAGGGCAAACGCGTTGGCCAGGTCTTCGCTATTAGACTCTTCCTTGCCCTTGAGTCCCTGGGACAGGCCGTGGAAAAACTGGGAGAGGATGACCCCACTGTTGCCCCTTGCCCCGAGGAGCGCCCCACGGGCCATCGCTTCCGTTACCGCCCCCACCGAGGAGGCCGGCGCCTGCCCGCACCACTCGTTTACCGAACGCATGGTCAGCAGCATGTTGGTGCCGGTATCGCCGTCGGGAACGGGGAAAACGTTGAGGGCATTGATGGCGTCCTTCTGCCTCTCAAGACAACGCGTGGCAGCTTCAAAGGCATTGCGCAGGTTATCCCCGCTCAGGACAGGCTCCGTTCCAGCGTCGTTCAGGACGGGTCCGCCGACGGGCGGGCCCGAGGGCTCACCTTTGGCTGGGCCCCTCACCACACGAATCTCCTTGTAAACGCCATGGGTAGTATGGTATCCTAACTGCCTGGATTTTACAAAGAGCAGCCGTCGCGGTCCCAGGCAGGCACGGAAGGGTCATCCACATGAAGTGCGAGATATGTGATAAGAAAGGCATGTCGGGCAACAACGTGAGCCACTCCAAACGGCGCACGAAGACCCGCTTCCTGCCGAACGTCCACAAGCAGACCTTGGCTCTGGACGGTCAGATGGTGAGGGTCAAGATTTGCACCCGCTGCCTCAGGACCCTGCACAAACTCCCAAGGACCTAGGGTCCTGTGTCCCAAGCTGGTTTAATAATTTGCGACACACGACTAGGGTCCTGTGGCTTGGCCTATCCCGCCATCAATGGTTCAACCAGCTCACAATAAGCGGGAAGCTGTCGCCCGCTCACCCTCAGAGCTTCTGAGTTTATTCCGTTTAGACCCACCGGGAAACCTGATCTTGTAGCTAATCTCAACCCCGAATCACCCAATTTGGGGGTTTCCGCACAAGCTCTGAGCAGGAAGCCCTTCTCGCCCGCTCACTCTAAGCGGGAACTCTATCCGCCCGCAAGCTCTAAGCGGGAGCTCTATCCCCCCGCTCACCCTGAGCGTGTCGAAGGGCCTTGTTTTTGCTGAGTTTTCTCTGGTTCAGGGCACTAATAACCAGTCAATTTAAATTGTGATAACAATGTCATTCTGAGCAAAGCGAAGAATCTGGGGTGGCCGTGGTTAACCCCTCCCCAGATTCTTCGGTCGCTCGGCTCCCTCAGAATGACATGCGAGCGAAATCTTGTTGACTAGGTACTAGGCGCCAGCGACATCCTCGATGCTGGCCCTCAGTTTACCCATAGCCGCCTCTACTGAGTCCACTTTGTTGAATATGGCGGAGCCCGCCACCAGTATCGTGGCCCCGGCTCTTACCGCCGAAAGGGCCGTGTCAGGGTTAATGCCCCCGTCCACCTGAATCTCGGCGCCATATCCCCTTTCCTCCAGAAATTCCTTGAGCCTGGCTACCTTGCCCAAGGCCTCGGGTATCAGCTTCTGGCCCGCGAACCCAGGATTCACCGTGCCCACGAGTGCGATGTCCACGTAGGACAGCACTTCCTCGATCGCCGCCAGTGGTGTGGAAGGGTTTATGGCCACGCCAACCTGAAGACCGCTGTCCTTGATCTGGTGGATCACCCTGTGGAGGTGCAGACACGACTCGCTATGGATTATGAGGTGATCGGCGCCCGCCTTTATGAATTCGGGTATGAAGCGGTCCGGCTGATCGATCATCAGGTGGACATTCAACGGCAGGCTGGTGGAGGAGCGTATGCCCTCCACGACTACCGGGCCCATGGTGATGTTGGGGACGAACTGCCCATCCATCACATCCACGTGTATATAGTCGGCGCCCGCTCGTTCGACCTCCTGGACCTGCTCCCCCAGGCGGCTAAAGTCGGCCGCCAGGATTGACGGCGCTATCTTCACCGCCCGTCTCGAAGCTTCGTCTCTAGCGATGGTCGGCACAGTCATCTCTACCCCTTATTGTGCATAGTTATGTTAAGCAGGTGAACTGCGGCTTCCGGCCCTACTTGGACCCCTCCAAGAAACTTCGTCTGTGGGCCAGGGCGTCCTCCAGAATGCTCCTGGCCTCTGCCAGCGCAGCGTCGACCCGCCGGGGCGCCGTGCCACCCTCCACGTCCCGCGCAGCGACGGAAGTCTCAGGCGTAATGGAGTGTACATCTTCGCCAAATTGGGGCGAGAATCGCCGGTACTCTTCTATGGACAGCTCTTGGAGGGCTTTTCCGCCTTCAATGGCGTATTGACACAGGCTACCCACGATCCCGTGAGCTTCCCGGAAGGGCAGACCCTTCTTGATTACCAGATAATCGGCCAGGTCCGTAGCGAGTATGTAGTCCTCACCAGCCGCTCTTGCCATGCGGTCTCCCTTCACCTCCATGGTTGCGACCATGCCGGTGAACGCATCCAGTGTAGCTAACAGCGTGTCCACTGTGTCAAATGTTCCCTGCTTGTCTTCCTGCATGTCCAGGTTGTAGGTGAGGGGGAGGCCCTTGAGTACCGTCAAAAGGCCCATGAGGTGGCCGTACACGCGGCCAGTCTTGGCTCGGGCCAGCTCCGCGGCGTCGGGGTTCCGCTTCTGGGGCATGATGCTGCTCCCTGAAACGAAGCCCTCAGCGAGCGCTATGAAGTCGAACTCCTGTGAGGACCAGATCACGATCTCCTCCGCCAGCCTGGACAAGTGCATCATGCATATGGCCGCGGCGCTGTGGTACTCCACGAGGAAATCCCTGTCGGACACTGCGTCCATGCTGTTAGGACTGACTTGAGAGAAGCCCAGCTCCCTTGCCAGGAACTCTCGGTCCGAGGGATAAGGGACCCCTGCCAGCGCTCCGCTGCCTAGCGGGAGAACGTCGGTCCGCTTGAAGCAGTCCAGGAAGCGGGTGCAGTCCCGCTGAAGCATGTGGAAATAGGCCAGGAGGTGGTGGGCAAACAGCACAGGCTGAGCCCTCTGAAGGTGGGTATAGCCGGGCATCACCACATCCTTGTGGTTCTCGGCCACATCCAGCAGAGCCTTCTGGAGAGCTCGACATCCACCGAGGGTATCGCGGATACTCCCCTTGAGGTACATCCTCATGTCAACGCACACCTGGTCGTTGCGGGAACGCCCGGTGTGCAGCTTCCCGGCCACTTCGCTACCGATCTTCTCGTGCAGCCGGGCCTCCACGTTCATGTGGATATCTCCCAGCTCGACCTTCCAGGGAAAGGTTTCGCCCTCGATCTCCTCACGGATGGACGCCAAACCCTCGACGATTAGAGTGGCCTCATTGTCAGAAATGATCCCTTGCTTCGCCAGCATCCGGGCATGGACTATTGAACCGGCGATGTCCTCCTTGTACAATCGCCGGTCATAATGCAGGGATGCGGTGTAGTTGTGGCCCCTATCGCTCATTATTGATGTCCATCAGCCCTGGGATTTATCTCAGTACACCATGGACGGTGTAGCGGATATCCTTACTACTCCTCGCGGTCCTCCTGTACCCTGGCCTGGGTACGTACCGGGAGCCCGTAGATGGAGATGAACCCCTCCGACGCCCGATGGTCGAATTTGTCGCCGCGGTCGTAGGTGGCCAGGTCGTGACTGTAGAGGGCATGGGGAGATCCTCTCCCCACCACACTACATCTGCCCTTGAGCAGCTTTACCCTAACCGTGCCGCTGACGTACTCCTGGGTGCTCCGCACGTAGGCATCCAGGTCGCGGCGGTGCCGGGTGAACCAGAGGCCGTTGTAGACCACATCGGCGTACTCCTGGACGATGCGGGCCTTGAGACGTGCTTGCTCCTTGCTCAGCGTCATCGCCTCCAGCGCCTTGTGGGCTGAGTGGAGCACGACACCGGCCGGCGCTTCGTAGACCTCCCTGGACTTGATGCCCACCAGCCGGTTCTCGACGTGGTCGATTCTGCCGACCCCGTGCTCTCCACCCAGACTGTTCAGGTGACGGACCAGGTCCACGCCTTCCATCTCTTCTCCATCAAGCGAGAAGGGAAGACCTTTCTGGAAGGCTATCTCCAGGTAAACCGGCTCATCGGGCGTGGCGTTCACGGGCTTTGTCCAGGCGAAGGCGTCTTCGGGCGGCTCTTTCCAGGGGTCCTCCAGGTCGCCAGTCTCGACACTTCTCCCCCACAGGTTCTCGTCCACGGAGTAGATATTCCTGCCTTCCGGCACTGGTATGTCATGCTTGTGGGCGTACTCCACTTCCTCCTCACGGTTCATACCCCACTCGCGGATCGGCGCGATCACCTGAAGGTCTGGGGCGAGCGCCGCAACGCTCACGTCTATGCGCACCTGGTCGTTGCCTTTGCCGGTGCAGCCGTGGGCAACGGCGTAAGCCTTTTCCTTGCGGGCCGTCTCGACCAAGTTGCGGGCTATGAGGGGGCGCCCCAGGGCAGTGGCCAGCGGGTACTCCCCTTCGTAGATCGCACCCGCTTGAAGGGCAGGGGAGATGAAATCCCGGTAAAATGCCTCTTTCCCGTCAACTGTCAGTGCCTTTGCGGCACCGATGGTTAGGGCGCGCTGCCTTATGTCGTCCAACTCGACCATGCCCAGGTCGATGGTCAAGGTAACCACCTGGGCCTGGTATTTTTCCTGGAGCCAGCGGATGGCCACCGAGGTGTCCAGTCCGCCGCTGTAAGCAAGAACGATCTTTTTGTCGCTTACTTCCCGGCTCATGTCCCCTATACCTTCTTCAGTGCCGCCTCCAGGCGAACCACCGCCCCATCTACCTCTTCCCTGGTGACGTTAAGGGGCGGCATGAACCGTACCGCGTTGGGCCTGACGGGATTCAAGAGCAGGCCCTCCTCATTGCAAAGCGAGACCACCCTGCCGGATATCTCCTCGTTGAACTCCACCGCGATCAACAGGCCCCTGCCCCTGACGTCGGTCACCAAGTCGGAACGGGATTTTAGGCTGCGAAGCTGCTCCATCAGATAGTCCCCAGTGGCCCGGCTCTGAGAGGAAAGGTCGTGGTCAAGGATGTACTTGGTCGATGCGTATGCGGCTGCACAGGTCAGGGCATTGCCCCCAAAGGTTGAGCCGTGGTCCCCAGGCTCCAGTGCCATGCAGTAGTCCTTGGACATGAAGGCGCCGATGGGCACCCCTCCTCCCAATCCCTTGGCCAGAGCGACCACATCCGGCTCCACGTCGAACTGTTGGTAGCCGAAGAAGGTGCCGGTACGACCGAAGCCCGTCTGCACTTCATCCAGGATAAGCAGCAGATTTCGGCTGTCACACCAGTCTCGTACCCTCTTCAGGTAATCTTCCGCGGGAATGACTACCCCTCCTTCTCCCTGAATGGGCTCCAACATAACGGCGGCGGTACGCTCGTTGGTGGCCTCTATGACAGCCTCCACGCTATTGTACTCCACGTGGACGAAGCCTGGGATCAGGGGTCTGAAGGGCTCCTGATAATGGGGCTGGCCGGCGGCTGCCACCGTAGTGAGGGTGCGGCCATGAAAAGAGTTGTTGGCCGTGATGACTTCGTACGCGCCGTCCAGGTTCTTCCTCCCGTATTTCCTGGCCAGCTTTATTACGCCTTCAACGGCCTCGGCGCCGCTGTTACAGAAGAACACCTTGTCGAGGCAGCTATTCTCCACAAGGAGCTGCGCCAGCAGGAGCTGGGGCTTGGTGTAGAACTGGTTGGAGGTCTGGAGCAGGGCGCCGGCCTGTTCCACGATGGCCTGAGTGATGGCCGGATGCGCGTGCCCCAGGTTGTTCACGGCCCACCCTGCCGTGAAGTCCAGGTATTCCTTCCCGTTGACGTCCCACACGCGGGTCCCTTCACCCCGTTCGATTACCACGGGCTGACGCCTCACGGTGAACATGTAATACTGCTTTTCCATCGCGACCCAGTCGGCCTGGCCTCGCCTCTGTGGGGGCGCCGAGCCGGAAACGTCGCTCATTGTTGACCTCCCTGCAGGGCCTGGTTCAATCTCCTCAGGGCCTCCTCGAGGGCTGTGAGGCTGTCTCTCAGGCGCTCAACCTCCTCACCAGCCAGGTCCAGCTCTCGCCGGACGTCTGAGAGCCCCGGGCCGGGGGTGTCGTCGGGCGCCGGCGTTCCAGATCCCACAGTACCTTGTCCAACTCCGAGCACTCGTTCCCAGTCAACATCTTTGCAAAGGCTGTCCGTCATGACCGGCTTCTCTACCAACAACCCGAGGCTATCGCAAAGGGTATTCGTCATAACTACCTTGTTGGCATCGGCCACGATCACCTTCTTCAGCTCGGGGAGGGGAAGTGCCTGGGCTCGAATATAGAGCGGCTCTACGTACAAGACCGAATCGTCTATCGGGATAGCCAGGAGATTCCCTCTGATGCACAGCTTCCCCTCGGGACAGAGGAGGCTCAATTCCTTGCCGATCTCATCGTCGCCGGTAATTCGGCCTTCTATCTGCTCTGGGCCGAACACCTGCAGATTCTTGGGAAACAGGAACGTAACCAGTTTCCCATAGTTCTCCCCGTCGCTGCGGGCGGCCATCCACCCGACCATGTTCTTCTTCTCCACTCCCCCGGGAGTAAAGGGTAATAGCAGAACGAACTCCTCTTCCTCCTCACCCGGCAGCTTCATGATGATGTAGTATGGCTCGATATCCTGAGTATTGATGGATGTCTCGAAGACCTCCCGCGCCGTGGCCCAGAGGTCCTCTCGCAGGAAGAAATCTTGCGGGTTCCGCATATGGTAGCGGAGATTTATCTCTGCCTGGGCAGCGAACAGGTCTATGGGATAGCGTATGTGGTCCCGTAAGCCGGTGTCCAGCTCATCGATCCGGTCGAAATCCTTGAACATGTCAGGGAACGCCTTGTCGTAGATCTGTATTAATGGATCTTCCGGCTCAATTATGAAGAAATCTACAGTGCCGTTATATGCGTCTATCACCACCTTGACACTATTGCGAATGTAATTGAAATCACCCAGGAGGAGGTTCTGGGAATACGCATAGCGGTCGGTTGTCGTGTAGGCATCCTGAATCCACCACATCCTTCCGGTGTCCCCCAACACGAGGTATGGGTCGGAATCCAGGTGCAGAAACGGCGCTATCGTGCTTACCCGATCCTGTATTTCCCTCCTGTACTGGACTCGGCTCTCCCCGGTAATTTGTCCGCTTATCAAGATATTGAAGTCAAGGAGCTGCCAGCTGTAGGCGATCCTCCGTAGAAACGACCCGATTTTTACTCCTCCAATGCCGGCGTAATTGGTAAATTGCGGGGTCCCCTCCGGACCGGGAAAGTCAAACTCCTCGGTTTCGGAATTTACGATTACGAACCCCTTCGTATTCTCGCCGTAGTACACCTCCGGCCTTGACACCTTCAACCTGCCAAGAGGATCCTCGGGAGGCACGTTTTTCAGGAAAAACTCCGGCCTCCCTTCCTCGGTGTAGTCGGTCACCGGGCTCATGGCCACTCCGAAGCCATGAGTGTAGGCTAGTTTGCGGTTGACCCAATTCTGGGCGTCCAGCTCCAGGTCCTCTGGAGACAGCTCCCTCGCTGACAACATCACCTGGCGGAAGTCTCCGTCGGGGAATCGGTACCGGTCCACGTCGACGCCGACAAAAGTATAGTATTGCCTGAAGGTCTGTATCTGATTGTAGGTCTGGCGAAGGGGCCGGTGGTCCCAGAGCCGGATATTGGATATGGTCTCAGGGTTGTTCTCTATCGTCTCAGCCGTCACATCTTCGGTATATGCAAACTGCTTCTCCTCGATCACATCCAGTTGGTAAGCCGCTCTGGTGAACTGAATGGCCCGATCGATGTATTGCTCTTCCCGGGTAAACTCGTTCGGCCTCACCCTGACCCGCTGGAAAAGCGTCGGGTATATGCCTCCGGCCAAAACAGCCAGGACGGCCCAAAGGGAGAAGGAGGCTATAATCAGCCTCTGTCCCCCATAGAAGTTGCTCAAGACGAAACCCGCAGCCGACACCAGGGCGATGGCAACCAATAGCCACAGCACTGGGAGCCTGGCGTTGACATCCGTATAGCCCGCCCCCGGGGCCGCTCCCCTACCCGAGAAGACCAGCTCGAAAATATCCAGGTAATGGGCCGCGGCTATGGTGAGCATCAAAAACGCACCAAGGATCGCCACGTGACCTGTGATCTTGGGAGTGATGGTTAGCTTTATACCTCTTAGGGCGAAGATCGCAAGGTATAGGGCGACCACAGCAACAAGTATCGCGATGACTAGACCCATGAACCAGCCCTGTATGAAGTGGAATATCGGCATGACAGCCACATGGAAGGACATGTCCTTGTGGAACTGGGGGTCCTCTATGCCAAAAGGCACCCGGTTGAAATAGACGAGGAACGTCTCCCACCGGCCCTGGGCCACGAATCCAAACACCACGCTCATGACCAAGGCCACCACAACCGTTCCGGCAATCACCCCGGAGCGGGCGAGCCTGTACACCTCCAGTGGGACGGCTAGAATCGACTCTCCCCTCGAAAAGCGGAAGGCGAGGTAGAGGTTCGCCGCTAGCAGAATGGCCGCGACGATCGTGCCGACAAAGAATAGCCAGACGCGCGTCCACAGGATCTTGGTGTACACGCTGCGGAAGTCCAGGGAGCCGAACCAGAGCAAGTCGGTGTAAATCCCTTTGACGACAGAGAGCAGTACGACGATCAAGATCAGGGAAACGATCGCGACGGCAACTCTGGCTATCAGCTTGACGCTACGTTCTCTGATCTCTAGGGCCTCTCTGTCGCCCCAGGGAGGGGACCCATCTCCATTAGTACTCAAATTAGACCTCTCTACAATTCAAGATCTGGTGGCGCGCCGCTCACCGACAGTCCCCATTCCCGGGGACTTGGCGGGTTACCTGGTTATCCGTGTACCAACGGTCGCCACTCCCATGCATTCCATCAGCGCTCCGGGCTCCCGGCCGTCAATGATGTCAGTGACGGCCACTCTCTCGACGGCGCGGATGCAAGCTCCCAGCTTGGGGATCATCCCGCCTTTGACTACACTGGACGAAAGCAATAGCTTCGCGCTTCTCGCGTTAAGGCGCTGGATAACCCTGCCGGCGCTGTCCATTACGCCCCCCACGTCGGTCAAGAATATCAGCCTTTCAGCAGATATGGCATAGGCCAACTCGCCGGCAACAGTGTCCCCGTTTATGTTAAGAATTGAACCCGAATACCTGGAGCTGTCCACCGGATGTAACCCGATGGGAGCCACCAGAGGTATGTAACCCCCTTGAAGGGCTTGGAGAATGGGTTGAGGATTCACGGCTGTCACCTCACCCACGTACCCCAGGTCCTCGTCGAACACCCGAGCCTCGAGGAGCCCTCCGTCAACCCCGCTCAGTCCCAACGCCTTGGCGTCCAGGGCCATCAAGGACGCGACAAGCTGCTTGTTCACAAGACCCGTCAGGACCGCCGTAACGATCTCCAGGCTCTTGGCGTCGGTGACCCTCAGTCCTCGGATGAATCGGGGTACGGTTCCCTGGCGCCGCATCCACTGAGATATGATCTGGCCTCCTCCATGAACAACCACCAGGTTCACTCCGCGTCGCTGCAGGGCCGCCAAGTCCTCCAGCGTAGTATCGTGGCTGCCCAGGGTGCTGCCCCCGATCTTAACGACTACCATTTTCGATGGTGGGCTAACTGCCACTCAATACTACATCCTTGGCTACTGTTTGGAAACCGGTGACGCCACCATATCTTCAGAGGAGCTATGTGATACGCTGAGATCGCCGCTGTGTGGTCCGCGCGATTCAACAGGGGATTGTGGCCATTCGGCGAGGCCCGCCTTCTAACTGGGCAGCTCCTCGGTCCGTCCCCTACACCGTGGGCAGCCGGTATCAGGTAGTGTAGGCACTGTTAAAGGTCACATACTCCTCGCTGAGGTTACACCCCCAAGCCGTGGCTTGGCCCTCGCCGAGATTGAGCTTGATACGAAAAGACACCTCGGTACCCTGCATAAGGGCCACCACCCCATCTCTATGGAATGGAATGGGCCGGCCGCCTTCCATGATGCAAACGTCGTTAACGTAAAGGGCGATCTTTCCCTCGTCCACATCCGCGCCACTCCTGCCAACGGCCGCAATGATCCTTCCCCAGTTGGGATCGGCGCCGTGGACCGCCGTCTTAACCAGACTGGAGGACACCACCGTTCTGGCCGCCAATCGCGCCGATGCAATACTGGTGGCCCCTTCGACGGTGACTTCAATCAGTTTGCTGGCCCCTTCCCCATCCCTGGCGATCTCTTTGGCCAGGTAGATACACATCTGGTTGAGGGCCTGTTCGAACAGGTTACCCTCGGGGGATCCCTCGTCGATAGCTCCCGCTCCCGCACTCCCGTTCGCAAAGATGAGAACGGTGTCACTCGGGCTTGTGTCGCCGTCCACGGACAGCATGTTGAAGGTGGAGTCCGCGGCCTGTTTGAGGGCTTTTCGCAAATAGGCGCTACCTATCTCCGCGTCGGTCGTCAGGTAACAGAGCATGGTGGCCATGTTGGGGTGGATCATGCCTGAGCCCTTTGTGATCCCCCCTATGGTTACCGCCTTGCCTCCCACTTCAAAAGATACCGATCCCTCCTTCGGCCTGGTATCGGTGGTGAGGATGGCCCTGGCTAGGTCGTGACCGCCGTCCTTGGATAGCTCTACTCGGCCAATTCCTGACCGTATAAGGGCCATCGGCAGTTCTACCCCGATGATTCCAGTGCTGCCGACCAGCATCTCTTCATGTTGCAGTCCCAAGTGCCTCGCCGCCTGGGAGGCCATATCTTGAGCGTCGGCCAGGCCCTGCTCCCCAACGCATGCGTTGGCGATCCCACTGACGACGACTAGGGCTCTGGCCTTCCCCTGGGAGACCCGCTCCCGAGTAAGCGTGACCGAAGGAGATATGACCGCGCTGGTGGTGAACACGCCGGCGACCGTCCCGGCCACTTGGGAAAGTAGCATGCCCAGGTCCAGTTTGTCTTCGGCGTAGGTCTTGAGGCCGGCGTAGGTTGCGCCCGCAGTGAACCCCTGAGGGTCGGTGACGGTGCCGCCAGCTCTAAAGGTGATTTCCGGTGCCATATATTCGTCCTTCCTCCAGCGCTACCCCTGAGGAGGCGTGGAGGCCTGATTCGGTGCATTGGAGTATATCACAACACCGATTTCTCCCGCACCACTACGTTCACCAGGCGCCCTGGCACGTAGAATATCTTATCAGGCTGCCTTTCGCTGTCGATATAGTTCCTCTTCCTCAGGCTCTCCAGGGCCTTGTTCCTCGCCTCTTCTTCTGAGATGTCCGCCGGCACGGCTATCTTGTCTCTCAGCTTCCCATTCACCTGCACCACCAACGTTATTTCCTCATCTGCAGCCAGCTCATCATCCCATTCAGGGAACATCTGGTTATGGATGCTATACGGGTGGCCGGTGCGCTCCCAGAGCTCTTCTGCCACGTGGGGGGCTAAGGGCGCCATCATGAGGAGAAAACTCTCGATCCCCTCGAGCCAAAGGCTTTCGTTCACGCCTTCCGGGGCCTCCCAGAGCCTGTTCAAATGGTTGGTGTAGCTCATCAGCGCGGCGATGGCAGTGTTGAATTTGAACCTGTCCAGGTCCCTGTACACCCTCTTAATCGTCTGGTGCAGGGTACGCGTGGCCGTCCGATTCCATTGGTCCCAAAACTCGTGATCCTCGGGCCTTTGAGCGGGCCTTGTCGATGGGTCTCGTTGGGAGACCTCCCAGACACGGTTTAGCCAGCGGGCTACCCCATTCATGCCCGCGGTGCTCCAGGGTCCACCCTGGTCCCATGGACCCAGGAACATCAAGAAACATCGGACAGAATCGGCGCCCAGGCTCTTAACATGCTCATCAGGATTGACCACGTTCCCACGGCTCTTGCTCATTTTCTCCGAGTCTTCACCCAGGATGACTCCCTGGTTGTACAGCTGAAGAAACGGTTCATCGAACTCCACCAGGCCGATGTCTCGAAGGGCCTTGGTGAAGAACCGGGAATACAGCAGATGCATGACGGCGTGTTCGGCCCCGCCGGTGTACTGCCGTACCGGCATCCACTGGCGGAGGACCTCGGGGTCAAAAGGGCCCGCGTCGTACTTTGGGCTGGTGAAACGCTCCATGTACCACGAGGAGTCCACGAAAGTGTCCATGGTGTCGGTCTCTCTCCTGGCCGCGCCGCCACAGCGTGGACATGAGGTGTTGACGAAACCCTCGTGCATGGCCAGGGGGGACTCCCCCGTGGGTTTGAATTCGGCATCCGGAGGGAGCAGCACCGGAAGATCGGCCTCGGGCACCGGCACCGTCCCGCAGACATCGCAGTAGACCATGGGTATGGGTGTGCCCCAATAGCGCTGGCGTGATATAAGCCAGTCCCTGAGGCGGTAGGACACGCTCCGCTTTCCCCAGCCCCGGCTTTCCACGAAATCGGCGATACTATCCATCCCCTCGGCGCTGGGCGGTCCGTCGAACCAGCCCGAGTTCACCATTACGCCCTCTTGCAGATAGGCCTCGCTTAGCGGCTCCCCGTCCCAATCCGGGGGGGAAATAACCACCCTTATGGTCAGCCCGTACTTTTGGGCGAACTCGAAGTCCCGCTGGTCATGGGCTGGGACCCCCATCACAGCCCCCGTGCCGTAGCTCATCAGCGCATAGTCTGCGATGAAGATGGGGACCTTCTCCCCATTGAGGTGGTTGGTGATATAGCTGCCCAGGAATACCCCCGTCTTCTCCTTCTCGGCGGCCAGCCGCTCTAGCTCCGTCTGGCGACGGGCCTCCTGCACGTACGCTTCGACTTCCGCCCGGCGGTCCGGAGTCGTGAGCTTCTCGACCAGGGGATGCTCCGGAGCCAGCACCAGGAAGGTGACTCCGAAGATGGTGTCTATGCGCGTAGTAAAGGTCCGTATCTCGGTTTCATCCAGACCGCAGTGGGAGATATCGAAGCTGATCTCCACGCCCTCACTTCGACCCACCCAGTTGCGCTGCATCACCAGGATTTTGTCCGGCCAGTCCTTGAGTCCGCTGAAGTCCAAGAGGCGGTCGGCGTAGGCAGTTATCTTCAAGAACCACTGGGCCAGGTCGCGCCGGGTAATCGGGGTGTCACACCGCTCGCACCTGCCGTTCAGCACCTGCTCATTGGCCAGGACCGTCTGGCAGGAGGGACACCACACCACCGGGGCCTTCGCCCTGTAAGCCAGGCCTTGTTCGTAGAGTTTGAGGAAGAACCACTGGTTCCAAGTGTAGTACTCGGGGAGGCAACAGACTACCTCCCGGTCCCAGTCGTACATGGCCCCCATGCTCCCCAGTTGCCGGCGCATGTTCTCTATATTGCTCATGGTCCAGGCATAAGGGTGGATTCCCCTCTTGATCGCCGCGTTCTCAGCTGGCAGTCCAAAGGCGTCGAACCCCATAGGATGGAGAACGTTGTACCCCTGCATCCGCCGGAAGCGGGCATGGCTGTCGGAGGGCGCCATGGCGTACCAGTGGCCTATGTGCAGGTCGCCGGAAGGGTATGGGTACATGGTGAGCTCGAACCATTTGGGCTTTGGGTCATCATCCCGAACTCGGTAGAGTCCGTCCGTCTCCCATCGCTTCTGCCACTTCTGGTCGATCTCAGCGGGGTTGTATCTAAGTTCCACCTGACGAACCGCCACGCTTGGTCACCTCACGGCCCGAATCTGTCAGTGCCTAAGGGTCATTCTCATCGAGAGTCCCTCACCCCTGGCTCCTCTCTCTGAGGGAGAAGGGTGGCCGCAGGCCGGAGTGAGGACCCGCGGTGCCATTTTTATACCATTACTTCAGAGACCAACGGCTGAGCCCGTTCCGCCGATCCATTGTTTACCCTCCCGGGTCACTTTGCCCTTTGCCACCTTTGGAGCGCCCTTGCCACTGAGGGTAGCCCACACAAAACTCATGAGGTCACGGGCACATTCCTGGCAGTACCCATACTTCTCCACGAGCCTCTGGTTGATCCGTTCCCGGTGATAAAACCGCTCAGGATCCCTGGTTTCCGGGTTCAAACTTAGCTTTAGCTCATCTCGACTCGGGGAAATGGCGTTCTCGATGGCCAACTTTAGCACAGGTATGGAGCTGTAATCCGGCGCAGGGAGACCAGGAGCCCGGACCTTCCGGCAGACCTCCTCCCGAAGACGGTGGGCTTCCACATCCCGGAGTTGGACAGCACCTTCCAACCTCCTCAGCAGCTTTTCGTCCAATTGCGTTGCCGGGTCGGTGGAGGAGGTCTCGCCGGCACAATAGAGCTCAGCGTTCTCCACATAGGAGTCAAACAACTGGTCAGCCTTCTCCTCGAACTCCTCGGCCGAGGCGCGCTGCACTTCCCTCATGGCCAGCTCTTTATAGTCGACAAACGCTTCCGAGGCCAAGGCCATCGCCCAATTCCGGCTCTCCTCGTCATTCCCTGCCCGCTCCATCAGCCCTTCTACCAGGGCCTCAAGGGCTCTCAGCGGCGTCAAGCAGCCCTTTGTGCTGGCCATGGCGTCGGCAAGCCGATTCGCGACGAATCGTGGAGACAGCCCGCCCATACCCTCTCCTGGACTCTCTCGCCGTAGTTTCTCTACGGATTCCACGGTATAGGGGGGTATCACTTGCCCATCGTATAGCCTTACCTTCTCCAGCAGGGATACTCTAGGGAGACCGCCTACGCGGGTAGTCCGGTCCAGGCGAGACAGCACGGCCAGCGTTGCCGCTACCCGCAGGGCAGGAGGAGAGATTTTACCCCTGTACGCTGAGTCACTTGTCCGGGTGGGGCGAGGCACGGGCAGCAGCCTTGAGTATATCTCGGCCTCGTCACTCGCCTGCAGACTGAATGGTACCCGCACGGCGACGGCCCGGTCCAGAAGGCCCCCCGCCCCATCTTTGTCCGAGAAGTCGCGGTAATCCTCCTCGGTGGAATAAGCCACGAGGACTTCATCAAGCTGTAAGGGGCCATCGCCAGTGAGGCGGAAGGCCCCGTCTCCGGCGACACTCTTTAAGACCGACAAAAGGCCGGCATCGCACTTGAAAATGTCCCGGAGCTCCATTATCCCTCTGTTGGCTGCTTCAAACTCACCGCCCAACTGGATAGCGTCGCCTGGCCCACTCACACGGTCCTTCGGAAGGGCGGCGCCGATAAGCCTGGATATGTCCCGCTCCCAGGACCCGGTTGGAAAGAAGGACCCCATACCTACCGCGGGCGCACGTGTGAAGGTCATCCGCTTCACCCTGACCAAGGCTACGTCCCCGCCATAGTAGCTTTGGAGGATGTGGCGACACCGCGGGCAAAGATCCCCGTCTATATTGACTCCGTGCTCCTCCGCTATCTCCCGGCGCAGATCCAGAGGCGCAAGGTGCAGCGGTTCCTCCTGTAATGGGCAGCCCTCTATGGCATACAAAGCCCCCTGATCGGTGCGGCTGTAGCGCTCCAACCCGTCTTTAAGGAGGTCGACTATCGTGGACTTGCCGCTGCCTGGGGGACCCACAAGGAAGAGGATGCGCTTTGCGGCTTCCCGGCTCTGGGTGGCTGCGTAAAAGTACCGGACGATTTCCTCGATGGCCTTATCGAGTCCAAACATTTCGCCGGCGAACAGGTCATACTTGGGGGCGCCGTCCCTTCCCTGGGTAACTCCAGCCCACTGGATCATGTCGTAGATGCGGGCGTGAGAGCGACGAGGGAGGCCTGGGTCGGCGGCGACTCTATTCAGATATTCTTCGAACGTGCCGCTCCATTCGACGACCTCCCGCTCCCTCTTCAGCTGTTCCAGGCGCTGCCGTATGTCAGCCATAGTCCTTACCCGCGGAAATTGTTCGGGCCCTTGGTCCCAGGATGAGAGCGAGAAGCGCGTGTGCCACCTACCCCTGTCCCGCTGCCCGTATTCTACTATATACGATATGGCTCAGCACTTCTATGTATTGTCAACCTAACGGGCTGCTTTGAGATGCCACGAGCGCCGCTGGTGGAACTGTCCTATTAACTTAGCCGGTCAAATGGTAACAGACCAAAGCCGACCTTCGGTCCCTGGCGGCGCGACGGACTTTCAGCACCTCCGCTACGCCAGATGCAATGTTTTGGCGCCCCGCAGAACGAGAGTGGGCACGGGCTCTATGAGCTTCAGCCCGAAGGCCACCAGGTAGCTCATCCCAACACCTATCGCAGCGCCAGCCAGTACATCCATGGGATAGAACACTCCGGCGTATATCCGGGAGATTCCCCATAGCAAGGCGAAGCCGTAGACCAGAGTCCCCAGCTTACGGCTGCCCTGCCACGCACTGGCCGCCATGGCGAACGCGACGGCCGCCGGGTGTGCGGGAAAGGAGGGGTCGGTGGGCCGGTAGAGGAGGACGGTCAGATCGTGGTCCACAAAAGGCCTGGGTCTGTGGAAGTGATCATTGAGGATCAATACCACCAGGCTGGCGAATCCCACGGCGGCCAGCGCAGTAATGACCGCCCGATGCTGCGTATCTCTGGTCTGGGGATTTTTCCCTGCGAACCACATCGCCATGAGACACAGTCCTATGGACGCTGGTATGAGGTAGTCGCTCACGATGACTCTCACCGCCGCGTCCATAATCGAAGAGCGACCGGCCCATTCGTTGAGCCACACTACTACGTTAGCGTCTATCTCTCGTAGCGCTTCCATAGGTCCCTCAGCGTCGTGACTAGGGCGTTCAGATATGTTGTCTCCCGGAGGGCCTCCAGGCCGGAGCTAAACTGCCCACCCCCCTTACCCAGCGAGCGGTGGTTACTTATCGAGGAGAGGATAAGGGTCAGCAGCAGCGCCGATCCCGCCGCCACCGCAAACAGCCCGGACATCTGGTTCCCATCGAGACCGCCTTCGCTGTCCGGGATGTTCCTGGGCTCGGATAAAAAGAACCAGAGGAAAGCGAAGGTCGTCGTTGCGAAGCCAGCGAGGAACGCGGGAAGCCGGGACCTTATGAAGAGTATACCCTGGAGCGAGCGGTACGAGGCCACCGCCTGGAGCACCCCGAGGGCGGCCAGAAACACGAATACGAAATAGTCAAGAGCGAAAGGCCCCGCCATGCCCACTAGCCGTGTGGCAACGGCTGCCCTTCGGCATGCCCCTTTTCACCTCGCGGCAAGGCCCTAGAACTGAAATAGTGGCGTATGCCCGCCATAACCGGGAGACCCGCGGAGTAAGCAACCAGCGGCATAGGCACGCCAGCCAGCAATGCCACGAAAGGTAGCGGTATCATCATTAAGCTGAGGCAGACGGTAGCGCTTCTAACAATGGGCAGGAGCAGTAGTGCAGCGACGGCGAGAGGTATCGACGCACCCGGCAGCATGACTAACAGCACTCCCACGGTGCTGGCGGCGCCCCTTCCACCACGCAGCTGAAGGAAGATGGGCCAGTTGTGCCCCGCCACGGCCAGCGTCCCTGCGGCCATCTCACCAGCCATGTTTCCCATGACCATCTTGGCGACAGCTACCGCCAAAGCCCCCTTCCCGATGTCCACGACTGCGACAAGCAGGCCCACCTTTGGTCCGAGGACACGGTAGACGTTGCCCGCTCCCGGATTGCGGTCTCCCTCCTGCCGGATGTCTGTCCCTTTGCCTATGCGGCCCGCTAGATAGGCCGTAGGGATAGAGCCCAGCAGGTAGGCCGTTACGAGAGCGCCGATCCAGTAAACGTTAAACCAGGCCACTTTACTCCAGGCCTCCGTGCCACCCTGGATTCTCTATTTATCAGGGTGCTGAACAACCCTTCCGACCATCCCCCTGACCCCCTTCCTGGCCAGGAAGGGGGAAGAAATTACATCTGAGGGACACCCTCAGCCTCTCGGCAAAGAGGCTTCGCCCCTCTGCACTCCCCTTCTTCATCAGCCTGCTAGCCGATCAAGACCTGGGCAAGGGCTGTGGTAGCTATACGCCAACCGGCCTGGGGGTCGCCGAAGTACACCAGTGCAAGTACTTGGGGTTTCTGCCCACCACTATGTCGAAGTACATCTTCTGCAGCGTCGCTGAGATAGGCCCGACCTTCCCATCGGCTATCTTCCGGTTGTCCAACTCTACCACTGGCGTTATGTGGGCGGCGGTCCCGGTGAGGAAACACTCATCGGCGATATAGATCTGGCTCCTGTCCATGCGGGCCTCTACTACCTCCAAGCCCAGTTCGTTCCGGGCGAGCTGCACGACGGTATCGCGTGTCACCCCAGGCAGCACATTGTCCTCGATGGGCGGGGTGTAAATCCGCCCATCCACTACAAGAAAGATGTTCTCCCCGGAGCCCTCGCAGACATGCCCGTCCTGGTTGAGAATTATGGCCTCGTCGAAGCCCGCCAGCGTCGCCTCTGTCTTGGCAAGGATACTATTTACATAGATTCCAGAGATCTTGAACCGTGCGGGCATCATCGGGTCATCAACCCGCCTCCAGGAAGAGGTGCAACAGCGCAGGGCGTCGGTCCCGAGGTAGCTGCCAAAGGGCACCACCATAAGGCAGAAATCGCTCTCGAGCTCATGGAGCTTCAGGTTGGCCACCAGCTCAGCGCTCTTATAGGCAAGGGGCCGGATGTAAATGTCCTGGGGGTAACCACATCGCTCAACCAGCTCCACCGTAATATCGCAGAGGGCTTCGAGGGAATAGGGGATATCTAACATGAGGAGGCGGCATCCCCGCAGCATTCGATCGTAGTGCTCCCTCAGCCGGAAAATGGAGATGGTCTGATTCTCCGAGTTCCAGTTACCCCTGATGCCTTCAAAAACCCCCGTTCCGTAGTGCAGTGCGTGAGTCATGATGCCGACTTTGGCATCGGCCAAGGGAACGTATTCTCCTCGGAAGAAGGCATACGGAGTAGGGCTCAAAGGTGACCTCCTCTTTAACCCAAGGGCTTGGGTCATTATAATCAGCCACAAGAATTAAGGCAATACGGTGTACTCAGCTTGAGCCATGGTTTCACCAAAGACGGCATCGCTCTACGTGCTACTTGCCCTGTTCCTGGCCGCCCTAACGGCTGGGATAGTGCTCCTGATAGCTGACGGCTCCGGCAACCCAGGAGTAGAGATCTCGCTACCGACGGCCACTCCCACACCCGAGTTGAGGGTGCACATCAGCGGCGCGATCACCTCTCCCGGCGTTTACGAATTGAATCCGGGTGACAGGCTCGTAGAAGCATTAGCAGCGGCGGGCGGTGCAACTGACGACGCCCGTCTTTCCTGCGTGAACTTGGCTTTAAGGGTAACGGACGAGGCCCATTACCACATTCCTGGAGCGGAAGAGCCCTGCCTACCAGGGGTCACGGCGGCAACGAGCGCTGAAGCCGAAGAGGATGGCAGGATCGATCTGAACGCCGCAACGGCGGAGCAGCTTGAGACCCTGCCAGGCATCGGGGAGGTAAAGGCCCAGGCCATTATTGACTATCGGGACAACAATGAGGGATTTCAGTCCACTGAGGAGCTGATGGAGGTATCGGGGATCGGGTCTCGCACCTACGAGACCATCCGCGACCTGGTGTACATCGGCCGGGCGTCTCCCTAGTCTAGTGTCTCGTATATAGCATTACAATGCTGATATGAGGAGGTCCTCCCCGCGAACCCCGGTCTGCCTCCTCTCCCATAGGGAGAGGAGGCAGACCGGGGGGCCACGTCGAGCGCTGACGTATTGTAAACCCATTTGGCAGACACACGACTAGTGCCGCCCGGCCTCAGCTTGCGGAGCTATGAGTGTCCACAGTAAAATGTAGCCGTCCCGACATGCTGGGTTCCCGGCCGCGAAACCCTTTGGGCACTCGGAGCAATCCCCGCATTTCTCTACTGCACGAGGATTGACTCGCACACAGGAGGAAAACTGTGCTTGACTTGATCATCAAGGGAGGCCAGGTGGTGTCCCCCCAGGGTGTTGGAACAATGGATGTCGGCATCCAGGGTGAACAGATCGCGGCAGTGGCCCTACCGGGGGCGCTGGAGGCGGAGGCGGGAAGGACCATCGACGCCACTGGAAAGTTCGTCCTCCCGGGAGGGATCGAGCCACATGCCCATATTCAGATTCCCGTTCCGGAGGCTTGGACAGGGAGACCCGGCGTGATGGGGCAGTCCCCAGAGGCCGCCAGCCGCGCCGCCGCTTTCGGGGGGGTAACTACAGTCATCGACTTCGCGGGGGACATCCCCGTCAATCCCGGCCAGGGAGCCTCCTGGGACCCAATCATGGAGCAGCTCGAGAGGAGGAAAAGCATCTTCTCGGGACACTTCTATACCGATTTCTCGTTCCACTTCATTCTGGCCGGGGAGGTGCCTCCCGGAGTGATCGGCCAGATCGGGGAAGCGGTTCAATCGGGCGTAGCCAGCTTCAAGATCTTTACCACCATCAAGGCCCGCGTTCCCTACGGCCACCTCTGGGCGATTTTCGAGGAGGTGGCCAAACATGGGGCAATCATGGCCGTCCACGCCGAAGAAGACGATATAGTCACCTACATGACGGAGAAGCTCAAGCGAGAGGGCAGAGACCAGGCTCACAACTTGCACCTGGCGCACAATAACCTGTCCGAGGACATTTCCTTTAGGAAGGTCATCCGCTTGGCCAGGCACACCGAGACCGCACTCTACTTCGTCCATACCACCGCCAAAGAGGGGGTGGCCGCTATAGCCGAGGCCCGCAGTCAGGAGTTACCCGTGTACGGCGAGGTCTGTCACAACTACCTTGAGTTCACGTGCGAAGATTACAAGAAGCCCGGTGGTTCGGCCTATCACACCTACCCGGGTATCAAGTTCCCAGAGGACCGGGACCTCCTCCAGCAAGGCCTGGTGGACGGCTCTCTCTGCACTACCGCCACCGACGATTTCACGACCAACAAGGCGGAAAAGCTCTATGGGACCACGATCGACACGATATGCGGAGGACACAATGGCACCGAGACGCGCCTTCCGGTTACGTACACAAAACTGGTCTCAACCGGAAGGGTCTCCATCGAACGTTTCGCGGAGATAACATCCACCAATGCGGCCAAGTCCCTGGGCCTCTACCCCAGGAAGGGGGCGATATCCGTCGGAAGCGACGCCGATATCGTCCTGTTCGACCCCAACCTGAAGAAGAAGCTGACTCTGGACGACCTGCACTCGGACTCCGATTACTCCATATGGGAGGGTTTCGAGTGCAGCGGCTACCCCGTGACGACCATACTGCGGGGTAGGGTTATCGTGGAGGACGGAAAATTAAACGGGCGACCTTCTGATGGGCGCTGGTTGAGCAGAAGGATGTCTCCCGCCGTCGTGGCGCGGCCGGTGTGTTGAACCTGGTCCGCACACCTCTCCCGATCGGCGGGAAAGGTGTTGGGGCTAATCCGACTAGCCGGTTCCGGACTTCATAGCGCTAAAGCAGTCACTACAGTAGACGGGCCGATCGCCTCTGGGCCTAAAAGGCACCATTGTATCGGCGCCGCACTGGGCGCAGACCGCTGGATGCATCTCTCGGGGCCCCTGGCCGTACCCGCGCTGCTGGGATCTGCGGGCGTCGCGGCACTGAGGGCAGCGCTTCGGCTCGTTGGTGTACCCTCTGGAGGCAAAGAACTCCTGCTCGCCCGATGTGAACAGGAAGGTAGCGCCGCATTCTACGCAGGTCAGGGACTTGTCTGATAGGGTGGTCAAGGGATGACCTCCTTCTAACTCTTGATTGGCTTAGTCGAGGTCATCCAGCGCCGCAGGTAACGAGAATAAGGTGTGCCACGGGTGCCCCAAACTTTAACCGCAGGCTATTATACTCGATGATCCTCTCGATGGCAATACGCCTATTACTCCCCACGGGGGCTGCCGGTCTCCCCGAAACTGGCCGCGAGGATTGGGTATCCTTCCGAGGGTATTCCTCCCTCCTTGGACGAGTACACCTGGTTGAAAGAATGTGAGTTCGCTAGTACAATTACCTCGTTGACGCCTGTCCAGCCCCGGCAGCCTCAAGTGAAAGCAGCGGCCTCGTAGCCTGCGCCTCCGCCGATGCTCAGCCTAACCGAAAGGTCTTGATTCCGTGCTGTCCCGGGAGGGATCAGATTTTCAGAGTATAAGGAGCAACCAGTGATCACCAAGACACCGGAAGAAGCTCGAACTCAAATCGTAAACATGGTGCGCGATTTCGTTCGACGCGACGTTGACCCCGTCTCAAGTGAATACGAGCGTGACGACATATTCCCCGCCGAGCTGGTCGAAAAGATGAAAGAGATGGGACTCTTCGGCATAACCTTACCCGAGGAGTACGGGGGAATGGGGTTGGACTATACTACCTTCGCCATAATCTTCGAAGAGCTGTCCAAGGGTTGGATGAGCGTCAGCGGGGTCATCGGGACCCACCACATCATGACCCACGTAATCTCAGAGTACGGGACCGAGGAACAGAAGCAGCGATTCCTACCAGCCATGGCCAGAGGGGACAAGCGGGGTGGGCTTGCACTCACGGAGCCCAACGCTGGGAGCGACGCCCAGGCCATAGAGCTTTCGGCAGTCCGAGACGGTGAGGAATACGTCCTCAACGGGACCAAGATGTTCATAACCAACGGCAGGTACGGCGACACCTTTGCCGTCGTTGCCAAGACTGACAAGGACGCGGTACCCGCTCACAAGGGCATCAGCTGTTTCATAGCAGAGAAGGGACCGGGCTTCGAGGTCGGTCGAGACCTCGACAAGCTTGGGTACCGGGGTCTGGACACATGTGAGCTGATCTTTCAGGACTTCCGGGTGCCGACCGAGAACCTGGTGGGCGGCGTGGAAGGGCGCGGTTTCCAGCAAATAATGAGCAGCCTGGAGGGCGGTCGAATCAACATCGCGGCCAGGTCCGTGGGAATCGCTACCGCCGCCTTCGAGGCCGCTATCAAGTATGCTCAACAGCGGAAGACATTCGGCGTTCCCATCGCCCAGCACCAGGCTATTCAGCTAAAGCTGGCGGACATGGCATCGAAGATCCAGGCCGCCCGCCTGCTCACCTACGACGCCGCCGCGAAAAAGGACTCCGGGGAGCGAGTAGACTTGGAGGCTGGGATGGCCAAGCTCTTCGCCAGCGAGATCTGCGCCGAAGTGACGCTGGAGGCTATGCGTATCCATGGAGGTTATGGTTACATTAAAGAGTACCCTGTGGAACGGTATTATCGCGAAGCGCCGCTCATGATCATCGGAGAGGGCACCAACGAGATTCAGCGCCTGGTGATAGCCCGACAGCTGCTACGGAAGTACAAGATATAGCCGATGAAATTCCTAGCATATGGATCCTATCCGGTTGAGATGTACTGGCCAACATCTCTGCTGAGATCGGCGTTCTTTCTTCTTCGTATGTCATGCCAGGTCGGTCACCGCCGCACTCGGCCAGCAGCGGACAATGATACGGAACAGGTCTGATCTCCTCTATCGGTGGAGGTCATGCCTCCTCCTTCTGCTCGGCGCCGGGCTCCTCATTGGGAGTTCCCTTAACTGTGGCGGTGATTCTCCTACGACATCCCCTACCGCCACCCCCACTTCTCCCAGCACCCCTATCCCCCACTCCACGCCAACGCCGACCCCCACACCGACACGTATCGTTGCTGACGCGACTGCACAACCAACAACTACCCCAACGCAGGAGCCAACTGTCACACCCATGGGTCGGACGCCCTCCCCATCGGGCGAAGCCACCCCTGTTGGTACGCCCACTGCCACCCCTGCGGCCGAAACACCCTCCCCGGGGCCCACGAGGGCCCCGCCCCCTACTCCCACCACTCGGCCGACACCAACTCCGACACGCGCGGTAGAGTCCTCTCCTACGGCAGGAGCGACCGCCACACCTACCCAGGAGTCACCGACGCCTACGCCTACCCCAACGACGACTCCGACTCCGGTCACCGAACCGACCCCCACGCCTACTCCTACTCCTACTTCTACGCCTACACCTACTCCTACAGCTGTACCGACGCCGACCTCTACTACAGTACCACCACAATCCTCACCCACTAGGACGCCCACTCCAACCCCAGGCGGTCCTGTGGGCATTGTAATGGTGTCAACTACCAGCCAGCCGATATCCGTGGGGCAGACGATATCCTTCGATGTGCGGGTAGAGCCCAACGGCGCAGAAAACATAGCCGCTGCGCAGCTCGCCATAAGGTTCGACCCCGACGTCTTGGAGGTCGTAAACGTTACCCCGAATCCACCGAAGGACGGCCTTGGGGACAGTCCTTGAAGAAGCCATCGGGTGCTCCTCTGAATCTGGGATAATGGTTTTGGAACAGAAACCAGCCCGGAAACAAGGAGCACCCAATAGATGCTGCCACAGAACAAACCCGACCGTATCCGCATCCTCTTTGACGACCATCGCCTGGTGGCCAATGCCGGCCTGCTCCTGCCGGCCACCCTAGCCCGGCACCTGGGCCTGCGGGAACTCGTCGACCATCACCTTGACCTCGGCGGAGCGCCGGGACGGGCGAACACTGGGGACAAGATGCTGACGCTGGTCGCTTCCGCGCTGGCAGGCGGCGACTGCATCGACGACGCCGATGCGCTGCGCGCTGGTGGGACGGTCGGTGTTCTAGGCTGCGTGGTCAAGGCGCCATCCACCCTGGGGACCTTCCTGCGCAGCTTCCGGTGGGGGCATGTCCGTCAACTCGACCGCGTGAGCCGCCAGTTGTTGGCCCGGGCCTGGGCCGCTGGGGCCGGACCCGGCGACTCGCCCCTGACCATCGACCTGGACTCGACCATCTGCGAGACCTATGGACTGGACAAGGAGGGAGCGCGCCACCACGGCTATACCGGCGCCCGCGGCTATCACCCGCTGCTGGCCATTGCCGCCGGCACCGGCGAGGTGCTGATGTCCCGGCTGCGCGAGGGCCGGGCCAACACCGCCCGTGGCGCCGCCCACTTCCTGCGTGAGACGGTGGGGCGGGTGCGTTACGGCGGGGCCAGGGGACAACTCACGGTGCGGGCCGACAGCGGCTTCTACGCCCACACTGTCGTTGCCGCCTGCCGGGAAATGGATGTCCGCTTCTCTATCACCATCCGCCAGCGCGCCAGCCTGCGGGACCTGATCGAGGCGATACCAGAGGAGGACTGGACTCCCATTCCCTACTGGATGGACGGCGCCGCCGATGTCGCCGAGACGACTTACACCCCGTTCCAGACCAAGCCGGACGCCGCGCCGGTGCGGCTCATTGTCCGGCGGGTGAAGCCGACGCCCGGTTCCCAGCTTGCCCTCTTCGCCAGATACAGCTATCACGCCTTCATCACCGACCGCGATGGGGAGACGCTGGAACTGGAGGCCGATCATCGCCGCCACGCCGAGGTCGAGAACGCCATACGCGACCTCAAGTACGGCGTCGGGCTGAACCACATGCCGTCGGGGCGCTTCGCCGCCAACGGCGCCTGGCTGGCGGTCCAGGTGATGGCGCATAACCTGGCCCGCTGGACAGCCCGCATCGGCCTGGGTCAGCAGATCGTGACCACCAAGACCCTCAGGCGGCG
This sequence comes from Dehalococcoidia bacterium, assembly GCA_965226805.1. Taxonomy (GTDB): domain Bacteria; phylum Chloroflexota; class Dehalococcoidia; order Lucifugimonadales; family JAGWBF01; genus CBDDDW01. Next base: position 76,103 of record CBDDDW010000027.1, read on the forward strand.
GGTCTTCGCTCTGGTGGGACGGATCACCCGCTCGGCGCGCCGCCTCACTTTGCATCTCCCCCGGCGCTGGCCTTGGGAAACCCAGTTCAGTCGCGCCTTGGCCCGGCTGCAAGCCATTCCATTCCCGGCCTGACGGCCAGCCTGCAACTGACCCAACGTCCCCGCAATCTCGCGCCACCCCGGTCGCGAGAGTCCCCTGCTGCGTATCCTCTCGCCATCCCGCGCATCGCAACTCCCGCATAGGGCCTTAGGGGCCCTGTGCGGCGCCTGAAGACCCTCCGCCGGCCTCCCCATCTACCCCAAGACCCCAGGCCATCTCCCCTGTAGCTCCCTCACCCACCCCCTTCCGCTGTCCTCACGCCGTCCATCCGTGTCCTTCGGTGGATTCGGGGTTACCCACGATGTTGCCACCCTTCCAATCCCCATAGGAAGCCCTGCCATCGAAAACGGAGACGGCACCGCCTTCTTCCCCGCCCTTACTTTCACTCCGCTATCCGCAGACCAGGCGCCCTTCAGATTCGCGACCATTGAGTTCAAGGCCATCGGGTTGCCGGATGGTGGGGCAACCCAGGTGGTCTTCGAGGTTGACCTGGATAGAAAGACCGCCGTGGTCAACGCGATGGATGAAATAGTGCTGAACGAAGCGCAAGACTACTCGGGCGCCCGGATCGAGATCGTACCATAGGCCCTTTCAGCGGAATCGTCTATCTGCGCTCGATTCCGTCAGGCATAGAGGGCAACGGCAGGGCGCCGGTTAGAGAATTCCGGCGGCAAAGTGTTATAATGAACAGCGCGAAGTAGCAATTCCTTCTCCCCCAGGAGGATCTGGCAAATGGAGATGGTCAATTTCCTTAGCGAAGTGGCTATATTCTCGCATCTCGACCGCTCGGATTTGGACACCCTAGCCTCCAAGTTGCGGCGGCGGACGTTCCAGAAGGACCAGGTCATATTCCACCAGGATGACCCGGGCGACCGGCTGCACTTCGTCGCTGAAGGTCTTGTGAAGATATCTATCGTGTCCGTCGATGGCCGCGAAAACGTCATCGCGCTGCTGACCGCGGGTGACTGTGTCGGTGAGATGTCAGTTATGGACGGCGGCTTGAGGTCGGCCACCGCAGTGGCGATGGACCGCACCGAAACCATGACCCTGTCCCGGGAAGACTTTCTTGCCTTTTTGAACGAGCAAACCCAGGTAGCCGTACAGATAATAACCCTCCTGGTAAGACGGCTGCGAGCGATGGACGAGCTGGTGGGTGACATGGTATTCCTCGACGTTCCCACCAGAGTGGCAAAGAAGCTAATAGAGCTGTCGAGCACGTATGGGGATACCAGAGACACTTCTGATCATCTTGTCGTCCCGCTGGGGCAGGAGGAGCTTTCCAGGTTGGTGGGCTCCAGCAGGGAAACGGTGAGCAGGGCCTTGACTGCTTACCGCAAGATGGGCTTGGTGACCACGTCTCATCGGAAGATAAGCATCACCGACCTGAAGGGACTCGAAAGGATGGCCTCGACCTAGGGGCATCCTCGGACTCAAAATAACCCCGGGCCCGGCCGATCGCGGCGGCTAGTCCGTGGAACACGACCCACGCACCCTGGGGCGGGCCGCCCGCCTAAGCCACGATTTTCTCCTGGAGACGCTTGAGTCTCCGGCTCATGATCCGGTTATTTCAGTTTCTCCCGGAGCTGAACGAGTCTTTCGTTCATCAGACGTTTGAAGAAGAGACTCAAGGACAGGTTCTCCTGCAAAAGGGATTGGAACGCGTCCTTGGGCAGCTTCATGACAACCACATCGGTCAGGGCGGCTACAGTTGCAGTGCGTGGCTGCCCGGCTAGAAGAGACATCTCTCCAAATCCCTCCCTTGGTCCCAACTGGGCTACGGGGATACTCGGCTTGTCCCGCTGCTCACGAATAACCTGCACATTCCCGGACCTGACGATGTAGAAGGAGTCCCCTTCCTCACCCTGTCTGACTATTCTCGCTCCGGTAGGGTATTGAAGTCCCTGTAGAGCCGGTACGATCTTCACCAGAGACTTCGTGCCCAGGTCAGCGAGGAACGGGATCTTTTGCAACTCCAATACAAGGGGGTGTACCGGCTCCTCCGCTTCGTCAGAAGTGCTCTCCACGCCCACTTGGCCCTTTTCGGCGCCACTAAGGCGACCTTCGATCGACTGTTCCTCTTCCTTGGTTAGGTCAAGGGGGAACTTGCAACTCTTGCACTTGTCCTTACCTTTTGGGTTTCCCGTACTGCACCTGGCGCAGACCACCTCATCGTAGTTAGGAGGCGGAAGTCCCTTTATGTCCTCCGGGGGCACCACACGCCGTTTGGAAACCTTCCCACCGTCCTTTGCCTTGCCATTATCCATCCGTATAATCCTCTGGCAGTAGTTGGCTACGTTGGAGTCGGTAGTCGTGAGGGCTATTGTCATCCCCGCATCGTTGAGCTTTTGAAATAGGCCCATCACATCGTCTAGGTCCGAGTCATCCAGAACCCTTGTGGGCTCATCGGCGAGAATTATCGACGGATCGTGGACCATAGCCCGAGCGATACCGACGCACTGGCGCTGGGTCGGCGAGAGCTGCCCGGGCCGGTGTTCCATGCACTTCTCCAGCCCCAATATCTTGAGCGCTTCTCCCGCCTTCACTTTCCGGTCCTGGGGCGGGACCCCCATGTGTCGGAGGGTGACCTCCACGTTGGAAAGGGCCGTATCGCTGGGCAACAGGTTAAAGGCCTGGAAGAGAAACCCAACCTTTTGGGCCCTCACCTTGACCATCGCATCGTCATCGAGCTCGGTAACGTCTCGACCCTCCAGCTGTAGCTGCCCCGAGTCGGGCCTCTGGAGACAGCCCAGCATGTGGAGGAGGGTGGATTTACCGGCGCCGGGCTTCCCGAGTATGGCCACAATTTCTCCGGTGCGGATCTCCAGGGACACCTTGTCTACCGCGCGGATTTCCCTGTCACCCAGGTCGTAGGTCTTGCTCATATTTCGGGCCTGGATGGTTGTCGGCATCTATGTCCCCCAAACGCCAGCACAGTCTTCGCGCCACCGGGCGTTGCCTCGCCGGCACCTATCTCACAAAAGGCTAGCTGCTATCATCCTAATCCCCCAGCGGGAAGTGGTCAACCCTGAGCCGTGGGTGTCCGTGTATAGACTTGGAAGAAGCCGTGCGGACCTACCACTTAAAATTTGGAAAGGACATCTCGTGGCTAACGCACCCTTGGATTCACCAACCGACAGCGCAACCGTCCGCCCGAGGCTCCGAGCCACCTCTCAACGTCCCGCTATTCTCGTGTCGTTCGATCACCTGGCCCGCGCCAAACATGGCCCGCTGATACCCCTCTACCAGGAACGCCTCGTGCCCCCTTGTCCGGAGCTGGTTGAAGGTGTCCTGGGGTAGACCGTCCTCCAGCGCAACCCCATCCCCCAGCTGCACGCTAAAGCGTAGCGCATTGAGGGCCGCCTGTGGGTCCAGGTGGAAATCTATCATGTTTACCAGGACCTGAAGGTGCCCCTGAGGCTGTTGGAACCCTCCCATGACACCGAAGATGAGCCACAGCTCGCCCTTTCGGGTGGCCATCGCCGGGATGATAGTGTGGTAGGGTCGCTTGCCTGGCTCCAGGGCGTTGGGGTGGGTCGGGTCCAGTGAAAACGACGCGCCGCGATTCTGGAGGGCGATGCCGGTTCCAGGCACAACCAGCCCCGTGCCGAAGCTTGTGAACACGCTATTGATCAAAGAGCACGCGTTTCCTTGTCCGTCCACACAGGAGACATACACAGTATCGTCGCCCAGGTCCAGATTCCCCGGGAATACTTCCGTAAGGGCCGTGTCCCTCTTCACGAGAGTGCGGCGCTTTTCCGCGTACTGCTTGGACAGCAAGATGTCCACCGGCACCTGCGCGATACGAGGGTCCGCCACATAGCTAAGGGCATCGGCGTAGGACAGCCGGATCGCTTCGATCAGGTGATGATATGTATCCGGCGTCTGAATGCCCATGGCGCCGATGTCGAACCCTTCGACGATGTTCAAAGCCTCCAGGGCCGCGACTCCCTGGCCGTTCGGGGGGCATTCCCAACAGGTCACTCCACGGTAGTCGGTGGAGATGGGCTCATCCCAGGTCGAGGAGTGCTCAGCCAGGTCTTCAGTCGAGAGCCATCCACCCTGCTCCTGGACGTAGGCGCTAATTCTATCGGCCAGGGGGCCCTTGTAGAAAGCCGCCGGCCCCCCGTGCGCGATAGTCCGCAGAGTCCCGGCCAGCTCGGGCAGGCGTACCAGCTCGCCGTGCCTTGGAGCCCTGCCGGCGAGCATTAGCTCGGCGCCCGAAGGCAGTCTTGAGAGGTTCGGGATACCGTTCTCCCAATGCCGAGATATTATCTCGGAGACAGGGTAGCCCGAGTCCGCGTAATGGATCGCGGGATCCAGCACATGCGCCAAGGACATGGTACCGTGGGCCTCCAAGAGGGTGCTCCACCCGTCTACGGTACCTGGCACGGTGACGGCATGAGGACTGTCTCTCGGCACTGAAGTCCAGCCCTTGCCCCTGAGCTCTTCGATTGAAGCGGCCCTGGGAGCGCGTCCGCTGGCATTGAGGGCACGGACACGCTTCTCACGGTCCATCCAGACCAGGGCGAACAGGTCACCCCCGACACCGGTGGACATCGGCTCCACTACGTTCAAGACGGCCGCCGAGGCCACTGCCCCGTCGATGGCGTTGCCGCCCTCCATGAGCATGCGCAGGCCGGCCATCGCCGCCAGAGGCTGGCTGGTGGCCACCATGCCCCCGCGCGCGTTCACCGGCGATCGACGTGATTCGAAGTACGTGGGAGTCCCTCCCTCAGGGTCGGTCGTGGCCCCATTTTAATGCGGCGGCCGGGTCCCAGGAAGTGGGTTCACCGAGCCGAGCCGAGAAATATTTGGGTCGGGTAAGTAGAGATGGAGAGTGTCGTATATGGTACCACACTTGAATTCCTCAGGTAAGGACATCCATCAGGGTGGCGGCCCCTGCATACAGGCGACCAGACGCCACACTTGACTGCGGCTATGGGGGGCATTAATCTGGTTAAGGTCACGCAAAAGGTCTACCTCCGGCGCTGGCGCCGGAGACTTGGGAACTTACAGAGCACCGACAGGAGGAGAAATGTCCGACCAAGGGTCCGGCGGCTACGCGTCTCCCGAGCTGCTGGTAGACACGGAATGGCTGGCCGCCCACCTCTCGGACGAGAACCTTCGAATAGTGGATACGGACGTGTCGGCGGCGTATCAACGTGCCCACATACCCGGGTCTGTATTGATCCCCGACAACTACGAGAAGGACCCGGACACCCATGCCGTCCACATCCTTCCAGCCGCCAAATTCTCCGAGATGATGGAATCCCTCGGCATCGGCGACAATACTCTGGTGGTCGCCTATGACAACTCTCAGTCACTGTACGCGGGCCGGCTCTGGTGGGCCCTGCGATACTACGGCCATGGCAACGTGAAGGTGCTGAACGGTGGCTGGAGAAAATGGGTCCGGGAGGGACGGCCTATCAGTCTGGACCACCCGCAGCCGAAGGCTGGGCTGAGGTTCACGCCCAAGCCAGATTCCTCCTTGATCGTCACAACCGAGGAGCTTAAGGAGATATACAATAGCTCGGAAAATGTGGTGTGGGACGTACGAAACAGGGCTGAATACACGGGGGAGACGCCGCGCCGGAACCGCCGCCCCGGCCACATTCCCGGCGCGACCCATCTCGAGTGGGTCGAGATGATGGACCCGGAGACCCACATGTTCAAGCCTGCGGCGGAGATGCGTCGCATTCTGGAGTCCAAGGGGATAACCCCCGAGAGCGAGGTCCTAACCCATTGACAGGCCGGCATCCGTGCGGGGCACGGTGTGTTGGCGCTGAAGCTACTGGGCTACGAAAGGGCACGGAACTACGACGCTTCGTGGAACGACTGGGGGAACCGGGACGACACCCCAATAGAGCAGGGCAGTTGACGAAGGGCACCGCCTTTTCCCTCGACGGGCCTTGCCACCGACGCCGTCCCATCTACCGGAGCGTACGCGGGTGAACGTTAAGTTCTCTCTGGAGCTGGAGAAGTGTCAGGCCGCGGTCAACGCCATGATCGCAGAGCTCAAGAGAGACTCCCGCGACCCCCCAATCGGCATAGCCATCGTGGACGCGACGGGGACCCTTGTGACCATGGCCCGGACCGATGGGGCGGGCCCCCTCCTCGTAAAGAACTCCTTCAAGAAGGCATACACGTCCGCGCTCTGGGGAATGAGCACCGAGGAGCTGTCCGAGTTCATGAAGAAGGTCGGCTGGACCATAGCCGACATGGGCGACTCTAACCTCCTCGACATCTCCGGCGGGGTGCCGATACGTGACCCTTCGGACAATAAGGTCCTGGGTGGCATCGGCGTAGGTGGACTGCCCTATGGCCCCGGGGACCACGACATCTGCCTGGTAGGGCTCAAAGCGATGGGTCTGCCGGAGAGCGCCGGACCCTCGAAAATGGCACGCTGAGCCATGTACCTATGAAGTACAAGGACATCCGTGAGTTCATCAGCTTCCTGGAGAGCAAAGGGGAGCTGAAACGGATAAAAACTCCCGTCAGCTGCGAGCTCGAGATCTCCGAAATCTGCGACCGTGTGGTCAAGCGGGGCGGGCCCGCTCTCCTTTTCGAGAACGTGGAGGGGTACGAGATACCCGTCCTGATCAATATGTACGGCACCGAGCAGCGGATGGCGTGGGCGCTGGGTGTGGAGAAGATCGATGACTTGGTGGACCGGGTGCAGGCGCTCCTGGGCCTCATGCGTGGCCCGCCCGAGGGGGTCATGGAGAAGCTCAGAACGCTGTGGCAGCTCAAGCAGATGGCCTCTTTTCAGCCCAAGATGGTCTCCAGCGCCCCCTGCCAGGAAGTGGTGACCACCGGCGATGAGGTAGACCTGAACAGGCTCCCCATCCTCAAGTGCTGGCCCATGGACGGCGGCCGATACATAACCCTGCCCCTGGTAATCACCAAAGACCCGGAGACCGGCACCCACAATCTGGGCATGTACCGGATTCAGGTCTACGACGCCCGCACGGCCGCCATGCACTGGCAGACTCACAAGGTCGGGACCCACCACTACCGTGTCTCAGGCGAAAAGGGCCTCGGGCGACTGGACGTGGCGGTGGCCCTGGGCGGCGACCCCGCGACGATTTGGACCGGGTCGGCGCCCTTGCCTCCGGAAGTGGGCGAGCTAATGATGGCGGGCTTCATCCGAGAGGAGGCAGTGGAACTGGTCAAGTGCAAGACCGTGGACGTGGAGGTTCCCGCCCACGCCGAGATCGTGATCGAGGGCTACGTGGTCCCGGGTGAAGAGGATATCGAGGGCCCCTTCGGCGACCACACCGGATACTACTCCATGGCCGATACCTATCCCATCTTTCACGTCACCTGCATCACCCACCGGCGGGACCCCATCTACCCCACTATTATCGTGGGCCGTCCTCCCATGGAGGACTACTATATGGGCAAGGTGACGGAGCGGGTGTTCCTGCCCATTATCCGTACAATCCTCCCCGAGGTCGTGGACATGAACATGCCCGCCGAGGGGGTGTTCCACAACCTGGTCCTCGTATCCATCAAGAAGGAGTACCCAGGGCAGGCGAGGAAGGTCATGTACGGGCTGTGGGGTATGGGCCTCATGTCCCTGGCCAAGACCATCATCGTGGTGGACCACTTCGTCAACGTGCAAGACCTGTCGGAGGTGACCTGGCGGGTCACCAACAACATCGACCCTTCCCAGGACGTCCTCTTCGCCAGCGGCCCCCTGGACGACCTGGACCACTCCTCTCCCACCCCGAAATTCGGCAGCAAGATGGGCATCGACGCCACCGCCAAGGGCCCCATGGAGGGCCGACAGCGGGCGTGGCCACCCGACATCGTCATGACTCCTGAGATCGTGGCGCTGGTGGACGGGAAGTGGGCGGAGTACGGGATCTAGGCGCCCACAGCGGAGCCAACACCATGGCAAGAGAAGCAGTTAGCAATGAGGAAGTAGAACAGTGCCTGCGAGCGTTGCTCGTCGCCGAGGGTTACGAGATGAACCCTCCAAGAGCATACGGTGAGATCGGAACGGACGTGATTGCAGAACGGGATGGGGATGCTTGGCACATAGAGGTGATAGGCTATAAGAAGCATGGCCCCGCGCGGGCCAAAGACTTCTTTGAGGTATTCTTTAGATCGGTCTCCCGATTGAACGACAGCAGAGTCAAGCACTGTGTTATCGCCGTGGCGAAGCAGGCTGAAGCCGGTTTGCCTGCTCGGGCGAGTCATCATAGAGTAGCCTGGCAGCGGATCGCCACGGCGTTTCCCGAGCTAAAACTCTGGCTCGTAGACGTCGATAACCGAAGCTACGAGCGGACTTCTTGGGGGGACTGGCTCAAATGATACTTCCGGCGTGTCACTCTGAGCGAAGCGAAGAGTCTAGGCTTCGGACCTTAGATTCTTCGCCTCCGGCTCAGAATGACATGAGGGGCCGCTCGGGAGGACATGAGGGGTGGCTCAGAATGACATCAGGGGTGCACTTTGTTCTCTCCTTCTTGAAGGTTGAGACTCAGAAAGGAGAGGCTCGTGGTTCGACAAGCTCACCATGAGCGGTCTGCTTATTTGCCTGCACGGGCCTGTCCCGCTGACCGTTTGAGGGCCGGTTCCGCTTTCCCTTTGAGGAGGGCCTATTCCGCTCACCCTTTGAGGCCCTATTCCGCTCACCCTGAGCCAGTCGAAGGGTGCAATCCATAATGAGCCAAAGGCCGGTATCTGAGGAGTAGCATGCAAGGTATCGCCAGAACACCGATGGCAGTGCTGGAAAAGGCACAACTCTTCTACGAGGCGGTGCGGTTCGAGCACACGATTTTCGCCCTGCCCTTCGCCTACATCGGGATGTTCCTGGCGGCGGACGGGTTGCCCACGCTGTCCCAGTTCATCTGGATCACTGTGGCCATGGTGGGCGCCCGGACCCTCGCCATGTCCTCCAACCGCCTCATCCACTACAAGGAGGACACCCAGAACCCCAGGACCGCCAGCCGGCACCTCCCCCAAGGCCTGCTGAAGCCATGGGAAATGGGTGGCCTCCTGCTGGTGTCGCTAGGCCTCTTCTTCTTCGCCGCCTCCCAGCTAAACACCCTGTCCCTTATACTGGCGCCGGTGGCGGCGGTGGTCGTGATAGGATATTCTTATGTTAAGTATTTTTCATGGTCCACCCATTTTGTCCTGGGTTTCGCCGACGCCATGGCTCCGGCTGGCGCCTGGGTAGCTGTCGCCGGGACCCTACCGCCGGAGGCGATGCTGTTAGCCTTTGGCGTGGCGATGTGGATCGGGGGCTTCGATATCGTGTACGCCTGCCAGGACCTCGCATTCGACTACAGATACGGCGTCCACTCCATACCGAAGCGTTTTGGCCTTGAACGGGCCTTCTGGTGGTACAGGGGGATGCACGTTTCCGCCTCTTTGGCCCTGCTGGCACTCGGAATCTGGATGGAGTTGGGATATCTCTACTATGTTGGCTGGGCCATAGCATCGGCGCTGCTCGTGTTCGAGCAGACTCTCGTAAAACCCTACGATCTATCCAAACTGCAGTTGGCGTTCTTCACCGTCAACAGCATTATCTCTGCGACCCTTCTGATATTCATTTCCCTGGCCGTGGTTATATAAGGGGGTAAGGTCCGTTGCGACCGGTCATCGTGGGCATCTCGGGGGCCAGCGGCTCCATACTGGCGAAAGAGACGGTTGACGAGCTTCTGCGGCGGGACCTGCCGATGGTGCTGGTCTGCTCAAACGACGCCCGCCTGGTGTGGCAGGAAGAAATGGACGAGCCTTTCGGCGAGACTCTCGCCCAATGGCGAGAGCATCCCCAGTTCACTCACTACGGCATCGGCGACATGAGGGCGCCAATCGCCAGCGGCACGTACCCGACCCGTGGGATGGTGGTGGTGCCCTGCAGCGTGGCCAGCATTGCCGCCATGGCCAACGGCCTGGCCGGCAATCTACTGCTGAGGGCCGCCGACGTCTGCCTCAAGGAGAGGCGTAGGCTCGTGGTGGTGCCCAGAGAGACCCCGCTGCACGCCATCCACCTCGAGAACATGCTGACCCTCGCCCGCCTGGGGGTGCTGGTCCTGCCTCCTGAACCGGCCTTCTACCTCAAGCCCGCTGGTATAGCGGACGTGGTCCGCTTCGTGGTCGGACGAATAATGGTGGCTCTGGGGATCGACGAGAGTTTGGAGGAGGGGCTCCAGTACACGGGGCCGGGCGAGTAGACATGGCGAACTCATCCGCAAGCTCATCACAGGCCCTCGGCGAAGACGCCAAGCGCCGATACGTGGCTGAGCTATTCTCGCGCATCGCTCCACGGTACGATCTCATGAATACGCTGATGACCGGGGGCATGCACCACCGCTGGCGTAGAGTCGCGGCCCGTGTCGCAACCAATGGCCCGGAGGGCGAGGCCCTGGACGTGGGGACGGGCACGGGGGACCTTGCGCTCGCCCTGGCGCGGATGAAGGGAGTCACCCGAGTAGTGGGAGTCGACCTGCTGCCGGAGATGGTGGCGCGGGCTCGTTGGAAGACACTTTCCAAGGATGCAGACAGCCGGGCTTTTTTCGCAGTATGTGACGCCTTATCTCTCCCTTTTCCGGACGGGTCCTTCGCATGCGCCACCTCCGCATGGGGTCTAAGGAACATGCCCGACCTGGCGGCGAGTGTCAGGGAGATGACGAGGGTCGTTATACCGGGAGGAAAGATAGTATCCCTGGAGTCTATGCCTATGGAAAGGCGGGCCATCAGACCTCTGTTCCGCTTCTTCTTCCACAGCCTGGTCCCCCTGATGGGCCAGCTTTTCGGCAAAGACCGGGCTGCTTACACCTACCTGCCTCAGTCGGTGGAAAGCTTCCTGACGGCGGATGCGCTGGCCAGGCTATTCGAAGAGGTCGGCCTAGAGGACGTGGGTTATCGTATGTTGGGTCTGGGTGCCGTCGCCGTACACTGGGGCACTAAGGGAAAAGGGGGACTCTAGTGAAGCAGATTCGCTCCGAGATGGAGGTCCAGGCGACTCCCGAGCGGGTGTGGCAGGTCCTGACCGACCTCGCTTCGTTCCCCGACTGGAACCCATTCATCCGAAGCGCGCTAGGAGAGCTAAGAGAAGGGGCGCGCCTCAAGATCCGGATTCACCCACCCGGTGGAATGGGAATGACCTTCAAGCCTACAGTGATCAAGCTGGAGCCTCCGACTGAGCTCCGGTGGAGCGGACGTTTCCTCATGCCTGGACTCTTCGACGGGGAGCATTTCTTCATGATCGAGCCCACCGAAGAAGGGCGAGTCCGGTTCATCCAGGGCGAGTGGTTCACCGGTGCGATGGTGCCCATGTTCGATCTCATGGGAGCACTCGGAAAAACGTTGAAGGGCTTTGAGGAGATGAACCAGGCCCTCAGGTACCGGGCCGAGCGAGGGGCCTGAACCACTATCTCATCTCCGAGCCTTCTACTGAGGCTCGATGGACATCTCCAACTGGCCAGTGGGCTGGCTTATATCTTTCAGATACTCCTCCAGGTCGTCCAGATTGCCGAATCTCTTGTCGACTTTCTGGCCGATAAACGGCGTTGGGTTCCTGGATGCTTCCCACACAGCCACCACCTCTTTAGTTGAAGAGGCCGCATGCTCAATCTCGGATTGAACGCCCCCCGCGATCAGGGGGCTGCCATCCACGTCGAGGGGTATGTAGGCCACGATCATGTCGGACTGATCGATGAGCTTGTAATCCCTGGCCATGATCTGCCCGTCAATATCCGGGATTATGCCCTCCATCTCCTGCACATTCAGCTGGACAGCCTTTCCTCTGACATCGCAGACTAAGCGTATAGCTCCGGGGTCTTCTTCTCTGTGCTTGAGCAACATGTGATGCAGGCGTTTCTCGTCGATCATCAATGGGTCGAAGGCAGTGAGATAAGACCTGGTTAGCTTGCGGAAGCGCAACACACGCTCCCAAACTTCGGGTTTCCCCCGAGCATCGCTGATTGGATAGCTTATGTAAGCTTTCCGCTTCCACGGTCGAAATATCAGGTTGTATGCCACCTCCAACGGGCTGTCGGTCACCTCGGGCTCCAGATTAACGCCGAGCACATAGTTAGGCACGTTATTGAAGAAGGAAGCCAGCATATCGGACGCCAGGATTTCCTCTTCCCGCCACACCATCAAGTCCTTGAGACTATAGGTCGTGTCGGGGGGCAGCTCCCCCAGGTCCTTGAGCTCATCAAGGCGCAGCTTGACGGCCTCGACGTCGTCCACGAAGGTGATTATGGCGTCAGGCCTGAACAGCTCGAAGTCAGAAAGCTCAAAGGCCCTGAAGAGCTTGTTGTCCCACCGGAACACGGCGTGGGAGCCGACAAACACGGTCTGCGCATCGGAACTCTCGGCGCTGATGCGGCTGAACGCCGAACGTCTCAACACGGCCAGCTCGGCGAGGGGAAGGTCGAGGATTTTCCCTTCCTGCAGAGGCTTCCCCGCCTTTTGGCTCTCCTCGTACATAATGTCGCCGATGTTGAATACCGAGTTGACGAGCTTGCCCCGCCGGGCACAGAGTTCCGAGAGCGCCTGAAGATGCCGCTTCTTATCGATGCCCGTCTGCCCTGTAAAGAGCACCCTCACCTATTAACCTCCCATCCTTCGTCAAACCACATCAGTCTTTGTCCACGTCCACGTCAAAGCTGTAGGTCTCGCCCTCAACCGTCACCCGAAGGGTCTCGTGCAAGGGCGCCGGTACGGCGGACTCGGAGGTGTCCGAAGTGTGCTCCGCCAGCGCTGTGACCGCCTCATACTCCACTCCATTTACCCATACCTTGTGCACGCGCCCCGTAAATACGGCACATGGCCCATTCCTGATTTGCCGGAGGGTACTCTCTTGCTCCTGGAGCACCTGGTGCGCCTTTTCCACATCCACGGCCTCGAAGGTGATCCGGTCGCCGGGGGCAGCCTGGGCCAGGCTCGGCATGTCGGCGGAGATGACAGTGGCGATCTTCGTGTAGCCTCCGGTGCAACCCCGGTCGGCTGTCAGTATGATAGGCAATCCGTCTCCCGTTACCTGGACTGCCCCCAGGGCGTTGCCGTCCGAGATGATGTCCGCTGAACGCTCGTGAGCGATCGCTTTGCCCTCGAGCCTGCAACCTATGCGGTCTGACGTCGGCGTCACGGTATAGGTGGAGGAGAGGAAGGTCCGGATCCCATCCTCGGTAAACGCATCGTCCTGTGGGCCCATTACCACACGCAGCACAAGGTCGTGCCCGTATGTGGGGATATACTCGGGCGGTAGGGTACTGCCTTCCACCCTGACGGCGGGCTTGTCCCAAGAGGTGGGGAGCCTATCGCCGGCGGCCAGTGCACGGCCTTCGAGCCCACCTAGCTTGGAGCGTGTGTAGGTCGATCGGCTTCCCAGCACCAGGGGGACATCAATACCCCCAGCAACGGCGAGATATGTCCTTACACCCTCCCGTACCTTGGCGAAAGAGAGGGTCCCACCCTGGGGGACCGCTACCGGCCGCCACATCGGCAACGGCCGGCTATCCAACGATGGGCCTAGGTCGGCGCCTGTGACGGCCACGACGGTATTCGCCAGAAAGCGCATTCGAGCCCCGGCCAGAGTGACCTCCAGCCCAGCGTCGCCGTCCTGATTCCCCGCTAGAAGGTTAGCCGCCCTCAGAGCGAATGGGTCCATGGCGCCGGATACGGGGACCCCGTAGCGCTGGTAGCCGTACCTCCCCAGGTCCTGGACCGTGGCGAACATGCCGCCGTCGATTACTTCTAAGACATCCATCAGGGTAACCGCATCTTTACATCACATCTTTCGCGTGTATCACAAGACTTCTTCCAGGGACTTCATACGTGGTTCGACAAGCTCACCATGAGCGGATAGTACCACCGCTCATCCCGAGCACGTCGAAAGATCATCATGAGCCCCCCGCAGGGTCATCATGAGTCCATAGAAAGATCATCATGAGCCCTTCTAAGAACCAGTGGACCTTTCGCTAACCTCGTAGGCGCCGGCCTCGACCTGCCCTTGAAGCTCCAGGTACCTATCCTCTGTGACCGGCACAAACCGCACATAGTCTCCGGCGTCCACGACGACCGGCGGTTCGCGATGGGCATCGAAGAGGCGGACGGGCGTCCGGCCGATTAGCCGCCAGCCGCCGGGGCTTTCGACAGGGTAGACGCCCGTCTGGCGCTCGGCTATTCCCACGGAGCCCGCTGGGATAGCTGTCCGGGGGGTCTCCAGCCGAGGGGTTGCTATTCTTTCCGACATTCCTCCCAGATAGGGAAAACCGGGGGTAAATCCCATCATATACACGAGGTAATCGGTGCCCGCGTGTGTGTCGATCACCTCTTGGGGCGACAACTCGTTGTGCGATGCTACTTGATCCAGGTCTGGACCGTACACCCCTCCGTACACAGTGGGAAGTTCCACCACCTTGGGTACTCCTACCGAGGCGTCCAGTGCCTCGCCCTCCAGGCTCCTCAGGCGCTCCTCAAGCTCGGATAGGGTCAGCAGCAGCGGATCATAGCACACGAGAATCGAGCGATAGGTGGGGATCAGGTCTATGACTCCTGGCATCTTACACCTGTCGATGGCCAGGAGGAGGTCGCGCACTCTGCGATTGATCTCCGGCGAGATGGCGTCGCCCAGCTCAATGGAGAGAGCGCTATCGCCGGCAAGGAGGTGCCTGGCCTGGGCATACATGGATGCCACCGGCACTACACCAGCGTTCTGAGGGGAACTATCTCAACACCGGAGGCCTCCAGCCCAGACCTGAGGGCGGCGGCCATCTCACTGGCGTCTGGGGTGTCGCTATGAAGGCAGAACGTTTCGGCGTGGACCTCGATCTCCTCGCCGGTGATGGCGGTAGCCTTCCCAGTGGTGACCATCTTGATGCTCCGCTCCACTACCTCTTCGAGGTCGTGGATCACCGCGCCGGGCTTTGAGCGCGGCACCAGAGTCCCATCAGGGTTGAGAGCTCGGTCGGCGAAAGCCTCCCGAGCGACACGGACGCCCATCTCCCTCGCCACCTCGGACCACGGAGTGCCCGCGAGAACGACAAGTATCATGTCCGGATCTACATCAAGTACAGCCTGGCAGATAGCCTTCGCCAGGTCTCCACCAACGGCAGCCATATTGTACATGGCGCCGTGGGGTTTGACGTGCTGGAGCTTTTTCCCGGCCGTGAAGGCGCTCAGGGCCCCTATCTGATACACCACGTCATCCCTTGCTTCTTCCGGAGATACGACCATGTTTCGCCGCCCGAAACCCTGGAGGTCCGGAAAGCTGGGGTGCGCTCCCACCGCCACACCGTGCTCCTCGGCGAGGCGGACCGTGTGGCGGATCCACCCCGGGTCGCCCGCGTGGAAACCGCAGGCTATGTTGGCAGAGGTGATATATTTGATCACCTCTTCGTCGTATCCCATCTTGTAAGCGCCGAAGCTCTCACCCATGTCACAGTTAAAATCGATTCTCGCGTCCGTAGACACATCCTCTTCCTCGAATGTCATCCGGCTCGCCGCCGCCTTGACTTTCCCCTCACAATCCAAATTATAGCCTATCCCATTTGCACATGCTATACTAGCCCGAATTCGGAGCCTGGCCCCTGGGGCCTCCCGAAAACGGAATAAGAGACAGTCAGGCGGATACGGACATGAAGGAAGCCCTGGAACTGACGACTGGAGGCATAGGTGCCGCCTTTTTTGTCCTGGTCCTCCTGGTGCTGGTGGTCCTATTGACAAAGTGGGTCTTGGAGACCCAGTTCGTTCAGAAGTTGACCGGAGACTCCCCAGAGCTGGCAGCCTCCCGCAGGGCCAAGGCCACCGCTTCGGCCATCGCGATAAGCGTGGCCCTGGCTGAAGCACGGGAAGAAAGTCCCCGCAACACTCGAGACCAATCTTCGGAGTAGCGGGGACGCCGACTGTGCCGGACCTCCTAGAGTACCTGAAAGAGACCGGCATATCCAATCTGTATTGGGGCAACCTTCTGCTCTTGGCCGTGGGGCTGGGCTTCATATTCCTGGCGACAGCCAAGAGGTCCGAACCCTACGTGCTCCTCCCGATTGGGCTGGGAATTATTCTGGGCAATCTCCCGGACAACTCCCTGACCCAACTGGCAGCCGGGGACCCATTGGCCCCGGACGCACTCCAGGAGTCGGGCATCCTGGGTCTCACCTTCCATTTCGCCCTGTCCTTCTGGAACATCCTGCCTCCGCTGATCTTTCTGGGCCTCGGCGCCATGACCGACTTCGGCCCCATCCTGGCCAACCCCAAGGGCCTGTTGCTGGGCGCCGCGGCCCAGGTGGGGATCTTCGTGGCTTTCTGGGGCGCACTGGGGCTGAGCGAGGTACCGGGGCTTGGCCTGGACTTCTCCAACAAGGAAGCGGCGGCCATCGGCATAGTGGGCGGAGCCGACGGCCCTACAACCATATTCGCGTCGGCCATTCTGGCACCCGATCTACTCGGCCGCACCGCGGTTGTGGCCTACTCCTACATGGCGGGGGTTGTGTTCATCCAACCACCCCTGATGCGGTTGCTTACCACGAGGAGCGAGCGAGAGATCGTGATGAAGCCGTTGAGGGACCCGTCCCGGCTGGAGAAGCTGATATTCCCCGTTCTGCTCATGATCATCGTTATTCTGCTGGTTCCAGAGGCGGCGCCCCTCGTCGGCATGTTTGCCATCGGCAACCTATTCGCAGCCAGCGGGGCGGTGCCCCGCTTGAGCAACGCGGCTTCAAACGAGATACTGAACGTGGTCACCATCTTCCTCATGATCTCGGTAGGAGCACAGCTTGATGCCAAAAAAGTGCTGGAGCCCGAGACTCTGGCGATCCTGGCCCTGGGGCTGGTCGCCTTTGCCTGTGGCACTATGGGAGGGTTGCTCTTCGCCAAGCTCATGAACCTGGTGGCCTCCGAGAAGGTGAACCCACTGATTGGGTCGGCCGGAGTGTCGGCGGTGCCGATGGCTGCGCGAATTTCCCACAAGCTGGGCCAGGAGGCCAACCCCTCCAGCTACCTCCTGCAACACGCCATGGGCCCCAACGTAGCCGGAGTCATCGGCTCAGCGGTCGTGGCCGGCGTGTTCATTACGATACTAACCTGAAGAGTGTGGACGACGTGGGTGAGCCTAACGCCATCATACAATGTGGTGGTGCATTGTTGGTGCTCTTGTGTTATTATGTATAATAATGTATTAATCAGTATCAATATGCATGCCACCACACATGAAGCTCCTATTCGACGCCGACGGCCTCATCAAACTTCAACGAGCAGAACTCCTTGATCTAGTGGCTCGAACGTTCACATGTATGATCCCTGAAGTCGTTTACCATGAAGTAGTTACTCAAGGTATCGAGAGACTGTACCCCGATGCCCACGAAATAGAGCGAACCGTTAGGACAGCAAGAGTCCTAGTCCAGCCAGCATCTCATAGTGAGCCACTGGAGCCAGGCTTGGGCATGGGCGAAGCGGCCGTGTTGGACCTGTTTCAACAAGGGAAAGGAGAGCGGATCGTCAGCGACGACCGGCGATTTCTGGCTCTGTTAAGTCGGCAAGGCGTCCCATTCATAGTGCCGGCCGCGCTGATTGTGCTGATGACTCGCCAAGGTACTCTCGACATCGATCACGCGCATAGCGCTCTTGAGAGGCTCCGACCTTGGATTCGAGATGAGGTCTACCAACAGGCTGTACGAGACTTGGAGGAAGGTAGGGCGACGAAGCCATGAGAAGCAAATCGGTCCCGCTGAGGATCCCCGAGCATCTCCTTGACCTAGCCACCCTTTGCAGCAAGGAGCAGCATACAGACAAGGCCACCGCCTTGCGACAATGGCTCTATCAGGGAGCGGAGGTGTATGTGCTCAAGCTCGTAGAGGAGGGCCGCTTGAGCGTGTCCAGAGCTGCCCAGGTTCTGGAGATGAGCGTGTATGACCTGCATAATCTGGCGGTTGTCAAGGGCGTCAAATTGGGTGCAACCCTGGAGCAGTACAGTGCGTCTATGTCAAAACAGTAATGTAAGATCAGCTTTCCTTGACACGTAAGTCAACTCCTAGTACCATTGGTTCCTGACGAAAACCGAATAGTAGGTCAACTACCCACCTTATCCAGAAAGGCAGAGGGAACGGCCCTGAGAAGCCGAGCAACCGGTCGGAGTGGTAGGCAACCACCCTGGCAAGCCGACACGGTGCTAAGTCCGGCCCCGACTGGTCGGGGACAGATGAGGGGGGCTTGCATAAGCTAAGCTTCTCTCGTGCGAGAAGCTTTTTTAGTGGCCTAATATCTTGATGGGGAACAGGACTGTGGCATGCCCGAGGTAAAAGCTATAGAGTGGGAATTCGGCAAGCTGAGGCTGCTCGATCAGACTAAGCTCCCGCTGGAGAATACGATTCTTGAGCTGCGGGAATATCGCGAGGCGATCGACGCCATTAAGGAGATGCGAGTCCGCGGGGCACCTGCTCTAGGAGTCGTGGCTGCCTACGCCGTCGCGATGGCGGCGAGGAGCATCCACGCGGATGACCATCAGGAGTTCTTGGCCTTGCTCGGGGATTCGGGCCGAGAGATCGTTTCAGCCAGGCCAACCGCGGTGAACATCGCCTGGGCGGTGCAGCGAATGCTAAAGGTGGCCGAGGCGGAAGGGGACATGGGCCAGATCCGGGCGAGGCTGCTGGCACAGGCCAAACGGATCCACGGAGAGGACGAGGAGATAAACCAGCGCATCGGCAGGTTCGGGCGAGAGCTTATGCCCGACGGGGGAGCCGTCCTGACCCACTGCAACACAGGCGCACTGGCAACGGGGGGATACGGGACGGCCCTGGGAGTGATCAGGGCAGGCTGGGAAGACGGAAGGCGATTTCAGGTCTTCGCCACCGAGACCCGTCCCTTTCTCCAGGGCGCGCGATTGACGGCCTGGGAACTGGTTCAACTGGGAATCCCCCCCACTCTAATCGTGGACTCCTCGGCAGGCCTGCTCATGAGGCGTGGAGAAGTGGACTGCGTCATCGTGGGGGCCGACCGCATCGCCGCCAACGGAGACGTAGCGAACAAGATCGGCACCTACTCCCTCTCGGTGCTTGCAAAGGAGAACGGGTTGCCTTTCTACGTGGCCGCGCCTACCAGCACAATAGACTTGGCCATATCCAGCGGCGACGAGATCGACATAGAGGAGCGGCAGCCGGAAGAGGTGACCCGGTTCGGCGGAGCTCAGACAGCACCGGAGGGCATCGGGGTGCGCAACCCCGCCTTCGACATAACCCCCCACGAGTATGTCACCGCCATAATCACCGAGAACGGCATAGTGAGGAAGCCCTACATCGAGAACTTGCTGATAACGGGGCAGTTGGAGAGGCAAGCGGGTGCCTGAAGCGCGAATCGGAGTTATCGGCGGCAGCGGCCTCTATGACATGGATGGCCTGGCCGGTGTGCGAGAGGTGGATCTAGACACCCCCTTCGGCAAGCCCAGCGACTCCATCGTCCTGGGAGCGCTGGAGGAGGTGCCCGTGGCCTTTCTGCCGCGCCACGGCAGGGGCCACCGGGTTAGCCCCACCCAGCTCCCGGTCCGCGCCAACATGTACGCCTTGAAGACCCTGGGCGTCGAGTGGATAATCTCCATCAGCGCCGTGGGCAGCCTCAAGGAGGAGCTGGCCCCACTGGACCTGGTTGTCCCCGACCAACTGATAGACCGCACTCGACAGAGGGCTAACACATTTTTCGACGATGGCCTGGTGGCCCACATCGCCTTTGCCGACCCCTTCTGTCCGGTGCTCAGCGACTTGCTGTACCAAAGCGCTCGGGAGGCCGGCGCAACGGTGCACCTGGGCGGCACCTACGTGGTTATGGAGGGACCGGCCTTCTCCACAAAGGCCGAAAGCGCCCTGTACCGTTCCTGGGGAGCGCATGTCATTGGAATGACCGCACTACCCGAAGCCAAGCTGGCCCGAGAGGCCGAGATCTGTTACGCAACGTTGGCGTGCGTCACCGACTACGACTGCTGGCACGAGGCTACCGAGACTGTCACGATAGAGATGGTGATAGCCAACCTGCTGAAGAACGTCTCCACCTCCAGGGCGGTGCTTCGATCTGTCATACCCAGCATTCCGGAGGAACGCACCTGTTCCTGCGCCTCGGCATTGAAGGATTCCATAATCACTTCGCGAGACCGCATACCTTCAGGCATTAAAGAGACGATGAGTCCCATCATAGGAAAATATCTGGAGTAAGGAGAGCCGACTATGGCAAGGCAGGACCCTGGTGAACCATATTACCGCGTGGACTCGGACGAGGCGAGCCAGATTCTCACACAGGAGAAAGGCGGCGCAGTGGTGGTGGACGTGCGCCGCGACGATGAGTGGATCTCCGGACATGCCACGGGCGCCATCCACATTCCGGTCGATGACCTCCAGAGCAGGATAAATGAGCTACCCAAGGACAAGAAGCTTCTGTTCATATGCGCCGCCGGAGTGCGAAGCGGCCTGGCCTGCGAGGTGGCCGCCTCCGAGGGTTACGCCATCGAGAACCTGTACAACGTCCAGGATGGGACTCCCACCTGGATCGAGAAAAACCATCCCACCTCCTACGGCGATGCCCCGTAACGCTGCCCAGGGGTTCCGTGCCCCTGGGGTAGAGAGAGCATAAGAACCATGTCGATACTTGTAGTGGGGTCGGTAGCATACGACTCGGTAAAAACCGCCTTTGGGAGCAGGGATTCCGCACTGGGTGGGTCGGCCACATATTTTGCCGTATCCGGCAGCTACTTCGCCCAGGTGGGGGTGGTGGCGGTGGTCGGAGACGACTTCAGTCCCAACGATGCCGCCGTTTTCAGCTCCCACAACGTGGACATTTCGGGGCTTATGACCCTTCCCGGGAAGACATTCAGATGGGCGGGGGAATACCGCCTGGAGGACGTGAACAGCCGGCGGACGCTGGACACTCAGCTCAACGTGTTCGCCGAGTTCGCGCCTGAGCTCACTCCCGAGCAAAAGAGAGAGCCTTACCTCTTCCTGGCCAATATCGACCCCGATCTACAGCTGGCGGTGCTGGAGCAAATGGATGAGCGCCCCAAGCTGGTAGCGGCCGACACAATGAATTTCTGGATAGAGGGGAAGAGGGAGCCAGTCATAGATGTGATCCGTGACGTGGACGTACTGTTCATGGATGAGAGCGAGGTCCGCCTGTTCACAGGCGAGGCGAACGTGGTCAAGGCAGTCCAGGACATAATGGCCCTGGGACCACAGGTGGTTGTAGTGAAGCGAGGCGAGCACGGCGTAATACAGTTCACGGGCGATTCGGTCTTCGCCGCCCCTGCCTATCCCCTGGAAAGGGTCGTGGACCCCACTGGAGCGGGGGATTCCTTCGCCGGAGGGTTCATGGGATACCTGGCAGCTACGGGGGACCTGAGTCCCGCGGGCTTTCGGAGGGCGGCGGTGTTGGGCTCCGTAATGGGGTCCCTTGCAGTGGAGAGTTTCAGCGTGGAAAGGCTGCGGTCTGTAACCGAGGCTGAGATTAGCGGCAGGTTCAGAGAGCTCACCGAGATCACCCGATTCGACGGTCTGGGCGAAGCCGAGTCTCTACCTTGGCGAGGCGCGGGGGCCCCGGTTTCCGGCTGAGTTGTCTTAGTCAGGCTAAATTGAGGAGGGGTAATTTGGATCCGAAATCCGGCGTTGGCGACGTGAAGGACCTGTCCAGGGCGGCAGGAGGAGTCGATAAGATCCAATGGGCGGCAAGGGAGATGCCCGTCGTTGCGCTCATAAGGCAGAGGTTTCTAAAGCAACGCCCGCTGGAAGGACTGCGTATCTCGGGCTGCCTGCATATCACAACCGAGACCGCGAACCTCGCGCTGGCTCTAAAAGACGGAGGTGCGGCCGTCGCCCTGTGTGCCAGCAACCCCTTGAGCACCCAGGACGACGTGGCAGCGGCCCTGGTGGCCGAATACGGGATCCCCACCTTCGCCATAAAAGGCGAGGACGACGAGACCTATTACAGCCATATACACGCTGCCCTGGACCATAATCCCCAGTTCACGTTAGACGATGGCGCCGACCTGGTTACCACCATCCACGTGAACCGGAAGGAGCTCATAGACGGAGTCCTCGGCGGCACGGAGGAGACCACAACGGGGGTCATCCGGCTGCAGGCGATGGCACGGGACGAGAAGCTGAAGTATCCCATCATCGCCGTCAACGAAGCGGACACGAAACATCTCTTCGACAACCGGTACGGTACCGGACAGAGCACCCTCGATGGCATCACCCGCGCCACAAATATCTTGTGGGCCGGCAGAAAAGTCGTGGTGGTCGGATACGGCTGGTGCGGCAGAGGGGTGGCAAATAGAGCGCGTGGTTTAGGGGCCCATGTCACGGTCGTCGAGGTGAATCCCATAAAGGCCCTAGAAGCCATTATGGACGGCTTTCCAGTGACCTCCGGCCTGGAGGCGGCGAGCACGGGAGAAGTGTTCATCACGGTGACGGGAGGACTCAAGTCTATAGGGCAAGAGCACCTTGATGTGATGCGGGACGGGGCCATACTGGCCAACAGCGGCCACTTCAACGTAGAGATAGACATCCCAGCGCTAGAAGCCATGTCAGTAGAGAAGAAGGAAGTACGACCCTTCGTGGATCAGTTCCTGCTTAAGGATGGAAGGCGGATTTATCTCCTCGCCGAGGGGCGCCTGGTGAACCTCTCTGCGGCCGAGGGCCATCCGTCCAGCGTGATGGACATGAGCTTCGCCAACCAGTTGCTGAGTGTGGAGCACCTGGCGCAACGCAAGGATAGCTTATCCCCAGGAGTATATCCGGTCCCCAAGGAGAGCGACATGGAAGTGGGCCGGCTAAAGCTCCGCTCGATGGGGATCGAGATAGATACGCTCTCTCCCGAGCAACAGCGCTACCTGGAAAGCTGGGAAGAGGGCACGTAGGATACGAAGGAGGAACTCTCGATGCCATATAGTTTCATGGACTCACCCCGCTATCTACTCACCTCGGAGTCGGTAACGGAGGGGCACCCAGATAAGCTGTGTGACCAGATCTCAGACGCCATCCTTGACTCGATACTCGAGCGCGACCCCGAGGGTAGGGTCGCCTGCGAGACCTGCGTCACCAACGGCCTGGTGGTAGTGATGGGGGAAATAACCACCTCGACCTACGTGGATGTCCCTCTTATCGTAAGGGACACTCTCCGAGGGGCGGGCTATGTTGATGCCAGTTACGGCATAGACTACAAGAGCTGTGGCGTGATAGTGTCGCTCCAGGAGCAGTCCAAAGACATAAGCTCCGGCGTTACCCAGTCCTACGAGCTGAGAGAGCAGGGCATTGCCAACAGCCATGGCGAGGATATGGACCGCATCGGCGCCGGAGACCAAGGAATGATGGTAGGCTTCGCCTGCAACGAGACCCCAGAGCTGATGCCCCTTCCCCTGAGCCTCTCCCACCAGCTCTGCCGTCGGCTGGCGCACGTGAGGAAGGAGGGCCTGCTTCCCTACCTCAGGCCCGACGGGAAATCGCAGGTCACGGTGGAGTACAGCTACGGGGTGCCCAAGCGGGTAGACACGGTGATTGTCAGCGCCCAGCATGCTCCGGAGGTCCACTCGGATGTCCTGTCGAGGGATATTATGGAACTGGTGGTGAGGGAAGTGGTACCAGCTAAGCTGAGGGATTCCGAGACCAAGTATCTCATCAATCCCAGTGGCAGGTTCGCCATCGGCGGCCCAATGGGCGACACCGGCCTGACTGGGCGGAAGATCCTCGTGGATACATATGGAGGGATCGCGAGGCATGGCGGAGGCGCCTTTTCAGGCAAAGACCCGACCAAAGTAGACCGCTCGGGCGCCTACGCAGCCAGGTACGTGGCCAAGAACCTTGTGGCCGCCGGACTCGCCGATCGGGTTGAGATACAGGTCTCTTATGCCATCGGAGTGGCACACCCAATATCCATAAGCGTAGAGACCTTTGGTACAGGTAAGGTGGAGGACAGCGTCATTCACGATCTGGCCGTCAAGTATTTTGACCTGAGACCCGCTGCCATAATCGCCGATTTGAATCTGCGGCGGCCCATATACAAACGCACTGCCGCTTACGGTCACTTTGGACGGGATGACCTGGAGTTATCCTGGGAGAGCACCGACAAGGCGTCACTCCTCAGGGCAGAGGCCGGACTGCGGGCCGAGCGGCGCGGAAGTTCGGCGTCGGCGTAGGAGTGCCGAAAGTCAGCTCACGCTAACACTTTGGGCTGCCTCTCCCCCTCAGTCGTGAAGGCAGTCCCCAGGATGGACGCCGGAGTCGGCTATGGAAGTGGGCGCAGTTTCATCCCTGCTATTTATGCGAAGATCGAGTAAAGGGGTCTTCACGTGGCGAAAATCCGGTTCGGAACGGATGGCTGGCGCGCCCTAATCGCCCGGGATTTCACCTTCGACAATGTAGCTCTCTGCGCCCAGGGCATCGCCAATTACCTTCGTGAAGAAGGGATAGCCGACAAGGGGCTGGTGGTTGGGTACGATACCCGCTTCGCATCCGAGGACTTTGCTGCCCGTGTCGCGGAGGTCATGGCAGGTAATGGAATCACGGCCTACCTTTCCACCGTAGCAGCTCCGACACCGGTAGTGAGCTACAATATCCTGCACCTCAAGGCCGCCGGCGCCGCCATCATAACCGCCAGCCACAACCCTGCGACGTGGAACGGGTTCAAATACAAACCCCACTACGCGGGTAGCGCCACGCCTGAGATCACGGACAGACTGGAGCAAGAGATAGCCACGGCGGAGACTCGCGATGTGCCCTCCATGCCGCTGGACATGGCCCGAAGCAAGGGCCTTGTGCAGGACATCGACCCTAAACCCCCCTATGTGGACCACATCGCCCGTCTCGTGGACCTCGAGGCTATCTCCGGGGCCGGCCTGAACGTTGTGGTGGACTCAATGTTCGGCGCCGGCTCAGGCTACGTGCCCTCGCTCCTGGCGGATCCAGGTGAGTCAGCCAACGGCGCAAAGACTACGGTCTTGGAGACGCACGGCGAACGGAACCCGGCCTTCCCAGGCATGAAGCGGCCGGAGCCCATTGCGTCCAACCTTTCGGCCCTCTCCGAACTGGTGGTCGAAAAAGGGGCCGACGTGGGTATAGCCTTTGATGGCGACGCAGACAGGTTAGGAATCATCGACGAGCATGGAGACTTTATTACGCCCCTCCAGACCTACGCCCTCCTCGCTCTCTACCTGCTGGAGGTCAAGGGAGAGCGGGGAGCGCTGGTCAAGTCGCTGACCACCACAAGCATGATCTATAGGCTTGGCGAGCTGTTTGGTATCCCAGTCTTCGAGACCCAGGTGGGGTTCAAGTACATCTGCCCTATCATGCTGCGGGAGAACGCTCTCATGGGAGGAGAGGAGAGCGGCGGCTATGGCTTTCGGGGCCATATTCCCGAGCGCGACGGGATTCTAAGTGCGCTGAAGGTATTGGAGTATATGGTAAGCACAGATAAACGCCCGTCGGAGCTGATAGAGCACCTTTTCGACAAGGTGGGCCCCCATTTCTACCAGCGGCGGGACATCCTCTTCCAGCCCGCGGACCGGGAGCGGCTGCTGAGCAGGCTCGAGAGCGGCGAATTGACCGACGTGGCCGGGATGCCGGTTGTATCCACAGATGACATAGATGGGAGGAGATTCACCTTCGCCTCCGGCGCCTGGCTGCTGGTGCGCTTCTCCGGTACGGAACCCGTTCTCAGGATCTACTCCGAAGCGGACAGCCAGGAGAAGGTGGAGCTGCTGCTGGGTGGAGCCGAGAGGTTCCTGGGGCTCTGAAGGGTCTCCTCATGTTTGGATGGTCTGTCACGGGGCACGCAGGCTTTCGGCCACTGTCGGCGAGGAAAGGCTCCGGCCTAAGGATCATGATGAAGTAAGGGCGACGCATGCGTCGCCCCTACGGACCCCAGATCCCCATTGTGCTTCATATCAAGGCACCATATCTAGAGTCTTCATGCTCGGCGATGAGATACCGCTCTCAGTCATCGACCGTAGCGCCGAAGTTTCTCCCGACCGTCGCAATATCCAGAACATCTACCAGGCCGTCGCTATTAAGATCTTCGGTGGCGCCATCGCCTATCTGAATTCCAAATGCGCCAGCTACCCCTAGAATATCCGCCTGGCCGATGATTCCGTCGCCGTCAACGTCACTGGCGATTAGCTCCAAGAACCCCACATCTTGGCCCGCGTGTGTAGCGACGAAGCTCGACGGAAGCTCCTGGGTGTGACGCACGGCAGCGATAACAACCGACACCACCACCAGGCCTACCAGGACTGTGGCGAGTATAGCTATTTGAGATAGGATGGGAAAAACGGACACCAAAGTCGGATAAGATAGAGCGACGGAGGTGTCAGTATGAAAGGTGTCCCTCAAGGAAGATACACGAGGGAATTCCGCCAGGAAGCAGTGAAGCTGGTAACGGAAGAGAGGCTATCATTGCCGGAGGCAGCCCGCCGGTTGTCCCTGGCGCCATCGACGTTAGGGTACTGGGTGAAGGCACAAAGGGCCGGCAAACTGGGAGATGTCGGCAAGACGTACAGGCCCTTGACTGAAGTAGAGATGGATTTGGCCCGGACTAAGAAGGAACTGGCGGAAGTGAAGATGGAGCGGGACATACTAAAAAAAGCGGCCGCGTACTTTGCCAAGGAGTCGCTGCCCGGTACGCGGCGATGAATGAGTTGCGGCTCAAGTATCCAGTCCGGATGATGCGACGGATTATGAATGTATCGGCCAGCGGCTACTATGCGTGGGTGGACCGGCCGCTGTCCAAGCGGGCACAGGAGGAAGTGCGGCTGGAGCTGGAGATAATGGCGGCCCACCAGCGGAATAGACAGACCTATGGCCCGGAACGGTTACAGCGCGATCTGGCGGAGCATGGCGTTCGGGTGGGTGTTTGCCGGATCAAGCGGATCCGGCAAAAGCTCGGCATACGCTGTAAACAGAAGAGGAGATTCAAGACTACCACTAACTCCGCGCACAGACTGCCAGTTGCGGATAACTTGTTGGGCCAGCAGTTCAAGGTCAGTCAGCCCAACGCCGTGTGGGTGAGTGACATCACCTATATACCGACTGATGAAGGCTGGCTATACCTGGCGGGCCACAAGGACCTGTTCACCGGAGAGCTCGTGGGCTATGCCATGGGAGAGCGGATGACCAGGAATCTGGTTAGTCAGTCTCTATTCCGGGCGCTGAGAGCCAAACGCCCCGCGAGGGGACTGATGCATCACTCTGACCGGGGCTCTCAGTATTGCTCCCAGGAGTACAGAAATCTTATGGAGCGCTCTGGCCTGAGATCATCCATGAGCGGGAAAGGGAACTGTTTTGATAATGCGCCGATGGAGAGCTTCTGGGGAACACTCAAGCAGGAGCTAGTCCATCACCGTCATTATCGAAGTAGACAGGAAGCAATTCGAGATATTACAGAATATATCGAGATCTTCTATAGCAGGCAGCGCCGCCAGGCCAGGCTGGGATTCCTGTCACCTGCGGCCTTTCAACAAAGATTCTATGCAGAATTACTCGCAGCTTGAAAGGTTTGGTGTCCACTATTGCCATCCGACCCCAATCGCCGCTAGACGAGTGGCGGCCAACTAAGCTGCCTGTCGTGAGACTGGCACCATCACCGGACCGGTGCGGAGCGGTCTTGGGCATCCACAAGGATGGTGAAGTCGTGCCGGGCCACCGCTACATCAGGATCTGCACCCAGGGTAACCATCACTGGCACAGTCGCTCCCGGAGGCACCAAAACGGGCTGCTCCTGCCTGCCGGGTGCGACTACGAAACAGAGAGACGCGACACCGGGCACGTCGATCCGTTGGCCAACCACACGATGCAGCGCTACGGCATCCTGTTGCCCCGCTGACAGGTGTCGTATCCTTTCTTCCAGTCCAAGTGGAACTGCTGGTGGCGTCTTCGCTCCTCGTCGGTATCGATTTCGCCCAACTCTTCGTGGATGGCCTGGTGTGCCCTTCGGAGCTCCCGGGCAGCTTCTGGAGGTAAGGCAGATGCCTGGGCCTATCACGATTGGGCAGCTGACACCGCGCAGTAGGCACGTAGATATCACCCTGCCCATCACCGGTCCTGATGCGGAAACCTAGCCTCGTTGCCGTATTGCCGTCGTTGCGCACGCCGAAAGAAGCAAAACCCCTATCCCCCTGTACTATCTCTCCAAAAGCCAGGGCACCAAGGGGCTGGCCATCCGCGTGCAGAATGGAGAGGGCGTATGTTGCTTCTATCGCTACGAAGCTGGCGGGCAGTCCCGCCGTGAATCGAGTTACCGCGTAGGCAATGGAGGCCCCGGCCAGGGCCGTGGCGACAATCAATGCTATTCCGGCCTTGGTTGCCAGAATACGTGTCCTACCCATGGCCACTTCCTCGAATCAGAATAACCGCTGACATTTATCGGTCGCTCTGAACAGGTAGTCGGTGCACGGGACAGCCCGAAAAATGGGCGGCAGAGTGTGGGGCAGGCGGACCGTACTCGCCTCTAGCGCTTGGTGTACTGAGGTGCCCTGCGGGCCCTCTTCAGGCCGTACTTCTTGCTCTCTTTGACCCTGGAGTCCCTGGTGAGGAGACCGTTTTTTCGAAGGACGCTCTTCAGCGACTCATCATAAGCCACCAGGGCCCTCGATATGCCGTGCCTCACCGCTTCGGATTGCGCAGATATTCCGCCACCACGGACATTGGCGACAACGCTGAAAGCGTCCTGCAAGTCGGTTACTTTGAATGGTTCATCCACCGTCGCCTTCCAGGTGAGCCAGGGAAAGTACTCCGGTATGGGCTTCCCGTTGATCTGGCTGGGCGATGCTGCATCGCCCGTGCTCGCGTTCTTGTACAGCTTCACCTTGGCGATGGCCCTCTTGCGCTTGCCGGTCCCGTAGTGATACTGCTGCGGTTCTTGATCCGCTTCTTGCACCATAGGATGCCTACCTCTCTTCACCAGTCGAATCGGCCTGCGCCGCTTGTCGAGGCATTTGCGCCTGGTGGGGGTGAGAGTCCCCAGTGTAGACCTTAAGTCTCTTGAACATCTCCCTCCCCAGCTTGTTCTTGGGCAGCATACCCCTGACCGCCAGCTGGAGAACCCGCTCGGGGCGTTTCTCCAGCATGTCGCGCAGGATCGTCGTTTTCAAGTTACCGACGTAACCGCTGTGCCTGTAGTAGGTCTTCTGCATGAGCTTTCGCCCAGTAACCTTGATCTTGGACGCGTTTACGACCACCACATAGTCCCCTGTAAGCATATGAGGTGTGTAGGTGGCCTTGTCCTTGCCCTGAAGAGTCCTGGCAATCCGTGTGGCCAGTCTACCCAGGATCTGGCCGTTAGCGTCGACCAGCCACCATCCGTTAACAATGTCCGACGGCTTCGCCATGTATGTCTTAGGTCGCTTCATCTTGGCCTTCAACTCTTTCAACAAGATTCGGATAGTTCACATTCATCAGGCATAGTCCTTTCGCCGGGACCGAGGGGCAATTCTGCAAACTCGTAACGGTGCCATCCACTATCGCTTTTATAGCCTCCCGGGACATCCTGCCGAGTCCTATTTCCGCGAGAACGCCGTTAGTACGGCGAATCTGGTGCGGAAGGAATCCGTTGGCCTCACATTCGACAAGAATGAGCTCCCCTTCCCGCCAGACATCCCACCGGTCAATGCGCCTCACACCACTCTTGCCTGAGGGCAGCGAGGCCGCGAGGGCCGAGAAATCGTGCACACCCGGGAGATACCCCGCAGCAACCTTCATCTCGGCCACGTCCAGGCGAGCCGGCACCCAATGGGAGAAAGCCCGCAGAATAGCCGAGGGCCACAGGGCGTTGAATATGGTGTACCTGTACTCCCTGCTCACCGCATCTTTCCTGGAGTTGAAATCCAGGTCGGTGTCCCTCACATCTGTAACCTTTATGTCTGGAGGCAGGTGCCAGTTCAGGGCCCTTAGGAACGTTCTAGTTGTATAAGGTGCGCGGGTCAGGAAATCTACTACCTGTCCCTTGGCATGGGCGCCGGCGTCGGTTCGGCTGGCACCCCTTATTCTTGTTCTTTCGCCGGTTAACCTGCCGATCGCCTGCTCGACTTCGGCCTGAATGGATGGAGCGTTGGCCTGCCATTGGAAGCCACTGTAGCCAGTCCCTTCGTACTCCAGTACGAGAGCGATCCTTCTGTCGCTTTGGGAGTCCTCCAACTAGCCTCGCGCCTGGGCGCCATCGTTGCGCTGGGACTACACCAGCTCAATGAGGGCCATTTCTGCGGCATCCCCCTTGCGGGGTCCCAGCTTGATAATGCGGGTGTAGCCCCCTGGCCGTGACGAGTATCTGGTCGCCAGATCGTCAAATACCTTGCGGATGACCTCCGTGTTAGGGACCTGCGCCATCGCCAGTCGTCTGTGGTGAAGGGAGCCCTTCTTGCCGTGGGTTATGAGGCGCTCCACGAACCTCCTCGTCTCCGACGCCTTGGCCTCCGTCGTAACGATGCGCTCGTGCCGAATCACCTCGGCCGCTAAGGACCGCAGCAGCGCGGTACGCTGGTCTTTTGGCCTCCCTAGCTTTTTGCCCGCTATCCGGTGTCTCACAATGACCGTCCTAGTCGTCCTTCTGGTCCTGGTCCGATGAGGAAGATTCCAGAGCACTCTCGGTTGAGGGAGCCTCGAGCTCGGCGGATATCTGGTCCTCGCCCTCGTCTTCAACGACCTGGCCCTGGTCCTCTTCCCCCTGCTGGTCCTCGCCCTCGTCTTCAACGACCTGGCCTTGGTCCTCTTCCTCCTGCTGGTCCTCGTCCTTGGCGTCCTGGCCAATCTTGAGCTCCACGCTGGCGCCGGTGCGTCGGGCCCATTCCTCTTCGCTCAACATCTCCTCTTCCCTCAGCCTGTTGAGAAGCTCCTCCAGGGACTTGGTGCCGAAATTCTTTATCTTGAGTATCTCCTCATTCGACATCTCAAGTACCTGGCCGACCTTGGTGATATGCGCCCTCTTGAGGCAGTTGAGGGTTCGAGGTGACAGGACCAATCTGTCGATTGGGGTCTGGTACACGTCGGGAGACACGGCGATCAGCTGTCTGTCGGACCCTCCCTTCGCCTCCTGGCCCAATGAGTTAAAGAGGAAGAAGTGGGTGACCAGCGCCTGTGAGGACTTCTTCAGGGCCTCGACGGGTGTGATGGTACCGTCGGTCCAAACCTCGAGCACCAGACGCTGGTAGTCTGTTACTTGCCCTACCCGGGTTCTCTCGACGGTGAAATTCACCTTCTTCACCGGGTTGAAAATGGCATCCACAGGCAGCACGCCGGTCACGGGGCCGGCCAGTCCGTCGCTCTGGCTAACGGGCTGGTACCCCTTGCCCTCCTCGACGTTGAATTCAACAGAGAGGTTAGCCTCCTCCGAGTCCAGAGTCGCCAGGTGGAGTTCGGGGTTCACGATTTCGAAGTCGGCGGAAGTGGCTATGTCGCCGGCGCAGACCCTACCTTCCCCCGTTATCTCCAGGCGCATCTTACCAGGCCTGCCGGTCACGGAACGGATGCGGACCCCCTTCACGCTGATGAGGAACTCCATCACCTCCTCTTTCATGTGAGGAATGGTGGAATACTCGTGGAGCACGCCATCAACCTTTACCCAGGTGATGGCGGTACCCGCAACCGAGCTCAATAGCATGCGGCGGATTGGGTTGCCTATGGTGATACCATACCCCCGCTCGAGGGGTTCGATAACAAATTTACCGTAGCTATCGTCGGATTCGACGATCCTGATTTCCGGGGTCAATACCTCGGGCATCCTCTGGGGTATCCCTCT
This sequence comes from Dehalococcoidia bacterium, assembly GCA_965226805.1. Taxonomy (GTDB): domain Bacteria; phylum Chloroflexota; class Dehalococcoidia; order Lucifugimonadales; family JAGWBF01; genus CBDDDW01. Next base: position 107,913 of record CBDDDW010000027.1, read on the forward strand.
TGAGAGAAGGGAGGTTTCCAACATTTTTGCAACTACCTCGAGTAAAACTCTACGATCAGCCTTGTGTCTATCGAGCTTTCCAGATCCCCTTCCGCGGGGAGACCGGCTACCGAACCTGTCATCTCGGTTGTGTCCAGGATGAGCCACGGGGGCACGGGCCTTCTTGGAATGTCCTTCGTCAGCTCCTTGAAGAACTGCTTTTCCTTGTGGGACTCTTTCCAGCCGATAACCTCTCCCGGCCGCACAGTATACGACGGTATATCCGTCTTGTGCCCGTTAACCGTGAAGTGCCCATTCCGAACAAGCTGCCGGGCCTGCCGGCGGGACTCAGCAAATCCAAGCCGGAACACGGCGTTGTCTAGCCGGCGTTCCAACAGCTCCAGGAGGTACTGACCCGTAACAACACCCGACTTCCTAAAGGCCGCTTCCATGTACCCTCTGAACTGTCCTTCCATGATGCCGTACATGTACCGGGCCTTCTGCTTTTCCCTGAGCTGAATTCCGTGGTCGGACACCCGCCTGCGACGCCCAGATTGGTTACCCGGTGGAGTGCGCCGCCGCTCGACGGCACAGCGCGGGGTGAAACAGCGCTCGCCCTTGAGGAATAGCTTTTCACCGACCCTCCGGCACAGCCTGCATGCCGGTCCTGTGTATCTTCCCATAATACTCTCTCTTATACTCTTCTGCGCTTGGGTGGCCTGCACCCGTTATGCGGGATTGGTGTGATATCCCTGATCCTGGTAATGGTGAGCCCGGCCGCCTGGAGGGATCTTATGGCGGCCTCCCTACCTGAGCCGGGACCCTTGATAAATGCCTCTACCTGCCTCAGTCCATGGTCCATTCCCTTGCGAGCGGCCTGCTCCGCTGCCCTCTGGGCCGCAAAGGCGGTCCCTTTACGCGAGCCCTTGAAGCCGGTGGTGCCTGCACTGGCCGCCGCGATAACGCTCCCCTGGGGGTCGGTGAGGGTAACGAGGGTATTGTTAAAAGTGGACCGGATATAGGCCCGGCCCCTCGGGACGGCCTTTCTCTCTCTCTTGCGGCTCCTCGGTCTAGCCATGGCCCTCCTTTACTTCTTCGCCCCTGTGCGACGTCCTCTCCCTGCCACGGTCTTCTTTGGCCCCTTTCGTGTCCGGGCGTTGGTACGAGTCCTCTGCCCCCGTACAGGCAGTCCTCGGCGGTGTCGAAGTCCCCTAACAGACCCGATCTCGATGAGCCTGCGTATGTTCATAGCGACTTCACGGCGCAGGTCACCCTCTACCTTGTATTCCTTGTCGATGATCTCTCTCAGCCTATCGATCTGCTCCTCGGACAGCTCCGACATCTTCGGCTTGGGGTCACCGTCCAGGTCCGCTGTTTCCAGTATGCGGCGGGCCATGGTGGGTCCGATTCCATAGATACGACGCAAGGCCACGTCTGCTCTCTTTTTATCGGGTACGTCAACCCCTGCTACACGGACCATGGTTCATTCCTCCTAACGGCTAGCCTTGCCTCTGGACGTGCCGCCCGTTCAAGCAGATCACGCGTATCACACCCTTCCGCTTGATTATCTTACACTTGTCACAGCGTGGCTTTACCGACGCTCTCACTTTCATCTTGACACCTATTTGAACCTGTAGGTTATTCGGCCCCGGCTCAGATCGTACGGCGACAGCTCCACCAGTACCCGATCCCCAGGAAGTACCCGAATAAAGTGAAGGCGGATTTTCCCCGAAACATGGGCCAGTACCTTGTGATCGTTGGGGAGCTCGACCCTGAACATCCCGTTGGGCAGCGCTTCCACCACCGTCGCCTCCACTTCGATCGCTTCTTTCTTAGCCATACGTTTTCCTTTACCGCCTCAAGGCAGAATTATTGGAATTCTAGCTATGAGTCGTCAGAGTTTCGGGCTCCCCGTCGGTTATCGCGATAGTGTGCTCGAAGTGGGCGGAAAGGCTCCCATCGGCGGTGACCACCGTCCAGTGGTCGTCCTGCAACCGGGTACGCCATCCACCTATATTCACCATGGGTTCGATAGCTATGGTCATGCCACGAAGAAGGCGGGCGCCCCGTCCCGGAGGTCCGAAATTCGGGACCTGGGGTTCCTCATGGAGGAACCGCCCTATCCCGTGGCCGACATACTCTCGAACCACACCATATCCCTTCGCCTCGGCGAAGCTCTGGATCGCCTCTCCAACGTCCCCCACCCGCGCCCCGTCTCTGGCCACCTTGATGCCCTCCTCGAGGGCTAGGCGGGTTACTTCGATCAAGTCTCGTGCTTCGTCACTTATCGTTCCCACGCCGACGGTTATCGCGGCGTCCCCTATGAACCCGTCAAGCACGGCCCCCACGTCCAGCTTCACCAGGTCGCCCTCTTTGATCACCCTATCCCCAGGTATGCCGTGAACAATCTCCTCGTTGACGGACGTACATATGGTGCCCGGGAATCCGCGATAGCCCTTGAATGCGGGCTTGCCCCCGAGCCTGCGTATCTCTCGGTTGGCAATAATATCCAGGTCCCTGGTGGTCATACCAGCTGCAACTGCATTCTTCAGCAAGTCAATGGTATTGCCGACAATCGCGCTGGCGCGGCGCATCCCCTGCATTTCCCTGGCGGACTTGATGGTTATCCCCCCGGGATAGGGAGACGCAGAGTTGGAGGCAGTTTCGATTTTCGATGTCTTCACCTTAACGCTTGTCCTCGTTCTCGTACCTGATCGTGTGGTTCGATCGTCCCACCCCGATCCCATATTGGAGGCAAGGCTCCAATCCGATTACTATTTTACGACGGCTATGTCCTTTTTTAAACCCCGCAGCGAACGGCTTGCGGTCGGGACCCCTCAATCCTGTGCAGCCCCAAGAACCCGCTGGGCCACCTCTCCCATGGTACCTACCCCATCCACTCTTATCAGCGTTCCGGCCCCGCTATAATACTCTATCAACGGCTCCGTCTCGTCCTGGTACACCTGAATGCGTACCTCCACTGCTTCCGGTGTATCGTCCGGACGCTCGTAAAGCTCACCTCCGCACGAGTCGCATCTCCCCGGTGTATCCGGAGGAGCGGCATTCTGGTCGAAAGGGGTCTGACACTGGGAACAGACCGTTCTGCCGCCAAGCCTTTTGACCAACTCCTCTTTGGGCACCTCGATGAGCAGCACCTTGTCTATCTCCTGGCCGTTGGCCGACAACGCTTGCGCTTGGACCAGGTTCCTGGGAAATCCATCCAGCAGGTACCGGTTCTGATACTCCAGCGCCTGAATATTCTCCATCACCATCGCAATGGTCATCTCGTCGGGCACCAACAGGCCCTGGCGCATGTACTCCATCGCCTTGAGGCCCTGGCGGGTACCCTTCAGCTGGTGAGAGCGGAACAGGTCTCCCGACGCAATCGATTTTATCCCCAGTCTGCTGGCGAGCATTTTCGCCTGAGTGCTTTTCCCCGACCCAGGAGGTCCTAATAGGATCAGCCGAGCCGACGTTTTCGCCACTTCCACCGAGGAACCCATGATGCAACACTTACCTTAGGAACCCTTCATAATTTCGCATCATCAACTGTGCCTCCAACTGGCGCAGTGTGTCCAGGGCGACCCCAACCATTATTAGAAGGCTGAATGCGGGCAGCAGTGTCGACTGCACGTTTGCTATCAGGGATGCCAAGTAGGGTACTATGGCCACGAACCCCAGGAACAAGGCGCCGCCCCAGGTCACCCGAAGTATGACGCGGTTCAGGTATTCCTGTGTAGGCTTGCCGGGCCTGATCCCCGGCACAAAGCCTCCGTTTCGTTGCAGATTCTCCGCCAGGTTCTGTTGCTGGAACACCACGAGGGTATAGAAGAAGGTGAAGACTACGACCAGGATGAAGGTCATCACCCAGTAGAGAATGTGAGTCGAGTCGAAATAGGTCTGCAGGGTGTCGGCTACCGATCCTACCCAGTCGTCCCGCACGCCCAGGTAGGTGGCGATCACGCCCGGCAGTATGACGATCGAGGACGCGAAGATCAGCGGGATCATTCCGGCCGAGTTGATTCTTATGGGCAGATAGGTGGCGCCCGACTGGCGATACATCCTGCCGCCTCGGAAGATGCTGCGCCCGTACTGTACTGGGATACGCCGGTGAGCCTCGGTGAATACCACTATAAGGGCGACGACCAGAAGCCCCGCGATAATCAGCCATATGACACCCTCGAAACTGGCCTGATTATTTACCTGCCGCATCAGGTTGGGGAAGCCCGCGACGATTCCGGTGAATATGATCAGGGAGATACCGTTGCCGATGCCCCGCTCCGTGATGAGCTCACCGATCCAGACGAGGAACATCGTTCCTGCTACAAGCGACCCCAGCATGGCTGTTGTGGCTATGAAGTCGCCGTTCGGCCCCGGCCAGACGCCGGTTAACACGTTGGCCTGTTGGACCAGCTGCAGCTGGCCGTAGCCTTGGGCGAGAGCCACCGGGACCGTGAGCCAATGGGTGATGCGGTTGATCTTCTGCCGCCCCATCTCCCCCTCTTTTGAAAGTCTCTGCAGACTGGGAACCACTGGGACCAGCAGCTGCATCACGATGGAAGAGGTGATGTAGGGGAACACCCCAAGGGCGGCGACGCTCAGGTTCCTTAGCGCCCCCCCACTGAAGAGGTCGAGGAAACCCAGTAGCTGATTGGTGTCGAAGAGCTCCCTTAGCTGGTCGTCGTTGATCCCCGGCAGTGGCACCTGGGCCATGAAACGGAATATCGCCAGCATACCCAGGGTGAAAAGGATCTTAGCTCGGAGATCGGGAATGCGGAAGGCGTCTATGGCTGCCTGAATCAGCCTCGGTCTCCCTTCCGCCTCCTGTGTCATCATGGTTATATCGCCTCGGCCCTTCCACCGGCGGCCTCTATCTTGTCCAAAGACGACCGAGTGAACCTGTGGGCGCTAATCTTCAGGGCCACATTGAGATCGCCGTTCCCCAGGATCTTCACCGGGTACTTCAGGCTTCTCACGACCCCCATTTCGAGCAGTTTCTCCGGGGTAACTTCGGAGTCCCCTGGGAAGATATTCAGCTCCTCGACCTTCACGAGGTGATACCGTTTCTTGAATATGTTGGTGAAACCCCGTTTCATCGGAAGACCCTTGATGAGAGGTAGTTGCCCTCCCTCGAACCCCGGCCGCACACCCCCGCCCGAGCGCGACTTCTGCCCTTTCATGCCGCGACCCGCCGTGCTGCCGTGGCCACTTGCGTCACCACGGCCCACGCGCTTCCTGCGCTTCTTCGATCCGGGGGGAGCGGTCAAGTTATGCTCCATCATCAGCCCGGTCCCCTCTCTCTGCCCGGCGAGGCATCGGGACCTGAGATCCTGGTCGGCCTCTCCGGACGCACCGCGGACCTGCGTCTCGCCATCTCTTCGGCAGGGTCCTTCAGTTTTTGTAGCGCATCCAAGGTCGCATAGACCACGTTTATAGGATTGCGGGACCCCAGAGACTTGGCCACAACGTCCTTCACTCCAGCGAGATCCAGCATCGCCCGAATGACCCCAGCGGCGATGATACCCGTGCCGGGCGGAGCGGGCTTGATCAGGACCAGAGCTGCGCTCTTCTTGGAGGAGGTCTCTTGAGGTATGGTGCTTCCCTTCAAGGGAATGCGTATCAGACCCTTCTTCGCCAGGGCATTACCCTTCCTGACGGCGTCTGGAATCGCCAGAGCCTTCCCGAGACCCGCACCCACAACTCCCTCCCCATCTCCAACGATAACAAGGGCGTTAAAACGCAGGTGGCGCCCACCCTTGACAACCTTGGCTATGCGGCGGGTGAACACTACGCGTTCGTTCAGAACGAGATGCGACGGGTCTATTTTTGCGTAGGACGGACGGGGCGGAGCAGAGGCCATTAAAAAACTAGACCTCCTTCTCTAGCGGCATCGGCCAAAGCCTTCACTCGGCCGTGGTAAAGATATCCGCCGCGGTCAAAAACCACTTTCGTGGTGCCCAAGGACAGTGCCCTGCCGGCGATAGCCGTGCCGACCATCTGGGACAAGCTGGATTTGGCCACCTTCCCCAGCGAGGTTTTTATCTCGGCCTCAAGGCTGGAAGCGGATGTTATAGTGTGGCCGCTCACGTCATTGATGACCTGGGCATAGATGTGCCTCGAACTCCGGAACACACAGAGTCTGGGGCGTTCTTCGTCGCCAGAGACCTTGCGGCGCACTCTCTGGTGTCTTGCAAGACGGAGCTTGCGCGAGCTCTTCTCTTTGGGCATTTAGCGTAGCCTCCATTCTCCAGACGAGCGATTCCGCCTCCCACGATGTCTGCCACACATCACCGTGAGGCAATCGGTTCTTATGAAAGTCAGATATCCCCTATAGTTCCTGTCACGTCCGCGTAGCTCACGCGGCTTGATTACTTCTTCCTCGCGGCGGATTTTCCCGGCTTGAGGCGAAGCACCTCGCCCGCGTATCGTATCCCCTTCTCCTTATAGCGATTGGGGGGCCTGACACGTCGGATGAAAGCCGCCATTTCCCCCACCTTTTGCTTGTCCATACCCTGCACGTGGATCCGGTTATTACCTTCCAACGTAAGGGTAACCCCTTCCCTGGATTTAACCTCGACAGAGTGACTGAACCCAACGTTGAGCACTATACCACCGCCAGACTCTTGGGCCCGATAGCCAACTCCCATAAGCTCCAGGGTCCTTTGGTACCCCTCGGTCACACCTGTGACAGCGTTGTTTATCAAGCTCCGGGTGAGCCCGTGAAGGGAACGGTGAAACTTGGATGCGGAGTACCGTTCCACCAGCACACATCCGTCATCCAGCTTGACGATAACGTCAGGGTGGAAGGGCTGGGTCAACGTGCCACGGGGTCCCTTGACCGTCACCTCGCCATAGCCAACCTTCACTACCACCCCGGCAGGCACGGGAATTGGCTTTCGGCCTATCCTAGAAAGGGTCTTCTCCGTGGTACTGCCCCCTAACTTACCAGACATAGCAAAGAAGCTCCCCTCCCATATTCTGGCGCCAGGCAGTGCGGCCGGTTATCACCCCTTTGGAGGTTGAGAGGATGGAAATCCCCAGCCCACCGTATACCCGGGGTATTTCACCCTTCCCCACGTATACTCTCAGCCCCGGCTTGCTTACTCGCTTCAAGCCGCTAATGGCGGCCACCTTGTTCTCTCGATAAGCCAGATGAACACGAAGGGTGGGCTGAGGCCGTCCCCTCAGGATATCGTAGTCCCTTATGAAGCCTTCCTCTTTAAGGATCCTCGCTATCGCGACTTTCATCTTCGATACGGGCATCGCCAGAGAATCGTGCTTCATCCCGTGGGCATTCCTGATTCGAGTCAGCATATCCGAGATTGGATCAGTTACAGGCATTGCTTCATGCGCCTCTAAAGTTTTCGTTCCACTGAAGTCGCCACGAGGGCTACAGACTGGCCTTCCGCACGCCAGGCAACTCCCCGTTGAGGGATAGCTGCCGCATGCATATCCGGCAAAGACCGAAGTGTCTTATGTAGGCCCGCGGTCTCCCACACCGGTTACAGCGGTTGTAGTGCCGGACCGCGAACTTCTTCGGCTTTTTCCATTTCTCTATCAGGGATTTTTTGGCCAAGCCAGCTACACCCCCTTAATTGTCTCGGGCAAAGGGCATGCCCAGAAGGGCAAGAAGGCGCGCACCCTCTCCATCCGTCCTGGCGCTTGTTGTGATGGTAACCTGGAAGCCGCGAATACGCTCGATCTGCCCATATTCTATTTCTGGGAAGATTATCTGTTCCCGGATCCCCAGGGAGTAATTCCCGCGGCCATCAAAACTGCTGAGGGAGACGCCGCGAAAATCCCTGATGCGCGGCAGTGCGGCATTCAGAAGACGGTCTACGAAATGGTACATCATGACCCCCCTGAGGGTCACCGTCACACCTATAGGATTGCCTTCCCTCAGCTTGAAATTCGCTATTGAGTTCCTCGCGCGCGTCACCACGGGCTTCTGCCCGGAGACGGTAGTGAGGTCTTTAGTCGCGCTCTCGATAGCTTTCTGGTTGGTCAACGCCTCCCCCAACCCTACGTTAAGCACGACCTTCTGAAGACGGGGGACCTGCATGACGTTGCCGTACGCAAACTCCTGCATCAATGTAGGCACTACCTCCGAGCGGTAGAACTCCAGAAGCCGGGGGCTCGCCACGGTTGGCGCCTCCTCGGCTACCTCCAGAGTAGCAACCGCGGCTGGGACCTCTTTCGACCTTTTGGCAGCGGCGCTGGATGCTCGCTTGGGCTTAGCGCCGTCACTCTGCTTCGCTGTCTTCTTTTTCGGCGCCGACTTAGCGGGTTTGGGAGCTTCGGTGCTCGCCGCCCCTTCTAGTCGATCGTCTCCCGGCACCTTAGGCACACTCTTACCTTTCTTCTATCTTCAAGGAAGCTCACCCGTATCCGGCTGGGCTCCTCGCACTTGTTACATATTAGCATTACATTTGACACGTGGATAGGGGACTCTTTCTGGACCCGGCCCGCCTGCCTGACGTCCGGCCTCGGACGCATGTGCCGGATCACCATGTTCAGCCCCTCAACGACCACCCTGTTCTTGGAAGGAATAATCCTGTCGATTCTCCCTTTCCTCCCCTTCTCCTTACCGGCAATAACCAGAACCGTATCGCCCTTACGGATTCTCATCACACCACCTCGGGAGCCAGGGAGACAATCCTCGCATATCCCCGCTCTCGAAGTTCCCGCGCCACCGGCCCAAATATGCGAGTGCCACGGGGATTGTTCAACTTGTCGCTGATTAGTACAGCGGCGTTGTCGTCGAACCGCACATAGGTGCCGTCCGCTCTCCGGTAGGGCTTCGCCACCCTCACTATCACCGCACGCACGACCTCTCCCTTCTTGACCTGGGCAAGAGGCGTCGCCACTTTTACCGAACCAACTATGATATCGCCAATGGACGCATACCGGCGACGGGTGCCTCCGGGTATATTGATACACATGATCTCTTTCGCCCCACTGTTGTCCGCCACCGCCAGACGGGTGAACGTCTGGATCATTTCTTACGACTCCTCTTTTTTTTCTTGTCCTCGCTCACTTCTTCCTCTTCTGTCCCTGCCTCATCTTGTTCGTCAACCGACTCTTCTGTCCCTGCCTCAACTTGTTCCTCAACCGACTCTTCTGTCCCCTGATCCTCTTCCTCCACCTCTCGTTCCGCTTCCTCGGTGAGTATTCCCTCGTCCAAGTCTATGGGCTTCACCTCTGCCACTTCATGGCGCTCCAGTATACCGATTACCCTCCAGCGTTTCATGCGCGACAGGGGGCGTGTCTCTTGTATCCTAACCAAATCCCCCAGCCGGCACTCGCTGTCCTTATCGTGGGCGAAGAACTTGGTGACCTGCCTTAGGCTCTTGTTGTAAAGCGGATGCCGCTTCTGCCATTGGACGGCCACCAACACCGTCTTGTCCATCTTCGTGCTGACTACTCGCCCCACACGGGCTTTTTGGCGTTCCTTGGCCATGCTATCGGACTCCCAGCTTTCGCTCTCGGGCTATCGTCTTTAGACGGGCGGTGTTTCTCCTTGCCGTACGGAGTTGAGAGGTATTGGTCAACTGCTTGGTAGCAAGCCGCATGCGAAGGTTCAATCGCTCTTTGTATGAACCCTCCAGCTCCTCGATCAGCTCCTTGTCGCTCAGCTCCCTGATCTCATGAGCCCGCACTAACGTATACCCCCTTTACAGTTGTTGCAGCGCCGCGTTTTGGTGGCGCGCGCTCTATCTAATGGGCGGTGGCCAGGAAGTCTGCTCTCCGCACCGCCTTGGTGGCTATGGGAAGCTTATGTGAGGCGAGGCGCAGGGCCGCCATGGCCAGATCTTCCCTTACCCCACTCACCTCGAACATGATACGGCCGGGTTTGACGACGGCCACCCAATGGTCGACAGCCGCCTTACCTCCGCCCATGCGGGTCTCAGCCGGCTTCTTGCTCACGGCCTTATCCGAGAACACCCGGACCCACACGTGGCCACCCCGCCTCAGATGGCGGGTGATGGCGATACGGGCTGCCTCGATCTGCCTGGCAGTTATCCAATGGGCCTCCAGGGCCTTCAATCCAAAGTCTCCAAAATGAACTGAGTTGCCCGACGTCGCCACTCCACGACGGTGTCCCCTATGCATTTTTCGATATTTAACCCGTTTCGGCTGCAGCATCCGGGCTCTCCTCTTCGGGGGGTATGGTCACTTCGATGGTGTCCAACTCTTCCACGGTCTCTTCCGGCGGTGGAGGCACGATGTCGCCCTTATAGATCCACACCTTGACGCCGACGGCGCCCATGACGGTCCGTGCCTCGGTGACACTGTAGTCTATATCGGCACGCAGGGTATGTAGAGGCACCCTTCCGTCGTGGAGTTTCTCTCTTCGGGCGATCTCCGCCCCAGTGATGCGCCCTTTGATGATGATTTTGATACCCTTGGCTCCAGCCTGCATGGCCCGTTGAGCCGCCTGACGCAGGGCCCGCCGGTAAGACACCCTTCGCTCCACCTGGTCGGCGATGTTTCTGGCCACCAGGTAGGCGTTAAGCTCCGGCTGGGACACCTCTAGGATATTAAGTTGAATTCGCTTCTTGGCGGTGACAACCTCTAGCCTGGACCTAAGCCGCTTCACTCTCTCCCCGTCCCTGCCTATAAGTATGCCAGGCCGGGCGGAGTGAACGTTCACGACAATATCCTGGGCGCCCCTGTCGATCTCGATACGGGATATGCCGGCGCTGGAAAAGCCCCGGTACTCATCGCCGACACTCTGTCTGATCCTCATGTCCTCCAGGACCAGGGTGCGATAGTCCTTACCCTTGGCAGCGTACCAGTGGGTCTGCCAGTCCTTGACGATTCCCAGCCTGAATCCTATGGGATGAGTCTTGTGTCCCAATTAGAGGACCTCCTGTAGCTCGTCAACGACGACGGTTATGTGGCTCGACCGCTTGGCGATACGCCCTATGCGGCCCCTGGCCCGGGGCCTGAACCGCTTGAGGCGACGAGCCTCGTCAGCGACAATCTTTACAATAATCAGGTTGTCCGGGTCCATCAGCAGGTTATTCTCCGCGTTGGCGGCAGCCGACCGCACCACTTTTGACACCGTTCGGGCCCATGGGGAGGGGAGCAGGCTCAGGATATCCAGAGCCTCTCTGACACTCTTGCGCCGCACAAGATTAACGATCGGCATGAGCCTTCTCTGAGAGGCTCCCACGTTCGTTGCCGTGGCCTTGACCTCGGGCAATATACCGTCTCCCTCCTGTCTTGCTTGTGCCGGCGCTGCCTACCGGCGCCCTTTGGCGAACTGGGTGGTAGTGCGCTCAGATCTGGCTACGTGGCCCCGGAAGGTGCGAGAAGGGGCGAACTCGCCGAGCTTGTGTCCCACAGTGTTCTCGGTGATGTACACGGGGACGTGCCTCCGTCCGTCGTGGACGGCGATGGTTAGACCAACCATCTCAGGCATTATCGTCGATGCCCGAGCCCAGGTGCATATCACTACTTTGGAGCTGGAGTTCTGGGCGCTCATCACCTTTTTCATCAGCTTGATGTCCAGGTAGGGCCCTTTCTTCGTAGAACGGGACATCCCTATCTCCTTCTTCTCACGATGAATTTGTTGCTTGGCTTCTTGTCTCTCCTCGTCTTGTATCCCAGGGTAGGTTTGCCCCAGGGGCTCTTGGGGCCGGGAAGCCCTATGGGCGATCGGCCCTCGCCACCTCCGTGAGGATGGTCATTGGGGTTCATTGCTACCCCTCGCACCGTCGGCCTTCGACGCCGGTGGCGCGACTTGCCGGCCTTGCCCAGCTTCTGGTTCTTGTGGTCGGCGTTGCCGATCTGGCCCACGGTGGCCTGGCAGTCTACCAATACTTTGCGGACCTCTCCCGATGGCAGCCGGATGAGCACATAGGGGTTCTCGCGCGACAGCACCTGTGCGGCTACACCGGCACTCCTGACCAGCTGGCCCCCTCTGCCCGGCGTCAGCTCCAGATTGTGTACCAAAGTCCCTGCCGGGATGTACCTGAGGGCCAGTGTGTTGCCGGGCTTCACTTCCGCCTGGGGACCCGATTCTATCCTTGTTCCCAGCTCCAGCCCTATGGGCGCCAAAATGTACCTTTTTTCACCGTCGGCATAGTAAATTAGGGCTATACGAGCCGAGCGGTTGGGGTCGTACTCGATTGAAGCCACTTTCCCCGGAATGCCTACCTTGTCCCGTTTGAAGTCGATTATCCGGTAAGTCCGTTTGGCGCCTCCCCCGCGATGACGGGTAGTAATCACACCGCGGTTGTTTCTGCCGGCCTTGTTCTTGAGCGGGCTGATCAGCGACTTTTCGGGCTTTTTTCGGGTAATCTCCTTGAACGTGGACCACGCTGCGTTCCTCGTACCGGGAGTCATCGGCCTGGGGATTCTAAGCGGCATGACTAAACCCCTTCAATTATCTGTATCCTGTCTCCCCGCTTGAGGGTGACTACCGCCTTCTTGATATCCGGCATCTTCTTGACCCGAGGCCCGAAGCGCTTACTTTTACCCCTGGATTTCGTTATGTTCACGTCCAACACCTTTACTTCGAAGGTGAGTTCTACAGCCTGCTTTACCTCCACTTTGTTCGCCTTGGGAGCCACCCTGAATACGTACTTTCCGCTCTCTTGCAATAGAGTGCTCTTCTCCGTAATCAGCGGCTGAATGAGGACCTCATTGGGATTCATTCGTGGCCTCCCCGCCCATCGCCTCGTCTGATGCACGTCCCAGGTCCGAGGAGGCAGCTTTCCTTCCCCATCGCCTGGGTTTTTCCGTAGCCCACAGCTCCTCAGCTCTCCGCACGGCGTCGAGGGTGATGATCACCCACCCCCGCTTAAGGAGTTGTTCCGCGTTGATCAAGGACACAGGCAGAGTCCATACTTTTTCCAGGTTACGGGCTGAGAGGACCACCCCCTTATCCGGCTCACGAGTGACTATCAAGGTGGAAGAGGTAACCCCCAACTTTCGAAGGATCTCGACCATGGCTTTCGTGTTGGGCGTAGCCAGCGAGATCTTATCCAACAGGATAAGCTTGTTGAGCCGCACTTTCTCGGAGAGCACACACTTGAGGGCAAGGTGTCGCATCCTTTTGGGCATATCGAGGCGATGGTCTCTGGGCCTCGGTCCGAACGCCACGCCACCATGGCGCCAGTGTGGTGCGCGAGTACTGCCTTGACGCGCCCTACCCGTATACTTTTGGGGCCAGGGCTTGCGGCCCCCGCCTGACACCTCGGACCTGACCTTTGTGTTGTGGGTCCCCTGACGTTTGTTCAGCTGATACATTACCATCGCCTGGTGTACCAGCCCGCTGTTGAGGGGAACATCAAACAGGGCATCGCTGATCTCAGCGGTGTCTATCACCTGCCCCAGGCTATCTCTTAGGGGAAACTCCATTTAATCTACTCCAGGCTGCCCTAGCCGATGATCGGAGTGCAGCCAGCTCATTTCTTGCGAATCGTGAGCATGCCATTCGGTGCTCCTGGGAGTCCGCCTTTCAGCAGGAGAAGGTTTCGGTCCGCATCGACTTCCACCACCTCCAGGTTCTTCACCGTTATTCGAACATTTCCCATATGCCCGGCCATCTTCTTACCCTTAAGCACTCTCGCCGGAAAGGTCCCAGCTCCAATGGACCCGGGGGCTCTGGACCTGTCGGATTGGCCATGGGTTCGGGGGCCTCCGTGGAAGCCATGACGCTTCATTACACCCTGAAATCCACGACCTTTTGATGTCCCTATGACGTCCACTTTCTCACCAGGCTGGAAGAGATCCACGCCTATCTGCTGACCTACTTGATGACCCTCCAGGTTATCCACCGACAGCTCACGGAGATAGCGGAAGGTTCCGTTCCGTCCCATATGCCCCCGAAGCGGTTTGTTCACCTGTTTCACCAGGTCGAAACCCACCTGGACCGCTTCGTACCCATCCTTGGCCAGGGTTTTGACCTGGATCACGGTGCATGGGCCAGCCTGCACCACGGTCACCGGAACTACCCGGCCCTCCTGGCTGAACACTTGGGTCATGCCTACCTTTTTGCCCAACAATCCGCGGATCATCTTCGATGCCTCTAACCTGTCTTCAATTACAGCTTGATCGAGGTATCCACTCCGGCAGGCAGATTCAGCCGGGTGAGAGCGTCTATCGTCTTGGAGCCGGGGTCAATAATGTCGATAAGGCGCTTGTGGGTCCTGATTTCGAAATGTTCCCTGGAGTCCTTGTCCACGTGGGGGGACCTGATGACGCAGAAGCGCCTTATGTGGGTGGGTAATGGTACGGGCCCGACCACTATCGCGCCCGTGTTCTCCGCGGTATCCACTATCTGGGCTGCCGAGAGGTCGAGTGCCCTGTGGTCGAAGGCCCGAAGGACGATGCGTATTTTCTGCTTAGTAGTCATGACTCCTTCTTAGAGCTTACCGCGGATTATGCCGGCAGCGACTCCCTCTGGGACTCGCTCGTATGAGCCAAATTCCATCGTGTAGCTGGCCCTACCCTGGGTTACGGATCGCAGCGTGGTGGTATAGGCAAAGGTCTCGGCCAAGGGCATGAGCGCCCTCAGCACCTGGAGACCTTCCTGGCCCTCTATGCTCTTAATATGAGCCCGCCTCGAACTCAGGTCGCCCAGAACCTCTCCCAGGAACTCCCCGGGGGTCACTACCTCCATGTCCATGATCGGCTCCAGGAGGATCGGGCCGGCTTTCCTTGCTCCGTCCCTGACGGCTATTGATGCGGCGGCCTTGAAGGCCATCTCCGAGGAGTCCACCTGGTGGTAGCTGCCGTCCACCAGTGTAACCTTGACATCTATGACCCGATACCCTGCCACGGGGCCATTTTGAAGCGTCTCCCTGGCCCCTGCCTCAACGGCGGAGACGTATTCTCTGGGCACGGCACCGCCTTCTACCCGGTTCTCGAATAGGAATCCCTGGCCACGTTCTCTGGGCTCTATATTGAGCCACACGTGTCCGTACTGCCCTCTGCCGCCGGTCTGACGTATGAAACGGCCTTCCGCGCGCACCGGGGAGGTTATGGCCTCGCGGTAGGCGACCTTGGGGGTCCCCACGTTGGCGCCCACGTTAAACTCTCGGCGGATCCGGTCCGTCAGCACCTCTAGGTGGAGCTCTCCCATGCCGGACATGAGGGTCTGGCCGGTCTCCTTGTTATACCGTACCTCGAACGTGGGGTCCTCTTCCGCCAGCTTAGTCAGGGCATCGGAGAGTTTGTCCTGGTCGGCCCTCGTCATCGGCTCGATGGAGACCGATAGCACCGGCGCGGGAAACTGTGGCGGCTCGAGGACTATGGCCGAGTCCCTGTCACATATGGTGTCCCCTGTGAAGGTACCTTTCAGGCCTACGGCTGCACATATGTTCCCGGCAGTTATCTCCTCCACTTCCTCTCGCCGGTTGGCGTGCATTTGAAGGACCCTGCCCATACGTTCTCTCAAGTCCTTCGTGGAGTTGAGAACTGATGCTCCTGACTTGACCACACCGGAATAAACCCGCAGGTACACCAGCCTCCCAACAAAGGGGTCTGTAGTCACTTTGAAGGCTAACGCTGCAAGGGGACCATCCTCGCCCACTTCCCTGGGGACCTCCTCCCCAGTGCTGACCAGTATCCCTCTCACCGGAGGGATCTCAGCCGGGGAAGGCAAGTAATGGATTATCGCATCCACCAGCGAATGCACCCCTCGATTGCCCAACGCGGACCCGCAGAGCACAGGGACCAGGCTCCCGGCGATGGTGGCTTTTCGCAGCGCGCCCTTCAATTCCTGGGCGCCTATCTCTTCACCCTCCAGGTATTTGATCACCAGCCCCTCATCGGTCTCCACTATCTTTTCGACCATAGCCTCCCGGTAGCGATCGAAGTCGTCTCTATACTCCGGGGGCAACGATACCTCTTGAGGGGTGTCCTGCTGGTGGCCGTTAAAGATGATGGCGTTGGCCTCGATCAGATCCGCAACGCCCTCGAAAGCGTATTCACTCATCAGCGGCAGCTGGATCGCCACCGGATTGGCCTTCAGCCGGTGCCTCATCGTGTCGATGGTATGCTCGAAGTCGGCTCCGACCCGGTCCATTTTGTTCACAAAGCAGATTCTGGGAACGCTGTACCTGTTTGCCTGCCGCCAGACGGTCTCGGACTGGGGTTGGACCCCAGCGACGGCGTCCAGCACCACGATGCCGCCGTCGAGCACCCGAAGGCTCCTCTCAACCTCGGCGGTAAAGTCCACGTGGCCCGGAGTGTCGATGATGTTTATCCGATGGTCATTCCAGTAGCAGGTGGTGGCAGCGGCGGTGATGGTGATGCCTCTCTCCCGCTCCTGCGGCATCCAGTCCATCACGGCTGTGCCCTCGTCGACTCCGCCTACTTTGTGGATGCGGCCAGCCAGGTACAGCACGCGCTCAGTGACAGTCGTCTTGCCCGCGTCGATGTGGGCGATGAAGCCAATATTACGTATTTGTTCTATCGGAAATCTGTCGGACATGGTCCCAACCCCGCCTGAAGCTGACCCGGAGGGTCTATACGTTACCACCTGTAGTGCACAAAGGCCCGGTTAGCATCAGCCATACGGTGCAACTCATCGCGGCGCCTCACGGCAGCCCCCTCACCCCTGGATGCGTCAACCAGCTCCAATGCCAGCTTGCGCACCATGGGCATGCCCGTGCGAGCTCTGGCCGCTCTTATCATCCACCGTATAGCGAGTGCCTCGCTCCGGTTGGGACGCAGCTCGGTGGGGATTTGGTAGGTGGCGCCACCCACTCTCCGGGGCTTTACCTCAACGAGAGGAGTGGCATTTTTCATTGCCTGCTGGAATATCTCTAAAGGGGCTCTCTTGGCGGTCTCCTCCACCAATTCCAGGGCACCATAGACGATCCGCTGTGCGGTCGTCTTTTTGCCCCACTTCATGATCTTATTGATGAAGCGCGCCAATTCTATACTGTTGTATCTGGGGTCCGGAGGCACATAACGCCTCACGGCCCGCCTTCTCCGAGACATAGCTATCCAATAACCTTTGAGCGAAAATGGGTTTTCGTCGGGTGGTCCCGGGGCTATCTGGCCTTGGGCTTCTCAGAGCCGTACTTGCTGCGGCCCCTCCTCCTGTCCTGAACGCCCTCGCAATCCAGAGTCCCCCGCACGACGTGGTAACGAACTCCGGGCAGGTCTTTAACCCTGCCGCCCCGCAAGAGCACCACCGAGTGCTCCTGGAGGTTGTGCCCCTCACCGCCGATATAAGCAGTCACCTCGAATCCATTGGTAAGCCGGACCCTGGCGACTTTCCGCAAGGCGGAGTTGGGCTTCTTTGGAGTCATGGTCTTGACCTGGACACAGACTCCCCGTCGCTGGGGAGCTCCTGGACCCCATACCACCCGGTTGCGCAAGGAGTTCTGTAGCCAGTGCATGGCCGGAGCCTTGGTCTTACGCTTCACATTTTTCCGGCCTTTTCTTACTAGCTGACTAACTGTGGGCATACCTCTTCCCTCGCCTTTGCGGCACCACTTAGATACTGTACCAACAAAGTCAACGTGTGTCAACACTGTCTCGCACCGGTTGACATCGACCTGACGTGGTGCTGTCTGATCTAATCTGGGCTTGGTGATTCGGCCTCTGTCGGCGGCTCCAACATAGTCTTGCGCAGTGGGATTTCTTTGTACAACAGCGTGACGGCTAGGGCCAACAGTGTTATTCCGAGACCCACAAGGAAAACGTCGTGCAAGGCGGTCGCTAGAGCTGCCCGCAGCCCCTCTTCCACAACCGTCAGAGCTTCCGTCCCACCCTCTCCCTGAGCGGCAAGGTCCTTGATACGGGCCATCGAGCCGGGGTCCAGGATCGCCTGGGGGTCTCTCACCAGTTCAGCCACCTCGGGGGACATGGCCTCCACGCTTCCGCTTGGGAACGATATGGCCAGCCAGTCCCCCAATCTGATGGCCATGAATGAGCCCAGCACCGCGGTCCCGACCGCTCCTCCGATATTCCGGAAGAACTGCACCGAGGCGCTTACGACCCCCAAAACATTGTGGGAGAAAGCGTTCTGCACCGAGATCATGAAAGCGGGCAGCGTAGCGCCTAAACCTGCCGCGGCGATAGCCATGTACCAGACGGCATCCGCGCGGGAGGACCCGGTGTCCAGACGGGTAAACAGGACCGCACCGACCACCATCAAGGTTACTCCTCCGACGGCCAGCAGTTTGTAGCGGCCTGTGCGCGAGATAACCTGGCCCGCGATTATCGCCGATATCACTCCGGTCAGCATCGATGGCACCAGGGTGAAGCCGGCGTCCGTGGCAGAAGAACCGGTTACCCCTTGGACAAATAAGGGAATAAACATTATGGCGCCGTACATCCCAATTGCGGTAAGGAAGGTCACGATCATCGCGACTGTGAATATGGGATTCCGAAAAAGGGCTCTAGGGATCAGCGGATCCGATGCCTTGCCTTCCGCGATTAGGAACAACACGGCCATGACGCCTGAGAAAGCTAGTAGGCCCGCAACTTGGAGAGATGCCCACGGGTAATCCGTTCCCGCCCACGTAAGGGCGAGCAGGAACGGGACCAGACAAGCTATCAGCGTAATCAGACCCTTGTAGTCTATACTGGGACTCACGTCGGGGGAGCGCACATCGGCCATACCGGCCAAGATCAGCACAAGGGTAAGGACACTCGTGGGTATATTGATGAAGAATATCCAGCGCCATGTCAGATGGTCTGTCACGAAGCCCCCGGCCAGGGGCCCCAAGATGATCGCCAGGGCGAACACGGCCCCCACGACACCTGTCCACTTGCCACGTTGAGCAGGAGGGAACACATCCCCCACCACGGCGTAAGAGATGGCGAAAATGCTGCCGGCGCCGAGCCCCTGGACTCCCCTAAAGAGTATAAGCTGGAGCATATTTTGGGCGCTGCCGCACAGAACCGAGCCCACGAGGAAAACGACCACTCCTCCAGCCAGCACTCGTTTTCGGCCGTGAATATCCGATAACTTCCCCATTATGGGGATACTTATCGTCGAAGCCAGCATATAGGCAGTGAACACCCATGCGAACTCACCAAATCCGCCAAGGTCCGCGACGACCCGTGGAAGGGCAGTGGCCACGATGGTCTGGTCCAGGGCCGCGAGCAACATGGACAGAAGGACGGCCAATACGCTAAAGATGATTCGCGATCGGGGCAGCTGGGACAGACTTACTGCGCCGCGGAATGACTTTCGGCTGGAGGCGTCCTTGTCGTAGGGGGAATCCATTATGCCCCGGTCCGGCTAGCAGTCCCTGCCCGCGATCCGACGAGGGTTGTCATATCTAGGGACGCTACCATGGTTCAGTCCAGCAATAGTTTCTTACTTCGGAGCCGGTGGGTCAAGGCGAATAGAAGTCGATTCCACGAGCGGTGTGTGCAATGGAGCGGATAGTCCCTGCTCCGCACGAAAAAATAACTGACTGGTGTAGAGGGGGCCCGGCAGCATATTGTGCAGGCTCCCCACCAGCTTCCATGCCCATGGGACACCGTGTTATCCTTACCCATCGCCCGCAATCCGCTGCTAAGGTCGTTGAGGTTTCACGACAGGAATTCGGCCCCAGACAGTCGGACGGAGGACATTCTTCGCGGTCGGGTTGAAACGGTTGAAACGATGGATGTAAGGAATTACGGCCTCACGAGACGAGAGCTAAGAGCCGGAGGGGGAACCAGGGAAGGTTTGGCCGGCGAACATTTCGACGAGATGATCGGCAGCCAGGAATTCCACATATACCGCTCCCCCAACAGAAAACTCAAAGGCTACGAGGCCTTGAAATCGTTCCTAGAGTCCCAGGGCTGCGACGTCATCCGCATCGCTGACGCCCCTACGCCGGTAGGGAAGGGCTACGAGACGATCAGGATAATGAACAAGGGGGAGCAAATACCGGTACCCTATCTGAGGCGCGCCCATAACTGGGCTCACCAGAGAAATCTGCTACATCTGTTCCAGAAGAAGGCTTGATCGGGCCATTACCAGACTAGGCGCGGCGATGGAGTGACCCTCGCCTGAAACGCAGACCTCTAGTGTCCTGAATCGTGAACTAGCTCTTTAAATTGACGTTATAGTCTTGCTTGCCAGGCCGTGGTTCGACAAGCTCACCACGAGCGGAATTCGGCACTCCCCGCTCACCCTGAGCCTGTCGAAGGGTGTCTCATTCGACTGCGGACCGCTGTCTCAGGACTTAGTATTTGGATACGTTGATCTCTTCCATCTTTCCCGTAACCAAGTAAACCACCCTCTCGGCTATGTTCGTCGCCCTGTCGGCGATCCGTTCCAGGTCATGGGAGACCCACAGCAGGTACGTAGCCCTCTGGATGGTCGACGGGTCCTCGATCATGAGACCGAGGAGCTCCCGATAGACCTGGTCATATAACTCGTCCACTTCGTCGTCTTGGTTGCACACCTGTATCGCGGCCACGGTATCCCTGTTAACGAATGCCTCCAGGCTCCGGTGAAGCATCTGGATGGCCTTCTCACTCATTCGCGGTATGTCTACGAGGGGCTTCAGCAGTGGCTCTTCGCCTATCATCAAAGTGATCTTGGCAATGCCCTCGGCATAATCCCCCATGCGCTCCAGCTCTACAGCGATGTGCAGAATAGTCACCAGTATGCGGAGGTCCCCGGCCATGGGCTGTTGAGTGGCGATGAGGTCGATACACTGTTCCTCGATTTCGAACCGCTTGCTATCGATATAGTCGTCTTCCTTCACCACCTCTTCCGCCGCCTGCAGATCACGCCGCTGGAGAGAGTCGAGGGCCCTGACAATGGACTTCTCCACCATATTCCCTAACGCCACCACGTCGTCCTGGAGCATGCTTAGCCGGCGGTCTAAGCCGGATCTTACTCGCATTCTGGCCCTCCTGTTCTCCCCTGATAGCTTCCCGCTGCCCGGATCTCCGTTAACCGGGCTCAGCCAGCCTCCCTACCTCTTCACACGCATGCCTGCAATCTAGCCTACTTGAGGGCTAGAGCTCTCTAGTAGGCTGCTAAAAAACCCTCCCGACCATCCCCCCCCTGACCCCATTCCCTTCGGCTGGCTCAGGGCGGGCTCTCATCCGCCTGAGGCGGACCGGCAAAGGGGCTTCACCCCTCTGCACTCCCTTTCTTCATCAGCCTCCAGGTAGCGCTAATCGGCAAGTCCGGTCCACCTCCGCCTTTTCTTCAAGGCAACGGGTCATCCGAACCTGCCGGTGATGTAGGCCTCGGTCCGTTCGTCCTTTGGGTTGGTGAACAGCTGCCGTGTGTTGCCGTGCTCGACCAGGTACCCGGCCCGGTCTGGCCCGACGGTGAGGAACGCCGTCTCATCGGAAACCCGAGCGGCCTGCTGCATATTATGGGTGACTATTGTAATAGTATACTCCCTGGAAAGCGTACGAATCAGGTCCTCAATGGCCAGAGTGGCTATCGGGTCGAGAGAGGAGCAGGGCTCGTCCATGAGGATCACCTCCGGCTGCACGGCCAGGGCCCTAGCTATGCATAGCCTTTGCTGCTGGCCTCCAGAGAGCGTCAAGGCCCCCTTTTTGAGCCTGTCTTTTACCTCTTCCCACAGGGCGGCCTGCTGAAGAGAGCGTTCCACAAGCTCGTCCATCTTCCCCTTGTAGCCGTTGATCCGGGCTCCGAAGGCAACGTTCTCGTACACCGATTTGGGGAAGGGGTTGGGCCTCTGGAACACCATCCCTATGCGATACCTGATCTCGGTAGGGTCGACCTCGGGAGCATAGAGGTCCATCTCGTTGAATAGTACCTTGCCCTCTATCCGGGCATCCGGGATCAGGTCGTTCATACGGTTGAAGCATCGGAGCAACGTGCTTTTGCCGCAGCCCGACGGCCCGATTATGGCCGTTACCTGGTTAGCGGGAATGTTCACGTTGATGTCTTTGAGCGCCAAGGCCTTTCCATATGTGGCGTTCAAGCCTATAGTCCTCAGTTTTATCGGCCTGCCCCCGGCTTCGGAGGCGGATGGCCTTGGAGGCTCCTCGCGATCAACCGCTATCTTGATACTTGTCTCCAATACTCTTTCCTTTAACCCTCAGACCTCTTTTGAAACCTGTTGCGGAGGAATATGGCAATGGAGTTCATCGCTAATAACATCACCAACAGTACAATGATACCAGCGGCCGCGATCTCCCGAAACTCGTCCTGCGGTCTTGTCGTCCAGTTGAAAACTTGGATCGGGAGGGCGACGAAGGGATCGAGGGGGCTGGAGGGCGTAAAAGTGATATATGTGAGGGCGCCAACCATTATCAGCGGGGCCGTCTCTCCGATGCCCCTGGAGAGGGCGAGTATAGTGCCGGTGAGAATGCCGGGGAATGCCTGAGGAAGCACTACGTGCCAGACAGTCTGCCAGCGGGTGCCGCCTAGGGCATAGGAGGCCTGGCGCATGGAGAGAGGCACGGTTTTCAGGGCTTCCTGGGCCGTGATGATGATAATGGGCATTATGAGCAGGCTCATAGTGAGAGCCCCCGACATGATACTGCGGTCCAGCGCCATCGCCCGAACAAACACGGCCAGCCCCAGGAGGCCGTACACTATGGAAGGCACACCTGCTAGGTTGGCGATATTAATCTGAATCAGTCGGGTGAGCCAGTGGCGGGGAGCATACTCCTCCAGGTAGATGGCGGTGCCTACGCCGACAGGAAAGCTGAACAGCGCGGTGAATACCATCATCCAAAGTGTGCCCAGGAAGGCTATCTTGATCCCAGCCTGGTGAGGGAATCTGGATGCGGGGCTGGTGAGGAAATGGGGGAAATCGCGAAACAGGGCGCCTCCGCCCTCCAAGATAACAGTCACGAGTAGTATAAAAAGCACAACAATCCCCAGGAAGGTGGCCGCGACGGAAACCCCCAGGAAGCCCCGGGCACGATACTTGCGGCCCGCCTGTCCGCTTCTCCCTGGCGGCGTTGTATTTCCCGGCAATCCCTGCTGGCCCGGCACCATCAGTACACCCCTCTGTACCGGCGCACGACGTAATGGGCCAAGACGGTCATGCCGAAGGTCATGATGAAGAGGGTCATGGCTACCGCAAATATGGTCTGGTACTCAGTGCTGCCATGGGGCGTGTCTCCCAGGCTCACCTGCACGATATATGCGGTCATGGTCTGGATACCTTCGAACGGATTCCCTGTGATGTTGGGAGTCATCCCTGCCGCAAGGGTGACTATCATGGTCTCGCCGATGGCTCGAGAGATGGCCAGAATGAAGGAGGCAACGATGCCGGATAATGCGGCGGGAACTATCACCCGAGTAGCCGTCTCGAACTTAGTAGCTCCCAGAGCGTAAGATCCCTCCCGCAGAGACCTGGGCACGGAAATCATGGCGTCTTCGCTCAACGTAGAGACCATGGGAATGATCATGATTCCCATGACAATAGAGGCGCTGACGGCATTGAACACATCGGTGCCCGGGTAAACATCGCGCAAGACAGGGGTGACGAAGGTCAGTGCGAAGTATCCATATACGACCGTTGGGATGCCTGCCAGCACCTCCAGAAACGGCTTTATCACCCGCCGAAGGCGCTCAGGGGCGTACTCGCTGAGGAAGATTGCCGTCGCCAGGCCAACGGGCAGCGCCACGACACAGGCCCCCGCCGTTACGAGCAGCGTTCCGACGACCAGAGGAAGCACGCCGAAGTGCTGAGGCAGGAACAAAGGAGTCCACTGAGTATCCGTAAGGAAATCGACGATGGACACGGCCTTGAAGAAATTCACAGTCTCCGTGGCCAAGATCAATATGATCCCGACGGTGGTGGTCAGAGATATGAGGCCACACAGAAGCAGGAGTGCATGGATAGCCCCCTCACTCAACTTCCGCCTTCGAACTCTCACCTGCTCTTCTCCAATAGGTCGTCCAGAGAGACCCCGATCTGAGAACCCTCTCCCCTGAATATGGAGCCCGTAACTCCGCGCCCAAACCTGTCCTGAACGATCTCATAGAGACGATCAGGAAACTCCACATAGCCGGTCTCCCGGAGGAACTCGCCGTTTTCGGGGCTGAGATAGAAGTTTACGAACTCCCGTACCTCAGGCCGCTGGGCCACTTCGCTCCTAACGTAGATGAATAGTGGCCGGCTCAAGGGTACGTAGGTATTGTTGTTGATGGTCTCACGGGAGGGGGCAACGGGCCCCTTCCCACCGTTCACCGGCACCAGCTTCAACCTGTCTACATTCTCCGCGAAAAATGCGAACCCGAGGTACCCCAGGGCAAATTTCTCTAGAGCCACCGCTTGTACCAGCACGTTGTCGTCTGCCGAAGCGGTGTAATCTGGGCGTGAGGCGCCCGCTCCGCCCACTATGGCCTTGGTGAAATAGTCGAAGGTGCCCGAGTCGGTATCGGCGCCGGCCAGCTTGATGTCCTCTTGCGGCCAGAGAGGCCGCACATCAGACCACATCTTGACGGTCGAGCCCGGCTCCCAGATCCTTTTGAGCTCCTCGAGCGTAACGAAGTCCACCCAGTCGTTGTCCGAGTTCACCACGATCGCCAGGCCATCGAAGGCCACCGGCAGCTCTATATATTCGACATTATTCTTGGCGCAGGCCTCGACCTCCACAGGCTTGATGGGCCGGGATGCATTAGCAATATCGATCTCTCTATTGCAGAACTTCCTGAATCCGCCTCCGGTGCCTGAAATACCGACTGTAACACGAAATTCACCGAACTTCTTCTGGAATTCTTCCGCCATCGCCTCGGTGATAGGAAAAACGGTGCTGGAGCCGTCGATTTTAAGGATAGGCGGCTTCGAGCATCCCAAGGACGCCGCCAGAAGAAGGGCGCCCATCACCCCTAATACCAGGACACGGAAGCCGAATCGTAATCGAGATAGCCCTAGCATGACCGCTGAGTGCAGCCCATTATATAGACTGCTCGCACCGACTTTCGCTTTGCTTTGACGGGGCCTGAAGGACGTGCCCCAATGAACAGAGCCCCCCAGGAACCGGGAGGGCTCTGTTCGTTCGACTCAGAAATCTCGAGGAGCGGGCAGCCCACGGATGTTACCGGCCCTTCCGCGCTATAAACTCCTTAAAGGCCTCCTCGGGACCTGCGGGTTGGATTTCGTGGGTGGTGAAGTCCATCTCCTTTTCCCACATCTCCCTCCATCCCACGCCAACATTGTTAACAAGAAGCTGTTTGATTCCGCGGATCGAGCCGGGATCATTCTTGGCTATGGTCCCGGCTATCTCCAGCGCTTTGTGTATAAGCTGACCCGAGGGGACCAGATGGTTTAGCAGACCTATCCCGAGTGCCTCGTCGGCCTCCACGACCCTGGCGGTGAAAAGCAGCTCCTTGGCCTTGGGCCAGCCCACCTGTTGGGGGAGGGTCCAGGTGCTGTTGATCCTCCCATATGCCGCCGCCAGGAACCGAAAGCTGCTGCGCTCGCACCCAACTCTCATGTCCACAGAGGAAGCCAGGATCGCACCACCGCCATAGGCCAGACCGTTGATGGCGCCTATCGTCGGTTTGGAGCAGGACGCCACGTGCCAGCTGCGCTGGCCGCGCACCCCTCTCCGCTCTGCGTCCTCCTCCTGGGTAAGCTCGCGAGCGTCCCTCCGCTGCTCGTGGATGTCCCCACCAGCGGAGAACGCCCTTTCCCCAGCGCCTGTTATTACGACCGCGCCGATGTCGTCATCGTTCTCGGCGTCGGTGATCGCCCGGTCCAGCTCGGCCACCAAATGATAGTTCATAGCGTTGAGGACATCCGGCCGGTTCAGAGTGATTAACGCGACCCCATCTGTTTTAGATACCAGGATAGTCTCGTACTCCATCGCTACCCTCAATTTCTCCGGCCATTACGGGTCCGGGTTCAGGAACACATCGCGTCGCCGAACCGGTATATGCAGTCATGGGCATTATAGTGAGGATTCATTGACACTGCAATCGGCGGCTGCTCTGCCTCGCCCCACTCAACCGAGTACATCCGTCGGCACGGCGGACAACCCAGTTGGTCAGGAATCTTAGGTCTGATAAATGCCATTCAGAGTCCGCCTAAGGCGGACGAAGAAGCTGGGAGGCAGTGGGTAACCCCTACCAAGATTCTTCGGTCGTCCACTCAGGCGGACTCTCTCAGGATGACACCTATCGACAATCTTGCTGACAATGTCCTAGCTACGCGCAGGGGCGCGTGTTGCAGGCGCGCCTGTTGCTGAACGCAGGACCGTAACTTATAATTGTGCCTTGGGGGCCTGCGCCTACCCGGTGGAGATGAGGACCGGACATGTTGCTGGCGATCGATATAGGCAACACCAACGTCACGCTGGGCGTCTTTGACGGGCAACGGCTCGTCTCGACCTGGCGTATCGCCACCGACACGCGAAGGCTGCCGGATGAGTATAGCCTGCTGGTCTCCAGTATCCTCCCCCTGAAGGGAGTCAGCCCAGGAGACATTACCGACGCCTGCCTGTGTAGCGTGGCGCCCACCCTTACCCCGACCTTTGAAGAGGTCTGCAAAAGCTTCTTTAAGGTCAACCCGCTGATCGTCTCCGCAGGGGTGAAGACCGGAGTCAGCATTCTTTACGACAACCCAAGGGATGTCGGGGCCGACAGGATCGCCGACGCCGTGGCGGCGTACAGGCTATACGGGGGGCCGGTAATTATTGTGGACTTCGGCACGGCAACCGTGTTCGATGCCATATCCCGGGATGGGGAATACATGGGCGGGTCGCTGGCTCCAGGCGTCGGTGTCGCGGCCGATGCTCTTTTCCTCAGCACCTCCCAGCTGCGGAGAGTGGAACTGACGCCCCCCAACTGCGCCATCGGAAGAAACACAGTGGCCGCCTTACAGTCGGGGCTAATTCTAGGGCACGTCGGACTGGTGGAGGGGATGGTCGCAAGGTTCAAGGAGGAGATGGGCCAGGAAACACGCGTAGTGGCTACCGGAGGTCTGGCGGAGATCATCGCAGAGGAGACAAGCGTCTTCGACGACGTCAATCCGGACCTTACGCTGGTCGGCCTGAGGATGATCTACGAGCTGAACAGTGGCCCGGTAATGAGCCAAGAGCCAAAAGGTGGCTGAGTATATGTCGCGAGTTCTGGAAGGAAAGAATATAGTCCTGGGAGTAACTGGCAGCATTGCCTGTTACAAGGCCCTCGACCTGGCCAGCAAGCTCAACCAAGCGGGCTCGCTGGTGGACACTATCATGACCTACGGAGCGACCCAGTTCGTCACCCCTCTCGCCTTCCGCAGCGTCACGCACAGGGCTGTCGTGACCGAGACCTTCGATCTGGAATCGGAGCTCAGCGTCGAGCACGTAGCCCTGGCCCAGCGTGCCGACCTGGTGGTCGTAGCTCCCGCCACCGCCAACTTTATCGCCAAAGCCGCGGCGGGGATGGCCGATGATCCCCTTACGACCACCATCCTTGCAACTCAGGCGCCTCTGCTAGTGGCGCCGGCCATGGACGGCCACATGTACGACAATCCTGCCACCCAGGAGAATCTGTCCAAGCTAGCGAAACGAGGGGTTACGATCGTTGGGCCGGCCAGGGGAAGACTCGCCTCCGGACTAGTAGGCATGGGAAGGTTGGTCGAGACTCCGGAGCTCATAGGTCATATCAGCTCGATTCTTGGCCGACGGGGAGACCTGGCCGGACACAACATAGTGGTGAGCGCAGGAGGCACCCAGGAGCCCCTGGACCCGGTACGGATACTCACCAACCGCTCTTCGGGGAAAATGGGCTACGCCATTGCGGAGGCGGCCAGGGACCGGGGCGCCCGGGTGGTCCTGGTGACCGCCCCTACCAGCCTGCCCGACCCGGTTAATGTGGACATGGTCAAAGTGGCCACAACCCTGGAGATGCGAGAGGCCGTTTACCAGGCGGCTTCCGATTCCGATGCCCTTATCATGGCCGCGGCCGTCGCCGACTTCACGCCCGTGTCCGTGGAAACCCAAAAGCTCAAGAAGGACGGACGGCCGCGTTCCATTGAGTTAGCCCAAAACCCCGACATCCTTCGCGATGCCAGCGGCAAGTTCGTCAAGGTGGGATTCGCGGCGGAGAGCGCCGACCTACTGGAGAACGCCCAGGAGAAGATAGTAAAGAAGTCTCTGGACCTTATCGTAGCCAACGATATAACCGCCGAGGGCAGCGGCTTCGGCAGCGACACCAACAAAGTGCTGCTAATCGACAAGAAAGGGAACGTGGAAGATCTCCCTCTGATGTCAAAGGAGGACGTCGCTCACCGCATCCTGGACCGTGTGGGGAAACTGATGGCCGGTGGCTCGGCCGGGTGATCAGTGCAGCCATCATCATCCGCCGCCCAAGCGAGCTACCCAGTAATGTGCCTTAGATGCTTCGTCCGCCTCAGGCGTACTCAGCATGACACCGAACCCACTCTGTGACCAATCAGTCCGGTGAAGCCAGATGCCTCTCTAACGCCCCGCCGCCCGTCTGCCTATCGCCAGGCTGTCGGTTACACGGCTGGGGGGTGCGATGATGATGCGGAAGCCCTGCTCGATTCGCTGCTCCACTGTGGCGGCGTTGGCTACGACACCACAGGGCACCTCGAACTCCTTACAAGCGGCCAGCACGCCCAACATGGCTTCCTGAACCTCTGGATCGTTTGGATTCGCGCGCTTGCCCAGGGACACGGACAGGTCTCCGTGTCCCAACCAGATCGTTCCTATGCCCTTGACTTCCCTCAGTACGTCCCTTAGGTTCCTCACCCCCTCGGCGGACTCCACGATACCAGCCAGGAGGAGCTCTCCGTCGGGGTCCAGGGGCCATGGGTCGGCTACGTCGTAGTACTCCTGGGGTGTGAGACCCCAGTAGCGTGCGGCCAAACGGGTCATCCAGCCTCTCTGTCCCTCCGGTTCGAAGTCGGAAACACCGGGCATTTGAGGGTACCGAGCCGCCACCACTGCCGCCCGGGCATCGTCCGCCGTGCTCAGGTGGGGAAGCACCAGTCCGAAGACCCCCGTATCCAGGCTCTGCTTGATCACCCACTGGTTCTGATGGCCTTCTCGGGTGTTCGAAGGAATGCGGACGAAGGGCACCACGTCGGGCTGAAGGCTCCCTTTCTCCAGGACGCGCTTCCTGTTGATCAAGTGCTGCACCGAGTTTCGCAAATCGAAGGGGCTGAACCCCTCGTGCTCCATTTCGATGTAGCAGAAGTCATAGTCCGAATCCCCCGTCTCGGCGATCTCATCCAGGTTCCCGTTGCGCACGATGGTGCCGAAGACAGTCTTGCCCTGCTCCAGGAGCTCTATGACCTTGTTCAATCTGACTCTGCCATTCATCGAAACCTCCCGAGAAGAGCCTTATCAAAATTGGGGCGCCACCGACACGAGAGCAGTGGCGCCCCAACTGAGGTTGTGTCGTGTAACGGCGTCTAACCGTCAGCCGTCCCTGAGGCAACGGCTACCTTTCTCCCTTTGAGGATGTAGGTATGCATATCACCTTTTGCCCTTGACGTCGATTATGCCCCGGTCCTCTATCTCGAATTTTCCTAGGCCGCCTATGACGTTGTACATCTCTTCTGTCATCTGGCTCAGACCCGGCAGCCCGTGGGACTCCATCCGAGCCGCGGTGTTCACGGCGTCGCCCCACAGGTCGTAGCTGAACTTCCTCACTCCGATGACACCCGCCACCACAGGGCCGGCGTGGATCCCGACTCGAATGTTAATCTGTATTTTATTCTCTGAGTTAAGGCGGGCCACTTCAGAATGCATATCCAGCGCCATCTCGGCGATGCGTTCAGCGTGGTCATCCAACGGAAGGGGAACGCCACCTACTACCATGTAGGCGTCGCCGATCGTCTTGATCTTCTCCAGTCCATGCTTGTCGGTCAACGCATCGAAGGCGGAGAAAGTCCGGTTGAGCAAATCTACCAGCTCTTCGGCGGATATACTAGCCGACAGTTTGGTGAAGCCCACAGTGTCGGAGAAGAGGACGCTGACCTGGGGAAAGCTGTCCACAATGACTGTCGCGCCGTCCTTTAGCCGCTCGGCGATGGGCTTCGGCAGGACATTGAGCAGCAAGTTCTCGGCCCGGCCCCGCTCAGTCTGGATGTCCCCTAGCATACCGTTGATCGCCCCCGCCAGGTTGGACAGCTCGTCCCTCCCTGGAACCACCACACGGGTCTCCAGATCGGCAGTGGTGTCAATGGCACTCACCTGGGTATTGAGCCTGGCCATGCGCGACAGCACCAATTTGTCCAAGAGATACGCGATCAGACCAACGAGGATCACGCCTAGGGCGATCATCGCTATGAGCAGGAAGTTCAGGCTCTTGTTTCCTTCGTCCATGATGTCCCGGGGCACGTCCGCCCGTACCATGAGGGCCGGGGCCCCGTTTATGTCGTTCAGCACCGTATATCCGGCAACGTTCTCGTCGCCATCCGTGGTATCCAGCGTCTGCACGAAGATGGGGTTTTCGTCGGTTAGGGCGGAACGCACCTTTTCGAAGTCTGGAGGCAGGGCATTTATTACAGGGATTTCCAGAGACAAGCGGGTCAGTACTTCGAGCTGCTGAACCTCTTCCTCTTCCAGGTTCTTCCCTACCAGTAGCGTCTCCAGGAGCTCGCCCTTGTCTTTGCTACTGGAAAAATACTCCGACACCACGAGCATCGGCCCCTCTTCCAGGAGAACTATCCCGGTAAAGCTGTTGTCACCCTCCGGATGCTTCAGTAGAGGGCTGTTCGCATTAAGTTGTTCCAGAAGATCTCTAGGGGGAAACGTTAATTCTTCGGTCTGCTCATTATAGCCCCAGCCCCAATATCATCTTCCCCGAAGTATCGGTCAACAGAAGGACGTTGGCCCCACCCAGGCGGTTCACCAGCAAGTCAACCCTTCCACTTAGGCCCGACGGCGTGACTGTACTTGCATAGTTGTCGAATAACTCCGCCATCCGTGCGGCTCTGGTTCCCGGCAGGGCGTTATCTTGAGCGTTGACGCTTATCTGTGCCAGCTCATTTTCGATGGCTTCGACGACGCGCTGGACGTGCCGCGTGACGTCGTCCTCTTCCAGCTCGGTGAAGCTACTCCTGACGATGGTCGATATGAGGAGGTACGAGACTGCAACCAGGACGACCAACGTCACGGCTATTATACTTAGGGTCTTCTTGCGAAGAGTCATGCCATTCTCCTTCCCAGTCCCATAAGCTTATCGCTGGCGCGCTATCTGGGATTAGGTGCTCACCTCCCACCTGTATCCAACGAGGGTGATCACCCGGCCTGGCTGTCGGGAAAATTTGGTCTTTGACTTTTCAGTACCAACCTTCGGGATCACCGAATGTTCACATTTTACTACACTCCGGGCAAAAAAATATACCGCACATCCTAAAGTCATTCGAATCGGCGGAGTAGAAGACCGTGGGATGAAGGTTCTCCAACGGGTCTCGACGGGCCTATCCGCGAAGATTGAGCTGCCTGGCCGCTCGGGCCTCGTCCAACCTGGAGACTGGGGTAGTGTGGGGCGCGTTGTTGACCAGAGCCGGGTCCTCGGCGATCTCTCTATCTATCGCCATCATAGCCTCTATGAAGGCATCCAGCGTTTCCTTGCTCTCCGTCTCGGTAGGCTCAATCATCAGGGTCTCGTCCACGATAAGGGGAAAGTACATCGTGGGCGCATGGAACCCGTAGTCCAGCAGCCGCTTGGCTATCTCAAGGCCCCGAACGCCACGCGCCTTTTGGTTCCGAGCCGAAAACACCACCTCGTGCATGCAGCGGCGGTCGTAGGGCAGATGGTACGTGCCCTTGAGACGTTCCAGGAGGTAGTTGGCATTTAGCACCGCGTTGGCGCTTACCTCGGGAAGCCCTGTATTGCCCATGCCTCGTATGTAAGTATAGGCGCGAACGAGGACCCCGAAGTTACCATGGAACCCGCACAACTTGCCTATGCTCTTCTCCGGGGTATCCAGGGAGTATTCGTCCCCGTTGGCTGTACGTTTCCTGCCGACCACTGGGGAAGGCAGGTAGGGGAGGAGGGTATCGTTGGCGCAGACAGGTCCCGCGCCGGGGCCTCCTCCACCATGGGGAGTCGTGAAGGTCTTGTGGAGGTTAAGGTGGACCACGTCGAACCCCAGATGGGCTAGCTTCACCCTGCCCAGTAAGGCATTCATATTGGCGCCATCGCCGTACACCAGACCACCGGCTTTGTGCACCGTTTCGCACAGCTCCACGATGTTGGTATCGAACAGACCGAGGGTATTGGGCTGAGTAATCATCACCCCAGCCAGATGGGAGTCGGCCACATCCCTCAGCGCCTCCAGGTCCATGTTGCCCATGGAGTCGGAAGCCACCTCTACCGCCTGAAAGCCCGCCATAGCGGCGGAAGCCGGATTGGTCCCGTGGGCGCTATCAGGTATGGCGACCGTCGTTCGTTGTGTCTCGCCCCGGTCCTGGTGATAGGCGCGGATCATAAGCATCCCGCAGAACTCTCCCTGAGCTCCGGCGAGGGAGGCGAGGCCGGCGCCCTTCATTCCATTTAACTCCGCAAGATACCGCTGCAGGTTGTACAGCAGCTTCAAAGCTCCCTGTGCGGTACTCTGGTCCTGTAGGGGATGCACAGCAGCGAACCCGGGTAGAAAGGCCATCTCATCGTTGATCTTGGGGTTGTATTTCATGGTGCAGCTTCCCAGGGGGTAGAAATTAGTGTCGATGGAGAAGTTGAGCTGGCTAAGGAGGGTGAAGTAGCGGACCACCTCGGGTTCCGCCATCTCGGGAAGCTCCAGATTATCTCGCAGAATCGCCCCGGCGGGTAATGGTTGGGAAGGGACGTCCAGAGCCGGCAGCATAGCTCCGATCCTCCCGGGCATGCTACGCTCCATTAGCGTCGGCCTGTCCAGATTCTTCTGCTCGTCGCTCATCGAGGTTCCTCTCACCCTCACTCTAACCCTCTCCCATCAAGGGAGGGTTAGAATCCTACATCTTGAAGACGTTCCGGCCCTATACGGCAGAAAACTCGGAGAGGGCCGACACCAGGGCGTTGATCTCCTGGAGGGTATTCAGCTCGGTGACACAGAGCAGCATGCCGTCCGGCATCACGTCGCTGATGTCGAGTCCTCCGATTATGTTCTTTTCCAGCAGGCCCGCGTTTATCAGGGAAGGAGAGGCCGGACACCGGACCACGAACTCATGAAAGAAGGTGCCTTCGACTGGGAGGGAGAAACCCGGTATCTGGGCGATCTGGGAAGCGGCGTAATGAGCCTTGTGGTAGCAAAGCTCAGCTACCTGCCGAAGACCCCGCTTGCCGAGCGCGGCCAGGTACACTGTAGCCGCCAGGCTCATGAGGGCCTGGTTGGTGCAGATGTTGCTGGTAGCCCGCTCCCGCCGGATGTGCTGCTCCCTGGTGCTCAATGTGAGCACATACCCCGTCCTTCCCTCGCTGTCCACGGTCTTTCCAACCAGTCTCCCCGGCATCTGCCGTACGAACTCTTGCTTGGTCGCGAATAATCCTACGTAGGGCCCGCCGTAGCTCATGGGAATGCCCAGGGGTTGCCCTTCTCCTGTAACGATGTCGGCGTTGTACTCTCCCGGAGGACGGAAAAGCCCCATCGCAATGGGATTCACGGATACGACCAGAAGCGCTCCGCTGCCGTGAGCCAACTTCTCGAGGGATTCCAGATCCTCCATGTAGCCCAGGTAGTTGGGGTACTGGACTATGAGGCAGGCAGCCTCCTCGGGCATTTGTGGACTGCGGGCATCGACGGTGCGTATTTCTATTTCCTGAGGGCGGGCATACGTGCCTACGACCTCGCGGTACGCCGGCGAGAGGGTGTCCAGTACGGCCACGCGGCCCCGCCGCGTAACCCTACAGGCCATGAGTGCCGCCTCCGCCAAGGCCGAGGCGCCATCGTACATGCCGGCGTCGGCCACCTCCATTCCCACCAGATTGCAGACCAGCGTCTGGAAATCATAGGTCGCCTGGAGGGTCCCCTGGCTGACCTCGGCCTGGTACGGAGTATAGGCGGTGAGGAACTCGCCCCGTGTGATGATGGCACGGACTATGCTGGGGATGAAGTGGTTGTAGGCGCCCGCTCCCAGGAAGGATGAGCACTCCCCCAAATGCCTGTTCTGGGATGCAAGTTCCTCCAGATCCCGCCGTAGCTCGAGCTCGGAAAGGGGGGGAGGTAGGTCCAGGGGCGGGTTGCGGAGCTCGCTGGGAATGTCGGTAAACAGCTCCTCCACCTTCTCCAGGCCTACGACACGGAGCATCTCGCGGCGATCCGCTTCGGTGTTTGGGATATAGTGGAACGTAGGGCTGTCGTCTAGGCGCTGAGTCATACTGCCGCCTCGTATTCAGGTAGCCGCCGACGCGGACTTCAGACAGACAAGCTATCTCCCGCCGGGATCCAGACACTCTTCAGCGCCCGTCTTGGGCCCTTGGCCAAAGGACGACACAGCCGGACGCCGCTAGGAGGTCGGAAAAGCGCGTTCTTCAATTAACTAACGAGCGCAGCGCCAGAGCTGGGCCGCACCGATTGGGATGAACCCAGCCCTAGTCCCCGGTCTCAAGCAAGAACGCTTCGTATTGCTCGGCGGTGAGAAGGTTGTCCAGCTCCGTCACGTCGCTGGCTCTCACGCGCAGAAGCCACCCTTTGCCATAGGGGTCCTCGTTAACCAGCTCTGGGTGGTCTATCACGTTCTGATTGACTTCCAGTACCTCGCCGCTGATGGGGGACCAGACGTCCGATACCGCCTTGACGGACTCCACCTCGCCCAGCTTGGCGAACTGCACCAGGCCCGTCCCGACAGGAGGTAGGTCCAGGTATACCACGTCTCCCAGATGGTCCTGCGCATAATGGGTGACGCCCACCAGACTGCCTTTGTCCCCTTCGGGCTTTATCCACTCATGCTCTTTCGAGTATTTTCTGTCCGTGGGGTTCACGGTGTGGCACTCCTAGCGTAGAAAGGCAGAGGGACCACCTCCACCTCTGTGAGTTTGCCGCGGATATCCACCAGGAGCCTGTTACCGGGGAGCGCGAACGCAGACGTAACATAGCCCATGGCAATACTCCTGTCAAGGGTAGGGGAATGGGTCCCGGAGGTGACTGTTCCAACCTGGGTGCCGTGTTGGAAAATGGCATGGCCCTGCCTGGCGATGGTCCTGCCATGGATCACCAGACCGATCAGCCGGCTACTCGGGCCCTCCTCCTTCTGTCGCCTCAGGGAAGCAGCCCCTACGAACTCCTTGTCCAGGCGTACGAACCGTTCGAGGCCCGCTTCCAGGGGAGTGGTCGAGGTGTCGATATCATGCCCGTGGAGGGCCAGGCCCGCCTCCAAACGCAACACATCTCTGGAGCCGAGGCCACAGGGAGTGGCTCCCTGAGCCATGAGGGCCTCCCACACGTCGGGAGCGTCCTCGGCTTCCAGGATCAGCTCGAACCCGTCCTCTCCAGTGTACCCCGTCCGGCCGATGAGAGCTGACCTGGCGGCTACCGTTCCTTCCAGGGCGCCGAAGAAGCGGATGGCTGGCGGCTGCACGTCGGAGATCCGCTCCAGGAGGTCAGGGGTAGCGGGTCCCTGCAAGGCAACCATAGCCGTGGATTCAGTCCGGTCCTCGATGAACGCCCCTGGGAACTTCTCCCCCGCCCAGCGCCTCACCCAGGGCACCACGTATTGGTGGTTGGCAGCGTTGCACACGAGCAGGTAGTGGTCTTCACCGAGGCGGTAGAATACGGTGTCGTCGATGATGCCGCCCTCCTCGTTGCAGATCATGGCATACCGCGCCCTTCCCTGCCGAAGGCTTGAGGCGTCCGAGGTGACTATCCAGTCCATGAGGAGGTAGGCCTCCGGGCCGGTGATGTGGAGCCTCCCCATGTGGGATACGTCGAAAATCCCCGCATTGGACCGGACGGCTTTGCTTTCGGCGAGAATGCCGCTGTACTGAAGAGGCATCTCCCACCCGGCGAAGGGCACCATCCGGCCATTCAGGGAGGTGTGTGTCTCGTAGAGCGATGTGCGCTTAAGATCTCCCGTCAACAGAGCAACCTCTAGGAGCGCTTAGCTATTATTCGGCTTCTTGCGGCTGGGCAGAGCCGTCGGACGTCACCCATCCCTCATCACCATCTCCATCAGCATCAGCGGTGACAGATTCCATGCCGTAGTTGATGGCATGGAGGCGGGCATACGCCCCTTTCCGGGCCATCAGCTCATGGTGCCTGCCCTCTTCGACCACACTGCCGTTATCGAGCACCACTATCC
Organism: Dehalococcoidia bacterium; assembly: GCA_965226805.1. GTDB lineage: Bacteria > Chloroflexota > Dehalococcoidia > Lucifugimonadales > JAGWBF01 > CBDDDW01. The sequence goes on from CBDDDW010000027.1 coordinate 143,997, forward strand.
TATCGGCGTCCCGGATGGTTGACAGCCGGTGGGCGATGACGATGGAGGTACGGCCCTCAAGGACGCGCTTTAGAGCCTGCTGGATGAGAAGTTCTGTCTGGGTATCGATGTTGGCGGTTGCCTCATCCAGGACCAGTATTCGGGGATTGCCGACGATCGCTCGGGCGAAGCTGATCAGCTGACGCTGTCCTACGCTGAGGTTCGTGCCTCGCTCCGCCAATCTGGTGTCGTATCCGTGCTCCAGAGTCATGATGAAGTCGTGGGCCCCAACGGCTTTGGCTGCGTCAATGACGGCTTCTTCGCTGACGTCTTCATTGCTAAAGGTTATGTTCTCTTTCACTGTGTCCGAGAACAGGTACGGCTCCTGGAGGACCATACTGGTCTGGCTTACCAGTGACTTGCGGGTAACGTCGTTTATGTCCATGTCGTCGACAGTTATTCTCCCCTCGGTGACGTTGGCGAAACGGCTCAGAAGGGTCACCAACGTCGTCTTGCCGGCTCCCGTGGTCCCCACCAACGCTATTGTCTCTCCGGCTGCTATATCCAAGTTTACGTCTGTGAGGACGGGTATCCCCGCAACGTAGTGGAATCCCACACCCTCGTAACGGATTTTTCCCTGGATAGGGGGCATCTCGACGGCGTCGGGGGCATCCTTCACTTCAGGTCTCAGGTCAATCACCTCGAATATCCGGACGCCGGAGGCCATTGCCCTCTGAAGCTGGCTGTACTGCATGGTCAGGTGTAGGATGGGCTCGAAGAACCGCTGAATCCACATGGTAAAGACGACCATTACCTCCCAGCCCAGGTCGCCATCCAGCACCATTTCCGCCCCCATGACGACGACGACGCCGATAGCGAAACCGGTCAAGAGCCCCACCAACGGGTTCAGGCCACCGGAGAAGCGGCTGGCCTGCAGGTTGGCGTCCAGGTGCTCGTAGTTGAGTTCCTTGAAGTGGGCTAGATTGACATCCTGCCGGTTGAGACTCTCAACCACCCGTACCCCGGTTATGTTCTGGTTGTACTCGCCGTTGACCATCGCGATGGCCCGCCGGATGCGCATAAAGGAGCGCCTGGCGAACCGCTGCCAGAATCCCAAGAGGAAGAACAGAATCGGAATTACGCTCATGCTCACCAGGGCCAGACGCCACTCTATGAACAACATGACCGTTATTATTCCGACGAGGCTCAGTATGTCGGCCAGGCTCTGGACCAGGAGCTCGAAGGTCTCCTGCAGCTGAATAACGTCGCTGGTGTTGCGGGACATGATCCGGCCTACAGGTGTGCGATGGTAGAAAGAGAGTGAGAGTCGCTGCAGATGGTTGAACATCTGGGTGCGAAGGGCGAAAAGGATGCTCTGGCTTATCCTGGGCATGTAAACGAACTGGAGGTAGTTGGCGCCGAAGTGCACCAGGACAACTCCCATGAAACCTAACGCCATCAGGTGCAGGCCCGTGGCGTCGCCCTCATTAACGAAGTATTTGATGGAGAGCAGCAACACCAAAGGTATGCCCACGGTCCCGGCGATGTAGACAATCACCGATCCCACGGCGACGGCCACGTCGAACTTGTAAGGCCGGAGGTATTTGAGGAGGCGCATCACGACCTTGTGATCGTATACGGCGCCTACGACCCCCTCGTCAGTCAGGCTGTCCTGGGTAGCTGCACCTATGCCGGAAGCGCCGATGCCGCGCATGCCGCTCATCATGCCACCGAAGCCGCCTCCCCCGCGCATCTAGTTGTCGCCTCCGTTCCCGCCTGTCATGGCCTCCCCTCGGACGACTCCCCCAATCCCCATTGAGGTGTCCAGCAACACTTCTTCCTGGGGCCTCAGCTGTAGTTCATATATGTCCCGGTATATGCCTCCTCTACCTATGAGCTCATCGTGAGTGCCCCGTTCCACGATCTCCCCGTCCTTCAACACCATGATCAGGTCCGCCTGGCGCACGGTGCTCAGACGGTGAGCAATCACGAAGGTGGTGCGCCCCTTCATTACCTGGGTCATGGCCCTGTGAATCAGCCGCTCTGTCTCGACGTCCACGCTGGACGTGGAGTCGTCCAGAATCAGCACGGGAGGGTCTATCAGAACGGTCCTGGCTATGGACAAACGTTGTCGCTGACCTCCAGACAGCGTGCTTCCTCTCTCTCCGACCCAGGTGTCGTACCCGTCGGGCAGGCTCATGATGTGGTCGTGCAGCTGAGCAACTTTGGCCGCCTTGACTATGTCCTCGAAGGGGGCCTGCACAGCGCCATAGGCCAGGTTGTCCCTGATGGTGGCGCTGAAGAGATACACGTCCTGCTGAACGATGCCCACGTTTTGCCGGAGGGAGGCCAGAGTGAACTCGCGTATATCCACCCCATCTATGGTGATTCGGCCCTGGGTGATATCGTAGAAACGGGGCAAGAGGTTGACGATAGTGGTCTTCCCACTCCCAGGCGCCCCCAGCAACGCCACAACCGACCCTGGCGCTACAGAGATATTCACATTTCTCAGCGATGGCACCCGGTTGTCGTAGGAAAAAGAGACCTCTTCAAAGCGTACATGGCCTGTGGCTCTCCCCATGTCCCTTGCGTCTGGCTTCTCCTGCACGGGGGACTGAGCATCCAGCACGTCAAAGAGCCGCTGCCCCGATGAGGCCGCGCGGGAGAAGCTGTTTATGACAAAGGGCGTCATACGAACGGGAAAGGTAAGACGGTTAAGGTACAGGATAAACATGGTCAAGCCGCCCGCGGTGAGGTCGCCCCTGATCACCTCCCAGCCTCCGTACCACAAGATAAGGCCGAGGGCCAGACTAAAGTACAGGGTCATCCGGGCGCTTTCAGTCCCCTGGAGCCGTTCGGACTGGAAATGCTCCTGGCGAATCTGCTGGGCTTTGCCCTCGAATTTCTTGATCTCGTGATCTTCAGCGGCAAAGGCCTTAACCACCTGCATCCCAGCCAGATTCTCCTGCAAGGTAGTGACAGAATCGCCCATGGCTATCTGGACGCGATCCCACATCCTACGCAACCGCCCCCCCACCACACCGGCCCTGAAGATCAGGAAGGGAACGAAGGACATGCTGATCAGGGCCAACTCCCAGTTGAGAAACAGCAGAAAACACGGCAGCGCGATCAGCAGGAAGACCACTTCCACAGAGCGGACCAGGCCCATCATGATATAGCGGCGCACCGCCTCGATGTCCGCTGTGGCCTTGGACATGAGGTCGCCGGTGTGCTCCTTGTCATGGTACGCAAAGCTCAGATGTTGCAGCTTGTCGTAGAAGGAGTTCCTTATGTCGTAGGAGACTTTCTGCGAGAGGGAATCCGTGGTGTAAGTGCGAGCGAATTCCGAGAGGCCTCTCAGAACGGTCATTGCCAACAGACCCACGGCGATCCAGACAAAGGAGTCTAGCGCCACATCCACTAGAGACAGTATCTGTCCATCTTCTGACGTGACTACCAGCTTGTCGATAGCGTTACCGAGGAGAAAGGGGATGGTCAGAGAGAACAATATGGCCAATAAAGTCGTGAGATAGGCCAGGCTGAGTCGCACCCGGTAGCGCGCGGCCATACCGGTGATTCTTTTTACTACCCGCATCTAGACAATCAGACCAACTTCGCAGAGACCCTGTAGGGGTTGAGGCGGAGCCCTGGGACCTTTCTAGTTTAGGACCGGCACACGATGCTCGGTCCGTGCGGCGGTCGAAACCATTATAATACAAACTTGGCTACAAGTATATGCAGATAGGGAGCGGGACAGCGTCTCTACGATGGACCCCTTTGCTCAGCGGAGGGGTCCATCGTAGCTCACGAAGCTTCTTCCCCTGCGGCTCAGAATCGTCCATCCCGATTGCCTCCTGCGCCCAAACGGATGAAAATGCCGACACCTTTGTCACCCTTGAACGGAGCGAAGGGCCTGGAGCAGGTGGGGTCTCACCATCCCCACGCCAGATTCTTCGCCTGCGGCTCAGAATGACACTTTCGTGGGAATGACAACGGCATCCCCGCTTGTCACCCTTGAGCGGAGCGAAGGGTCTTTGCTCCGCCCTCAGTAAAGACGCGGGATTGACAGATGGGAGGTCTCCGAATGACAACCGGCGCCGCCCTGGATTCAGCACTAGATTGACTTGGAATGGAGGGTATCTTACCATGGGTCGGACTCTTTCTCCGTATGCCCCCGCCAAGGTCAGCATAGCCAAAATTGAAGGAGGTGGCCGCTCATGAAGATGTATATCGGAGGCCAATGGGTAGATAAGGCTAAGACGGTCCCTGTCATCAACCCATTCGACGGGTCACAGATAGATACAGTGCCCAGGGGGGACGGCGCCGACGTGGAAGCTGCCATCTCAAGCGCCGTGAGGGGCGCGGCGGTCATGGCCAACCTCACCGGCTACCAGCGGTTCGCTATCCTCCGCAAGGCCGCCGACTTGATAGAGGAGAGGCGGGAGGACCTGGCCAGGACGATTACCATGGAGGAGGGCAAGACCATTGCCGAAGCCCGGACCGAAGTGTCTCGGGCTGTCCAGACCATATCTCTCTCCGGTGAGGAGGCGAAGCGGCTGCACGGGGAGACGGTGCCCCTGGATGGGGCGCCTGGCCAAACCTGGCACCTGGCATTCACCCTCCGCGTGCCCTGTGGTGTGGTGGCGGCCATCGCCCCATTTAACTTTCCCTTGAACCTAGTGTGCCACAAGGTGGGCCCGGCTCTGGCCGGGGGCAACTCGGTTATCATCAAACCCGCCAGCGACACGCCCCTCTCCGCCCTGAAGCTAACGGAGATACTCCTGGAGGGGGGTCTGCCTGAGGAGGCGGTGCAGTGCGTCACCGGCCCCGGCGGCGAGATTGGGGATGCCTTGTGCAGCGACCGGCGGGTCCGCAAGATCACCTTCACCGGCAGCCGAGACGTGGGAGAGCACATCTGCCGTGTGGCGGGACTAAAGAAGGTGACCATGGAGCTGGGCTCCAACTCCCCCATGATCATCATGCCCGATGCCGATGTCGAGAAGGTGGCAAAGGCCACCGTGGTCAACGGCTACTCCAACGCTGGACAGGTCTGCATCTCCACCCAGCGCGTGCTGGTGGACGGGAATATATACGGGGACTTCCTCGACGCCCTGAAGCCACATGTGGCCGGCATCAAGACCGGGAACCCGTTGGAGGAAGACGTGATGATGGGGCCCATGGTCCGGGAGGACGACGCCGTCCGTGTGGGGGAGTGGATCAATGAGGCGCTGGGCACGGGCGCCCGGCTGCTGGTGGGCGGTGAGCGCTCCGGTGCCATGTACGCCCCCACGGTGATTGCCGACGTCAACCCGGAAATGAGAATCTCCTGCGACGAGCTGTTCGGTCCCGCCGTGGCTGTAACCCGGTTCAGCGAGATAGACGAGGCCATCGCGCTGGCCAACGACTCCATCTACGGACTTAGCGCGGGCATATTTACCCAGAACCTCGACTGGGCTATCAGATTCGCCAGGGAGGTCCACTCCGGCAACCTGATGATCAACGCGGGACCCCAGTTCCGCGCCGACCTCATGCCCTACGGCGGGCTGAAGGACAGCGGGATGGGCAAGGAAGGCCCCAAGTACGCCGTCGAGGAGATGACCGAGCTGAAGATGGTGGCCTTCCTGTAGGAGTTGGATAAACGATGTGTAAGAGGCTGACGAAGAAGGGAGTGCAGAGGGGCGAAGCCCCTTTGTCAGGAGTCTGAGGGTGTCCCTCAGATGTAAAACCTTCCCCCTTCCTGCTAGGAAGGGGCCTTGCCCCAAAAAGTCGCATCCCATGCTGTCACCCTGAGCGCAGCGAAGGGTCTTACCTTGGCCATAAGGAGCCGGGGACAGATTCTTCGTCGCTTCGCTCCTCAGAATGACAGTTTTAAGGCAGGGCCGCTAGGAAGGGGGTCAGGGGGATGGTCGGAAGGGTTTTACAGCACCCTGCTAAGCCTGGAGGAAGAGCGCTATACCCAGGATGAGCGGGTACAAATGGGCCAGTATCGGCGGTGCGAACGGGCCACCCTTGAGCACGGCGTAACCGACAGCTCCAGCCACACCCAGCCCAACGCCGAGCCAGCCCAGCCACTCCGGTAGGAGTCCGCTGGAAACGACCGCGCTGCCGAAGAACGTCCACGACGCGTAGGCAGAGAGCAGGTGGATACTATGGATCACACCGAACCAGTCACTCCAGCCCCCGATATCCCCCGGAACGTTTCGGGTCCGCTCGGTCTCTAGGGACGCCGCAACGAGGGCCGTAAGCCGCCACGCGACTGCCACGAGCCATGCTGTGCCGCCCACAGCGAAGAGCGCGAAGCCGACCGTCCCATAGACGATGTCTCCACTGTCAGACAGTAACCGCGCTAGGGCAGCTAGCCCGGCAATGGTAATGGCCACGCCGGCTATCATCCAGGTGTGGATCCACCGCCACCTCCGGGTCGACTGTGCGATCGCCAGCAGGGCTTCTGGTAGTCCTGCTTCCACAATGCCGCCCCGACAAGGAAGACGACGAACCCACCGATGAGTAGGCCGCCGACTGTTTGCAGATCAGTGCTTGTAACCATCGTGGTGATAACTCAGCTACAGAGTAGTCCAGCTCAAGTTGACTTGGTGCCCACGCGGGCGAACCTGCCCATTCCCAACCTGACGGAGAGCACCGCGCCTAGGAAGAATACCACCCATCGCAGGTTATGGACCATGCCCAGCTTGCTCTTGCCCTCTGTCCTGCCGGTGAAGGTTATCGGAAGTGTGGAGATTCGCAGGCGGTGCCTCCTCACGATCAGTACCGATTCAGGCTGCACCTCGTAGTCGCGGGCCCTGCTCTCCGCCAACACCAGCTCCGCTCCCCGCCTCTTGTAGACCTTGAAGTTGGTGGTGGCGCCTGACGGTAAGTCAAGGAACCATCGGCACAGGCGGTTGGCTACAAGACTCTTGGACCGCCTCCACCACCCCCAGTGACTGCTTCGACCTCCTTCGGACGAGGCGCTGGCCAGCACCAGGTCAACCCCATCCTCTCCCGCCTCTGCAAGCAGCCGGGGGACATCCTCCGGATCATGGGATAGGTCGGCGTCCATAGTCATGATGAGGTTACAGCCCTGCGCCAGTGCCAATTCCATGCCAGCGCGGATGGCCGATCCGAGGCCCTGCTTTCCTGGCCTCGTGATAAGAGTTATGTTCCCGAAACGGGATGCCAGACTGCCTGCCACCCGAGAAGTCCCGTCCGGGCTGTTGTCGTCCACGACGAAGATCTGAGGCTTTGGGGTGAGTTCAAGCTCCTCCAAGCTCTCTACCAGACGAGGCAGGTTGCCCGCTTCGTTGTAGGTCGCTAGTACGATGCCTAGCTTTTCCACCGCCGCCTTACTCTCTTCCTCCGAGAATCCCACGCCATGCCAATTCGTCTCCCTTTGTGAGAAAGGCCGGAAGAGAGCGCCGGCCGCTTCGTCTCCGTGCCACTAGTGTGGTCCTGAAAAACTCTTTCGACCATCCCTCTGACCCCCTTCCCTTCGGCAGGCTCAGGACGGGCCTAACCAGGAAGGGGGAGAAACTTATATCTGAGGGACACCCCTTCGGCTGGCTCAGGGCAGGCTCTCAGGCTCCGGCAAAGGGGCTTCGCCCCTCTGCGTACCCCTTTCTTCCGCAGCCTACTAGGATGATCTGCTCCTGCTTTAGACCGGGTACCTCCACACGGGATCTTGCGGAGATTCGTTAGAGAGCTTGAATTGGGGTAGGGTCAGGCCGCTGTCGGTGTCCAGGAATACTACCTCCACCCGTTTGCCGATGGCGACATTTTCCTCCTTCTCCGGGTTCATGGCCTCGTCGAAGAGGTTGGCGGTGAGCCGCAGCCCGTCGTCGGGCGTGGGATGGCCCCTCTGTTCGTCCAGCTCCACCAGCACAATGGGGAAGGGTGTCCAGTCGCGGAAGCCCGCCAGCACCGTGTGGGCGACGATCTGGTAGCTGTAGATCGTGCCCTTGCCGCTGAGCTGCTCCCACTGCCAACTGAGACTTGAGCACCACGGGCAACCGGGCCCCGGCTCCCCACGGATGAGGCCGCATTGCAGACATTTTCTTAGCACCAGCCGGTGCTCACTCGCGGCCTCGAAGTACTCCCTGTACTCGCTATCGTTATCGGGGATGTTGATATTTAGGCCGCGGTAGTGATACTCAGGCACGGGCCTACCTCCGGAGAATCAAGGCGCTGCCGACGGCCTGGGTGCCCCAACCCATATTCATGGCGATCTCGGCGTCCTTTACCTGGCGGCAGCCCCCCTCGGAGTAGTCGAAGGTGTGTGTCCCGTCCAGGTACCCTGGGCAGTGGTCATCCACGGTGCCGCGGAGCTGGCGCACGTTCTCTATGGCCAGGTTCATCCCGTGGGTATAGGCCTCACACAGGTGGCCTCCACTGGTGTTGTTGGGCCTCCTGCCTCCCAGGCCTATGATGCCGTTGGACACATAGTCCTTGCCCTCGCCCTTCTCACAGAAGCCGTAGTCCTCGAACTGGAGCAGCGCGGTATAGGTGAAGGCGTCGTAGCAACCGGTTACGTCGATATTCTCAGGCGTGATCCCGGCCATGTCGAATAGTCGAGGCCCGATGTAATGCCCCGCCGACCTTGTGATGGGGCCCTGCTGGTGGAAGAAATCTCCACCCGGAGTGCAGACCCTGCCCTGGACAGCCATTATGTAGGCGGGCCGCTGCCTGAGGTCCCTTGCCCTTTCTGCCGAGGTCACTATGATGCAGGTGGCGTTGTCCGTCTCAAGACAGCAGTCCAGAAGATGGGCGCAGGGCCTCACGATCCATCGGGAGCTCAACACGTCGTCCACCGTTACTCTCTGCTTCATGATGGCTTTCGGGTTGTTGCTTGCGTGAAGGCTGTGGGCGACTTTGACGCGAGCCAGGTGCTCGTTGGTAACCCCGTACTCCATCATGTGTCGGGTGAAGGTGAAGGCGAATCTCTGTATCGCGCTGATGAGGCCGTATGGCCTCGTCATCAGGTCCAGGCCGGCAACTGGGGCCGCCGCGCGGGCCCCGGTGCCGCCCATCCTGACCTGGGAGTAACCGTTCATGGAGCGATAAATGGCCACCGTATGGCACATCCCGGCTTCGATTACTCCCATCGCCAGGCCAACCAGGGCCTCGGTGCTAGAGCCACCTCCCGAGCAGTCCATGAAGAAGTTCGGACGGACCCCCAGGTCGTACATCACGGAGGTAGAAGGAGTGGAGTCCCCACTGTGGTAGCTCATCAGGCCGTCCACGTCCCTGGGTGCGAGTCCCGCATCGGCCATGGCTTTGTTGATGGCTTCCACAGCCATTGATCGGGTGGTCCGCCCCGACCCACGGGTGTATTCCGTCTCCCCCACACCGACGATACAGTATTTATCGCGGAGGTGGCGTCCCTCCATCCTGTCCTGCCCCCTTGGCTGAATTCGGCTAGTTAGCCGACTCTACTTCCTGCCACACCAATGCGGCCGCACCCAGCATGCCGATGTCGTCGCCCAGGGAGCTGACCACCAGCTTGTAACCCATTTTCCGCACATGGCTCATGACATGAGCACCGATGTAGGCCTCCACGGTTGGACGCAAATAGTCCCAGTGATTTATTGAGACACCCCCGCCCATGATTATGACGTCGGGGTTGAAAATATGCAGCACGTTCACCAATCCCGCGCCCAGAGCTTTCGCCACGTCCTCCAGGATGTCCCTGGCCAGTTCGTCTCCCTGGGCCGCCGCTTCGAAAACTGTCTTAGAAGAGACGAGACCAAGGTTGCCGTAGACCAGATCTTTGATCGTCGACCCTTGGTGCTGACTCAGCAATTTCCTCGCCGTTTCAGCGATGGCCGTGCCCGATGCTAACTCTTCCAGACAGCCGACATTTCCGCACTTGCATTGAGGACCGTCTCTCCCTACAGACATATGACCCAGCTCCCCGGCCATACCGTTTGCCCCCGTCATTGGACGACCGCCTATGACGATTCCCCCTCCGATCCCAGTGCTTATGGTTAAGTAAACAAGTGTGTGAGCGCCGACTCCCGCCCCGTATCGGTACTCGCCCAGAGCAGCCAGAGTGGCGTCGTTCCCCACTAGGACGGGACACTTCACCTTGTCCTTCCACAAGGCTTTGAATGAGACTCCATCGAGCCCGGGGATGTTCGGGGGGCTGTGAATTGTTCCCGTTTTGTGGTCCACAGGGCCCGCGAGCCCGAGCCCGACGCCGACTATCTTCCTGCTCCCAACCTCTGCAATACCCTTGTCAAACTGAGCTTCAATGCGGGCCGTCACCGCTCGCCCGCTCTGGTGAGCCTGAGTGGCAATCCTATCCCGCCAGACCAGGTCCCCCCCATTGGTAGCCAAGGCTACCCTTATCCAATTGCCACCTACGTCCATGACGAGGGCAACCGGCTCCTCATCGCTGGAAGAACGCCTTGTGGTTCCTTTGTCCGTGGTGCTCTCATCATCCATACGATGCCTCCAAAGGGGTGTAATACCGGTTCAACCTGGATGTAATCATTCCAGTGCCCTGTATTGCAAGTCACCCGCTCACCCTCAACCTGTCGAAGGGCTCCCTTTTTTACTCGCGCCTTCTCATTCAGGACGCTAGCTGAACGCGAAGTGTTATCTACTTCTGATTCCCCTTGATGGGAAGGGTAACGAGCCGATCTCAAGGGGCGAGCAGGTTGTCCAGAGCTTCCCTCAGCGACTCGGAATCCATGGGGCCGACGAATTTGCGAACCAGATTTCCTCCCGCGTCTATGAAGAACTTCTCCGGGATTCCGGAGACTCCGTAATTGATGGCGATTCGCCCCTTCTCGTCCACAAGGTTGAGATAGGGCACCGCGAACTGCTCGACGTGGCTGTTCACCCGGCGGGGGTCGTCCCAGATTGCGACGCCCACGAATTCGATATCTTGCCCCTCGTAATCGCGGTACACCTCGGCCAGAGCGGGCGCCTCGTCCCGGCAGGGCGGACACCAGGAGGACCAGAAGTCCACCATCACCACTTTTCCTCGAAGCCCAGATAGGCTGACGGTTGCACCACTAAGGCTCTCCTGAACGAAATCTGGAGCCGCACGCTGCTCAATGGCGACCTCTCCGAACTCGCTGTTTATGCCGAACCCGCCCGGATTCCCACCGGTCCGGGCCACCGCCCAACCCAGGAGCGCAAACAGGGCAACCAAGGGGACGGCGGAGCCCAGGATGATCAGGTTCCGCTTTTTCGTTCCGGCTCCACTCTGAGCGGACGACGCGGGGCTGATCCCGCTCAACTGATGTCCCTTCTGGTGTTAATCTTGCCTCCAGCGGAGGGTGATGAGGCGAAGACGGTCCTTTAGCTCCTGTCTTTGCCACCGGAAATCCTCCTGGGTAATCTCTCCCCGCTGGGCTAGGTCATCCAGCATGGCTATCTCCTCCACCAGGGAGCGGCGTTCCGGGGCGAGGTCATCGGACTCATCGGACGGGGTGGCATTGCCTGTGCCGACAGCGACCGCACGAGGACCCACGGGCTTCCTCAGTACCAGAACGTACATCAGAAGCCCCACAAGCACAAGACCTACGACTCCAGGGATACCGATCTTCAGGTACGGCCCATCGACGAGGGCATCGCCCAGCCGCCGCAGCGGGGACTCCTGGGGCAGACCCGCTATCTCTACACTTACCAAGCTCGCCGCGGCCAGCTCGTTCTCTTCCCAGACCTTGTAGGACTTGCCCTCCACCTGGACCGGGTCCGCAGCAGAAAGGGACCCGAGGTCCTTCAGATCTCCGAGGCTTTCCGCCAGAAGGAGTCTGAATGTCTCCGCGCCCATGGGGAATGAGCGAGTCAGCTCGTGCCTGCCTCCCTCATAGGGAACTCCGTACGCGTAGGTTACGTTATGGGATCCAGGTGTTACCGGCGCGGTGAGGGCGAACCCCGAGCCCACGCTGATAATGCTCCCGCCGGCCAGGTCGGAGGCTACCTCGAGGCCGGTAGCTTCGCTGGGTAACCCGAACCGCAGAAAGCTCATGCTCGCCGGCCGCTCCAGGTCTGGAACAAAGGTACGGTCCTCCTCATTCACAAGGCTGACGACCTCGAAGACCGATAGGGTCCCATCACTACCAACGCCACTGATCAACTGCACCTGGGCTCCTATTCTCAGGGCGTCGAGATTGCTGCCGGCTTCGTAAATTATTATCTCCACCGGCTCGCCCAATTTGGATGGGTCAAGCCTGCTACTGTACAGGACCTCCTGATGCCTGGCGGCTACGGCGTAGGCGTAGTCCTCATTTTGCTCCACATCCGGAAACACGAACCGGCCACCCTCAGCAGTCACGGCCGTAGCCGTAGCAACCTCGCCGCCGCTGCCGATTAGGTGCAGAGTGACCTCAGAGCCGGCCGCGGCTTCCACACCGGAAGTGCCGTTGATCACCCGTCCTACGATGGTCATGTCTCCTTCCCCACTGGATGGGGCAGCGGTCATCAGGAACGCCGCCAAACCCAGAGCGCCCAGGATCACGAGCCTGACAGAGCTACGCGCCGGCCTCTCGGGCCTTTTAGGGGAGTGTCGGGCCATCCAGCCTCCTTACACCCCCTCGGGCGCCTCGTGAGCCTTCTCCGAGCCGCAACTGGGGCACACGTCGGCTTCACCATCCACCGGCCGCCCACAAGACCAGCACAGAGTTCCATGCCTTTCCCCACTGCGCTCCCGTGCAGCCAGGATTTCCTGTTCCAGAGCGAGGTCCATCGCCTGTTCCAATCCCTCGTCGTCCCTGACCAATGCCGCCCCCTCTAAACGCAATCCCTGTAGCCGGTCCAGATATTCCTTCTCCTCCAGGCGTCCCAGATCGTGCTCCAGCAGAAGGGTCTTGATATCGTCATAGACATGCTGACGCGTCCTCTGCCCTGTTCCAGGAGGTCCCTCTAGCCCTAATGCGTCCGGCCGCGAACTCGAAGCCCTCCGGGCAACGGGCAGCCCCTTCAGAAAAGGACGGAGGACTGCTATCAGCGCGAAAGCCGCAAGTAGCCCGCCTATCAGGAAAGCCATCGATCGGTTACTCCCCCATGCTCTCAGAAGTTCCTCTCACCTCAGTCGTTGCCCGCCTGCTCCGCGGTTTCTCCCACCGGAGAAGGGCGTATTGCCCGAGGCATCCTTTGTCGGACGTAGGCCGACGCCGGCCCTCGCTGGGGCCACAAGGCGACGACGGTTCCAAGAATTAACACAGGACCGGCTACCCACATCCACCACACCAGGGGATTGATGAACACCCGGAAACCCGTGCTGCCATCATCCAGGATCTCACTGGGGATCACGTAGAAGTCCTCGACCGGGTTCGAGCGAATGTGGGCCCTGGTGGCGGACATGTTGAACTCAGGGTAGAAGGTACGCCTGGGAGTCATCCTACCCAAGTAGTCGCCGTTTTTGAAGGCCTCCACGGTTGAGACATACTCGGTCCGGTCTCCCTTCCCGGTGACTGCAGTATCGAGGTACTTGATCCGGTAGTCGCCGATCTCCACCGATTCGCCCGGCGCCAGGATCACATCAGTCTGAGTGCCGTAGAAAGATGAGCCCACGACCCCCAAAGCGAGAACAATCACCGCCAGATGCACGATATATCCCCCGTACCGGGGCCTGTTGGCGGCAATGAGTTTCACGAAACCCAGGGCGTAGTTGTCACCCTGGCGATGTCTCGACTTGGTGCCCCGCACCCACTCCAGCAAGATTCCCGACGCGACCAGAGCACACAAACCAAAGGCGGTGACCGCATACGGTTTCGTGACGCCCAGGATAACCAGCATAACTATGACCCCCACGGATATGGAACCCGGGACCAGCAGGCTCTTCCTGAGGGTTTTAATCGAGGAGTGCCGCCATGGAAGCAGGGGACCCACACCCATGACAAAGATGAGGGCCAACATTAGGGGGCCGTTGACCTGGTCGTAGAAGGGGGCGCCCACCGTAATCGTTGTACCGTCAAACAGCTCCGAGATCAGAGGGTAGACCACGCCCCACAGGGTGACAAAGGCGATGCCGAGAAGGAGCAGATTGTTGACCAGAAAGGCCGCCTCCCTGGACAGGCTGGACTCCAATGTCTGGGCGCTTTTCAAGCTACCATACCGCAGGAAGAAGACGGTGAAGGGCACGATTATGCCTATCCCAGTGAACATGAGGAACACCCAACCCAGCGAGGATGCCCCAAAGGAGTGGACGGAGGGCACCGGACCCCCGCGGTTCATGAACATGCCATAGAGGGCCAGCCCGAAGGCTACGTTTATCAGCACGATATTCCACATGCGGAACATACCACGCCGCTTTTGGACCATGATGGAGTGGATGAAGGCCGTGAGGCCCACGAAGGGCATAAAACCCGCGTTTTCTACCGGGTCCCACGCCCAGTATCCCCCCCACCCGAGGATCGTGTAAGCCCACCAACCACCCAGTAGCAGTCCAGACCCCAGGAGGGCCCAGGTTACTATGCCCCACACCCGCCCCGGATCCACCCACTCGTCGCCTGTCTTTCCAGCCAGGAGGGAGCCCAAGGCGAAGGCGAAGGGCACGGTGACCATTATCAGTCCCAGCATCATCACAGGAGGGTGAATGAACATTCCCGGGTGCGTGAGCAGAGGGTTTATACCCTGGCCATCCGCTGGCGATACAGATAGCTTCGCGAAGGGGTCGGCCATGAAGATCATCACCGCCAGGAAGAAGGTGAGTACAAACATAAGGATGGCGTTGGTGTAAGGTAGGCTGTCCCGGGAAGCCCTGGGGGCCAGAAGGATCGCCAGAGCGGACACAACCGAAAGGGCAAGGGCTATATAGAGAAGGGAGCCCTCGTTGCCGGAATAGAAAGCAACCCAGGTGTAAATCCGAGGCATGGCAAGGCTGCTGTGGTCCGCCACGTACCTGACCTGGAAATCGTTGCTCAGGAACGCCGCCACCAGACTCACCACCGAAACCACCAGCACGGGCACAGTCACAATATTGGCGTTCCGGGCGCTCTGCACCAGTGAGGGGACGTGCCTTACCTGTCCCAGCACCGAAGCGATGCAGGAGTATGCGGCGAGGGCCAACGCGATGGAGAGAGCGATGGAGCCCAGGTCTGCCATGGCTCATCCACCCTTCTCGCGCACTTTTGAACCGCGGGGCGACAGCCCCGCCTCCTGGTCAACCACAACGAGATAGGGTTCCAGCTCTTCCTCCTCCGGTCGGCGAGCCTCGGAAGTCACCTCGACGTTTCTTCTCATCGATCGGAGAGTGAAGACAAGAAGCGCGACGGAACCGGCCACAGCTACGAGTGGTATGATCCAGGCTAACAGGCTGAATCCGGATTTCGGAGGAGCGGCCAGAACGCCTTCCCCGTACCGGTCCACGAAGAACTGAAGGATCTGCTCTCTGCTCCAGCCATCGGCCAGCTTTTCCCTTACCAGGGCACGCATCTGGAAAGCAAGCTCGACCTGTGCCTGGTCTATAGTCTCGCTGGGGCAGACAGGGCAGATGAGGGCTCTATCAATCGACTGGCCCCGCTCTTCAAGCGTAGGTTGGCCTTCGCCACCGCACGCCGCAACAGCGAAGGCCAGTGCGATCGCGCCTGACAAGGCCACCAGCCAGGGGGTATTTCGCCGCGTTCCGAGAATGATTGGCAATGCACCACGCTCCGGGTGTACCCATTATATACTATTCCCCCTCCTCCAATGATCGGATGTAGTTCACCAGCAACCATCGCTCCTCGACGGTGAGCAACTTGCTGAAGGAGGGCATCATGCCGTTAGACACCCCGGCGGTTATCCAGGCGAATACCTGGTTGTCCGGGATGTTGGGGGCGTAGCCCGCCCCCTCTTTATCGGTCAGGTCGGGGCTCAAATCTGGGGCGAACTCGTAACCGTATTTCGGTGTCTGCATTATCTCGAGCACCTTACCTTTGCCATCTCCGAGGGAGCCGTGGCAGATCACGCAGTTGGTCTGAAAGAGCCTCTCGCCTTCCTCCAGCCGTGGGTCCTCGATTGTCGGGTTGTCAATGGAAAAGAGCGGCTTACCCGTTATGGGAACAGCCGACTCTGGCGGCGACAGACGCGGCGGCTCATGGGATTGATAGGACTGCTGATAGTGCATCTCGTAGAAGAAGTCAAGGGGATAGGTCCCGTTGGCGCAGCCCGCCGCCAGGGCGCTCAGCAGCACAAACAAGCCCAGGAGGTGGACCCTCCTAGACTTAACTCCCCCGCGCCACCAAGAGCCAAGGTGGCCGAGGGGTCCTCCCCGAACGGAGGAACTCACGTCGCTTCACCTCTTTTAACATCCACCGCCCCCGCCTGGGTGAGGGCCTGCTCCACACTATTCACCTGCTCAGCCTCGCAGGTCACCAGGACCCCGATGTACCCATCGGTAATCCTGTCGTCGTACAGTCCCATTTTCGGTCGCGGAAGACGGGACTCGAAAATGATGCCCAGAACGGTAAAGAGGATTGCTCCGAGCATGGTGCCTTCGTATGTAACGATAGCCATGGGCGGCAGCGATAAGATGGGTTTGCCGCCCGTGACCATCGGATAAGCCATCTGGGTCATGGAGGTAAGGAGGATTCCCGCAGTGAGGCCGACCAGGGCGCCTACAAAAGGGAACACGTACAGGCGGTGGCTGGTGTCTCGCTCGCCGAAGGCTCCCTCTGGGTATGGGGCTCCTGTTAGGAAATCGTAGTCCTCGTTTGTGAGGCCCACCCTTTGAAGGGCATCACCAGCCTCGGCAGCGTAATTCGCGTCGCCGTATAGACCAAGGACCTCTTGTTTCGCCATAACCCTTACCTCGCTGTGAGATTAGTCCTCTCGAATGACCGCCGGCACCGTTCTCCTGCCGATCTGGATCTCCGTCTTTAGAATTTCGCCCTCTTTGATGTCATACAACGGAATCAAGGGGAATACCTTGGCAAACAACAGAAGCAGCATGCCCACCATGGCAAAAGTGCCGATGACTATGACGATCTCCACCGGGCTCGGTGCATAGGTGTACCAGTCGAAGTTGAAGGTCTGTTTCTGCGCCAACCCCGGGACGATTATCAGGAACCGCTCGAGCCACATCCCTATATTCACGAAAACACAGGTTAACACCATCCACATCGGGCTACGTCTTACGCTCCTGAACAGCCACATACTCACGGGAATGAAATAGGTCGTGGCTATGAAGGTGACGAACCACAAGTTCCAGGGTGGCTGGCCCGTCAGAAAGTCCTTGACGGCTATCTCATCGGCCTCAAGGCTGTACAGTCCGAAGAGGAACTCCACCACGAAGAAGAAGAACCATCCCGTGGCTACCACGATGAGAAGGCGGCCCAGAGAGTCCAGATGCTCCGGCCGGATGTAGTCCTCCCACTTGAATCCCCACCTGAGCAACACCAATACGATGGCCACGGCCGACACTCCAGAGTGCACCGCGCCTATGACGAAGTATGGAGGGAATATGGTGGAGTGCCAGCTCTTCACCGACACAGCCATGCTGAAGTCGAAGGAGACTATGCTGTGCACCGAGACGAACACGGGCAGGATCAGAGCCGACAGCAGCACACCGGCTATGATCTGGAGCTTCCACTGCCTTGCGGTGCCGCGCCAGCCAAGAGCCAGCACCCCGTATATCTTCCGGCGCAGGCCTGTTGTCCTGTCCCGGACCACCGCCAGATCCGGCAGGAGGGCAACGAGAACGAACATAATGCTGCAGAGGAGGTAGGTGTTTACGGCGCTGGGGTCCCACACCAGAGCTGAACGCACATTGGGATATATCCCTCTGGCCCAGTCGTAGGGCAGCGGCGTCATGGGTATGGAAATCCAATAGATCAACCTCCAGGGGCGACCGGAGTGTATAAGGGGCATAAGCATGGCCGTCATCAGTGAGAATACGGTGAGCACTTCGGCGGCCCTAGTGGCGGGGCGGCGCCATTCGGCCTTGGATAGCCTCAGGATCGCCGAGAGCATCACTCCCGCGTGGCTAATCCCTATCCAAAACACGAAGTTAGTGATGAAGAACCCCCACATGACGGGACGGTTCAAGCCGGTAACGCCCAGCCCCCGGTTGAACATGTACCCGGCGGCTGACATCGCCCCCAGCACGATCAGGCCGAGGAACATCACCAGGCCCCAGTACCACAGTGGGTTCTCGAAAAGGGTACTCAGCACGCCCCGGTTTATTTCCCTGTCAGTTAGCCTTCTGCCTTCCTGCATCACCTATCCTACAATGTTACCTTGACTGCTCCCCAGACGAGAGAGCTAACGCAAAACGCTTCGTCACTCCGGCTTGCCCAAGACCATGTACCGACCCTTCATAAAAGGACGGTACAGGATATAGAGTAATCCCTCCTTGATCTCCCACATGGACATGGCCGGCAGCAGCTTGGTCCCCAGAAGGAAGAGGAAAGGAATCGCGCCAAGCCCGCCCAGGATTATGAACACGTCCCAAACGTCGGGGGGCACAGGCAGCAGCCAGTCGGCGATGGGGCCGCCTCTGGGATCGAACTCGGCTATGCTATGGGCGCCCAGATGCTCCTGTGGCACATTGAATGCCGGCACGTACAACCGCACCATCATGAAGAAGGCGCCTATCACCACCGAGGCACCAGCGATACTGGGCCCGATGATACTCTTACGCACCCCATTCCATATCAACATGGAGAGGGGTATCAGGAAGCTGAAGAAGAAGTTCAACAGGAACGCGGAGCGATAGGACTCAAACATCACGAGCCTTATGACACTCTGCTCCGTGAGGTCCCGTCCGTACCAGAAGGTCATGAACTCGGAGAACCAGAAGTAGCCCCACAGGAGGGTAAGACCAAGCAGTATCTTGCTGAACGACCAGAAGTGGTCGACGCCGAGATACTGGCGGAACCCGCCTACATTGCGCAACAAGAACATGGTTACCAGCAACGTTCCCGCAGAGGCCTGAAGGCCCGTGAGGGCATGGTGGGGAGCGAATATGGAGTCCTTCCAGCCCGGAACAAGGCTCAGAGAGAAGTCAAGACTGATGAGCATATGCACGAATATCAGGAGCATGAAGTAGAAGGCGCCGAGGACTGCCAGGGACGCCCCCTGGAGCTTCCACTCTTTCTCGGTACCCTCCCAGCCCGCCGCCAGCCTGCGCCACAGACCAGCGCGCCATCCCGAGCCGACCCGGGCCAGGGCGGCCATATCCGGGCGGGCCGAGACCCATAAGATGGCCATACCACAAAGGAACAGGAACACCACGGCTAAGGTGTCCCACCAAAGAGGCGCCCCTATCGGGACTTCGAACCAGATGGTCCTGCGGTCCTCGCCTACGACAAAGCCCTCGCCTAGCGTGTCGCCAAGATTAATATCCGGAAGCAGGAATATCAGGGGGATAAACCAGAGAACGTTGAGCAACCCCACCAGCGCAAACAGCTCCGACGCCCGCGAGATGGGCCGCCTCCAGTGGCTCTTCGTCCAGCGAAACCCGACCGCCACCACGGGGATCGACCCCACCGTGACAAGAAGGAAGCCGAACATAGCGGCGTAGTACCCCCAGGCCGGGCGGGCCATGTCGGAGAAGCCATCGTCCATGGCCCTCACTACGAACCCGACTATACCGAGCACGACGAGGGCTCCCAGCCCCGCTATGGCGAGCCAGAACCCGCGCTCGAGCGTGATGACCTTCCGGCTCAGGTGCTCCGTGACCTCCTGGTCCGTCAGCCCGGGCTCTATATCGGCGGCCTGCGCGTTCGCGTGGGCCTCAGTCATGCGGCTTATCCTCTTCATGGTGAGGGTCTATCTTCTTCAGGTATATCACGTTGGGCTCCGTGCCGAGGTTCTCCAGAAGCCGGTAGGCACGGGGGTCCTTCAGGTCCCTTACTCCGGTGGAAGGGTCGATATCCACGTACTCCCTTAGCCGGCTGTTGGGGTCCTCGTAATCCCCGAAAATGATCGTCTGGGTAGGGCAGGCCTGAACGCAGGCCGGTAAGAAGTTGCCCTCGGTCAGCGCTTTGTCGCTAAGCTCGCCCTCTTCCTGGCCTTCGACCTTGCGCTCGGCGCGCTGGATCCTCTGGACACAGAAGCTGCACTTCTCCATGATGCCCCTGCTCCGTATCGTGACATCGGGGTTTAGCTGATGCCTGAAGCGCTGGGGCCAATCGGGCTCCCAGAAATTGAAGAACCGGACCTGATAAGGGCAGTTGTTGGCGCAGTACCGGGTGCCCACGCAGCGGTTATACACCTGGACATTGAGTCCCTGGTCGTTATGGTAGGTGGCGAAAACGGGGCACACCGGCTCGCAGGGGGCGTTTTCGCAGTGCTGGCACAGGATCGGGATAAACCGGGCCTTTACGTCCTGGAAGGGAGCGTCCTCGGGATTATTCCGGTACTCGTCCGGCACCTCCCAGTAGCGCTCGATCCGGATCCATTCCATGGCCCTGCGCTGATGAAACAAGTCCTCGGTGTTAAGGGTGACGTTGTTCTCGGACTGACAAGCTACAACACAGGCCTGGCAGCCTATGCACTTGTCGATGTCTATGACCATCCCCCACTTATGCTTTTTCTTCTGCGCCATTAGCTGGTCCTACCTCGCTATGCTATCCGTCGTCCCCTGATGTCCGACCCTCTCTCTACGTGAGAGGGTTTAGGTGAGAGTGCCCTGGGTCACTACAACTTGTTGGTCACGTGGACAATGTCCTCTTCCTTGGTGCCGATAGGAAAGGCGGGCACTATGCCCTCGAACTTGGATACCCTTGAACTCCGATCCGTGGGCCGTATCGATACGAGAGTGGCCCCCCATGCGAAGGAGCCGGTACCTCTGACCGTCTCCGGGGCCAGTATAGAGAGCGGGTTCTCGCCGCGCTGCTTTCCATCTTTATCGGCATACTGGAGCCCCGGGCTGTGACCCTGGCCGATGGGCACACCCACCACGTCCGTTGGCACCGCCGGATGAGGGTACACGGCGACCTTGATGCTGTATCCTTCGGGCGCCACCAGGCTGACCTCGTCGCCCTCCTTCAATCCCATCCTCCTGGCCTCCTGGGCGTTAATTTCGACCCAGGTCTGCCAGGTGACGGTGGTCAACGGGTCGGGCGCCGCCTGTAGCCAGGGAATGTGCGCGCCTCTGCCATCCAGAATGGAGTTGGACAGGAAGGGTACCAGGTGGTACAGCTTCCCTCGGCCGGGTGGCTCCTTGAAAGCCGGCCTCACCCCAAGCTGAAGCAGGTCTGCCAGGTCCGGAGGGTCGGGCGCCTGGTCTTTCGATAGCTCCGACGTGTCCCACCAACCGCCCTGCTGCAGGAGCTTGTTCCAGAAGGCCGTGAACCTGGTTTCCTGAACCGACCCTCGTTTAAGGTCGAACAGCTTCCGGGCACCGTCCTTAAGGATAGCCTCGAAGGTATCCGAAAGCCCGTCATCCAGCCCCAACTCCTGGGACAGGGTAAGGAGCATATCGGGGAAGCTGCGGGGGTCCAGCTCAGTTAGCGGGTTGACCACGGGTTGCTGTATACCCACCACCTGGTATCCGGGTCCGGGATCGGGAATGTCGTCGCCCCAATCCTCGAGATAATTCCGCTCTGGGAGTACCAAGTCCGCCATTTGGGTGGTATCGTCCATGAAGCTGGAGAAGCTAACGATGAACAGGTCGTCCCTCTCCAGCGCCCCACCTAGTTCGAGCCTCACGGGAAGTCCGTACACCGGGTTCGCCCCGTGGACCATCAGTACTTCAATCTGGCCACTGTTAATGTCATCGACGACTTTCTGCCAGTCCTCCAGGGAGCTGGCCGGAGTCGTGGGCGGCGAGTCGTCTATTGGTGACGGGGGATTGAAGACTATCCCTCCCTCGCCGGGCTTCTTTCCCACGCTGCCTACCAGATAATTAAGGGCAAAGACGGCCGACATATTGCTGATTCCGTGGGTATGGCCGGTGGCGTCGCCTCCGCCGAAGGCGAGGCTGGGCCGTCTGTCGGTGAACTCCTTCGCGATGCGCTTGATCAAGTCGGGGGCCGACTCTTTACGGGTCCCTTTACTGACAAACTCAGGGATGCCGATTTCCCCCCAGACCTTTTCGGGCCTATAGGCCTCCAGGAGCGAGGCGCCGGCCCCCCCTGTCATGGCATCGGCCACGCCCGGGTCGGCCAGCCCCTCCGAGAGGATTACCTGCATCATGCTGAGGGCCAACATACCCTCTTTTCCGGGTAGGATGGGTATCCACTCGTCGGCGTTAGCGGCGGTCATGGAATAGCGCGGGTCCGCGTGCACCAGGGTCCCTCTCCCCTTGCCACCCCTGTCGCCTCGGAACTCGCCGTAACCTCGGGCGTATCGCACGGGAGAGACCCACGTGGACAAAAAGTCGGCACCAAAGGAAAGCACGTAGCTGGCATTCTCAATGTCGAAATTGGGAAGCCGATCTTGATCGAAGACCCGCTTCACGGAGGCCCGAAGCACCCTCTGGTCCAGGGGCTCAAAAGCCAAGGGGGGCCTGCCTCCGTAGGCCTCGACGAACCGGTTCACCACCAGGCCAAGGTGGCCCCGTAGGGGCTCGGTTACCATCAGCATCGCGGAGGGATTCCCATCTCTCAGCGGTCGAAGGCGAGCCGCGAGCCTGTCCAGGGCAACTTCCCAGCTAGGGATGGACTGGAACTGGCCGGACCCCCGGGCCGTGCCTGGGACGCGCTCCAGGGGCCCTTCAATCCGGTCCGGGTGATAAAGGGCCTGCAGTCCTCCCTCGCAGCGCGCGCTCTGGCTGCCCTGGTTGGTCGGATAGAGGGGGTTGCCTCGGACCTTCTTGGCCCGGCCTTCCATGACCCGCACGAGTATGCCTTCCCTCTCTGGGCACTGGCCACAGAGCGTGGCGTACCAGTTGTCCTTGCCCGTGACCAGGTCTTCGGGCATCAGCACCGGGCTCTGGATCTGCATGTCCTGATCGTCGAAGATGTTGCAGGCGACGGCCCCTACGGCCGCCAGGCCCGACCATTTCAGAAAGTCTCGCCGACCTAGATTCATGTCACCCCTAGTAGTGGCAGGTCACGCAGTCTGTGGGCGCGTCCTTCCCTTCGGCTCGGTGGCAGTCAACACAATCACCCATCTTCAAACTGCGCACCTGTTTTACCTTCTCCATATCCCGTATCTTACCGTGGCAGATCGAGCAAGCAGCCTCCAGTATCTCCGTCTCCGATGGAGTATCGGATTGGGTCAGCCCCTTCTCTTTGGCGATCGCGATCGCCTCGGGCCTCCCCTCTCCCTCGGTAAAGAATCGGATGTGAGGCTCATGGACGAACTGTACGTGGTCAGGTACTCGATGCACCCGCTCCCAGTTGATCGGCTCGGGGACAATGGAGGTGTCCCGATTACCCGTCTCGTCCAAGCCTGCGTGCCTCAGGAGCTTGACTATCTCGGGGTCGGACGGATCAATGATGCCGAGCCTGTCGGGCTCATTGTCCCCCGTGACAGTCTTGTGACAGAACAGACATTGCTCCACGGCGGGAACCGTGGCGGCGTCCCCTTTGGTCACATTGCGATGGCAAAACTCGCAGGGGATCCCCGCGTCCTGGACATGCACCGTGTGTTTAAAGGCAATTGGCTGGTCGGGGCCGCCGGCGCCGAATCCGAAAATCGGTTTGGACCACCAAGCTACCAAGATGTAAATGGCCACCAGCACCATCACCGCGCTGACGACCAATCCACCCAGGGCAAGCGGCAACATCTTCCAACTGAGTTTTATCGGCATAAAGTGGCGCTCATGGTGAGTTGGACTTCTGATCGAGGCTCCAGAAGCGCCTCGACTTCGCTGACGCCATCAGCGCCACCAACGTGCCCAACGGGCTTGGGCTCACGCCCATCGCTCCGCCCCACCGCCCGCCACCCCGGAGGTCTGGGGCCTTTGGTGATCAAAACCAGAACCTGTTGTAAAGATCCTCGAGGAGCAACGTATTCTGGACGGTGATAGCCATCAAAACGACGGCGACCCCGATAAAAACTACCGCGCCGAAGTACATCGGAGGTCTCAGCTTGAGCAATTGCTTCGGCAGGTGGCCCGAGGACACCAGGGAGGGAATGAGGGCATGTGCGGTGAGAAAGGAGAAGGCGACGATGACTATGCTGATGAGATACAGCGCCAGGAACACCTGCCAGGTTGTTATGTCGGACCAAGCGTTGGTGTTGATGGCTGCCGGGTCTACCTCAGGCATATACGACCTTCCTCCCCCCTTCGGCCTGCCATAAAGGTAGGATACAAGTTTCGCGCTTCGGCAAGCGAAAAATATCACAATGGGGTACGAGTGTCAAGTAGGATTCATAGCTGTCTTGACACCAGTAAGGAGGCGAAGTAGAATACTAACTCAAGGTATTCTCAGGTCAGTGTCATCGGCGAGAAATACCCTCACCCCCGGCCCTTCTCTCTCAGGGAGAGGGGTAGCCGTGGGCAGGGGTGAGGGCGTAGGAGGCTCCGTGACAGCAGATAGTGAACGCGACGCCCAACGCCGGGGATTCACGAGGCGCAGCTTCCTGGGCACCATCGTCCTGGGCCTCGCCGCTGTCGGCGGTACCGGACTCCTGTTCAGGAACATCTTCTCCCGGGGCGGGAGGCAGAAGACGGACCCAGCCGAGGAGTTCCCCGGGCCCGACTCCATATACCATCCCAGGAAGGATGTCCTGGAACGCAGACGCCGAGGGGGATGAAGCTACCTCTGCCGCCGCAAGAAATCCGTAGGGGCGACGCATGCGTCGCCCTTCTTCAACTGGAGCTGCCAGAAAGACCAGCCTAGCTGAAAGAGAGGTGGGAAGATGGACTTCATCGAGCAGATTCGAGCCTTTGCGGCGGGAGTTCCCGGAAGGGCTGAAGCTGTCCAAACTGAAGAGGCGACCAAGACAGCCTTGATCCTGCCTTTTTTCAGGGTGCTCGGTTACGACACTTCTGACCCTAGAGAGGTTGTACCCGAGTTCACCGCCGATTTCGGTACCAAGAAAGGTCAGAGAGTCGACTACGCCATCTTCAAGGATAACAGGCCAGTCATCCTGGTTGAGTGCAAAGCTGCCGGAGCCAACCTCGATCAGGAACACGCCTCCCAGCTGTTCCAATATTTCGCGGCCACGGACGCTAGATTCGGCGTGCTCACGAATGGCGTAGTGTACAGGTTTTATTCGGACCTTGACCAAAAAAACAAGATGGATACCAAGCCTTTCTTTGAGTTCAACATGCTTGGGGTCGATGACTCCTCGGTGGAGGAGTTACAGCGATTCACAAAGCCCTCATTTGACCTAGACACTCTCCGCGCGGCTGCCGCTGAACTCAAATACACCAAAGAAATCAAGCGGATCATGTCTGAGCAGCTGAAAGAGCCCTCTGACGACTTTGTCAGGTTCTTCGCCTCTCAGATCTACTCGGGAAGAATAACTCAGTCCGCAAGAGAGCGATTTGGTCAATTGACCCGCCAGGCCCTCAATCAGTTCATCAACGATAGAGTTTACGACCGACTGAAGTCTGCTCTGCCAACAGGCGGCGAGGCTCCGCTCGCAGAAAAAACCGGGTCATCTGAAGGCCTTAGCGCCGACACGACCCAGCCCGTTTCAGAGGAAGACGGTATAGTTACTACGGAGGAAGAACTCCAGGCTTATTTTATCGTCAAGGCTATCCTCCACGATGTGGTAGACGTGAAACGAATTGCCATTCGAAACTTAGTGGGATTGGGTAACAGCGTCATACTTCTGGACAACACCATAAGGAAGCCCATTTGCCGGTTGTGGTTCAAGAGTTCACAGAAATACTTGGGCCTCGTGGGCGAAGAGAAGAAGGAAGAGAAAATCCCCATCGACTATGTGGACGACATATACGCCTACGCGGACCGGCTAAAAGCTACAGTGGGCTTCTATGAGACAGTTAGTTGAGGTGACGCCGTCACGATAGTGCCGTCAGAGGGACGGGAAAACCTCTAGGGGCGACGCATGCGTCGCCCCTACGTCATCAACAACGTGTTTCCCAGATAGATCCCAGGGGCCGCGAAGCCCTATGAGTCAGAACGCGACGGCCTTGTCCGCGTCCGCCACCAGATTGGCGAAATCTACTGGGGTCATGAATTTGGCGTTTTTACCGACCAAGTCCTGGTCGGTTACCCCGCGGGCGCGGGCTCACCCACCTCAGACATAGATCGGGGTCCCGTTGCTTATGGTGGTAGCCATGATTTCATTCAGCGGCCCGAACCCCACCGGCGTGACAGACTTGGGAATGTCCCCCTTCATCAGGACCGTAGCCTCGGCTAGAAGGCCCACTATCGGCTCGTGTCCCGCCTCTTTCGCCCCGTTGGCCGCGATGAATGTAAGCCCGGCCCGGGTTGGGTCCTCGGTCCCATGGGTGGTATAGTACAGAATCTTTGCCAACTTACACCTCCTCTTCATGACGCCGAATCTTAAGATGAATTCTGGTCGCCCTCAGTGAGTGACTGGGTCCCTGTTTGGGCGGTTTCAGTGAGTTACTCCGACTTTGCAGCCCGGATGTTGGCGCCAACGGTCTCGAAGTTCTTGGCCCGTTTCTCGCCGGCGGCACCTTCGAACACGTCCACCTTGGACACCACCTCCGCGTTCACGAATCCTACGTTACTGAGGAGACTCAGGTACTCTCCTTCCAGGAGAGCACCGCCTATTCAATCGGTCCAGAGGTCGATGTTCTCCTTGGCACCGTCGGGCACCGGCTTGTGCACTATGATATCGGCCAAATACAGGTTTCCTCCAGGCTTGAGGACCCGGAACAGCTCCTTCACAGCGGCTTCCTTGTCCGGCACCAGGTTGATGATTCCGTTGCTTATCACAACGTCCGCAAACTCATCGGATACCGGAAGCTTCTCGGCAAGACCCTCGCGGAAGGAGACGTTGGACGCCTTCATAAGCTCGGCGTTGGTGCGCGCCTTTCGTAGCATCTCCGGCGTCATATCAATGCCGACGACGCTGCCCGTCGCCCCGACCATCCGGCCGGCAACCAGGCTATCGAACCCGGCGCCCGACCCCACATCCACCACCGTCTCACCCGGCCGGATCCCGCCCAGGGAAAAGGGATTTCCGACTCCGGCAAAAGACTCCACGCACTCGTCTGGCAGCCCGTCCAGCACCACCTCAGAGTAGCCCAGCTTTTGGGCAAGCGGGCGGCCCGTGTGAAAGTGGAACTCATTGGTCGGCTTCAGCGCGACCTCCGCGTACTTCAGCTTTACCTCGAGGTGTAAGGCATCTATATTTACGGGCACCTTAGTTGCCATCAGCCTCCCTCAAAAAATAAATCTCCCACCAATCTACGGTGCAATGATGGGAGTGTAGTAGACAGTATCTATAAAGTCAATTGGTTAAAAGTAATACCAACTATATATCAAGATATATACATAACCTGCGAGAAAGCTCTTATGACTCTGTGCCTCAGTGGCCTTATCTTCTGCCGAACTCCCGCTCCAGGTGGTGGGAGCTCAGATGGATCATTGTGGGCCGGCCGTGGGGGCACGTGTGGGGGCTGTCGCAGGACTCCAGCTGCCGCACCAGCTGCTCCATCTCCTGGTGGTTCAGGGCCATCCCGGCCCGCACGGCGCTGTGGCACGCGATGGACGCCGCAAGGGCCTCCTCTCGCTCCCTCAATAACCCCTCGTAAGACATCAGGTCCAGCACCTCCTGGAGGGCATGCGCCGGGCTCGAGTCCTTGACGACGCTGGGGAGAGCACGCAGCAGATAGGTCCTCTCTCCGAAAGGCTCGAGGACGAAGCCATACGTTTCCAGGAGTTCCATGCTGGCCTGCACCAGCTCCTCCTGGCCTGGGGAAAGCTCCACGGCTTCCGGTTCCAGCAGGGCCTGGGCCAGGGGCTCCTTCTCGGCCACCTCCCTGGAGACCTTCTCGAAAAGCACGCGCTCGTGGGCGGCGTGCTGGTCGAGGAGGTAAAGTCCGTCTGGGCCTTCGGTCACAACGTAGGTGTTTTTCGCCTGTCCAAGCACCCGAAGGGAGGCCATCGCCTCCAGGGGTGTGGGAGAAGCCTGAGCCGGTACCAGGTCCCCTTGCGGCCACCCTTTGGCCCACTTTCCCGCCGGCGCCACCGCCGTTGGAGGGAAGAACCCTGGTCCCGACGGCCGGGCACCGGCGAAGGGTTCAGCAAACCGGATTTCCGGAACCGGAGAGACAGCCACGAGAGTGGCACGGACGCCCCGTTGAAGGGCCGAAAATACCCTGTCCTCCCGGCGGAACCGGACCTCCCGCTTGGCCGGGTGCACGTTGACGTCCACATCCGTCAATGGGACCGCCAGATCCAGGACGGCTATAGGATGCCGGCGCTCGGGGAGAAACCCCTGGTAGGACTCCGACAGGGCGTAGGAGAGCAGGGGACTCTGTATCCATCGCCGGTTCAATAAAAATGTGACGTAGCTCCGATTGGCCCGGTGCAGAGAGGGGGAACCGATAAATCCCCTTACTCCGTAGCCGTCACCCGCGCCATCCCAAACTACGTCCAGCATAGACCCGGCGGTCTCGCCGCCATATACGGAGACCAGGGCGTCTCCGAGGCTGCCCGTGCCGGGAGTATTGACGACATTCCTGCCGTCTGAGAGCAGCTGGAACCGCACTTCTGGGAAGGCTAGTGCGAATCGGGACACAAGGTCACTGATGCGGCCGGCCTCAGCGGACGGAGACTTGAGGAACTTGCGACGGGCCGGCAGGTTCTCGAAGAGTCCCTGTACCGCCATGGCGGTGCCGGGGGGACAGCCATGGGGGCCGCTTTTGACCACTCCACCCGATTCAAGTTGCACCTCCCATCCGGAGGTGGCGTCGTGGGGCCGGGTCACGAGGGAGGTCCGGGCGACGGCCGCGATGCTGGCCAGCGCCTCTCCACGAAACCCGAGCGTGCCGATGGAGTCCAGATCGGTGATGCCGGAGACCTTGCTGGTGGCGTGACGATCGAAAGCGAGCGCCACCTCTTCGGCAAGTATCCCACAGCCGTTGTCGGTGACCCGCACCAACTCGATGCCCCCGCCTTTGACCTCGATGGTGATCTGGGAAGCCCCCGCGTCCAGGGAGTTCTCCACCAGCTCTTTCACCACCGACGAAGGCCGCTCGATCACCTCACCAGCGGCGATTTTGGCGGCGACATCTGCGGCTAGCACTTTTATGGACATAGCGCCCTAGAACAGTGGAACAGTAGTGCCCTTGGCCCGGAACTGCTTGTCATCGGAGGAACCCTTTTCCACGTATTCAGTGATAATTCTGTACACCCTCTCCATCTGGTCGTCCCTATTCCCACTGTAGAAGTGAGGCGGGACCCACACGCCTCCGAAGGCGGCCACTATCTCTGGGTAATCATCGATGACGAAGTCCGGGGTCACCGGCACACCGAGCTCCGACAGACGCTCCTGGAAGCCGTACGTCGGCTTTGCGTAAACGCCACTGACGTACTCCTCCAGCTTATGGCTCCGGACCACCTCCCAACGCAGACCCATACCTGACCAGACGTATATCCGGTGGCCATCGCCGACCAGATTCTGGAACGTCTCCTTGGTGCCCGTGCGAAGACTGTTATCCAGGCCAAGAATAGTGTAGTCCACGTCGAAGAATATGTTCAATAGAGAGCACTCATGGGACACTCGGTACGACGGGATGCGATACGGTTCGGTCCATCGAGAGGGCTGCGCAGGTCCCATTATAAATATGCAGCGGCAGTTTCAGCAACCTGGGGGCGGCGGCAGTCCGCGGCGGGCCTTATCCGCCAAGCGCCTGCTCCAGCTTTTTGCTGTCCGCGCCGATGATCAGCTCATCGCCGATTTCGACGATGGGCCGCCGGATAAGGCGCGGCTCCTGGAGCATAAGGCGGACGAGGTCGGCATCGCTCAGGCTCCCGGGATCCAGGCCCAGGGCCTTGAAGCTAGGACTCCTCCAGGAGAATATGTCGGAAGCGGCGTGACCTTTCATCAGCCCCCGAAGCTCGGCCTCGGAGAGGTGGTCCTTGAAGAAATCCCGCTCCTCCAGGTCGACCTTCTTTTGCGAGAGCACCTCCCTCGCCTTGCGACAGGACGATCAACGAGCCCACCAGTAGAACTTGACCTTGCCGGACACCATTAGTCTAGTGTCTCGTATATAGCATTACAATGCTGATATGAGGAGGTCCTCCCCGCGAACCCCGGTCTCACCCTCACCTCAATCCTCTCCCATAGGGAGAGGAGGCAGACCGGACCTCCCTACCCCAAATGGGGCTATTTCCCCTGTACGTCGAGCGCTGACGTATTGTAAACCCATTTGGCAGACACACGATTAGCTGCCTCCTTTCAACTCAAGAGTTGTCTGACCCCTCTCTATCTTCCTTTTCCTCTAATGCCGACAGTATAGCCTCTTTGACCGAATCAATGGCCTTCAGCGCTGCATCGTTCCAGAAGCGCAGAACGCGAAAGCCTTGGCCTTGCAACCATGCGTCTCGTCTTGAATCGTGGCCTGCCTGGTCGAGATGCTGTCCCCCATCGAGTTCAACGACCAACTTCTTCTCAAAGCATACAAAGTCAACAATGCATCGCCCCAGCGGCTGTTGTCTTCGGAACTTATATCTTCCGAGCTCCCTATTTCGGAGATGCTGCCACAGGCGTTTTTCAGCGTCTGTCGCATTTCTTCTCAGGGCTTTTGCTCGGGTTTTCGCCTTACGATCCATACCATCGGCTCCTAATTCCCCCTCCCTCTAACTCCCTCCCGCCAGGGGAGGGAGGGCTGAGCCCTCTCACTTTTGGGGAGAGGGTCTGGATGAGGGCGAGCCTCTCACTTCCCCTTCTGACCCCCTCCCCAAGGGGAAAGAGAACCGAGCCTTCTCCCTTTTTTGGGAGAGGGTCTGGGTGGGGTCGAGCGTCTCACTTCCCCTTCTGACCCTCTCCCCAAGGGGAAGGAGCGCCGAGCCCTCTCCCTTTACGGGAGAGGGTCTGGGTGAGGGCGTCTCTCTCCCTCTCCCTCTCCCTCTCCCTCCTGCTTCGCTCTCCGCTGGAACTCGTATAGCACGTTGATGGCCTCCAGGGGCGTCATGTTGGACACGTCCATTCTCGACAACTCTTCTACCAAGGGAGATTGTCCAGAGGTAAAGAGGTTCATCTGAAGAGCCTCACTCCGCCGGCCACGACGGAGAGCCTTGGGGCTTGTTGCAGCCCCTCTCCCGTCTCCCTCCAGATCCCGCAACACCTCCCAGGCGCGGTTCACCACCGCCCCCGGAAGGCCCGCGAGGTGGGCGACGTGGATGCCGTAGCTCTTGTCGGCGCCGCCGGGAATAATGCTGTGCAAGAACACCACCTGGCCACCGTCCTCTGATACGGCCACGGTGTAGTTTCTTATCCTGGGCAAGGACTCAGCCATCCTCGTGAGCTCGTGATAGTGGGTAGCGAACAGGGTCTTACAACCCAGGCGGGGATTGTTATGGATATACTCCACTACGGACCTGGCGATGGAGAGGCCGTCGTAGGTGCTGGTTCCCCGGCCGATCTCGTCCAGAATGACCAGGGAGCGGGGAGTGGCCTGGTTCAGAATCGAGGCGGTCTCCACCATCTCAATCATGAACGTGGACTGGCCGGTCGCCAGGTCGTCCTGGAGACCCACTCGTGTGAATATCCGGTCCACGAGGCCCAACGTCGCGGAATCCGCAGGGACAAAGCTCCCTATCTGGGCCAAGAGGACGATCAGGGCCACCTGGCGGATGTAGGTGCTCTTACCTGCCATGTTAGGACCGGTGATGACGAGCAGCTGGGCGTCTTTGCATGAGAGAGTCGTATCGTTGGGCACGAACGTCCCCGGCGGGAGCGCGCGTTCTACTACCGGGTGCCTGCCGCCCTGGATGTAGATTCCTTCTTCCTCAGTCAGCCGCGGCCTCACGTAGCGGTGACGGGAGGCCGCCTCTGCCAGCGCCGCAAAGGCATCGATGTGGCCGATTCCGTCCCCCAGCAGGCTGATCGCCCGGGCCCTCTCGCCTATCTGGCTGCATACCTGCCTGTAGATGGCCCTCTCCAGCTCTTCTATGCGCTCCCTTCCGTTGAGAATAAGGGACTCGTACTCCTTGAGTTCTGGGGTAATGTAACGCTCTCCACCCACCAGGGTCTGGCGACGTAGGTAATCATCGGGCACGTGAGGAAGGTTGGAGTTGCTGATCTCGATGTAGTATCCGAAGACCTTGTTATAGCCCACCTTGAGGGACCTGATCCCGGTCCTATCTCTCTCTTTCTTCTCGAGGCTCGCTATGTAGCCCCTCGCGTCTCGAGATGCCAGCCTGACCTCATCCAGATCCGGCGATAGGCCGTCTCTGATGACCTTCCCCTCTCCTGGCTCTCCCTGGGGCTCCGGGACCAAGGCCGACTCTATCAGCGACACCACGTCGTCACAGGGTTGCATCTTCTCTTGCAACCAGCCGATAGCTCCAGCGCCCTCCTCCTGGACCAGGTGAGTGAGGGCGGAGGCCGCTTCGAGGCTCGACTTGAGGCCGACCAGCTCTCTCGGTGAGGCTATTCCCATGCGGACCCTATTCACCACGCGCTCCAGGTCGGTGATATGAGAGAGGGAGGCCAAAGTGGATTCCCGCTTGAGGAGGTCGCTGTGGAAGTAGCTCACGCCATCCAGCCGCAGGTTCAGCTCCTTGATATCCAGCAACGGTTGGCCCAGCCAGCGCCTCAGCAGGCGGCTCCCCATAGGGGTCCGGGTCAAGTCGATGGAAGAGGAAAGGGAAGGGGAGGAGCTTCCCCAGCGGCCACCCTGGAAGAGCTCCAAGTTCCGCCTGGTCTGTTGGTCCAGGGTCATAAAAGAGCTAGTCGAGTAGGTTTTGAGCGTCTCGATTTCCGCCGGCGAGTCCCGCTGGGTCTGGGATAGGTACTCGAGGATAGCCCCGGCGGCGCCGATCGCTAGGCTCAGATGGGCGCAGCCAAAGCCCTCCAGGGACAACACGTCAAAGTGGTCCAGAAGCCTTTGCCCGGCGATCTCGGGATGGAAGTAGGACGCCAGGAGGGAAGTAACCCTGTGACCGCCGGCACCCTCAGGCAGTGTCTGTCCTTCCGGAAGTAGCACCTCCGCCGGGGACAGCCGGTCCAGCTCCGGTGACAGCCCGGACGCCGGCAGCTGGGTGGTGGCGAACTCTCCAGTCGTTATGTCAACATAGGAGATACCGACCTCTTCGCCGTTCAGCGCCACCGCCGCCAGGTAATTGTTAGTCCCCTGATCCAGGAGGGAAGGCTCTACCAAGGTACCCGGAGTAACGACCCGGACGACGTCCCGCTCTACCAGCCCTTTGGAGAGGGCAGGGTCGCTGAGCTGCTCACAGATGGCGACCTTGTAGCCCTTCTTTATGAGCCTCGCCAGGTAGGATTCCAGGGAATGGGCGGGAACGCCCGCCAGGGGCACCTTTAGGTTCTTGCCCATGCTCTTGGAGGTCAGGACAATGTCCAGCTCCCGAGAGGCCACACGCGCATCTTCGTCGAAGGTCTCGTAGAAATCTCCGAGGCGAAACAATACTATCGAGTCCGGGTAGCGCTGCTTGA
This sequence comes from Dehalococcoidia bacterium, assembly GCA_965226805.1. Taxonomy (GTDB): domain Bacteria; phylum Chloroflexota; class Dehalococcoidia; order Lucifugimonadales; family JAGWBF01; genus CBDDDW01. The sequence goes on from CBDDDW010000027.1 coordinate 177,372, forward strand.
TCTTGAGGTACTGGCGGCGAATAGGGGTCATTCGTCCCTCGAGGACCGGGAATTACAGCCATTCTACAGCAGGCCACACCACGATGGAACTGGTGGCGGAAAAGGACATGGGCTCAGGGAATTAACTCTGAATGTACCTTCGAATAAAATTGACTTTCCCACAGAGATTACTATATCGTACGCATGTTGTGGTGCAGCATCGTCCACGAGACCCTGGCGCGCCCGCTGCTCACGATCGTACCTTCAACTTTGGTGAAACTGATCATAGGGAGATAGTGAAATGGATCTAGCTTTTCTCCTGGTGTTGCCCGCGGCGTTATGGATACAGTCCTGGTACCTGCTGGGATTCTACGCCAATCCAAGGACACTGGGCATGATCTCCGCCGCCGTAGCAGTAACCCTCCTAGCCATCGTGCTATTCCAGGACAAACTGGGGGAACTGACGGTTCTCAAGCCATCGGGCGCCTTATTGGATGTAGCCATTCCCTTGTCGATCTTTATCCTGGTCTGGGCGATCTACGCCGCGCTGATGGCCGGGGTATATCTCTGGGGAATGGACACCCGCAGCCTCGGATTCTACGGCCTCTTCTCCTTCGTGATTTCGGCTCTATTCGCCGTGTACTTTTTCGTGGGAGGGGAGCTGCTAGATAGCGGTGACATAAATCACGTCAGCTGGCTCCTGGGCGTCGTAGCCATCCTTTTGGCTGTAATGTCACTCCTCTTGTTCTTCTACCTCGCGTTGGTACCCAGGGGACAGGTAGAGCCGCCGTCCTCTGGGATGAGAACCGCGACGGGCTGGGTCTATCTGATATTCTCTTCGGCTGTGGCGGTGCTTGGAGGCCTGTTGCTACTGGGCTTAAACCCGACCCTGTAAGCGCTGGGGATAGTCCAACGCAGGGCGAAAAACCCGTGCAGAGGCGAAAATCAGTAGGGGCGATGGAAACATCGCCCCTACCCGTTTCGCTACACTGAATTCGGTTCCACTCGGCGGTTACTGCTTCCAGTAACGCTCCTCCTTGAGCCTAAACCCCTTGGGGGCAAGCTTCTCCTTGGCATCCTCTATCATGCCCGGATGCCCACAGGCGTATACCGTCGTCCCTTCGGGCTCCAAGTCGAATTCCTCGACGTACTCCTCGACTATCGTGTTGACCCTTCCTGTAACTCCGGTCCAGCCCTCGTTCCTCTGCTCCGTGGGCCGGCTGACGGTGGGAACATACACGATTGTCTCAGGGTGGCTCTCGGCCAGATCTTCCATCTCCTCTTTGTACGTAAACTCGTCCACGTAGCTGGCCCCCTGAAGCACATAGAACACGTGGCCCTCACCGCCACGGTGAATGTAGCTTCTTACCGTGCTCATGAACGGAGCGATGCCTGTCACTGTGGCTACCATCAGGTGCCGCGTATAACGTTCGTCCATGGTAAAGATACCCTTGGCACGGGGCCTGATACTTAGGGAGTCACCGACATCGAGATTCCACATCAAGGGTGTGAGCGCGCCGTCCGGAGGAGGGACCAGCTCCACAAAGATCTCCAGGGCTTCCTCATGCGGGGCCGACACGATCGAGTAGGCCCTCTCGATACTGTCGATCCCCAGAGTGCAATACTGCCCTGCTTTGAAGCTAAAATCGATCTCCGGCTGTAACCTGATGATCATCAGGTCCTTGGTGATATCCTTACGATCTACGACTTTCGCCTTGGGAAGACTCGCTATTGTGTCCCTCAGACGCTGCTCACGCTCCATTAGCTTGGCATCGCCACGCTCCACTCAATCCTCCTTTTGCTCACCGAAAATTGCGGGCGCTATAGGGCACCCGGTACATTTGGGTAAAGTTCAGGACCCCGCCTTGACCACCGCCGCCGGCATCAAGACCAGTCCTGGCACATTGGACATAGGATCGGGCTCCTCACTCTCCTCCAGGTCTATGGCCAGCTGGCCAAACAACCCGGTACATGAGACCGTTCCCTTTGGGGAGCCGCCACTTATGCTCGCCTTCCCCTGGAAATTCAAGTTAGGGGTCCTAACCTCCACAGTGTCACCCTCTTGAACCCCCAGGCTGTCAGCGTCCTCAGCATTCAGCTCTACCGGCTCTTCCCGTGAAACCTTGTTGGTCCGGCCTTTGATCACTTCCATCTCTCGTTGAGATTGAAGAAGCACACGTCCCGGCACGTATACGAAGGGGTAATCACCGCGGACTGGGGCCCCCGCGACCCCAAAATCAGGGGCGATCAGCTGGGCCTTGCCGCCGGGGATGACGTCGGAGAACCCTTCGGCGTACAGCACGGGCGTCCCGCGGTGGGATTCCGTAGGGCACGGCCACTGAAGTCCACGATACTCCTTCTCCGAGTAGAGAATTTGTGTGGGCAGGGGGTTGGCTGGATCGGGCCTTGCCACCCAGATACCCTCCCCTTCAAGCCTTCTATGGGTGACTCCACCGTATTGCGGGACAACCCTGGCTATCTCGTCCATGACATCCGCGGGACTCTGGAAATCGAACCCGCCCGCGTTCATCCGCTGAGCTACCTGGCATATAGTCCACGATTCGGGCCTGGCCTCGCTATTTTTCACCTTTATAGCCGGCTTGAGAGCCTGAATACGGCGCTCCAGATTAGTGTAGGTTCCGGCTTTCTCGGCGAAGGTCGACCGAGGCAACACGACGTGGGCCTTTTGAGCGATGGGGCTGAGGAAATGGCCCTGGACCACTAGCAGGTCTAGATTATCCAGAGAGTCGCCTTCCGCCGTCGGCTCAGACCAGTCGTCCAGCACACCGCTGGTGAGACTGCTGCCGTCCCCCACGACAAACATGGCCTTGATCTCACCCCCGGCTACCGACTCCAATATGCCCCTCACTCCGAGACCATCCTCTATGGGAACGATGAGCCCACAGACCTCCTCGACCTCCCGTCTGGCCTGATCGTCGCGGACGTCACGGTATCCCGGCAGCAGATGAGGGACGCAGCCCATGTCCCAGGCGCCCTGCTCGTTGGTTCCCTGTCTCAGCGGGTAAAGGCCCGCTGAAGGCTTGCCAAGGTTCCCTGTCAGGATCGCCATATCCGCAAGGGCCAAGACGCAGTCCCGCTGCATTTTCAGAGGTACGTTGTCCAGGGCGTACAGGATGGCCGAACTCTCCGCCCTACCATAAAGGCGCGCCGCCTCCTCGATCCGATCCACCGATACCCCGGTTTCCAATGCTACGGACTCCATGTTAAAGACACGAAGCGTCTGCCGGAGAGTTTGTCCGACGTCCCCGCCGGGAGCAGAACGCCGCGAGCTTGTATTGGGAAGGTGGCTTGACTCAGTCGAATGCTCCGTGGTCCACTCGGTTCGCTCGAGCCCCTCGTCCACAATCGCCTTCAGCATCCCCCCCAGCAACAGGAGTTCCGTGCCGGGCCGGGGCCTAAGCCACACACGGGCGTAGCGGGTCAGCTCCACTTCCCTGGGATCGATGACAATGAGCTTTGCCCCGGCCTTCACAGCCTTCTTGATAGGCACCGCGGCCACGTTGTGCTCCTCAGTGATGTTGGAGCTGAAGGTGAGGATACATTCAGAACTTTCCAAATTCCAAATTGGGTTGGTTGCCGCGGCAACGCCTACCGACTCCATCAGCCCGTTGACCAGCTCAGGCCGCGTATCGGAGGTCTGGTCAACGTTGTTGGTCACCATTACGGCCCTGGCGAACTTCTGGGCTAGGTAGTGCTCTTCGTTGGTACTGTTGGGAGAGGTGAGTATAGCGAACCTGCTTCCCTTATACTTGGGCAGCCGCTCGGCAATGTAGTCCAGCGCCTCGTCCCAGGTGGCCTCCTCCAGAGTCGAACCGCGACGGATAAGAGGCCGCTTGAGTCGCTCCTTCCGGTTAACGAAGTCTAAGCCGAACTTGCCCTTGAAGCACGCTTGGCCTCGGTTGGCAGGGGAGTTGATCTCGGGTATGACACGTATCACCTTGTCGTACTGGTTCACCTCAAGATTAAGTTGGCAGCCGACGGGGCAGTGAGGGCAAATGGTCCGCTCAACCCTGCTGGCCTTTTCCCACTTGTTGTCCCTCTCCACGAGAGCCCCAACGGGGCATACGTCCAGGCACGCCCCACAAAACTCGCATCCAGACTCAAGCAGTGAGGTACCGTGGGATGTGCCCACCAGTGCCCGACCCGCCCGCTCGGTGAAGGTAATGGCGTTGTCGCCCCTGACTTCTTCACAGACTCTCACACATCTGCCACATACTATGCAGAGGTTGTAGTCTCGGTCGTAAAAGGGATCGCCCGTCTCTATGGGCAGGTCACGATACTTGTAGGCAAGGGGCGATTCCAGGTCCATGTTCAGGTAACGGCTGGTGTCCTTGAGCTCGCATCTCTCGTTCTTGGGACACGTCACGCATCGGTCGTTCACCGACACATGGCGAAGACACACATCCTGGGGTCCACACAAGTCTACCCTGTGGCAGGTGAGACAACCGCTGGGGTGCTCCGAGAGGAGAAGCTCCATGATGGAGCGCCTGAGCTCATAGACCTCATGGGACTCGTTCTTTACCACCATCCCATCCTGAACGGGCAGGGTGCAGGATGCGGGGTAGCCTCTGCCGCCTTCAACCTCGACGACGCACATCCGGCAGGCGGCAAAGGGTTTCATGCCCGGGTGATAGCAGAGGTAGGGTAAGTAGATACCTGCATCTATGGCCGCCTCCAGGACCATCTTGCCTGGCTGGGTCTTGACCTGAACGCCATCGATGGTGATGGTGATGTCTTTGGCGCTACTCACCAGTTGCGACCTCCCCTTGGCCCACTCGCAAAAGCTACCTCCTTGTGGTCTGAGGAGAGTACTTGCTTCGAAGGCAGCTGCCCGTCGGGCACCGTTTCTCCACCATGTGGGCATCGAACTCGTCGCCGAAGTATCGCAGGGCCGAGGACACGGGGTTGAACCCCAACTGCCCGTGGCCGCACAGAGAGCCCACCTGCATGTTCTGGCCTACCTGGCGCATCAGCTCCAGGTCCGCGGGTCCGCTCTCGAAGCTGCATATGCGCTCCAGTATTTCTAGGAGGTGAGTCATGCCAATCCTGCAGGGGAAGCACTTCCCGCAGGACTCGAATTGGCAGAAAGCGATAAGGGAACGGGTCAGGTCGACGGCGCAGGTATCCTCGTCGGCGGCGATAATGCCGCCCGATCCGAGGATGGCGCCGGCCTCTGCCATGACCTCGAAATCCATGGGCATGTCGAGCTGATCAGCGCTGAGCACGCCCCCCAGCGGCCCTCCGGTCTGAAGAAGCTTCAACTTCTTGCCGTTGGGGACGCCCCCGGCCACGTCATAGATCACCTGCTGCAGGGTCATGCCCAGGGGCACTTCCACCATGCCGGGATACTTGAGGTTACCCGAGAGGCACAGAATAGCCGTGCCTTTACTGCGGTTCGGGCCTATGCCGGCAAACCAGTCGCCACCTTTGTCCACTATCTGGGGGGCGTAAGCCAGAGTCTTGACGTTGTTTATGTTGGACGGTTTGCCGAAGAGCCCGACCTGAGCGGGGAAGGGGGGGCGGAACCGGGGCATCGCCCGGTTACCCTCGATGGACTCCATCATGGCAGTCTCCTCGCCGGAGACGTAAGAGTCCCCCGTCAGGGATACCTCTATGTCGAAGTCGAAGCCCGAGTCGAAGATATTCGTACCCAGGATTCCCAGCTCCTGGGCCTGCCTTATGGCCTGCCAGGTCCGGTCGATGGGCCCATCGTGTCCATGCCGTATGAACACATATCCGTAGTTGGCCCCGGTGGCGTAGCCTGCCAACAGCATCCCCTCGATGAGCGTATGCGGGTCGCTTTCGAGGATTCCTTTATCGTTGAAGGCCCCGGGGTCGCCCTCCTCGCAGTTGCACAGTATGTACTTGACCGGCCCCGGCGACCTGGCCAGAAAGCTCCACTTGGTGCCCGTAGGAAACGCAGCCCCACCGCGGCCCCTGAGCCCGGACTTACTGACCTCCTCCAGAGTCTCCTCTGGACTCATCTCTGAGATGGCCTTGTACAGGGCCGAGTAGCCCCCATTGGCTATGTACTGGTAAATGTCGTACGGGTCAATGGTGCCGGCATTACGAAGCACTATACGGTTCTGGTTCTTCATCATGGGGTGCTGGTCCAGGTCCTGAGTACCTTCCAGCCCCGGTCCGGTAAGGTAACCCATGGCCAGGTCCGCCACAGGCTCGTTGCGTACCAGGTGAGAGTACATTATCGCGGGGACCTCACTCAGCGTCACATTGCCGTAAAACAGCCTGGAGCCATTGGGGATGGTTATGTCTACTAACGGCTCGGCGTAGCAGAGGCCGAGGCATCCCACCTCGCTTACGGTGGCCTGAATCTTGTGGTGCTCAAGCTCCGTCCGGATGGCCGTGAGCACACTGTCGGCGCCAGCCGCCTTGCCACACAGGGCGGTCCCGACTCTTATCCAGGGCACTTCTCCGCCCGTGAGCGACTGCCACCTACGTTCGGATTCCGCCTTTATCTCGTCGAAGCTTCCGGCCATCCCCACCTTTTCACGTTGAACCGAATATCTTGCCCTTTTGCCTGTTCGGTACCAGGGCGCTGAAAAACTCTTTCGACCGTCCCCCTGGACCCTTTCCTGGCCAAGATGGGGGAGCAATTGATATCTGAGGGACACCCTCAGACTCCCGGCAAAGAGGCTTCGCCCCTCTGCGCACCCTGTCTTCCGCAGCCTGCTAGCCGTCCAGAAGGAAACCTAGGATTGAGAGAGCGGAGCTACTATTCCCTTCGCTCTGTCCACGGAGAGCTTGCCCATTAGCCGATGGTCCACGCTGATCACCGGCCCCTGAGAGCAAGCTCCTAGACAGGTGTTGAAGCGCACTGTAACGTTTCCATCCGCGGTGGACCCCTCGCCTTCCATGCCCAAGGCCTCCAGCGCCGCCTTAATCACTTCCATGGCGCCCTGCACATGGCAGGAGGACCCCCAGCACAGCTCCACCACGTGACTCCCGGGAGGGGCGAACCGAAAGTTGGTGTAGAACGATGCGACTCCCCATACGTCGTTTACCGTGGATTGGGTGAAGCTGGCCACTTCCTCGATAGATTCCTCGGGGATATAGCCTAACTCGTCCTGGACGGCGAGGAGGGCGGAAAGGAGGGTCATCGTAGTCTGCTTCTGGGAGTTAAGTGCCGCGATCACGCGGTCCTTTAACTCTTCTGTTCCGGTGGTCATTCGCCGCCCCCAGATTCGGGACTATACTTCAGCTAACCGTAATGCCCCACAGCCGACAGGCTGGCCGCGGACCGCCAGGCCGCTCGTGATTTTTGTAACGAACCGCCACGGCAAGGCAATAGTAACACAGGGGCCTGGACCTTTCAACGATAAAAACGCCTGCCTGCTTGGGCAGGGCCGTAGCTAGGATCGTAGGACAAACGCAACGCAGTTGCGGGCTTCAGCCGGAGTCGGACTAGGGAGTGCCCCTGGCATACATAACGGCCCCTCTGACCCCGTGGGCAGTCAGCTGCGTCTTGTCCACAAAGGTCAGGTGAAGCGCTCCGCTGCCGTCCACTCCGAGGGAGACCTGCTGTCCCAGGGACCCGTCTCCAGAAGTGAACACGGTTTCTATGCTCCACTTTGAACCTTCCCATCGGGCGAGCTTGATTATCTCCTCATCGGAATAGGCGATGAGGGGAACACCGCTGGGGTCCAACACCAGTGAGCTGTTCTTCCTGGCACCCAGATGGCCGAGGACCACATTGTCAAGTTTGTCGACACGCTGGCTGTTCCACTGAGCACCGTCCCAGGCCGCAAACTTGATATGGCCGCTGGTGGGGCTCTCAAACTCGTAATAGCTGACGGCAGGATTACCCTGTTCATCCAGCACCATCGACGGAAAGCGGCCCACGTCTCCTCCGCTATCCACTTCCGAGATCGTCCACTGGTCGTCGTCACTCTTTGAAGCGTACCTCAGGGCCTGGAGGGAATCGTCGTACCAGACCACATAGGGACGGTCCTGAGAGTCCAGGACTATGCCTGTCCCGAACTCATAAGGTATAGGTCCGCTGCCCACCTCCTCCACTTCCCAGTCATCCCCGTCGAAGGTGGCGTACTCAATTCCGGATTGGCCCCCGAACTGGCTGGGGTCGATGGTCGCAGTGTGGGGCCGGCCGGCGGAATCGATAGCCAGGCTGTTGTCCCAACCATCGTGGCCCGGGTGATTGACGTTGTGGACTACCCATTCGCCATCCCTCAGGACAGCGTAAGCCCCGTCTTCAGTATCGTGATTATGCCAGGCGATATGGGCCACGCCTTCTTGATCGAGCTGAATCTCTAGAGGACCGTAGAAATACCCGGCGGCTACCTCCGTGATGGCCCAGCTGCCGGTGTCGAGCACCGCGTAATTGAGAAAGCCGGGCAGCGCCTCTAACATATATGCGATGTGCGGCGTCCCGTCAGGGTGCACCGCCAGCGAGGGCTTTGCACCGTCTTCGTCCACCGTTGATACCTCCCAGCGATACTTGGCGCCGGGATCAAGCGCCGTGTCAGCGGGAGTCGCCGTGCCGATCGGCCCCTGGGTCGGTGTGGGAGTAGCTGTCGGTGTCGCGGTGGGGATGGGAGTCGCGGTCGGGGTGGGGGTGGCTTCCCCTCCGCAGCCAGCGGCGATGAGAAGCACGATGACCGAAAGCAGTCCAACATTCCAGGGTCGTATCATTAGCACACCTCGTAATGTTGGATGAGGATTGCACCGTCTCGGATTCACGCTCCCGCTCGGACGATTACCCCCGGTGCCCTGTTGTTGCTAACCCGAATCCGGAGCGACCCTGGATACCTTCCGCCGCAGTGGCGAGCTGACCTGGTGCAGGCATCTCAGAATCTCCCAGTTGGCATTGAGTAGTCCAGTCTCGTGGTAGGGGATCGATTGCTCTTGGCAAAACTCCCTCACGATGCGTTGGGCCCGCGGCAGCTTGTTCATGGGCATGGTGGGGAACAGGTGGTGCTCGATCTGGAGGTTGAGTCCTCCGTACAACATCCGGGTGATGAATCCGCCCTTGATGTTCCGAGCGGTCACTATCTGCTGGCGGAGGAATCCGATCTGGCTATCATTGCCAATCATGGGCATACCCTTGTGGTTAGGCGCGAAGACATTTCCCAGGTACAGGCCCGTCAGGGCCTGATGAACCAACAGGAACAGCGTGGCATGCAGGGGAGGCAGGAAAGTATACAGGAGTCCGAAGTAAGCGACAAAGTGAGCGACCGTGGCTATTGACTCGGCCCTGGGGTATCTGACGTCCCTCCCGCGCATCAAATACTGGGCGCCGTCCGCGCGAATGCTGAACGCCTCCAGCATCATCATGGGGAAGAAGAAAAATGCCTGGTACCTCACGACCCACCGGTACAGCCCCTTCTTTTCGAGAGCCTGCTCTTCTGTGAAGGCCAGCAGGGGTAGGTTGACGTCGAAGTCCTGGTCCACATTGTTGGGATTCTTGTGGTGGCGGTTGTGCTTATCGACCCACCAGCTGCGGCCCAAACCAATCAGAGAAGTCACGATGATAAGCAGATGGTCGTTCCTACGGACAGACCGATATATCTGCAGGTGGCCGCCGTCATGGCCTAGGAACCCGATCTGGCCAAAGACGAAGGCCATGAACGCCGCGTTCAGCAGATGCAACCAGAGGCTTTCCGCGATCACCAGGAACGTCACACTCAGGCCCAACAGCGCGAAGGTCAGAAGGATCTTGCAAGCGTAGAAAACGGGCTGTTTCTCCAACAGCCCGCTCTGCACGATAAGACGCTTCAGCTTGGCGAACTCGTCGCCCCGATCCGGCTGCCCTGCCACCTCGGATAAAGGAGCGGCTACCTGCGAAAGCCTGGCCATAAATTTACCTACCCACCTCTATCTCTTAGCTGTTTGAACAGAGCGGGCCGAGCCAGTACAAGACGGCGGGGCGCCTTGGTTCGCCCGCCCCCGCCCGTTTCCAGACCCTTTACTACCGGTGGTCGTCTTCTTCACGACAGCCCCCTGTCCTCCAGGACCTTTTCCACCACCTGCTTGCCGAGCCTCACGCTGTAGTTAGTCCCCCGGTCTTCGGGGTAGATCTGAGTAGTGTTGGCCAAGTAGAGGCCCTTTATGGGTGTGCGCAGGTCGGGTATTTTCTGGCTGTAGTTCACTCCGATAATGGGCTGGGCCGCATCCACCTTGTGGTGATGATATTCCTGGATCCACGACCGGTCAAAGCTGGGATTGATCCTACTTAGATGCGGGAGAAACTCCGCGAGCAACTCTTCTCCACTCATCTGGTAAAGGGGATTCTCCCTGCTAGGATAGTTGGAGAAGTATACCACATGCTTGCCCCCGTAAAGCGAGGGGTCGACGAAGTTGGTCTGCTCTATGACACCCACGAAGGGCATCGTCCGGTCCGCTATATTCAGCCAGTATTTATGAGTCAAGGGCCTGTCCAGCACCAGTATCAGGAGGACCGCGGCCAGATAGGTCACGTTGACCAGCTTGCTTTCGTAATCCTTGGGCAAGGGAGGGACCAGCCTTACGAATACGTAAGATGGTGTGGTAGCGATTACCGCGTCGAACGGGTGTATTTCCGGGTCTTTCCCGGCCAGCTCTATCTCCATCCCAGTTGCTCTCCCATCCTCCACCACGACCTTCTGTACTCCCGCCGAGGTATGCACCTCGCCTCCCATATCCCAGACCCGCTGTCCCAGGGTATCGAAGATCTCCTCGAAGCTTCCCATGGGGTATCCCAACTTCTCCTTCTCCCAGGGTTTACCTCGAGAGGCCACTCGCAAATAGATTTTGCACCATAGCCAGGTCATGCTGACCTCGCCATAGTGCTCCCCGAACTTGCCTCGCAGCATCGGCTCCCAGACTACCTCGTAAGCGCGCCTCCCTACGCGCTTCTCCAGCCACTCGACGGCTGTCACGCCCTCGAACTTGATACCATTCTTGAGCTTCTGCAGGTAAAAGGTTACGAGGCCGAGGCGAAGGCGGTCGAACAGGCTCAACGGCTTAAATTTGAGAAGGTCCACTGGGGACGTAAAATCCCAGATCTTGCCTCCATGATAGAAACCCACTTTGGATTCTATCCACGCCAGCTTGTGCCCCAAGCCCAGCTCGTGAATCAGGTCCACTATGTGGGTATCGCTCATGAACAGGTGATGGTAGCCACGCTCCAAGCGTCCTCCACCTACCTCAAAGGTGGAAGCCTGCCCACCAAGGAAGGGCGCGCGCTCGTATACGAAGGCCTGGTGGCCCTGTTTCACCAGCTCGTAGGCCGCCGCCAGGCCCGCGGCACCCCCGCCGATGATTCCTACCCTCACTCCGCCTCCTCTCCCCCGGCAACGCCCCGATTCGCATAGTCAGAGATGCCCCCGCCTTCAGAGTCCAGCCCTAAAGTAGGCCCGCCGGGAGCTGCTGACGCAGGTGGCCTACCCCCCTCAATTTCAACGTCCCGCGACAGGTCCATGTGCCTGGTCCCTGCGAGCTGAGCAATCGAGAGGTTCTCTCTCCAGAGAAAGAACATCCCAAGGATGTTGACCGGGAGCCATAGGGCGAGGATGTGAACGAAGAAGGCATAGGCCGCCGCCGCCGCCGTGCCAACTCCAAAGGCTACGAGAGTGGCCTTTGCTACGACCTCAAAGGGTCCTATGCCCCCAATGCTTGAGGGTACAGCGGTGGCAAGGTTGGAAGTCGCCGTTACGAGCAGGATTACGTGGAATCCTACGTCCAGATCGAAGGAGATAGCGATGAGGTAGTACAGGGCGGCCTCGGCCAGCCATACGGGTATGGACAGCACCAGCATGGCTATAAGCCTGCGAGGGCTCCTCAACGCTCCGAGACCCTCTAACATGAGGTTGATCAGCCCCTCCACCTTGGGACGTAGTCTCACCGGCATCAGTGACGACAGAAGGTGGGCTAGCGTGCGCCCTAGTCCGGGCGACGTGGCCAGGATGACCAGCAAAACGAAGGCCGCCACGAACGCCAGAGCCAGCGCAATGCTCAGGGCCACCCACCATATTTTGAGGTCTCCAGTATCCGTCTTGAGCACGTCGGTCCAAGGGAGAAAGGGCCACATGACTCCGGCGAGAAGCAGGAGGGTCAGCCCGTCCAGGACTCGCTCAACTCCGATCGTGGCCAGGCCCGATGCCTTGCTTATGCCCTCCTTCTCTCCCACGAAGTGGGCCCTGACCACCTCTCCAAGCCGCATCGGAAGGATGTTGTTGGCCAGGTAGCCTATCGAGATGATGGAATAGAGCCGCCAGGGCGATATAGCTTTGAGATGTAGGAGCAGGTAGCGCCATCGGAGGGAGCGAAATCCGAAGGCTATGAAATATATCAGGACCGCCGGGAGGTAGTAAGCGTAGTTAGCATTCTTCAGCTCTCTTCCCGTCTGTCCGAAATCCAATTTCCATAGGAAGAGGACGACAAAGCCCACGCTTATCCCGAAACCCAGCCAGAAGCGTCGGTTAAGAATCAAGTGCCCAGGTCTCCAGGACTCTACGCGACTGGGCGGCCATATCCTTCGGCTGAATCATCGGAACCAAGTATACTTTGCTGAAACTAGCTTAAACAAGCTGAAGGTTACTCCATACTCACGTAATACGAATGGGACTGGAGACCCGATGCGTGGATCACGCGGCGACCTCGCCATCGGTCCCTCTCCCATCGGAGAGGAATGTCAACTGGACTGCGTGGGGCTTGAGCCGCCCTACCGCGTTTGCTACACTGGCTCCGGTAAAGGAACGGAGGTACCCGCCAGATGGCCCTTACCCGAGAGGAAGTCAAGCACATCGCAACGCTTTGCCGGATCGGCATGACCGAGGAGGACCTTGAGACCATGCCGGGGCAGCTCTCGCAAATACTCGATCTATTCCGGATTCTCCAGGAGGTGGATACCGACGGCGTACCTCCAACGGGACACTCGGTGCCACTGCAAACGGTCATGCGGGACGACGAGTCACGGCCATCCCACCCCAGGGAAGAGGTCCTCACTAACGCCCCCAGCCAGGAAGGCGACCAGATCAAGGTTAAGGTAGTCCTTGAGGAGTAGGGGCGAGGCATGCCTCGCCCTGGCAGGCGAGTGCAGACCCTCGCGACTGCTGCAAAGAACCAAATTCAGGAGCCATCCCTTTTGACGGACCTGCATCAGCTTACTATCCACGCAGCCCACGACCTACTGGCAGCTAAGAAGATCAGCTCAGTAGAACTGACCGAGGCCTGCCTAGACCGCCTCGATGCGGTCGAAGACAGGGTGAATGCCTTTGTCACGGTCACGAGGGAAAAGGCATTGGCGCGGGCCCGTCAAGCCGATGTCCGTCTCGCGTCGTCGGACTCCACGCCTCTCACGGGAGTGCCGATGCAGATCAAGGACGTGATTTGCACGCGGGGGATACCCACCACCTGCTCTTCCCGGATGCTGGAGGGCTTCGTTCCCACCTACGACGCTGCCGTTGTGCAGGCGCTTTATTCCCAGGATGCCGTACCGCTTGGGAAGGGAAACATGGACGAGTTCGCCATGGGCTCTTCCACCGAGAACTCTGCCTTCTTCCCGACCAGGAATCCCTGGGACACTCACAGGGTCCCAGGCGGCAGCAGCGGTGGGGGCGCCGCGGCAGTGTCGGCCCAGGAGGCTATCTACGCGCTAGGCTCCGACACCGGGGGAAGCATTCGCCAGCCCGCGTCCTTCTGCGGTGTCGTGGGCATGAAGCCCACCTACGGCCTGGTGAGCCGCTACGGCCTCATCGCCTTCGCATCTTCCCTAGACCAGATCGGCCCCATCGCCAAGGACGTCACTGACTGCGCCCTTGTCTTGAACGCTATCGCGGGCCACGACTCCCGGGACTCCACATCGATACCGGGCGCGGTGCCGGACTACGCGGACGCTATCGGGCAAGACATAAGAGGGCTGCGGGTCGCGATCCCAACCGAGTATTTGGTCGAGGGCATAGCCGGCGAGGTGAAAGATGCGGTCATGAAGGCTGCTTCGGTCCTGGGAGACCTGGGGGCTACTTTGGAAGAGGTCTCGCTGCCCAGCACAAGGTATGCCCTTGCCTGCTACTACATCCTTGCCCTGTCTGAGTGCTCGGCTAACCTGGCAAGGTACGACGGGGTAAAGTTCGGCTTCTCCTTCCAGAACGCCGCCAACATGTGGGAAGCCATGGAGAAAACCCGCCAGTACGGGTTCGGCCCCGAGGTGAAGCGGCGCATCATGCTGGGCACCTATGCCCTCTCCGCCGGCTACTACGACGCCTACTATTTGAAGGCTCAGAAAGTGCGAACGTTGATCCGGCGCGAGTTCGATGACATATTCCAGCGCTTCGACGTCCTCCTGACTCCTACTTCTCCCACAGTGGCGTTTCGCGTAGGAGAGAAGGCCGACGACCCGGTGCAAATGTACTTGAGCGACATCTACACGGTGCCCGTGAACGTTGCGGGCCTGCCATCCATATCTGTGCCCTGCGGGATGTCCGGCGGCCTGCCCGTTGGGTTGCAGCTTGTGGGTCCACCACTATCGGAATCTACGTTACTGCGGACCGCCTACGCCTACGAGCAGGCCACCGAGTGGCACAAAGCAAGGCCGCAGCTCTAGCGACCTCACCAAATGGAAGGGGATGGTATAACCCATCCCCTCGAGCTGCTGGTTACTAGAGCTGGCGGCCCAGCTAGCTGGTTTCGATAAGCCGGGCCTCCTCGATCTGCTCCTTGAGCGCCGGCACTGGGTCCCTGTCCTGAAAGACGTTGGGATTCGCGTAGTCGGGATTTTCACTCGTGGGGTTGGTGATCCAGACCGACGCCTCCAGAGCGATGCCGTTGGGGTCCGTAAAGTATATGGAGTGTATGATCTTGTGGTCGATCACCGGGGTGACCTCTACGCCGGCCTGATTTAGCCGCTCTTGGAGCTCGAGCAGAACCTCCTCGCTCTCGACGTCGAAGGACACGTGGTCGAACTGCAAACGTCCCTTAAAAGGCTGTCCCGCGGGCTTGTGGTACTCCTCGACCATGCCGGGCCACTCGAAGAAGGCTATGGTGTTATTGGGCCCGATCTCGAAGAAATAGTGACGGTAAGGATATCCGCCCGGAATGTTTCCCACGGCCGCCACCAAGGGCATTCCCAGAACATCCCGGTAAAAGCGGACCGTTTTTTCCATGTCCCCTGTGACCATTGCCAGGTGGTTGATCCCTCTGAAATTCATGTCTCCCGCTTGCCCTCGAGCTGTGATTTACTGACACCTATTATGAGATGCGCTTTGATATCACTACGTTTCATTCTAACACTTCCTGCCCCAACTGTGTGAGTCCTGATGCCTGCTCTCGTGTATCAGACAGCGTGTATCAGACAGGATGCTGCCGGTGCTAGAATGAATGAAGGTGCAGGGAGGGTCAGCAGATGAGACGAACCAGGATAGTGGACATCCTGAGCCTTGAAGAAGCGGGCGGTGAGGTCCTTGTACAGGGCTGGGTAAAGACCCGGCGCTCGTCGAAGGCGGTCTCCTTCATTGATCTTAACGATGGGTCCACTCTGAGGGACCTCCAGGTCGTAGTGAATGAGTCCTTGCCAGACTACGGTCTGGTTGACTCCCTCAATACCGGGTTTAGCGTCAGCGTGGTGGGGACCGTGGTTGAGTCCCCGGGCAAGGGCCAAACATACGAAGTTCAGGCGAAGGCGCTGGAAGTCCTGGGGCTCGCCGACCCTGAAGTGTATCCCCTCCAGAAGAAGCGTCACTCCCCGGAGTTTCTGAGGGAGATCGCCCACCTCAGGCCCCGCACCAACACCTTCGGGGCCATGGCCTTCGCCATACACAGCTTCTTCCAGAGCCGCGGCTTCCTTTACCTGCAAACGCCCATCATAACCTCCAGCGACGCTGAGGGGGCAGGGTCCCTGTTCCGAGTTACCACCCTCGATCTGGAGAACCTGCCCATGAGTCAGGGAGTGGTCAATCATGAGGAGGACTTCTTCGGCAAACCCACGTTCCTTTCCGTGAGCGGCCAGCTAGAGGCGGAGGTCTTCGCCCTGGCCCTCTCCAACGTCTATACCTTTGGGCCGACCTTCCGGGCCGAGAACTCCAACACCTCCAGGCATCTGGCCGAGTTCTGGATGGTGGAGCCCGAGGTGGCCTTCTGCGACCTGGACGGCGTCGCGGAGCTTGCGGAGGAGTTCCTTAAGCACATATTTTCCCACCTACTGGAGAGCTGCCCCGAGGACATGGCCTTCTTCAACCAGTGGATCGACAACACCGCCATCTCCACCCTGGAGGGCATCGTAAGCTCCAGCTTCGAGAGGCTGACCTACACCGAGGCGGTAGACATTCTGAAAAGTTCGGGGGAGCCCTTCGAGTTCCCCGTCGAGTGGGGACTGGACCTCCAGTCGGAGCACGAGCGCTATCTTACGGAGAAGAAGATAGGCAGGCCGGTAATAGTCAGCGATTACCCCAAGGAGATCAAGGCGTTCTATATGCGTATGAACGACGACGAGAGGACGGTCAGGGCCCTGGACGTGCTTGTCCCCAGAATCGGTGAGCTCATCGGGGGCAGCCAGCGGGAGGAGCGGCGGGACGTGCTGGCGGAGCGCATAAAGGCGGCCGGATTGGATGAGCGCGACTACTGGTGGTACCTGGACCTGCGCAGCTACGGCACCGTCCCCCATGCCGGGTTTGGACTCGGCTTCGAGAGGACCGTCCAGTTCGCCACGGGCGTCCAGAATATCCGAGACGTTATTCCCTTCCCTCGGACGCCGAAGAACGCGGAGTTCTAGGGACCAGCCACGGAGACACAGAGCCCTCAGAGTACGGGAGCGGAACCTCGAACCCGCTCGCGATGAGCTTGTCCGGCTGCTCGTTGTGTGCTTGTCCGGCCGTTCGCGGCGAACCTAAGGAACCCGCTCGTGGTGAGCTTGTCGAACCATGAGCGGTCGGACGCAAGAGATTAGCCCGTTCCCCAAATAGGAGGTTCCCATGGCAAAAGCGCCACCGCCCAGTCGCAAGGGTGCGGTAAGACGCTCTGAGATACCCCCAGACGTGCTGAGGGCCCTCAACGAGGGCAGGGAGGAGACGATCACTCTCGTCGAGTGGCTCGCCATAGACATGCCCACTCTGCTGCGATCCATTTCTCCAGGAGTTGGGCTGTCGGCAGTCAAGGATGAGTTGGATCAACATTTGGCTCCGCTGGCCGACAAGGGCATCACCCAGCGACTCCGAGGCATGGGGGAAGCCCTCTATACCGCCACCCTTGTTCTTCCGAACAGGCAGGCGACATTCGAGCGGCTCGCCTCACACACGTCGGACATGGTGCGCGCATGGGCGGCCTTTATGCTTACGGCCGACACGGGCTTATCTCTGGAGGAGAGACTCCGTGCGGCGCGCCGCTTCGCCGCGGACCGGAGCGTCGCGGTACGCGAGTGCGCCTGGGACTCCTTCCGCCCGTATATCGCTGACGACCTTAGGCTCGGCCTTCGCCTCCTCGATAGCTGGGTGCGCGACCCGGACCCCAACATACGCAGGTGTGGCGTCGAAGCGACACGGCCCCGAGGGGTTTGGACCGCACACATCGAGGCCCTCAAGCAGGACCCTGAGCCCGCGCTGAAACTCCTCGAGGTGGTGCGGTCGGACCCCAGCCGGTACGTCCAGCGCTCCGTTGGCAACTGGCTCAACGACGCCAGCAAGTCCAGGCCGGATTGGGTCGTTTCAGTGTGCTCTAGATGGACCCAGGAATCAGCCACCAAGGAGACGGCGTGGACCGTGGAACACGGGCTACGCACGCTGCGTAAGAAGGGGAACTTAGCGCCCACGTAGAGTCCAGCACCGCAAGTTCGTTTATAATTCGGGCGGCCTGCCCCATCGCTCTATCATGCTTCGACAAGCTCACCATGAGCGGGAAGAACTGCGAGTCCGCCCTCCCTGAGCTTGTCGAAGGGCCCTGCTTCTCGTTGCGTGTCTCTAATTCGGGGCACGCGGACATACCGGGCCTCCCCATTCGGGACAGAGCAGCACCCTCACCCAAACCCCCACCTCCTTCTTAGCAGCGTGCTGAAAAACTCTTCCGACCATCCCCCTGGCCCCCTTCCCTCCGATAAACTCAGGGCATGCCTGGCCAGGAAGGGGGAAGAATTTACATCTGAGGGACACCCTCATACTCCCGCCAAAGGGGCGAAGCCCCTCTCCACTCCCCTTCTCTATCACCCCCTTAAGGAGAGGGCTCAGAGCCCCTTCCTGGGCGCAGGGCCGCGTATTGACAATAGTATATAGGCACCCTTACACTGATTTATGTCATGACTGCCGCCGGTTTCTCATGCGCGCGACCCAATGGAGGGTACACCTGAGTCCAGGCCTGCGGGACCTGGACCGATCGGGTGGTCTCATCACAGCACACGCTAGCTCCCAGCTAGGAATCCGTATCCGCGCGACCTCCTGACCACCACGTCCCCCAGGCAACCCGGGCATACGATGGCGTTTTCCCGTCCACTCAAAGGCAGAGGAGTGAAATTTCGGACAGGAGGTTCGTCTGCTCCATGGCAGGCAGACTCGGGCCAGTCAGGTTGCTTCTGACGCTTCTCGCGCAGCTACTCACCCTGGCGGCTATTGCCGCATGCGGTGGTAATGATGGTGGGAAGCCCTCCCTGAGCGTGGGAGGCATCCCAGACCAGAACGCCGCCCTGTTGGCACGCCGCTACGATGGCTTCGCCGACTACCTGTCGAAGGCGCTCGACGTCGAAGTGAAGTACGTCCCCAGCACAAGCTATTCGGCCCTGGTCACCGCCTTCACCCAGGGGGATGTGCAGCTGGCCTTCTTCGGCGGCTTTACGGGGGTTCAGGCGCGGCTCCAGAACCCGGGGGCCCGCGCCATTGCACAGAGGGAGCACGACGCCAAATTTCACTCCAAGTTCATCGTGAGGGCCGATCTCCCGATCCACGCCCTGGACGAGCTCGAGGCCAATGCCGGCGACCTTACCTTGACCTTCGGCAGCGAAAGCTCTACCTCCGGACACCTTATGCCGCGCCACTTCCTCACCCAGGCGGGAATCGACCCGGACCGGGACTTCAGGAGCGTACCGAACTACTCAGGCTCCCATGACCTCACCTGGAAGCTCGTGGAGAGCGGCGCTTTCGACGTTGGAGCGTTGAACGAGGATGTGTGGGACCGGGCCCTCCTGGAAAACAGGGTGGACCAGACCAAGGTCCGAGAGTTCTACACTACGCCGGAATATTTCGACTACAACTGGACCGTCCGGCCCAATCTAGATGAAGTATATGGTGACGGATTTGTTGATAAGATCTCGGAAGCCCTACTGGCCCTGAACCCCGGAGAGCACGAAGGTATTCTGGAGCTGTTCACCACCGAGAATTTCATCGAAACCCGGAACGAGAACTACAGGGAACTCGAAGACGTGGCCCGCGGCCTCGGGATGGTCCAGTAGTGACCGAGCCGTCGGCTTCCACCCCACTGATCGTCACCTCCGGGGCGGCCAAGGGCTATCCAGGTGTCCAGGCCCTGGCCCCACTGACCGTCGCCATAGGTCCTGGAGAGCGCGTCGCTTTGGCCGGCCCCAGCGGAAGTGGGAAGACCACGCTGCTGTACCTGCTGGCGGGGATCGTACGGCCGGACTCTGGGGAGATTCTGCTGGACGGCCAGCCCATTTCCGAGCTCCGGCCCGGAAGGCCGCTGGCACGGCTGGTGGGCATCATACACCAGCAGTACGACCTAGTCCCTAATCTGCCGGTTATACACAACGTCCTGGCCGGTCGGCTGGGCGAGTGGGGTCTGGGGCGTTCCATGATCTCACTGCTGTGGCCCCGAGACCGGTATCTGGCCCAAATTGCTCTGGCCCGGCTTGGAATCGCCGACAAGCTCCAGGAGCGCACATCTCGCCTTTCGGGAGGGGAGCAGCAGCGGGTGGCCATGGCCCGCCTCATGGTCCAGTCCCCCAAGGTCATTCTGGCCGATGAGCCGGTGTCCTCGCTGGACCCCGCACGGGCCGAGGACATTCTCCGGCTTCTGACCGACCTCGTGGACTCATCGGGCAGGGCATTGATAGCGAGCATGCACGCCCCCTATCTGATCCGGAAGCACTTCACGCGGGTGATCGGCCTCCGGCGCGGCCTGCTGCAGTTCGACATACCGTCAGAAGAGCTCACCGAGGAGACGTTGGGCCGCCTCTACGAGCTGGACCACAACAATCCCGAGGAGGTCGGGGCTGAAGCTCAAGCTCCCTGAGGTCCGCGGGCTGCTAACCATTGTGCTGGCGGGGGCATTCATCTGGAGTATTGCCACCGTCGATTGGCGGGGCTCCCCGGTCCACAGCGGAGGTGCGGGCGCGGCCCGGGAATTCTTCGCAGCCCTGTTTCCCCCCGACCTCTCGCCAGGCTTCCTGGGCCTTTCCCTAAAGGCGTGCTGGCAGACGGTGGCCTACGCAGTGGCGAGCATATCTCTGGCGGTGCTCGTAGGTTTCCCGTTGGGGATGATCGCCTCGGGCACTATGGCCTCCTCGAATCGCTCGCGGTTGACCATGGTTGCCGGCGCCCGGATGTTCCTCGCCGGAGTGCGGTCCGTCCATGAGCTGGTATGGGCAGTGCTCTTCGTAGCGGCTTTCGGGCTATCCTCACTGACCGCCATCCTGGCTATCGCAATCCCTTACGCCGGCATCCTGGGCCGTATCTACTCCGAGCTACTGAACGACGTGCCGTCGGAGCCCCTCAGGGCCCTGCGATCATCGGGAGCCTCACCCCTACGGGTACTCCTCTACGGGCGGCTGCCCATGGCTCTTCCCGACATGCTCAGCTATACGTTCTACAGGTTTGAATGCGCCATCAGGGCGGCGGCCATCATGAGCTTCGTGGGCATCCAGGGGCTTGGGTATCAGATTCAGCTATCGCTCAACGACCTGCTCTTCAACCAGGTCTGGACCCTGATGCTCTTCTTGATAGCTATCGTGCTGTTGGTCGACCTCTGGAGCACCAGAGTGCGCCGGAGCCTCGTATCTTGATATCCGGGGCGGAGACCTCCCACAGCGCACCGTCCCCTGAGCCGGACAGACCGGCAAGACGTCGTATCAGTACAGCGCGCGTTTCCCTCTACGGGTTCGTCTTTCTGACTCTCGGCTCCTGGGCCTATATCCTGTTTGGTACGGATAGTGGAGTGACCGACGTGGTGGACAGGAGTACCTGGAGCGACGCCGGCGGGTTCCTCAAGCAGCTGGCCGGCATAGACTCGCCCGGCCGCCCCGCCTACCTTCAGGCGGACCAGTGGGCAGAGAAGGGACGGATGGCCTACGATACGCTGGCCATGAGCGTCTTGGCCATAGGACTGGCGGGCATCGGCGCGTTTCTAACCTTCATGCCCGCCGCCCGCAGCATGAGCGATGGGAGGTTGGGCGGCTCGCCATCTCTCCTAGGGGGCGCCCTATATTACGTGCTGCGCGTGGTCTTCGCGGTCAGCAGGGGTGTGCCCGAGCTGGTGTGGGCGATGATAATCATCTTCTTCCTATCGCCCGGCATACTGCCCGGGGCCCTTGCCCTGGCGTTCCACAACTACGGCATAGTAGGCAAGCTCTCCGCCGAAGTCGTGGAGAACCTTGACCCACGCCCTGCCAGGGCATTGCGAGCCGCTGGGGCCAGCAACGTCCAGATGCTCCTGTACGGCATCCTGCCCCAGGCGATGCCCCAGTTCATTACCTACCTCCTTTACCGCTGGGAGGTAGTTATCCGCACCACCGTCGTGGTCGGATTTGTCAGCGCGGGAGGCCTCGGCCGGGAGTTCCGGCTCAGCATGAGCTTCTTCCAGTACACAGAAGTGGCTCTGATTATCATCTGGTACCTCATCCTGGTTATCGGCGTTGACCTGCTGAGCGCCCGGCTCAGAAGAGTGGTTAGTCCAAGAGATTAAACCCCTTACCTCTTCTCCGCCACGAACAGCCAGTAGCCGATGGAGCCACCCTTCACCAGCGCCTTCACCTCCTCCAGGATAGGGAGGGCCAGCGGAATAAGGTCGGATACGCCTCCCGGCCGTCCGCTGAGGCCTAGGAACATGCCGAAGGCGGCCAGCTTCCGTCCGATATCCTCCAGGAGGTCCATCAAAGAATCGGAGGCATTTTGATGGAGGACAAGGTCGAGTCCGTCTGAGCCCAGCAGCTCTCGATAGCCCCCAGCTGGGAGGGCATCCGCCAGGCACAGCATCCTGCCCAGATTGCCCCTGAGTTCATCGGGTAGACGGCCCGGCTCGACGGAAACGTCGCTTACCGCCAGCTTACCCCCGGAGCGGAGGAGCCGCGTCATCTCGGCCACACCCCGGAGTTTGTCTGGAAACAGACTCAGGGAGCACTCACACAAGACGCCATCGAAGGACCCGGGACGGAATGGCAGTTGCTCGGCGTCCCCGCACAGCAGCGAGACGCGTGAATCCATCCCGTTCTCTTTCGCCCTCCGCCTCGCGTCTGCGATGGTCCGCCTTCCCAGGTCCACTCCAACCACTCGGGAGTGGGTACTCTCAGCCAAAGTGATCGCGCTGGCACCGGGGCCGCAGGCGACGTCCAGCACCAGGTCGCCCTCCTTCAGGCCCGCCAGCCGGCAGAGGCGACGCGTAAGCTCTGGGCCCCCGGGATGAAGTGTGTCGCCCAGCAAGAGCCGCACTGGGTCAAGCTGATAGAGGGCGGCGCAGCAGCTCTTCACTCCAAGGCCATCCGACGGCTCGGGTGGCAAGCCCAATAGGTCCGCCAGGCTCAGCGTCCCACCGGTCCCCTCAGTCGAGCCTGCTGCCGCTTGCTGTGAGGTATCGAAGCTGCTCATGCCACCTCACGAAGGAAATGTGGTGGGTAGTTCACTGCCCTGAGATTCTTCACTGCGTTCAGAATGACACTTCCTTAGCTATCCCCGGACTGGCACATGGTTCGACGGGCTCACCATGAGCCGTCTTGTTGCCTCACCTTGAGCAGTCACGTTCCGTCAAATTCCGCTCACCCTGAGCTTGTCGAAGGGTGGGCAACCCATTTCGGGTTATTCAGGTACGGTCAACAGCGAAATACAGGATACGCTGAGCCAATAGGTAGGTGCGCGTGCCAGCGCAGGTGTTAGTATAATATACGCCTTCCGAGAAGGGTATCGAAAGAAGCCCAGTCGCGCCGCGCTGCTTCAGCGCCCCTACTTCGAAGCGACCCGACAGGAGGAAAGGAAGATGCCTCCCGAGCCCCCGCTTCCCCTTGCAGGCATAGTCGTCTTGGACTGCACCCAGATCATGGCGGGTCCCTTTTGCACTCTGTTGCTGGCCGATATGGGGGCGGACGTGATCAAGGTGGAGAAGCCCGAGGGTGGTGATCATGTCCGCAGGGTCGGACCACCGTTTATTAATGGATGGTCGGCGGCCTTCCTGGCCATCAACAGGAACAAGCGCAGCCTGGCCATGGACCTAAGATCAGACGAGGGGCGGCGGATATTCGTGGGGATGGTTGAGCGCGCGGACGTGGTGGTGGAGAACTTCCGGGCAGGGACGATGGAGCGACTCGGGCTGGGCTACCGGCAGCTGAAGGAGACAAAGCCCTCACTTATCTACTGCTCGATATCGGGGTTCGGGCAGACCGGGCCATACCGGAGCCGGGGCGGCTACGACCTGGTGGCCCAGGGCATGAGCGGGCTGATGAGCGTGACAGGGACCCCTAGCGGCCCGCCCGTGAAGGTAGGTGTGCCCATCACCGACCTGACCGCCGGGATGTACGGGGCCTTTGGCATCCTCACGGCGTACATCCACCGAGAGCGGACCGGAGAAGGGCAGCTCGTAGATACCTCGCTTATGGAAGCTGGCCTGGCCACTACCTTCTGGGAGTCTTCGGTCTATTTCTATACCGGCCAGGTGCCCGGCCCCCTCGGCTCTGCCCACCGCCTCACCGCCCCCTACCAGGCCTTCAAGACAAAGAACGGCTACATAAACATCGGCGCGCTGACCAAGTCCAACTGGGAAGGGCTGTGCCGGGCCCTCGACAGAGAGGGGCTCATTACCGATCCCAGGTTCGCCAGTCCCGGCGACAGGAAACGGCGTGAGGAGGAGCTGGCAGCGCTTCTAGAGGAAGTATTCCTGGAGCGATCCATCCAGCACTGGATGGATGTGCTCCAGGAAGCCGGGATCCCCTGCGGGCCGATCTACGATATGGAGCAGGTCTACGCCGACCCCCAGGTCCAGGCGCGGGATATGCTGGTGGAGCTGGAAGACCCTGACCTGGGAACCCTGAAAAATATCGGCATCCCCGTCAAACTTTCCGCGACGCCCGGGAGGATACGCCACCGCGCCCCCGCGCTGGGAGAGCATACACAAGAGGTCCTGCTTGAGGTTGGTTACTCCGAGGACGAGATCGCCGGCCTGAGAGAGCGGGGAATCATCAAAGGATAGCGGACCCGATCCATTCCTAGCAGGCTGATGAAGATAGGGAGTGCAGAGGGGCGGATTCCCTTTGCCGGGAGTCTGAGAGCCTGCCCTGAGCAAGCCGAAGGGGTGTCCCTCAGATGTAAATTCTTCCCCCTTCCTGGCCAGGAAGGGGGTCAGGGGGATGGTCGGAAGGGTTCTTCAGCGCCCTGCTAGAGGCCCTGCCAGTAGCGGCGCCCCTCGATACGTACCATCTTCCCGTACCCCGGCGCCGGGAAATGGCATCCGATCACCATCGAGCCTTCCGCTTCCAGCTTGTCGAGAACCCGCCTTCTAGTCCGAGCGGCCAGGTCATGGTCATGGTCTCCCTGGAATTCCCAGTCAACCTCGGTCACCTGGGGCGGAAGGACCACCATGTCTCCCGTAATCAGGGCGCGTTCGCCCCCGGAAGCGATGACGATGCACATGTGGCCCGGCGTGTGGCCGGGAGTATGCACGGTGGTTACCTCACCGGTAATAACCCCGTCTCCAGATATGAGGTCCAGAGAGCCCAGGGCTTCCAGAGGAGCTATCGCGTCTTTCCAGTACACCCCAGGGTCGCCTTCTTGGGCTTCGGGGCTGCTGAAGAAGTCCCAATCGGCCTGATGTACGACATACCTGGCCTTGGGGAAGGTGACCTCTGGCCCATCCTTGCCCATAGTGAAGTTCCAGCCGACGTGGTCTCGGTGAAGGTGTGTGATGACCACTGTGTCCACGTCCTCCGGCCTTACGCCGGCAGCCTCCAACTCTGCCAGCATCCGCCCGTCGCGCCCACCATTGAAGAAATCTACGGCGACCCGGTTCATAGCGCGGCTGCCAAGCCCCGTATCCACCAGAATGGTGCGGCCTTCGGACCGCAATAGGTACCCGCCCATATGGGCCCGCCAGGTATCCGGCCCGGCGAAGGCTTCTGGAAAACGCTCCTGATACGGAGCCCAGGTCTGCGGTGTCGCGTCCGGGAAGAGCTGACTCAAGGGTATCGGTATATCCACGACGCAGTCGCACAGGTCCAGCAGCTCCACGTTCCCAACAGTCAGCTTCGCTCCAGTCTTGGTCCAGCTCATACTCTCTCCTCGCTCGTTAGTCCCCGACCCGATCTCCTTTGCGAATCAGCCCGAGGCGTGATGGTGCACCATCAGCCAGTCTTCAGCTCCCCTCACGAAAATGTTGGTCGCCTGGACGGCGAAGTTCGAAGCCCTTCCATCCAGCACGCTGGTTATGTTCTCCAAGCAGGAGACCCAGGCGGTGTCTCCATGGACTGTGACCTGGCTATCGGTGATATTGAAGTGCATCAGAGAGGCGTTGTTGAAGATACCCCCCCAGCTAGCCCGCACATGCTCCCAACCCCTGATGACCTTCCAGCCCGGATGCAGGCACAACACCCTGTCGGACTGTTCCCACACTTTGTCCATCTCGAGGATGTCGAGGCTGCCGAAGGCCTCGTAGAAACGCAGGTTGGCCGCGATGACCGCTTCCACATCGGAATTGTCCTGGCCCATCCACAAACCTCCTGCTGGCCGGCCGCGCGACGCTGAAATTGTACCAGAATATCCCGTGCCATCCCACCAGACCGCCGTATGATAGTATGGACGCCGCGGAGGTACAGAGCCTTGGTCCATCTCTGTGCCACTGTGCCTCTGTGGCTACAGGCACGTCAAGTTACGTTACAGGAGGTGTTAGGTGAAGCAGCAGACCGTATTGTTAAGCGTGGAAGGCGGCGTGGCAACGATTACCCTTAACCGCCCTGAAGTGAGAAATGCCCTCTCTCCTCGGATGCTGGAGGAGTTCGGAGGGGCGCTGGATGAGTGTGCCGCCGAGGAGGAGGTACGGGCTGTCGTCATTACCGGCAGCGGCCCTGCGTTTTGTTCAGGGGGCGACGTGGGCGTCTTCACCGGGTTGCTGGACCAAGGGGCCCCAGGAGATGTCTTCCCAGCTGCAGTCCATGGCCGACAAGCTGCACCGGAACGTTATCCTAAAGATCCGGCAGCTCCCCAAGCCCGTTATCGCCAGCATGAACGGAGTCGCCGCCGGCGCGGGATTCAGCCTGGCCCTGGCCTGCGACCTGAGGATCGCGTCCCAGGAGACCCGGTTCTTCATGGCCTACTCCAACATCGGGAGCACAGCCGACGGCGGCTCGACCTACTTTCTCCCCCGCTTGGTGGGACCCGGTCTGGCGATGGAGGTCTACATGGCGAACCAGCCAATAAGCGCACAGCGTGCCCTCGAGATGGGCCTGGTGAACCGGGTCGTGCCCGCTGAGGAGCTTCTGCGGCATACCACGGAGTCGGCACAGCGCCTGGCGTCCGGGCCGACCCTGGCCTACGCCAAGATGAGGACGCTCATAGACCGCGCCCTCTCTTCGGACCTGGACTCCCAGCTGCACGAGGAAGCCCGGGCATTGGGTGAAATCTCCCTCACCGGTGACTTCCGGGAGGGCATTTCCGCCTTTATGGAGAAGCGGGCGCCTCAATTCCAGGGGAAGTGAGCAACATTACATCGAGACCCCTCATTTGAGCCACAACACCGACTTACCCTTCACCCCAGCGATCTCCTGACGGAAAAACCGACTGACCCAACCTTGTGGTTATTCCTGGGGCGGATTCCACAGATCGAAGGCCAGAAATCGTAGTTGGTGGAGACTGGGGAGAGTCGGGTGTTCACAATTGTTGGGTGTCAGCGGTTTTGGACAGTTCTGGGTCCGAGAGATTGGGGTGAAGAAGCTCCTGGTTTGAGGGTTTCTCTGACCTCCTGATTGTACCGCCTCCGCCGGTCAAAAGTCTCTCGCTGTACCTCCTTCCTCTGGGCTAGAATTGCCTCCAGACGGCCTTCCAGCACGTCAGCCGGAGTTACAACCCTGAGCGCCTGATGATATCTTCGGTAGTTGTAGAACTCGACGAAGTCCCGGATGGCCGCCTCCAGGTCTTCCACCACCTCGTATGGCACCTGGTTAATGTCGTCTTTCAGGGTTCGGTGATATCTCTCCAGCTTCCCGTTGGTCTGAGGGTGATAGGGTGCTGCCAGGACGTGGCGAATGCCCACCACCCGCATGTACTCGCGGAAGGCCCGCGATACATAACCTGAGCCATTATCTGAGAGGAGCTTGGTCCGATCCTCCAGAGGTACATCAGTCATACCAGTAGAGTCAACAGCTTCCTGGACCACCTCTATGAGGGCGTTGGCCGTCATGTCCCGTTGCACCTTCCAGGCCAAGATGAACCGGGAGTAGTCGTCCATCACCGTCACGAGGTAGTAGTAGCCCCATCCCACTACACGGAAGTAGGAGGCATCGGTGGCCCACAGCTGGTGGGGCCCTGTGGTCTTGTGCTGGTACTCTTTGCTCGCTGCCAACTGGTATTCGATCCGTTTCACCAGACCCTCCCGTCTCAGAATACGATAGACTGTGGAGGCGGAGACCGATAGGCCTCTGTGGTCGGTGAGCGAAGCCGCCAACTGCCGGCTTCGCCAGGTCGGCATCCCACGGGCTGCCGCCAGCACTACTGCCTCCTCTTCTGGACGCAGGCGATTCCAGGGCCTCTCAGTTCCTTCCGTACCCTCCCAACTACCCTGCCGGTGCCTCCACCTCCACCAATAATACGTGCTCCTGGAAATGCCAAGCTCCCTGAGTCGCCTGTTCTTCCCTCTACCATGTCGCTCCACCTCAGCCACGACCTTCGATTGTTCCACTACGCTCATGCGACGGTGCCGTTGTCGTGTAGGGGCGGCAGAGCTGTTTTTTTGAAGCGGTGCAACTCCAGGGACAACTCACCCACCAGCTGCTTCAGTTCTCTGTTCTCCCGCTTGAGCTGCTCTATCTCTTGCCGGGTCGCATCACGCACACTGTCCCGAGTCAACTTCTCCTTCCCAGCTTCCATGAACCCCTTCGTCCAGGCGTAGTAGAAGTGGGGTTTGATTCCTTCCCGTCGGCACAGGTCATTAACGGTAGTCTCCCGTCTGAACCCCTCCAAGACGATGCGGATCTTCTCTTCAGGGGTATACTTACGGCGGGTCGCTGCACGGACCTGACGCACGAAGCTTCGTGTCTCCTGGCTTCGCTCCTCAGCTTGGCTGGCCTGATCCTCTACCTGGGTCATCAATGACTCCTTTCACTTAGGGTTAATCTACCCCTCTGAAGGAGCCTCTACCACCCCCAACCTCTTCGGTTTTCTAGGCCTCAATAGTGTCCAATTGCGCTGACACCCTACAATTAATCGAAAAAGCCTATATTTGCAATCCTATTTCTACATTGACACGGCGTCCACCCGTCCGGCACAGGGTTTCAGGGGCATTCATGGCGCTGTGTGGGATCATCGACGGGGGACCTAATCCAGGTCCATGCGGCTGGTGATCTCCAGCGGGATGGTACGTTCGAGGGTGACGGCGGGGCCTCTAGCGGGTATCAGCTCCAGCTTGAATTGGGTGCCGGCTCTGAGTGGGTTAGCCAGCCCATCGATGTTGACGAATATCTCTACCATCTCTCCCGGGTCCACCGTATCGCTGTCGCCGAGAAGCCATTCACTTCGCCAGCCTACCGAGTCTGCGGTCGCCGGCGTTCCTCCAGCGGGCACGTAAAAGGCGTGCTTGGCGTTCAGAGAGTCGATGTAAACGACCAGCGTAGTAGCCGGCAGCAGGCTGACCTCGGCGGAGCCCGCCAGGTTGGCCAGCTTGAATCTGAATTCAGCCACGGTATCAGCCGTGCCGTTAGACTCCGTGGCGAAGATGGAGCCCTTGTGCTGGAGGGTGCTCGCCGCTGCCCGCATGGCGTTCGTGGCCGTTTCTCTGGCCTTTGAGGCGCTGAAGAGGCCGGTAGTGAGGATCGCGAAGGCGAACACGGAGGCGACGATCACGAAGGATATCAGGACTATAGCGGTCGAAAGCCCGGTGATTCCCAGCTGAGCTTGGAGCGAGTCTTTGGGCAGGCGACGGACCCGAACTGCCACTTTCACGAGGACCTCTCGGCCGGCCATCTTCCCTCTGCTCTACGGGATGGGTCGGCTGCCTGTGCTGGATTGGCCCAGATTTAATGTATACTTGTTGCTCATAGCAGAGACGCGGCGTACTCCATTCTGTGAGTTTTGGAGTGATAGGAGTCTGGTTGGGCAACGGCCGGACCGCCCAGTAGTGAATAACCGAATAATGGTCGGGGTGAGTGGATTCGAACCACCGACCTCCACGTCCCGAACGTGGCGCGCTAGCCGCTGCGCTACACCCCGACTCGGCCAGAAGAATTATATCATACCGCCTCCGCCTCCGGCAGGTCGAAGACCCCCCGGGCCGCTGCGCCGGCGTCGTGCCTTTTCAAAGTCCGCTCGTCCTTAGCCTGTCGAAGGAGAGCGGCCACATGGCACTAGCGGTCCCTATGGTTCGACAAGCTCACCATGAGCGGCGGAGTAGCATCGTTATGACTTTGAAAAGGCCGGGGTGCCGGCGTCTCTCCCCGGGACGGGGACCTTCGTCACTGACGGAAACCACGCGGCTCTACCCACCGACAGGAGAACAGAGATGGCGGCAGCATTCCCGAGACGCTCTGGTGTGGGAGTAGTTGAGATATCCGGGATCTTAGGGGTTGGCCTCAAAGTCCCCGCTGGAACAAGCCATTGGAGGATATATAACCTGATCAGAGGTAGCGACCCAACTCCCGGCGCCGGCACCACTTCGGAGAAACGAAAGTACGGCTGTTCAGAGTGTCGAAACAGGATGCAGAGAGAGGCAAGGAGCCGGGAGTGGTCTCCGACGTCTCGACAGAACCGACCCTCCTCAAAGAAAGTCGGCTGAGGTCAAGCAGGTGTTACGCCTCACCGTAAGGCTTTCCAACAGGCATCTGGCACTCAACGGGTTAAACGGCTCCCTGATAAATATTGGTGTCTGGCCTGAACGCTGCCACAGCGAACCAGAAGTTGTTGTCATGCAAGATGGGGGCCAGCTGCTTCCCTTTGAGCGGGCCTTCGGTAGCCTTGCCCAGAATGCTCCAGACACTTCCGGTCTCATTGTCCACGATACTGTCATCGTCGGCGCGGAAGGTGAGCTTCCGGCCGTCCAGGTTGGCGTCGAACACTCCGCTGGCTCCCACATCTCGGGACCCCTCTATGGAACTACGGTCCAGAGCCGAAACGGTGCCAGGCTCGAAGAACACCACCAGGCCGGTGCCGTTTACAGTGTAGTTGACCGCTCTCTCCACCTCAAGGATGGAGAAAGGGAATGCCGCGGTCTCATCTCCAACGGTCACGAATGCCACCCGCTCCTTGGACAGCAGCCTCCCGTCTAGGGGACCGTCGAACAGGAAGGGCGGGTTATCGGCCCGGTCGTAGCCCGCGTAAGGATTCCGCCCGTATGAACGGTTGAAACCCGTGTCCCGCGAGAGCACTCTGCCCTCGGGATTGGCCGCCTTGAAGGCTTCCCAGGAGATAACCTGGCTCGGTAGCGACGTCAGCTTCTTCCCTGCCAGCTCTCCAACGATTCCCTCACCTGTAAACTGCTGCCACCACGACTCGGTCTGGCGGTCCCACATGATCAGATCGCTGTTGCGCAGCTTGCCCGAGGTCCCAAAGTCGTGGACGACTCCGTCCAGTGTCCTATCGAACACCAGAGCTGCGTTACACAGGGGACAGAAGGTCACTGCCACCGGGACGCCGCCGATCACGTCGTTCACGATCTCGTGCCAGGTAAGGATCTGTAGGGGGTAGGCCCTGACATCTCCGTTAAGGCCGATGATAATGACCGGCTCCTGGTCACCGAGCCACTGGCTCGCAGCCTCGACAGTTACGAATTTGGGATCGTCTATAGGAGGGATTCCATCACGAGGTGGACCGCCCGAAAGTATCTCATCATAAGGAAAGGTATGCAGGCTGAAGTCGGTCTCCCAACCCCGCCTGGAAATGCCAGCGCTCCTTAACGCGCTCTCGAAGTCCGGGTCGGGTGCGATGATCCCTTGTGGCTCGGAAGTCTTAGGTAGCGCATGCAGATTGGGATCAGGGGTGAGCGTCGGTGTTGGGGTTGGTGTTGGCCTTTCGTCGCCTGGCGGGGAGCTGTCAAATGCTCCAGCCAGGCCAAGACCCGCAGCTCCAATCATCACGACGACTCCTATTGCCACTAGTGAGCGCAGAAAGTTCCTGTCTATGCGCATCAGATTTCCTCCTGATATTATTATTGTCAATTAGGCGATGTGTACCACGCTCTACCACAGGCCGCCGATTGTCAGCCAGTAGAATACGATGTACGAGCCGGCCACGAGCATCAGCACGGGACTGACGCGTTGGACGAAGCCAAGGGTTTTTCTCAGGGCACCCACCATAGCGCCTTGGAACAGGGTGATGCCGATGGTCAGCGCCATGATCACTGCCCCCATGCCCAGGCCATAGAGGAAAAGCTGCCCGAAGGGTCTCCCAAATCTCTCCTCTTCTTTGTCCTCTCAATTGGTAGGATGCATCCAACCCTTTTGTGGATGTCCTTCGACTCACTGATTTAACCTAAGAAAGTTGGTTGACCTGGACATCAACCGCCTGGTTGACCCATGATCTCGGCTGATGCCGTGAGATGATAGGATAGAAACACGCGTATGGATTGCGAGGAGGATTGAACATGACCCAAAGGAAAAAACCCTACGATGTGATCGTGGTTGGACAGGGCGCTGCGGCCTTCGCGGCCGCCCTATATGCGGCCCGCTACCAGATCAATACTTTGGTTGTCGGCGAAACTTTCGGCGGAGAGACGGCGACAGGAGGTCTCATAGAGAATTACCCGGGCTACATTGGAATCGATGGCTTCGATCTCATGATGAACATGAAGGAGCAGGTGATCAGGTACGGTGTTAAGGTCGCCGACGAACGGGTCGAAACGATCGCCAGAAATGACGATTGCTTTGAGACGAAGACCAGCGAGGATATATACCAGGGCACCGCGGTGATCCTTGCGGTTGGAAGAGAACGACGCAAGCTGGGATTAGCTCATGAAGACGAATGGACAGGGAAGGGAGTCTCCTTTTGCGCCACCTGCGACGCTCCCCTGTACAGGGATAAGGTAGCGGCTGTGGTGGGCGGCGGCGACGCAGCCGTAAAGGGAGCGGTTCTCCTGGGTAAATACGCGACCAAAGTATATGTGATCTATCGTGGCGAGAGGTTTACCCGTCCGGAGCCCGTCAACCTTCAAAGATTGAGGGAGAGCGCAAACGTGGAACCTATTTTGGGGACCAACGTCGTCGAGCTACGGGGAGTAGACGGCCTCACCGGCGTGTTGCTAGATCAACGGCACGATGGCTCCTTGGAACTAGAATTGGACGGGCTATTCTTGGAAATAGGGGCCGATCCGCGGACAGAATTGGCTCAGGATTTAGGCGTGGAGCTGAACGAACGGAATGAAATCAAGGTGGACAGGGATATGCGCACCAACGTTCACGGTGTATTTGCCGCAGGCGATGTCGCCGATGGCTCAGGTGACCTCAAACAGACAATCACCGCTGCTGCCCAGGGAGCCATAGCCGCCACCACAGCCTACGCGCACGTTTCAGCCCATCCGAACGCTTGCGGGGTCCACTCCATCGGTTACAGCCTGAACTAGGCCTGCCTCAAACTACCCTATGATACCGTCTCAAGGGCCCGGGCCTGGGGTGGAATGGGCAGGGTAGATGCAGGTCTATCACGACGATACTGAATCATCTCCTGTGAGGATGCGATGATAAAGGCTATGTTGTTCGACCTGGACGGCACGCTCGTACAATCGGAAAAGCTGAAGGCCCTCGCCTACGCGACCGCCGTCCAACACCTACGGGGGCTCCCAGAGCCCGATCCTGATGCAGTGGAAGCATACAGGGAAGTCGTGGGTTCTGCCCGAGAGGTCGCCTCTCGCCACATTGTTGAGGCCTGGGCCTGGAAGAGGATTTGCGTCCGCTGCTCACGGAATACGGGGCATCAGCGACGTGGGAGGTCCTGACGCAAATGCGTAAGGCCCTCTACGACGACATGGTGGCCGATCCGCGGGTCATTAGAGAAAATCAGTGGCCTCACACCATCGGCCTGCTACGTATCGCCCAAGAGTCCGCTTGCCGGACGGGGCTTGCCACAATGTCGGCCCGCGCGGAGGTACTGCATGTCCTGCGGGCTCTGGACATCGAGGAGTCGTTCGACGTTATCCTCGCTCGAGAGGACGTGGAGAAACCCAAGCCGCACCCTGAGATATATTTGCGGGCCGCCAGGATGCTGGAGGTTCCGGAGGAGGACTGCCTGGTGCTGGAAGACTCACCCAACGGCGTGAGAGCGGGAGTCGCGGCCGGCATGAACGTAGTCGCAATCGCCACGCCCTTCACCATCGCCGGTCTGCATTCCAGCCAGCTCCTGGAACACCCGTGGGTCGTCCACGACCCGGAGAAGCTGCTGGAAGTAGTCCAGAATCGAATCGCCGAGCACAATCGGATATCCCATTGAGCAGCCCCGCTCCCGAATTGCCGTTCATCACGACCGACCAGATGCGTGAGGTGGACCGTGCCATGGTAGAAGACTATGGCATCCTGCTCATTCAGATGATGGAGAACGCCGGTCGAAACCTGGCGCACCTGGCACGCCGCCGCTTTCTGGACGGCGACTGCCGGGGACGCCGCGTCGTGGTGCTGGCCGGATCAGGCGGCAACGGAGGCGGAGGTCTGGTGTGCGCCCGGCACCTGCATAATTGGGGCTCGACTGTAAGCGTCTAATGGCGCCGACCAGCAGCAAGAGCCATATCATCGGGCTGCGCCTGGACAGTGAGCCCACGACTACCAATTCACAGGTCGCAACCGCGGCCGGATAAGGTGCCCGTATCTCGACTGTAGGGCCAGGCCGTCAGAGGTCGGTGGGACCGGTGGCTGCTCGAACGCGTTGGCAGCCCCATGTCAGCGCCCGCCGGCCTTTCGAATACTTCGATTAAGGGTCGGCTGAGAAGCTTGCGTCAGCACCTCTCTGGCACATCTGCGAGCTATTTCAACTTTTTTCGCGCACCCTGTGCACCGCCCCAACGATGTCCGCGGTGTCCAGGACTTCTTCCATCAGGCCGACCTGCCGCTGATAGACCTCCTCGTCGGCCTGCTGCTTGATCTCCGGCTCAAGTACGTGATACACGGGCAGATCGAGGGGCACCCCGGCAAGGGGCCCGGCGTAGCTGGGGTCCCCGTTTATCACCGTCTCGGCGAAGGTCTCCGCGCTCTCTACCGTAGGGGAGCCCAAAACCACCACGAGGTCCTCCACCCCTTGCTCTTCCACCATCCTCGCTATACTTTCTTGACCGTCCAGGTCAAGGGCCCCGGCAGCGGTTCAGGCGAAGCAATGGGTTTGCACCAAGACGGGGACCCCGCCCGCGCTTTTGACGACCTCGGCTATAGCGGGGCCGGGAATGCCGTCCCGCTCCCCGAGAATGATGACTTTCTTGCCCCTGAGTTCCATAGTTCTGCCTCCGAGTGTACGCCATCCATTATAGCGCACCTTTGGCCACGTCGGCCCACGCTAATACCTTGTCAACAAGATTTTGATAGGGTGTCATTCTGAGGGAGTGTAGCGACCGAAGAATCTGGAAGGGAAGCGACCCCCACCCAACCAGATTCTTCACCTTCGGCTCAGAATGACATGTATCAAATTCTTAGGTTGGCGGAGTAACTAGCGCAAATTCAAGGGAGGACACTCGAAGGAAGACGCGTCCCCACGCGGGAGGCTCCCGGCGGCCCTGACGTGGACAGGATCAGCCGTCCTCCTTGTTCCGCTCCAGGAGGAAGGACACCCCGTCAGACATCTGGGTCATGCGTCCCAGGAAGAGGCTCCCCTTGGCGAGGAACATGGCCCGCTCCATCTCACCAGCTCGGATGCGGTTCACGGCGTGTCCCAGGAAGGGCACGGCCGAGGCGATATGCCCCTGGGTAGAAGAGAAGCCCGGCATTCCGTGGCGCTGGACGAATTCCTCCATCTGGCTTCGGTCCAACTCCCCCTCGCGCACGCCCAGTGCCGCCAAAAGGCGGTAGTTGGTGCGCGGGATGTTGCCGCTGCCCGAGGGCTCGGTGATCTCCGGGTTGTGCATCTCGGTGGCATACTTGGCCACATCACGAAGCCCCAGGCCGATACGGCGGATGGGCTGGAGCACGAGGCGCTCCGCGATCTCCTGCTGGGCGGAACCGGCGTCTATCGTGTGGCGTCCCACGGCGTCCAGACGCAGGACGGGGCTGTGTCCATCGTCCCGCCCGATAACGACCGCTACCGCTGCAAGTACATCCTCCAACACCGGAATGTCGTGCTTCAGGTGACCCTGGAACTTCATCCCCAGCTTTGCCAGTGAGCAGCCGCCCACCACCGCTACCCTCTGATAGACCCCAGAGGTCACCAGCGCCCCTGCGATCACGATCGCGTGCACTGGCCCGCAGCAAAATGCTTTCACATCGGCGCCCGTGGCGTTGCCGCACCCGGCCATCTCTCCGATGGCCTTGGCCAGGCTCCCGCCGCCTCTGTTATAGCGGTCGCCCACTGCCTCCTCACCACAGCCCAGGAGGTACTCCACATCCTCAGCGGCTCCTGTGGAGGGTGACCTGCTCATAAGGCCACGTAGCGCCATAGCCGCCGTGGCCTTGCCGGCCAGGTTCTCCAGCACGAACTCGGGCAGCAGATTGATATCTTCTTCGTGGCCCCGCACCACGCACCCCACCAGCCGCTCCTGCGCCGTGAATAGCGGTAGCGCCGAAGTCGCACCCTCGGCCACCTTGGCCTCGACCCTGCTCAGGGGCACGCCACCGCCTAACTTCCCCAGCTCTTGCAGGCTCATGAGAGGGTGGCTCCCGAGCGCCTCCTGGGCCTGGCGGGAGAAGCCCTCCTCCAGCCACAGCAGGTCGAACTCATCGGCCAGCTTCAGGACACCGTAGAACTCCTCCTCCGGCATGATCTCGCCGGATTCGCCCCACCGGCTACGCTTTTCCCCCGGATGGCGAAACCATGGACGAGGGATGCGCTCCAGATCATCGGGATAGAGGTTTCCCACGAAGACCTGGTTGGGGGGATAGTCCACCGCTTCCTGGTAGGTACGTAGGTGGGCCAGGAGGTCGGGCAGCAGGCCTGGGTTCTGGGCCACCTCCCGGGCGGGCTTGGACCCCAGGCGCACAAGTCCAGGTACGTGAGCCAGGAAGTAGCTCACCCCCTGAACGACGGGGCGGATCGGGGTTATGCGGTCCATGCTATCCCCCTATCCCGCGGACCGCAGGGACTGGGTGGCGCCGGGGTCCACCCTCAGAGTGATGGGGTCGATAGCCACCCCATACTCCTCCCGTGCCTTTTCGAGGCTAACAAACCCGTTACGCACGTCCGCTTCCACGGACAGAAGGTCCCTCTCCCAGGCGGGCCCCACCCCTCCTCCTCCCGTCAGGCGGCCGACCACCCGGTCCCCGCGCTCGAGCTTCCTTACCGTACGTATAGGGAACTCCTCCCTCACGCCGGAGGGATGCAGCACCCACTTTCTGTTTAGGCGCAGCCGGGTGTCGTATCCGCTATCTGCTCCCAGGCGGCTGGCGGGGGCGAAGCGGGAACCTCCTCCCGTGAGAGAAACCACGGATTCCTCGCACTGGACCTCGATGTCCAGCACCGAACCCAAGCCACCGCGCCACTTGCCGGGGCAGGCGGAGTCGGTCCTCAGCTCATGGCGGTGGATGTGGATGGGAACCTTGAACTCCAGCAGCTCCACGTCCCCCGTGCTGGCCGACCCCGCATTGGTTATGGCGCCCCAGATGGGGCCACCATCAACGCCCCAGTATGCCCCTCCCCCTCCCAGCGTACTCACGTGGGACAGATAGGTGAAGGGCAGCCCGTCCCTTGGATCCACACCGCTGAATATGTTGGTATTGGGGTAAGACCAGGCCCCTCCCGCCCTGGTAGGGTTGACCTGGGCCAGGGCATCGGCCACGGCATCGAACGCCAGAGCGAAGGTGGTGCCGGTGCTGGTACCGCAGGGAGCGGGCACGGCGGCATTGAACAGGGCCCCCCTGGGGCCGAGGTCCACGTGCAGGGGCCGGTAAAGGCCCTCGTTTATCGGTATCCCCGGCGCCAAGGAACTCAGGAAGGCGAAGTAGACGGCGGAGAGAGTGTTGTTCTCGTAGGAGTTGAGGAAGTTCTTGGCCTGGGGGGGCGAGTGGAGCTGGACGTGCATCTCGTCCCCCTCTATGCGTACGGTGCATCTTCCCTCGAGGTCGTCGAAGCCGGTGCCCTCGCCTTCCATGATGGAGCGCCCCTCGTACACACCGTCTGGCATCTCGCGGATTTGGTCCCTGGCCGCGGCCTCCGCCCGGTCGACCAACTGCCGCAGGCACTCCCGGACCGTTTCCGCCGAGTACTTCTCGCACAGGCTCAACAGGCGCCGTTCCGCAGTGTTGAGGGCTATCAGCATGGCGTCCAGATCTCCCCGGTAGTCCAGGGGAGTGCGGACATTACAGAGAATGAAGTCCCATATGTCTTGCCTGGTCCGGCCTCCGTCCACCAGCTTCACATGGGGCACCCTCAACCCTTCTCCGAAAAGGCTGTCGGCGTCAGGGTTGTAGCCTCCGGGCACCGGACCTCCCGTCTCGGTCAGGTGGACCGTCCCGGCCGACCACGCGAAGAGCTCACCTTCTAAGAAGATTGGCTTGTAGATGCTATAGTCTGGAAGGTGGTTACCCCCGGTGGGAGGGTCATTGTGGATCATCACATCCCCCGGGTTGATGTCCGACCCAAAGTGGGCAGCCCCCACTTTGACCTTGTGCATTAGTACCCCCAGGTGGGCGGGGATATCCTCCCCCTGGCACACCATAGTGGGGACCCCTTCCAACATTCCGAACAGGGTGTTGGAGAAGTCGCGCCCGAGAGTGGTGGTTACTGACCTGGCGGTGTGGGTCACCACCGTGGCCATCTCCTTGATGGTGTTCTCCAGCACCCCCGCCACGACGCTCAGAGTAATGGGGTCTACGCTAACGCCTCGGACCATCCGTACCCACCTCCGGATCTCGAATTCCTGTTACTCATTCCCAGTGTAGACCATCTGGTAGACCGGCTGCCTGGCGACGTCCAGCCGCCAGCCGGGAAACACGACAATGGTGGTGTATGGCTCCTCCACCACCGCCGGGCCGTGGACGACCTGCCCCGCCAGCAGGCCTGGCCCGCGGTAGACAGGAGCGGGGCGGAGGTCGCTGGCCTCTGTGAAGAGCATGGGCCTCTCGTACAGCCGCGCCTCCAGCGGGGGCGCCGCCGACTCTTCCACGGGCCGGAGGGACACCGGGGGCGTTTCCCCGACGGCAGTTACCCTGGCGTTGATCACTTCGCACACCTGGCCCGGTTGTGAGTAATGGTGGGCCTGGAGGAACGCCCGATGGAACCTTGAGGCGACTTCGGCCCTGTTGGCCTCGGTAAGGGACAGGCAAGTAACGTCCACCCTCAGCTCGTTCAGCTGGTCCTTGTACCTCATGTCGAGGAACCTGGCGGTCGTGGTCTCGGAGGGGGGCGCTCCCTCCCGGCGGAGCTCCTCCTCCGCCAGGTGCTCCATCTCCTGGAACAGGCTCTCCAGCCGGGCGAGGTCCAGTGTGTCTAGCTGGGAGGCACACGTGCGGCGGAAGTCGAGGCGTAGGTCGCTAATGAGCCCACCGAAGGAGCAGAACTCCGCCGCGGACCGGGGTATTATTACCCGGGTTATTCCCACCATCTGCGCCAGCGACCCGGCGTGGACGGGGCCGGCGCCGCCACCGACCACCAGAGTGTAGTCCCGCGGGTCCAGTCCCCTCTGGAGGGTCATCCGCCGGATGGCGTCGGCCATGTTCCGGTTGGCCAGATCGAAGATGCCCGCCGCGGCCTCCTCCACCTCTATGCCCAATGGGCCGGCTACATGGCGGTGGATCGCTTCCCTGGAGAGGTCGGGCTGGATGGTGAGGGCGCCGCCCAGCAGGGCTCCAGGGTTCAGGTAACCCAAGACCATATCGGCATCGGTGACGGTGGGCTCGGTACCCCCAGTGCCGTAGCAGGCCGGTCCCGGCACTGCCTCGGCGCTACGGGGTCCCACCCGCAGCAGCCCCCTGTCCACCCACGCGATGCTTCCTCCACCGGCGCCAATGCTCTGAACGTCAATAGTAGGGCAGCGCACACGGTATCCCCCTGGCTCGGACACGTCCCTTAGCTGGGGCTCCCCGCCCGTCAGCACGCACACGTCGAAGCTGGTGCCACCCATGTCCGCGGTGATGGAGTCTTGGTAACCAAGGGCGCTGGCGAAAAACCTGCCCGAGCACGGGCCGGCCGCCGGCCCCGAGAACAGGGCGTTGATGGCCCTGTCATTCACGGCTCGAGCGTCGGCCAGCCCACCGTTGGACTGGAGATATCGTATCTCGCCCCTGTAACCCGCCGATCTCAGGAACCCCTCGAAGGACTCCAGGTGGGCGACCAGGGCTTGGGAGATGTAGGCGTTCACCGCCGTGCTGCTGGCGCGGTCATACTCCCGGATCTCGGGACACACCTCCGACGATAGAGATACGTGGGCCTGTGGGAGTCGCTCCCGAAGAATGGTCCGGGCCTCCCTTTCGTGGGAGGGATTCAGGAACGACCACAGGAAGGATACGGCCACGGCCTCTACGCTCTGCTCTCTGAATGCCTCAGCCGCCCTGACCACGTCCTCCGTCTGTAGTGGGATAAAGACCTGGCCATTCTTGTCCATGCGCTCCCTGACCGGCACCCGTAAGTACCTTGGGACCAGCGGAGCGGGGGCCGGGTAGGTGAAATCGTAGCGTTTCTCCCGGAACCCCAGGCGGGTCTCTGTGGAGTCCCGGAACCCGTCTGTGCACAGAAGGGCGGTTACCGGTCCCTGGGACTGAAGAAGGGTGTTTATGGCTACGGTGGTGCCGTGAACGACCAGGGGCACCCTGCTAAGCAGCTCCTCCATGTCCAGGCCCATGTTCCGGGCCAGGAGCGTCAGGCCATGCCCCATTGCTGAGGCGATGTCGCCCGACGAGGATACCTTGGCCTCCGCTACCACGCCGTCGTCGTCAACGGCGGTGAGGTCGGTGAAGGTGCCGCCCACGTCTATGCTGAGCCTGTACATCATGGCCTCCCGAGGCTGGCCGCGGAAGCCCCGGCAAATAATAGCACAAGGTACCGCTGAGGGGAACCGGAGAAACTCATATCTGAGGGACACCCCTTCGGCTGGCTCAGGGCAGGCTCTCGGACTTTCGGCCCTTCGCCACGCTCAGGACAGGCGTCGGGGCTTACGCCCCTCTGCACACCCCTTTTCTTCCGCAGCCTGCTAGGGGAAGTTGGTGTCGAACATCACCGGCCATCCACTCAGGCGCCATTATGGCCGACTCGGGGCAACTGTCGGCGTGGGGATGGCGGCCGTGTCCCGCCCCAGCACCAATGGCCTGGCTTGGGCTAGAGCGGCCTAGAGGCGTCCTGCATAGAATGTGGGGTACTGTTTCCGGTAGACCTGGACCCGGCAGCGGGCGCCCTCCACAACGAAGAGCCTGTCCTGCTCATCCACCTCCACACATACTGGGGCCCAGAACAGCTTCTCCCGCTCCAACCCCTGGGCTATCTCCCTCTCCCTAAACATGTAAGCGTTGGCCTCCAGCTTGTCCTGCCCCCACTTGGAGATTGTGGCCTCTCCCAGTAGTGCCGTGATGAAGGTGCCGTCGGGCCCGAATATCTGCACCCGGTTGTTGCCCCAGTCGGCCACGTAGATGATACCCTGGCCGTCCACAGCCACCGCCGTGGGGCGTTTGAACTCCCCGTCCCCCTGGCCCGATGAGCCGAGGGCCATCACGAACTGGCCGTCGGAGGTGAACTTTTGGATGCGGTCGTTTCGCCAGTCGGCCACGTATACGTAGCCGTCCTTGTCGATCTCGATGCCCCAGGGCATGTTGAACTCGCCCTCACCGGCGCCGTAACGGCCCCACATGGCCAGGAACTTTCCGTCCCGGGTGAACTTTTGCACCCGGTGGTTCAGGCTGTCCACCACGTACAGGTTGTCTTCCTTGTCGAAGTGAATGCCGGCGGGGTGATCCAGCTCACCATCGCCAGTGCCGGGAGTACCCCACTTGCCTATCCAGCCACCGTCCTCGGTAAAGATGGATATGCGGTTCAGCCACTCGTCGGAGATGTACACGTTGTGCTGGCTGTCCAGGGTTATCCACGCCGGCCACACGAGGCACCCGTCGGGCACGTCGCCCTCCTCGTCGCCGATGTTGGCTACCCCCTGGCCGAAGTCCCCGATGTACTCTTCGTCGGCGGTGAGCATGGTCACCCGGATGCCGTCGGGCCGGAAGTGCAAGGACCGGTTAATAACGTACATCCTGTCCCCGGCGCCCCGGGCCATGGCTACGGCGGTGAGGAAGCCCGTGCCCAACAGCTCCATACGGCCGATGGTGTGGCTGTACTGGAAGGTGACCCCCATGGTCTCTAGAGCCATGATACGCGTTTGCCTCCGGTTGTGGCTGCGTTGGTACGGTGGCCTATAGAAAGTCCATCTGCTCGAAGACTCCCCCCACCGCCGGCGCGGAGTCGATGGCCAGCCACCTCTCCAGGATGGTGGAGTACAGACCCCTAAAGTCGTTGTTGTAGGCGAGGTCGCCGTCGGTCAGCTTGCCCTCCTCCAGGGAGGGGTACTCGCCATAGAGTCCGCCCTTTACGGCATCACCGATCAACATCGCTATGCCCCCCGCACCATGGTCGGTGCCCGAGCCGTTGTCCTTGACCCGACGGCCGAACTCGGTGAACAGCAGGAGCACAATGCTTTCGCTGGCCCCGTGCTGCTGCAGGTCGCTGTAAAAGTCATTGACGGCCTTGGAGACCTCTGTCCAGAGCCTCGTGTGAGTATCCGGCTGGCGGGCGTGAGTATCAAAAGCGTTGAAGGGGGCGGAGCAGTAGAAGACCCGTGTCCCGAACTCCGCCAGGTGCACCTGCGCTATGTCCTTCAGGTACTGGCCCATAGGGTCGGTACCGTACTCCACTGTGGAGGAGTATTTCTCGGGGGCGGTGCTCAGGATCTCCGCCCCCTTCAGTGCGTCCATGCCGATCTCCGAGAGGTACTCGGTCACCGCGCTCCTGCCCATCACGGGGGAGTACATGTTGGCGAAAACCCCGAGGGCTTCCTGCCTCTTTTGCTCCGCCTCGATGCCCGTCAGCAGGCCATAAGTGGCCAGATCGCCCACAGACGCCACGGGCACTCCGGGGGACACCAAGGCCCGGGGAAGGCCCCTGCCGAAGTTGACCCCCGTGAGGACGTTCTCCTTCCTGGGGTCCAGCTCACGTAAGGCCCGGCCCAGCCATCCTTCTGTCCCCAACACCTCAGGCTCGCAGGTGTGCCAGATGTCCATGGACCGGAAGTGCGAGCGGTTAGGGTTCGGGTAGCCCACACCCTGGACAATGGCTACCTTGCCTTCGTCGTATAGCTTCTTTATGGACCCCATGACAGGGTTGAAGCCCAGCTCGTCGTTTATTGGTAGCACCCCTTCCAGGGGCACCTTGACCACGGGCCGGTTGTCCATGTACAGGGGGTTCACGTAAGGGACCAGGGTGTTGAGGGCGTCGTTGCCCCCAGTAAGCTGGGCTACGGCCAGTGCCGGCTCTTTCTTGTGGGAATCCATGACACCTCTTCTCAGGCTCTAGCAGGGTGCTGAAAAACTCTTTCGACCATCCCCCTGGCCCCCTTCCTGGCCAGGAAGGGGGAGAAACTTATATCTGAGGGACACCCTCAGACTCCCGGCAAAGGGGCTTCGCCCCTCTGCACACCCCTTTCTTTCCGCAGCTTGCTAGGCAAGCTGGTATTCCTGGGTGGCAGCTATCAGCTTGAACACGTCGCTGACCCGCTGGGGGAAGTCCTGAGCCGTTGTGTCCACCGGGCCCTCCCTCTGAAGGTGCTCCATGATGTGGCGGCGGGTGGAGGAGGGTAGCTGGTAGTGCCCCACCAGCTTGAGACATCCGTCCACCAGAGCCTCGGGGGAAATGGCGGGCCCCTGGTCCTTCAGCCTGTCCACCATGGCGCGCACTCCTGGGTGTCCAAGGTCCCCCAGGTGCTCGGCCGTGAAGTTGATGCGCTCCACAAGGGTCCCGCTGTCCATCCAGGCCTCGCCCGTGTCCCAGCCCTCCACTGAGGGCGGGTTCAGCAGGGACTGGCCCATGTAGGTCGCCTCATTGGCCATGGTTAGGATGCTGGGCCTGGGGAAGGACATGCCGCCCGTCATCCTCATGGTGCTCGCGATAGCGTCCACCGGGCTCTTGACCTTGGCGAACCGGGCGGTCTTGAAGAAGTCGGAGTTGAACAGTACCCTAAGCATTGAGCGGATGTCGTAGCCCGAGCGAAAGTACTCCTCCTCCAGGATCCGGATAGCCTCGGGGTCCCGGGGCGGGCTGTCCTGCCAGTTACGGATGGGCGGCTCGTCGGCCACGAAGAAGCTGTAGAGGTGGCGGGAGATGAACCGGGCTGTGGCCAGCTGGCGTACGATGATTTCGATGACGTCATCGCCATTCCAGGGGCCCGTCTCTCCCAGAAAGGTCTTCTCGCCGTAGTCGTGGTCCGCGGCATTGAATATGAACTGGGAGTCGTAGGTGCCGTAGGGATAGCGGGGTATGGCGTTGGTGATGGTCCAGCCGGTGAAGGCGCGGGCACAGGCCTTGACGTCCTCCTCGGTGTAGTTAGGTTGGCCGTCCATCCCCACGCCCATGGAGAAAAGCTCCAGCAGTTCGCGGCCGTAGTTCTCGTTGATGGCGTCCTTGTGGCTGATGCAGTTGTCCAGGTAGAAGATCATGGCAGGGTCCTTGGACAGCTCCAGCAGCAGCTCTTGAAAGCTTCCGACCCCACGCTTCCGGAGCAAGTCCAGATATATCTGCATCTGCCTGCCGTTCTCGCACTTGGAGTGGCCGGTGCACAGGATGCCGTGCCAGAACAGGGACATTTTCTCCTGCAGGGGCCTTTGGGTGTTGATGATCCGGTACATCCAGTAGGACTGGTTGGTCTCCAGCCCACCCAGAAAGAGCCAGTCTGGGAAGTAGCGTATGAGCACGTCCGTCTCTATGTCGGGCTGCTCTTCCCAGTTCAGCAGCTCTTCCACCGTGGTCTCGTAGCCCCTGGATGCCCGTTCCTCCAGCTCGTCGTAGGGGGCGCCAAAGGCGGCGCGGCGCATCAGGTGGGCGATCAGAGCTATGTCATTTCCCTCCATATGC
Source organism: Dehalococcoidia bacterium (assembly GCA_965226805.1). Taxonomy (GTDB): domain Bacteria; phylum Chloroflexota; class Dehalococcoidia; order Lucifugimonadales; family JAGWBF01; genus CBDDDW01. Next base: position 221,870 of record CBDDDW010000027.1, read on the forward strand.
CTCTCCTCCTGGCCACCACGGCCATGCGGCCCCCCGCTTGTCTATCCCCTGCCCTGCCGCAGGAGCCGCCCTGGGAGCTGGCCGGTGGGTGAGCCGTCCTCGAAGGTCACCGTTCCGTTCACCAGCACCCAGCGGTAGCCTTCGGCCCGCTGCACCCGGCGCCAGTCGCCGCCGGGCAGGTCGTGGGCCGTCTCCACCGGCAGCAGCTTCAGTCCCTCCAGGTCGTACACCACGATATCCGCGGGCATCCCCTCCCGGAGGATACCCCTGTCCCTGATGCCGCCCAGGAGCGCGGGTAGATAGCTCAGCTTGTAGTGGGCTTGCTCCAGGGTCAGCGCACCCTGGTCCCTCACCATCCAGGTAATGGTCTCCGTGGGATAGCTGCCGAACACGCCGAACTTGACGTGAGCCCCCCCATCGGAGAGGCCGGGGAGGACGTAGGGCGAGCGCAGCACCTCGGCCACGTATTGAGGGTCGTCGACAAGTCTCTGGGACATGAACTCGGTGTGCAGGTCATCGGCCACCGCCAGGTCTAGGACGGCGTCCACCACGTGTTTGCCTTCCTGGACCGCTATCTCGCCCATCCGCAGGCCCACGAAACGCTCCAGGGCCGGGTTGTCCACTTCCATGACCACCAGGCCCTCCAGGGAGTTGTCCATGGTGGCCACTCCGGGCCGCAACCCTGAGTCCCACTCGTCCCGGAGGGCCGCCCGCAGCTGGGGGTCCTCCATTTTCTTGCGGCGCTCTTCCGGTGAGCCCAGCGTCACATGGGTCCATGTGGCGCTGTTATCGAACAGGTTCCAGTCCTCAAAGGTGAACTCGAAGTTGGTGAGGCTGGTCTCGGCCTGGCCGTAGACGGGTACACCCCGCCGGGCGCAGTCCTCCAGCCAGCGGAGGAACCCACGGTGCCGCTCGGGGTCCTGGGTTATGGCCTGGACCGACTGGAACAGCACAGGCCGGCCGCTGGCCTGGGCCACTTCCTCGTAGAATTTCATCATGGGCTGCCGCTGCACCTCTCCCATCTCGTCGGTGACACGATAGGTGAGCTCTATTGACCCTTCGTCCCTATCGGCCAGGACACGGGCGAAGGCCAGCAGCTCCTGGTCGCTCATCATGTCCGTGATCATGGGGGTCCCGTCGTAGTCCCGTTGCACCGAGTGGGGACCCAGGACCTGGGCTGACCAGCCGCATGCGCCCATCTCCATCCCCTGGTGGGCAAGCTGGCACATCTGCTCCAGCTCTTCGCCCGTGGGCCTCCTGGTCTTGGCCGCTTCAAGTCCCATCACCCACACGTAGAGGGGAGTGAGGGGCACGTAGGTGGCCAGGTTCAGCCCCTTGGGGATGCGGTCCATGGAATCCAGGAACTCGCCGAAGCTCACCCAGTCCCAGAGCATGCCCAGCTTCATGGGTTCGAAGGGGATGGCCTCGTTGCGCGTGAGGGTGAGCATAGCTCTCTCCCGGTCTTCTTCCCGGCAGGGGGCGAAGCCGAAGCCGCAGTTGCCGATCATCACCGTGGTTACCCCGTGCCAGCCCGAAATGGAGCAGTAGGGGTCCCACTGGACCTGGGCGTCGTAGTGGGTGTGGAGGTCCACGAAGCCGGGGGCGACGACCAGTCCCGAGGCGTCCAGAACCTTGGAGGCCTGGCTGCGGCGCAGGCCGCCTATCTGAGCGATCCTACCGTCCTTGATGGCCAGGTCGCTGACGAAGCGAGGGGCCCCAGTTCCGTCAACGATGGTGCCTCCCCTGACGATCACATCAAATTCAGCCATGCTGCCGTTCCTTTCTTCACTGTCCCTTGTGTACCCTGCAGAAGGCCGCCTCTCGGCCACAAGTAGCAGGGTCCTGAAAAACTCTTCCGACCATCCCCTGACCCCCTTCCCTTCGGCAGGCTCAGGACATGTCTAGCCAGGAAGGGGGCAGGATTTGCATCTGAGGGACACCCTCAGACTCCCCTTTTTCATCAGCCTCCTAGAGGTTTATCATCTCCGAACCGCACTGTCAAGACTCGACTGAAATAGTAACCGCATCCAAAGTGTGGTGTGGAATTCGCCGGGTAGATGATATAACTGACCGAAAATGGCCGAACTCTCAGCGGCGAGGTATGCGCCCTAAAGACAGGTAACCGCACAGACGAAGAGGCTCATGGATGGCATGAGACGCACCACAGGATGCCGAGAACCGTAGCCATGACGGCGACCTCCAGGTATTGACGGAAGAATCGAGGGTAGGTAGGCTGTGAACGCGGGATATAGGTGCCCGAGCCGGGTGCTGTTAGCCCGATTATCGGAATGTCTGTGTAGGGTCCTAGGCTTACCACGGCCGGTGGGGTGTCTGTTGATGGACCCCAGGAGCGAAGGTACTTGAACGCAATACAGCCCGACGAGGACATGATGCGGGCGGCGCAGACGGTGGCGGACCGCCTGGCGGCCCGGGCCCCAGATGTTGACAGGACACGCCAGATACCCCCGGAGACGGTCCAGGAGCTTCACGAGGCAGGCCTCCTGGCCATGGCCATACCACGGGGGCTGGGCGGGGCCGGCGCCGACCTGGTCACCCAGACCGCGGTGTTCGAGACTATCGGAGGAGCCTGTGGCTCAACCGCTTGGTGCCTCTACAACCACATCGGTACACATTCCCTCATCCATGGTCTCATGGGTCAATCCTCCTTGCCCTACCTGCGTGCAGTGGTGGAGGAGGGGGGGGGCCTGGTGGCTATCTCCCACCTCCCGATGGGTTCCGCTCGACCAGTGCCCGGTGGCTACATGGTCAGCGGCAAGTGGCGTTTCGTTAGCGGCTCCTACCGGGCTAGGTGGGCTTTCGTCAGTGCCCAGGTCCCCGGGCCTGCGCCCGACTGGACTCCCAAGGAGGAGGAGCCCGAGCCCCCCGAGACCCATACCCGCATGATGGCCGTGGCCTTGGATTCGCCGGGGGTGCGAATTGAGGACACGTGGAATGCCATGTCCCTGCGGGGGTCCATGAGCAACGACGTGGTCGTGGAGGAGGTGTTTGTGCCTGAGGACGAGGCTCCTCTGCACCGGGTCCCGGAATCCCATGAGCCCTGGCCCCCCGGCGCCGATCCCGCCTCGGAGAACAAGGAAGTGGTGCATCCCCTGGTGCAGACCACCATCCACCTCCCAGCCTTGATACTCGGAGTGGCCCTGGCGGCGCTGCGGGATACAATCGAATACGGGAAAGGGCAAGCCATGTCTTTGGGCGGCCAGATGCGGGGGAGCATGCCCGGCAACCAGTTCGCGATAGCCGATGCCGCCATGTGGATTGAGGCCGGTAGGGCCTTCCTATACCAGGAGGCCCGGGCTATGGAGGGCCGGCGCCAGGCGGGCAGTCTCCCTACACCCGACGACGTGTGCAGCCTCCACATGGCCAGTGTCGTGGCCCGGGAGAACGCCCAGAGGGCGGTGGAGCGTCTGTTTAGTGTGCGAGGCGCCCACGGTCTGTATCAGACGGGCAACTTCGAACGCTACTACCGAGACGTAAGAGCGGGGACCTTAATGGCCGGCGCGGCGCCGGACCTGGAGCGGGAACTCATCGGCAAGCACCTGTTCGGCATCCCGCCCGACGTCAAGCCCCGCTGGGCCTAATCCCGAATCCACCGAAGGACACGGATGGACGGCGTGAGGACAGCGGAAGGGGGTGGGTGAGGGAGCTACAGGGGAGATGGCCTGGGGTCTTGGGGTAGATGGGAGGCCGGCGGAGGGTCTTCAGTCGCCGCACAGGGCCCCTAAGGCCCTATGCGGGAGTTGCGATGCGCGGGATGGCGAGAGGATACGCAGCAGGGGACTCTCGCGACCGGGGTGGCGCGAGATTGCGGGGACGTTGGGTCAGTTGCAGGCTGGCCGTCAGGCCGGGAATGGAATGGCTTGCAGCCGGGCCAAGGCGCGACTGAACTGGGTTTCCCAAGGCCAGCGCCGGGGGAGATGCAAAGTGAGGCGGCGCGCCGAGCGGGTGATCCGTCCCACCAGAGCGAAGACCCGCCGCCTGAGGGTCTTGGTGGTCACGATCTGCTGACCCAGGCCGATGCGGGCTGTCCAGCGGGCCAGGTTATGCGCCATCACCTGGACCGCCAGCCAGGCGCCGTTGGCGGCGAAGCGCCCCGACGGCATGTGGTTCAGCCCGACGCCGTACTTGAGGTCGCGTATGGCGTTCTCGACCTCGGCGTGGCGGCGATGATCGGCCTCCAGTTCCAGCGTCTCCCCATCGCGGTCGGTGATGAAGGCGTGATAGCTGTATCTGGCGAAGAGGGCGAGCTGGGAACCGGGCGTCGGCTTCACCCGCCGGACAATGAGCCGCACCGGCGCGGCGTCCGGCTTGGTCTGGAACGGGGTGTAAGTCGTCTCGGCGACATCGGCGGCGCCGTCCATCCAGTAGGGAATGGGAGTCCAGTCCTCCTCTGGTATCGCCTCGATCAGGTCCCGCAGGCTGGCGCGCTGGCGGATGGTGATAGAGAAGCGGACATCCATTTCCCGGCAGGCGGCAACGACAGTGTGGGCGTAGAAGCCGCTGTCGGCCCGCACCGTGAGTTGTCCCCTGGCCCCGCCGTAGCGCACCCGCCCCACCGTCTCACGCAGGAAGTGGGCGGCGCCACGGGCGGTGTTGGCCCGGCCCTCGCGCAGCTGGGACATCAGCACCTCGCCGGTGCCGGCGGCAATGGCCAGCAGCGGGTGATAGCCGCGGGCGCCGGTATAGCCGTGGTGGCGCGCTCCCTCCTTGGCCAGTCCATAGGTCTCGCAGATGGTCGAGTCCAGGTCGATGGTCAGGGGCGAGTCGCCGGGTCCGGCCCCAGCGGCCCAGGCCCGGGCCAACAACTGGCGGCTCACGCGGTCGAGTTGACGGACATGCCCCCACCGGAAGCTGCGCAGGAAGGTCCCCAGGGTGGATGGCGCCTTGACCACGCAGCCTAGAACACCGACCGTCCCACCAGCGCGCAGCGCATCGGCGTCGTCGATGCAGTCGCCGCCTGCCAGCGCGGAAGCGACCAGCGTCAGCATCTTGTCCCCAGTGTTCGCCCGTCCCGGCGCTCCGCCGAGGTCAAGGTGATGGTCGACGAGTTCCCGCAGGCCCAGGTGCCGGGCTAGGGTGGCCGGCAGGAGCAGGCCGGCATTGGCCACCAGGCGATGGTCGTCAAAGAGGATGCGGATACGGTCGGGTTTGTTCTGTGGCAGCATCTATTGGGTGCTCCTTGTTTCCGGGCTGGTTTCTGTTCCAAAACCATTATCCCAGATTCAGAGGAGCACCCGATGGCTTCTTCAAGGACTGTCCCCAAGGCCGTCCTTCGGTGGATTCGGGCTAATCCCCCGGGCCTCGTGAGCATACGGAAGAATCTCCGATCCAACGGTGACTTGCGCGAGTAGGCACTGGCGGGCTGCTTCGTCGGTCCCGCACAGTGAGTAGAGAAGTATCCCATGCGGCCTAGCACCCCAGGTGGTATAATCCGCCGGCGAGCCTGGGAGCATATCGCACCAGCATATGAGGTGAGCAACATGCCTTACGTCACCAACCAAGGAGTCCGTATCCATTACCAGGTGGAAGGAAGCGGCACGCCCATGGTCCTCTGCCACGGCGCCACCTCCTCGGGGGAGGACTGGCGGGACGCTGGGTACGTCGACGCCCTGAAGGGGGACTACCTTCTGGTCCTGGTGGACGGCCGTGGTCATGGGGACAGCGACAAGCCCCACGAGCCCGCGGCGTATGATGTCAAGCTGCGAGTGGCGGATGTGGTGGCGGTGCTGGAAGAGGTGGGAGTGAGCAAGGCCCACTTCTTTGGGTTCTCCTTGGGGGCAGCCCTGGCCTTCGGCATGGCCAGGTACGCGGAGGACCGGGTCCTGTCCCTGGTCATCCTCGGCGCCCAGCCCTACGGCCAGAGCGCCGAGGGGATGCGCCAGGGACTCAGGATGGGCATGGAGGCCTTTATCAGCTCCATGGAAAGCCGCGGACTGCCCTCCAGCCCTGAGCAGAGGGCGCGCCGCCTTCGGAACGACACCGAGGCACTACTGGCATCTGCCGAGGATCTGCCAGATGTGTCCGACGTGCTGCCGTCCATGACCATGCCCTGCCTGGTATGCGCCGGCGAAAAGGACGAGGCGGTGTTCGAGAAGGCCCGGGAGTCGGTGAAGCACATGCCCAGTGCGACCTTTGTGGCCCTGCCGGGCCTCAACCACATCGAGTCCTTCTTCAAGAGCGAACTGGTGATCCCCCATGTGGCCGCATTCCTGAAGGAGATCAGGCACACTCCCATGTAACTGTCGCGGGCTTCCCTGGACTACAGACCCAGCCGGCCCAAGCCTCTGGAATGGATGCACCCATGCCTACAGCCAGCGTAAACGACATCAACATCTACTATGAGAGCCACGGCAACGGCTTTCCTCTAGTCTTTGCCTACGGCCTAGGGGGCAACACCACTCAGTGGGAGCCGCAGGTTACCGTGTTCTCCCAGCGCTATCGATTCGTCGTGTGGGACCCGCGAGGTCACGGAAGGTCGGACTGCCCGCCTGACGCGCACCAATATACCCAGGAGAGATTCGCGGAGGACCTGAAGGGGCTGCTAGACCACCTGGGCATCCAGGAGGCTTACGTGGGCGGCCTCTCCATGGGCGGGGGCATTGCGACCCGGTTCACCATCCTCCACCCGCAGCGTGTGGCGGCACTGCTGATCATCGACTCGGCTTCGGCATCGGGGCGAGAAATGCCTCAAGAGACCCGCACGATGAGGGAAGAGCTCATCCGCTTGGCTGAGACCAAAGGCATGAGAGCGGTCGCCGAGTACTCGCTGAAGAACAATCCCAACATCAGCCGAACCGCCGCGGCGGGAGAAGAGGGGGAGCGCATTCGGCAGCTGTATCTATCCCTCGATCCCGTGGGCTACGCTCACAGCACCCGAATGATCCTAAACGCGGTGTTTGACTACAGGCTGCTGGAAGGGATAAACGTGCCCACCCTGGTGCTGGCCGGTGAGGAGGACCCTGCCCTAGCGGCCTGCCGCTTCATCCACGAAAAGATCGCCGGTTCACAGCTGATGGTAATCCCCAACGCAGGCCACCTCTCCAACCTGGATCAACCGGACGCCTTCAACCTGGCTGTATTGGAATTCTTGGCCGGGGTAGACCAGACGAGGTGACCTGCCTTTTAGCTAATGAAAAGGGTATGGCGATAGCTGTCGGGCCCACCTGCCCATACATGTACGAACATGCAGCAGACGAGTATAGAGCCTGACCTCCCAGGTGAGCGCCATGGTATAATGAGCGCGTTTCCGGCACCATTCGACAGGCGGTGTCACAAGCAAAGAGGAGGAGCGATGGGGTACACAGAGGATATAGCTTTGATGGCCCACCTGATGCGCCGGGCCGGGTTCGGGGCGCCCCGGACTGAGCTGGAGGAGCGGGTGGCCCGGGGTTACGAAGCGACAGTAGAGGAGCTGCTGGAGCCGGAAAAGTTCGGCCTCACCGGCGCTGACGAAGACCTCCTTTACCGGCACTTTCCCATCTCCATGCCCGGAGGCGCGATTTTCTCCATTGAGTCCAACTATCTTTACCACATGATCAACACCGGCAGGCCCCTGGAAGAGAAGATGTCCCTGTTCTGGCACCAACTCTTCGCCACCGGCAACGCCAAGGTGAACGGCTATCTCGAGATGCTGGGCCAGATAAGTATGTTCCGAGAGCAGGGCATGGGCAGTTTCCGGGATCTGCTGTTGGAGGTGGCTAGGAACCCGGCCATGATCTACTGGCTCGACAACAACGAAAACCACAGGGACGCCCCCAACGAGAACTGGGGCCGGGAGCTGCTGGAACTTTTCTCCTTGGGGGTGGGCAACTATACCGAGAAGGACGTGTTTGAATGCTCCAGAGCCTTCACCGGCTGGACCATCGCCCCCAAGGTACCCCGCATGCCCTACGGCATGCACCTCTGGGAGTTCGAGTACCGGGCCGAGGACCACGACGACGGGGAGAAGGTGTTCCTGGGCCACAGGGGCCGGTTCAACGGTGAGGACATCATAGACATCATCGTGCGGCAGCCCGCCACGGGCCGGTTCATCGCCCGCCACCTCTACAACTTCTTCGTAGCCGACGAGGTCCAGGTGCCCGCCTGGCAGACCACCCCGCCCCGGGACCCGGTGGCCATAAACATCCTGGGGGATGCCTTCGTCAGCTCGGGGTACGACATCCGGTCCACGTTGAGGGTGCTGTTCAACTCCGACTTTTTCAAGGAGGCGCGGTTCACCCGGGTCAAAAGCCCGGTGGAGGTCGTGGTGGGCACCGTCAACCTGGTAGGTGACTTCAAGCCCTACCCCGATCTGCGCCTCAGGGACCTGGCCGCGGAGTCCATCAACATGGGCCAGGCGATCCTCAACCCGCCTAGCGTGGAGGGGTGGCACACGGGAGCCGAGTGGGTCGACAGCGGGGCCCTGGTCAAGCGCATCAACTTCGTGGCCGACCGGGTAACCGACCTCAGTCTCCCGGGAGTACGGGACATGGTGGAGCGCGTCCGCTCCCTCGGCACCGTCTCGCCGGAGCGGTTGGTGGACGCCTGCCTGGACCTCATCGGACCCGTGGAGGTCGAAGAGGACACCCATGGGCAGCTGGTGGCCCAAGCCCAGAGGGGTGTCGAGGTCCGGTGGGACACCACCGAGGACCAGGACCTCTCCGCCGCCCGGGTGGGAGAGGTGTTAAGCCTAATAGCAGCCTGCCGCGAGTACCAGATGGGCTAGGGCGTCTCTCGCCGCCGGTGGCGTACCCCATGGACTCAGCCGCCCGGGAGGTAGGATGATAACACGCACCGTTCGTGGCCGTACCTACAGCTACAGCCACACCATCGGATTCCTGTCCAACGGAGGGCGCGGCTTCCGGTTCCCCATGGATCTGGCCTTGGGCCCGGGGGACGAGCTTTATGTCCTCAACCGGGGTGATACAGATGCCTCCGTCGCCACCACAGCCCGGATCACCCGGTGCACGGTGGAGGAGGAGTACCTGGGGGTCATCGGGTCCTTTGGGTCTGAGGACGACCAATTCATGGAGCCTACCGCCATAGCCCTGGACCGTGATGGGAACGTCTACGTGGCCGACGAGTGGTTCCCCAGGATCTCCATCTTCGATAGGGAAGGCAACTACCTGGGCAAATGGGGTACCGGTGTCTCCGACGGCGGGGAGCTGAATCGCCCCTGCGGGCTGGCCTTTGACAGTGAAGACAATCTGTGGATCGTGGACAGTGTCAGCAACCGTGTGCAGGTCTTTACCAGGGAGGGCCGGCTGCTGAATGCCTGGGGGGAGAGCGGGTCGGGCCCAGGGCAGCTCAACATGCCATGGGGCATCGCCTTCGACCAGGAATCGAGCGTGTATATAGCCGACTGGCGCAACGGACGGGTCCAGAAGTTCACGCCCGAGGGACACCACCTTATGAGCTTCGGGGCGCCCGGCAGTGGGTCGGGCGAGCTGCGCCGGCCCAGCGGGGTCGCGGTGGACGGCCAGGGCGATGTCTACGTGGCCGACTGGGGCTCCAACGCCGTGCAGGTCTACGACCCTTCGGGGGGCCACATCACCACCTTTACTGGCGATTCCTCCCGCGTGTCTCGCTGGGGCCAGGAGTGGTTGGACGCCAGCCCCGATTACGTAAGGTCCCGAAACCATGCCCCGAGCCTGGAGCCCGAGTGGAGCTTCAGCTATCCGGTGTCCGTGGACGTGGACAGTCAGGACCGCGTCCTGGTCTTGGAGCAACAGCGTTTCCGGATCCAGGTGTATATCAAAGAGAAGGAATACGTGGAGCCCCAGTTCAACTTGTAGCTACACGGACTCACTCCCACTGACCCTGGATCGGCACGGAGGTTCCGTTGGAATTCGGGTGCATTTTCGCTGGGCAGCGGCCACAGGTCCACGAGCAGTACGCAGGTGGTGCGAAGAACCCAAACCCGGTTGCCCGGACCGACGCCGAGGTATTCGAGACCATCCTGAGGGGCGCCGAGCTAGCCGAGCAACTGGGGTTCGACTCGGTGTGGGTGACGGAGCACGGCTTTAGCGAGCACAGCATAATCAGCTCCCCCCACAGCCTCCTGGCGGCCGTCGCCGCGAGGACCAGCCGCATCAGGGTGGCCATGGGATGTACCATAGTGCCCTGGTATCACCCCCTCCGCATCGCCCAGGACCTGGCCACCGTGGACATCATCAGTGGGGGCCGGCTGGTGGTGGGGGTGGGCCGGGGGGCGTTCAAGAGGGAGTTCGACGCCTACGGAATCGATATGTCCGAGTCCAGGAAGCGGTTCGAGGAGGGCATGGATATCGTCATTCGGGCCTGGACCGAGGAGCGTTTCGCCTACGAAGGGGACTTCTACACCATACCGGAGGTCACGGTGCTGCCCAAGCCAGTCCAGAAGCCCCACCCTCCCATCTGGATGCCAGTTTCCCACAGCCCGGAGTCCCTAGAGTACGCCGTCAGCCATCGCTGGAATGTCCTCACCCAGGGTAACACCTTCTTCGCCACAAGCCCAAGTGAAGACATCCTACCGGCTACCCTCTACCACAGGATGATGGTGGAGAGCGGCGTGGCGCCCGAGGACATCAAGATCGGTGCCTCACGGTACCTGTACGTTGCGGAGACCGACGAAAAGGCCATAGCAGTGATAAGGCCATGCCTGGAGTGGAGCGCGACATGCTGTCTTTCATCACCGCCCCGCTGGCGTCCATGAGGGACCGGCCTGAGAGCTACGAGGACTACAAGAAGCATACCCAGACCGACCCTCTTGTGCGCGAGCAAGAGGTCCGGGGAGCCATCGGGTCTCCTGAGAAAGTGGTGGCCACCCTCAGGCAGCTCGAGTCCCAGAAGGTAACCCACTTCCTGGGGTTCGTGGACGTGGGCGGGTTGCCTTACCCGGAGATAGAGAGGTCGCTGGTGCTGTTCGCGGAAGAGGTGATGCCAGAGTTCCGCCGGTCTTCCGAAAGGGAGGAGAAGGGGCTGAAGGCATCTATAAAGACCGTGACAGCCGGATGAACGAAGAGCTCCCTCCTATCTCACTGGCACTAACAGGCTGCGGAAGAAGGGGACTGCAGAGGGGCAAAGCCCCGGCGGTACTGACCGGGCACCTGCAAGTATGAGAGGAGCGCATGGCGATCTATAGAGCCTCCCCAGAGCTGGACTCCATAGTGTCAGCTGGACAAGACGTGGAGACCCTAGGCACAGGTTTCTCCATCGCTGAGGGACCTGTTTCGGCAGCCCACCGATTACGCCAACGGACTCACCCGGGATCCTCAGGGCAGGCTATTAGCCTGTGAAGCCGAGTTCCAGCTTAAAGGCGGTGGGCCCCTCACCTCCGAGGCGGCGACCCGCCGGGTGACTCGACTTGAACCCGACGGGCGTGTGACCGTTGTCGCGGACCAGTTCGAGGGCACAAGGTTCAACCGCCCGAACGATGTGACAGCCAAGTCCGACGGGAGCGTATACTTCACCGACCCCGGTGGGTCCTCTCCAGTGTCCGATCTGGGATTCTCCGGCGTATACCGAGTGTCGCCGGACCTGAGCACCGTTACGCTGTCGGTACGGGACTTCGTCGCACCCAACGGGCTAGCGTTCTCGCCCGACGAGAGCGTACTCTACATTGATGACTCCCGGACCGGCCTGATTCGGGCCTTCGACGTGCAGCCCGACGGGACGCTAATCAATGATCGTGTGTTCCACGAACTGAAGGGGGATCTGCCGGGAGCACCCGACGGGATGAAGGTGGACGTGGATGGGAACGTGTATTGTACGGGGCCGGGAGGTGTGTGGGTCCTGGATTCCTCAGGCAGGCACCTGGGAACTATCTTGACCGGGGTTAACCATACCACAAACTGTGCCTGGGGCGGCGACGACTGGAGGACTTTGTTCATTACCACCTTCGAGTCGTTGGCGCGTATCCGGCTTAACATTCCTGGCGTACCAGTGCCAAGGTACGCATGACTGAGATGCCGGGAAACTGGCTCATGCGGAAGGTGCGGCATCCGGAGTCCGCTAGAGTCCGGGGTAGGCGCCCGAGTGATATCGTTGCTCGCCGCACCCGCAGGGACGAGTACAAAACGTTGACAGCGCCCGGTGTGGGTGCTAGAATCCGTCCGCCGAAGCGGGCGTTCCTGCGGGTTACGGCGCCTTCGGGAAGTACGTCTAACGGAGGGGCACATGTGGAGTGACGGAATTATCTCGTCGGACGACCACGTGATGGAGCCGGCGGATCTGTGGACCACGCGAATGGAGCCCGAGTTCAGGGTGAGGGCCCTCCGGATCGAGCGCTTCGACAACGCAGACTGGTGGGTTGTGGATGGCGTGCAATTCACGGGAGTCGCCGGCGGCAGCCAGGCAGGGAAAAGGTTCGAGATGAACCCGACCCAGCTCAGCCTGGTGGATGTCTACGAGAACGTTCGGCCGGGAGGCTACATACCTGAAGAGCACATCAAAGACCTGGACATAGATGGGGTGGATGTTAGCATCACCTACCCCACCGTTGGCCTGGCAATCTACACGATCGACGACAGCCGGCTCCTGGATGCCCTATGCAGGGCCTATAACGGCTGGTTGGCCGACTTCTGCAATGCCTTTCCCAAGCGCCTGAAAGGCATAGCTATGCTGAACGTAGACGACTTGCAGGTGGCAGTCAAGGAGCTGGAGCGGTGCTGCAGGATGGGGCTAATTGGGGCAATGATCACGGTCTATCCCCCTCAGGACAGGCCCTACGACACACCCGAGTACGAACCCTTGTGGGCGGCTGCCCAGGACCTGGAGATGCCTTTGAGCCTCCATGTCGCCAGTAACCGGGTCCCTATGAGCAAAAGCACCGGCTTCCTGCAGATGCCCGGCCCCGCTTACGCCGGCAATCGCGACCATTTTGTGCGCATGTCCCTTGGCGAGATGATGCTCAGCGGGGTCTTTGATCGCTATCCAAAGCTGCAGGTCGGCTCCATTGAGCACGAGATGGGCTGGGTGCCCTACTTCCTGGTCCAGATGGACTACGCTGCCACCCAGCGGATCTGGAAAGAGGAGTGGTTCAGGTTCAAGGACATGCGGCCCAGCGACTACTTCCACCGTAATGCGTTCGTCGGCTTCCAGGAGGATGCCCTGGGCATAAGGCTCCGCGAACTTATCGGCGTGGATAACATGATGTGGGGATCGGACTATCCCCATATCGAGTCCACGTTCCCCAAGAGCCGGGAGATCCTCGAGCGGATCCTTGCCGACTGTACTGAAGAGGAGAAGGCCAAGATCGTCGGCGGGAACGCCGCCAGGGTCTACCGGCTTGATTAGGCTTGGAGTATACAGTGTCGATAGTCCGCTAGACGAGTAGACGCTATTGACAGACCAAAGGACGCCGTGTTACTTTCGGGCGTCAAGTACAATAACCCAGGTTTATCCTGCCAATGAAATGCGGTCAGGCTCTAGTACAAGGGAGGGTTAATCGTGAGAACTAGTTGGTTGTTCAAAGGCAAGCGTTTGGTCATTGTACCCTTGATACTGCTGTTGGCACTGGCGGCGGCATGCGAGGGAGACGCGGGACCCGCGGGGCCTCCTGGAGGCCAGGGACCGGCTGGAGCCCAAGGAGTAGCAGGACCTGAAGGACCGGCGGGACCTCAGGGAGCTCAAGGGGCCGCTGGAGCTACTGGAGGAGGCGGCGCCGTCGCGCAGCCCACGGCAACCCCGGTACCTCCGACACCGACACGACCAGCCCCCACGGCAACGCCGACGGCTACTCCCAAACCGGCGGAGGTAGTGCTGCCCAAGGGGCAGTTGGTCGTCGCTCATCCCAGTCTTCCCACGGCGATGGACGCCGAGGCGGCCACCATAGCTGGGGACGTAGGGATAGAGGCCAATATGAACGTGTATGACTTCCCTTTTAACTACGCCACCAGGCCGGTTGGGGACGGCAACTTCATAGCTGATCCCCTGGGTGGTTGGCAGCCGCGTATGTATGAGTCCTGGAGCGTAAGCGACGACGGGCTGGCGTGGACCTTCAATGTCCGGAAGAACGTGGTGAGCCCTTATGGCAACGAGTTGACGGCAGACGACTTCAAGTGGCACATGGAGAAGGCCGTCGGCCAGGGCGCCATCTGGAACTTCGTGATAGGAAGCACGGGCCTCAAGAGTCATGAGCAGATCGACGTGGTGGACTCCCACACCGTGCGATTCAACCTACCCGTGCCCAACATCGTGTTTTTTCACACTCAGACCATATACTGGCATGTGTTTGACTCCACTGAGATGAAGAAGCATCAGACCGAGGACGACCCGTGGTCCGTCAACTGGCTGGAGAACAACTCGGCCGGCTTCGGAACGTACCAGCTCTCCAGCGTGCGGGAGGGGGAGCAGTGGGAGTTCGAGCCGAACCCCAACTACTGGGACACCCCGGCAAACCATGCCCGGGTCGTCATCCTCGGAATACCCGATGCAAGTGTGCGGACATCGCTGCTGGAAGCGGGCACCATTGATATCGCCTGGGAGCTCTCACCGGATGACTTTGCCCGGCTGGAGGGCAAGCCTGGGGTCAAGATCCTTCAGGACCCGGATGGCCTGTTTGGAATGGAGATCTTCCTGGTGATGAACAATGGGTTGTCTCCCTTGGACGACCTAAATGTACGCAAGGCGATCCACTACGCCACCCCATACGAAGAGATTATCAACGGGGTGTACCTCGGGAAGGCAGACAGGCTAAACTCAACGTTCCGGCCCATCGACTGGGGAATAGATCCGGATAAGGTCTATTACAACCACGATCCGGCCAAGGCACGCGCGGCCCTCGCGGAATCCGCCTACCCAGACGGTTTCTCCACATCCATCGTAATGAGACAGGAGTCGGAGCCGGCCAAGCTGGTGTCCGCCGCCTTGAAGACCGCCCTTCTGGAAACTTTGAACATCGATTTGTCCATCAATGTACTCACTTCGGCACAGTACCAGGAGGCGCGATACTCGCCCACGAAGCCCTACGAGATGGCCATAGAGGACACGGGAAGGCTCCTCGTTCCCCACTCCCTCTACTCGATCACCCACTCCTTCCAGCCAAGGGGCATCTCCTGCTGCAACGTCGCTGACTACGTCAACGAGGGGATACCGCCGCTGTTGGCGACGGCTGTGGCCAGCCTAGACGAGGATGAGCAGAGGCGGGTTATACGCGAGATCCAGACTATGATAATGGAGGATGCGCCAAAGGTACCCGTGGCGTACGTCTTCGACCGGCTGGCAGTAAGGGACAACATATCCGGCCACACGTTCGCTGCCTGGCCGTGGATAAACTGGGGCCGGATCGTGAAGAATTAAGGCAATTTAACGCTTCACGCACCTCATTGAGGCCTAATGACATAGACCCCCTTCCGGGGGTCTATGTCATTATAGGATGCGTAGTGGCCCACCTTGGCCGACGAGTTTCGAGCCGAGTCGATCTCAGCGCGGCCCCGGCAAAAAGAGTTCCTGGATGCGGGACCACATCCTGCACCTCCGGCGGCCCAGGTTGAGAAAGATAGAGGAGGCACTGGAAATGCTCCCGTTGAAACCCGAGGACCCCGACCGAATGATCGCCGAAGCCTTGAGCGCCGGTGATCTGGATGGGGCTGTAGCGCTGTACGAACCGGAGGCCGTCCTGGTAACGGGACCCGAGGAGGATATGGTCGCCAGGGGAAGTGACGCCATCCGCAGGTTCTTCAGCGATTTCATCGCGGCCAAGCCGAATGCCAGGACGGAAGTAGACTTAACCATCCAAGTCGGCGATATCGCGATTACAGGCTGCAACTGGGTTTTCGAGGCCACCGGCCCCGATGGAAGCCCCGTCAACGTGTCGGGTAAGAGCGTCGAAATAGTGCGCCGCCAGCCGGATGGAACCTGGCGCTACGTAATCGATAACCCGTATCGATAGTGCCCTCGATGTGGACCTGGGCCTCTGTCCATTGGCAGGTGCCTGGACAGCATCAGCCTACCTTTCGAGTCTCCGGGGCGCGTGGATGTGTACCGCTGGCTAGCGGACTCCTCAGCGGGAGATCTTGGGGAAGACCCGCTGCCAGTTCTCGTGGAACATGCGCTCCAAGGCGTCGTCGGGGATTGTGGACACGCCCATCTTCTCCAGGCGCTTATTGACACCAAGGAAACCTTCAATGGAACCCTTGGCGCCCTCATTGTCCGAGCCCCAGAGGAGCTTATCCGTGTCGCGGGCGGGCTGGCTGAAGTAGTAAAGGAGAGGAAAGTCCAGGTGGAGGTACGGGGCGCTTACTCGAGCTGGCCTACCGGGAATCAGACCAGCGAGGCCTGGCATCAGGGAGACATCGGCAAACAGGTTAGGGTGTTTCATCAACAGAAAGGAGGCCTCCTGGTAGAAAGGACCGCCGAAGTGGGCGAGCACTACCTTCAGCTCGGGGAAATCAACGCATACCGTGTCAAGGGCCGACAGATCGGCGTGCTCAAGGTACGAGGTGTTGGGAATGGTCGTGCCGGCGTGGATCAACAGAGGCATGTCCAGGGAACGCGCCACCTCGTAGACCGGGTAGCACCGGGGATCGTCCAGACTATAGCCGGCGTATGCGGGGCCGAGCTCCCCGATGGCCACCGCCCCCAATTCCTTAACGCAACGCTCGACCTCGGCGGGGGCTCCTGGGTCCGTCATGACGACGGAGCAGGCCCAGGACAGTTTGTCGCTATGGGGCTTTACTTCCTCCGCCAGGTAGTCGTTGGGCACCTCTACACCGGCCGTGGCGCCCGCTTTTATACCCAGCGCCAGGGACTTGTCCACGCCCGCTTCGTCCATTCCGTTGATGATCTTCGAAGCGGGAGTCTGTAAACTCTGTCTGACCGCTTCCGCGGCCTCGAGCCCTCTCTGAGGTATGATAACCTCCTGAATATACTTGTCCTCCGGAAAGTGCTCAGGATATCGATAGCAATGGACGTGGCAGTCAAGGATCACTTGTCCAACTCCTCCCGCTTTCGCCGTGTTGCGCGAGCCCGCGCCCAGCTACATCTCCCCATGAAGACTATAATCCCCCTGTCCCGGTGTCAACCAGCCGCAGTGGGTTCCTAGTGCTCAGTCAACAAGATTTCGATAGCATGTCATTCTGAGGGAGCCTAGCGACCGAAGAATCTGGGGAGGGGTTACCCACGGCCACCCCAGATTCTTCGCTTCGCTCAGAATGACATTTATATCAGATTTAAGTTGACTGGGTACTAGTGCTCATTCCCCAAAGTAAAGTCCGCTTTTCTGTCACCACTTCGGCGAGTTCATTGCAGGCTCTGAGCCCATTCGTCTGTGCTCAAGGGTAAACTCGGCGAAGGGTCTGGGGACGTGTGTTGGGTGTCAGCGGTTTTGGACAGTTCTGGGTCCGAGAGATTGGGGTGAAGAAGCTCCTGGTTTGAGGGTTTCTCTGACCTCCTGATTGTACCGCCTCCGCCGGTCAAAAGTCTCTCGCTGTACCTCCTTCCTCTGGGCTAGAATTGCCTCCAGACGGCCTTCCAGCACGTCAGCCGGAGTTACAACCCTGAGCGCCTGATGATATCTTCGGTAGTTGTAGAACTCGACGAAGTCCCGGATGGCCGCCTCCAAGTCTTCCACCACCTCGTATGGCACCTGGTTAATGTCGTCTTTCAGGGTTCGGTGATATCTCTCCAGCTTCCCGTTGGTCTGAGGGTGATAGGGTGCTGCCAGGACGTGGCGAATGCCCACCACCCGCATGTACTCGCGGAAGGCCCGCGATACATAACCTGAGCCATTATCTGAGAGGAGCTTGGTCCGATCCTCCAGAGGTACATCAGTCATACCAGTAGAGTCAACAGCTTCCTGGACCACCTCTATGAGGGAGTTGGCCGTCATGTCCCGTTGCACCTTCCAGGCCAAGATGAACCGGGAGTAGTCGTCCATCACCGTCACGAGGTAGTAGTAGCCCCATCCCACTACACGGAAGTAGGAGGCATCGGTGGCCCACAGCTGGTGGGGCCCTGTGGTCTTGTGCTGGTACTCTTTGCTCGCTGCCAACTGGTATTCGATCCGTTTCACCAGACCCTCCCGTCTCAGAATACGATAGACTGTGGAGGCGGAGACCGATAGGCCTCTGTGGTCGGTGAGCGAAGCCGCCAACTGCCGGCTTCGCCAGGTCGGCATCCCACGGGCTGCCGCCAGCACTACTGCCTCCTCTTCTGGACGCAGGCGATTCCAGGGCCTCTCAGTTCCTTCCGTACCCTCCCAACTACCCTGCCGGTGCCTCCACCTCCACCAATAATACGTGCTCCT
Source organism: Dehalococcoidia bacterium (assembly GCA_965226805.1). GTDB lineage: Bacteria > Chloroflexota > Dehalococcoidia > Lucifugimonadales > JAGWBF01 > CBDDDW01. The sequence continues at coordinate 240,093 of CBDDDW010000027.1, forward strand.
GGAAATGCCAAGCTCCCTGAGTCGCCTGTTCTTCCCTCTACCATGTCGCTCCACCTCAGCCACGACCTTCGATTGTTCCACTACGCTCATGCGACGGTGCCGTTGTCGTGTAGGGGCGGCAGAGCTGTTTTTTTGAAGCGGTGCAACTCCAGGGACAACTCACCCACCAGCTGCTTCAGTTCTCTGTTCTCCCGCTTGAGCTGCTCTATCTCTTGCCGGGTCGCATCACGCACACTGTCCCGAGTCAACCTCTCCTTCCCAGCTTCCATGAACCCCTTCGTCCAGGCGTAGTAGAAGTGGGGTTTGATTCCTTCCCGTCGGCACAGGTCATTAACGGTAGTCTCCCGTCTGAACCCCTCCAAGACGATGCGGATCTTCTCTTCAGGGGTATGCTTACGGCGGGTCGCTGCACGGACCTGACGCACGAAGCTTCGTGTCTCCTGGCTTCGCTCCTCAGCTTGGCTGGCCTGATCCTCTACCTA